>JBDIVX010000154.1:0-18110 GCA_039794305.1 Candidatus Neutrinellum sp.
CGCCTCCGCCGGTCGCATCGGACCGCGCGCCGGCCCCGTCGCCGTCGGGCTCGTGCGGATCCGCGCCGCCGCAGGACGCTGCGCACAGGAGCGCGGCGAGGGCGGCCGGGGTGCGCATGCCCGAGGGGTAGCGCGATCCCGACTGCCCCGACAAGGCGAGCCGCCGAAAACTTGCCCCTCTCAGGCGCCGCTTCGTACCCAGGGGACATGCGACGGCTGTTTCCGTGGCTGATCGCGGCCGCCCTCCTCGCGCCGGCCGTCTGGGTCGCGCCGAGCCGCGGCGAGACGCGGGCCGAGCGCGAGCGCTACCGAGGGCCCGGCGCCCGCGTGCTCCCCCGGCACAGCCGCTCGGTCGGCTTCCCGTGGAGGGGGCGCCTGCGCAACGGGGTGAAGCTCGAAGAGAGCGCCTACCTCCGCTACACCGGGGAGTACGCGCCGCGAGGCAATTTCTGGGGCACCTGGGAGATCGTGCAGCTCCTCGAGCGCGCGGCCTACCGAGTGTGGCGGCGCGTGCCGGGCGCGAAGCTCTCGGTCGGCGAGCTCTCGAGCGAGCGCGGCGGCGACATCGCCGATCACGGCTCACACGAGAACGGGCGCGACGCGGACATCGCTTTCTACATGCTCGACGGGCGCGGCCGGCCGGTCGAGCCGTTCGCCTACGCCAACTTCCGCGGCGACGGGACGGCTTTGCCGCCGAACGAGGGCCTGCGCTTCGACGACGCGCGCAACTGGGAGCTGGTGGCGAAGCTCGTGGCCGACGGCGACGCGCGCGTGCAGTTCATCTTCGTGGCGAACGACTTGAAGCGGCGCCTGCTCGCCGAGGGTCGTCGGCGGGGCGCGCCGAGCGCGGTGCTCTCGCGCGCCGAGCAGGTGATGGGGCAGCCCTCGGGCCACCCGCACCGGAACCACTTCCACGTGCGCATCTACTGCTCGCCGGCGGATCGGCCCGGCTGCAGCGACCGGGCGCCCTTCCACGCGTGGTACCCCGGAACGCCGCCGGGGCTGGCGGTCAACCGCTGACCTCGATGTGCGCCGCGCGCAGGATCGCGCGAGAGAGCGCCTCGGCACCCTCGCCGGTCTGGGCGCTGAAGCCGAGGACCCGTCGGCCCACCGCCTTGCCGAGCGCTGCGAGGGCGGGCTTGCGCTTGCTCGCGGGGAGCTTGTCGAGCTTGGTCGCGACGAGGATCGGCTGCTTGCCGACGTGAGCGAGGAACTCGAGGAGCTCGAGGTCGTCTTCCTCGAATCCGCGTCGTACGTCGACGATGACGACGACCGCCTCGAGGCCGACGCGTGTCTCGAGGAAGCGCTCGATGAGCGCGCCCCAGGAGCGGCGCTCCTTCTTGCTGCGCTTCGCCCACCCGTAGCCGGGCAGATCGACCAGGTCGAGCACGGCGTCCGGTTCGGCGAGCTCGACGCGGAACACGTTGATCGCGCGCGTGGCGCCCGGGGTGCTGCTCGTGCGGACGAGCCTCTTGCGCCCGAGCACCGCGTTGATGAGGCTCGACTTGCCGACGTTCGACCGCCCGGCGAACGCGATCTCCGGAAACGTCGGCGCGGGCAGCGCGTCGTTGTTCGTCGCTCCGGCCACGAACCGTGCGTCGCGGATCTTCATCGGCCGGAGTCTGACACACGCCGCCGCCGGAGGGCGCGCAGGACGTCGTCGAGCTCCGGCGCGCGCAGAAGGCGCGCCGCGATCAGGTAGGCGACGGCGCCGCCCACGACGGAAGCGACGAAGACCGCGATATTGCGCGGGTCGTTGCCGCCCTCGGCCCACCGGCCGAGCCGCGACACGGGCCAGGCGACGAGCGCCATGGCCACGGTCGCGACCAACATTCGGATGGCGCTCTGCACGACCTCTCGCAGGCCGAGCCGGCCGACCCGGCGGCGCAGGAGCGCGAGGAGCGCGAGGAGCTGGGCGGCGGCGGCCGCGCTGAAGGCGGCGGCGATGGCGGCGTGGCCGAAGGCGCCCATCAGCCCGAGCGAGACGGCGGTGAAGACCACCAGGTTGACCGCGCTGCACAGGACGGGGCTCCGCGTGTCGTTGTACGCGTGGAACATGGGGATCACGGTTCGTACCGAGGCGACCGCCCATACGCCCGCCGCCTGCCACGCGAGCGATCGCGCCGTCTCGCGCACGTGCCACGCGTCGAACTGGCCGCGCCCGAACAGGACGGCGACGGTCGGCTCGGCGAGGAGCACGAGCGCGGCGGTGGCGGGGACGGCGACGAAGAGGTTCAGCCGGAGGCCGTACCCGAAGGTCCGCTTCACGTCGTCGTCGAGACCCCGGCTCCGGAGATCGCTCAGCGTCGGCAGGGCGGCCGAGGCGATGGCGAAGGCGAACATGCCCTGCGGGATCTCGACGACGCGCTGCCCGTAGTAGATGAAGCTCTGCGAGCCCTCCGGCAAGAACGAGGCGAAGAGCCGCGAGAGCATCACGTTCACCTGGTAGACGCCGAGGCCCGCGAGGAGCGGCACCATGAGCCGGAGGGCCTTGCGCACGTACGGGTCGCGGAGCGAGACGCGCGGCATCTGCCACAGCGAGACGCTGCGAAGGGCGGGCACCTGGGCGAGCACCTGGAGCACGCCGCCCACGAGCGCGCCGGCGGCGAGCGCCGTGATCGCGGGCCAGCCGAGGTCGATGACCACCGGGACGAGCAGGAACGCGGCGCCGATCAGCGCCACGTTGAGGAGCGCCGGCGCGAAGGCGGGGACGGCGAAGCGCTTGAGCGAGTTGAGGGCGCCCATGCCGAGGGCCGCCAGGCCCATCAGGAAGATGTAGGGGAAGACGAGGCGCGTGAGCTCGACCGTGAGCTCGAGCCGCTCGCCCTCGTAGCCGGCCGCGTAGGCCACGACGAGCCAGGGCGCGAGCAGCACGCCGGCCACGGTGACGAGGGCCAACACGACGAGCATCACGCCGGTGAGCGACGCGTAGAAGCGCCGCGCGCGCCCGAAGCCCTCCTTCTCGCGCACCTCGCTGAAGACCGGGACGAAGGCGCCCGACACGGCCCCCTCGCCGAGCAGGGCGCGAAGGGCGTTCGGGATGGTGAACGCGACGAAGAACGCGTCGGTCGCCTTCACGGCGAACACGGCCGCGATGACCGCGTCGCGGGCGGCGCCGAGGATGCGGCTCGAGAGCGTGCCCGCCGCGACGACCCCCGCCCGGCGGGCGATGGCCGTGCGCTCGCCCCCCGTCCCGGGCCCGTCGGACATGCGCCGAGTATCGGACGCGCCGGCCGATGTGCAACTTTCCCGTCCCGATGGGTCGAACCGCCCCCCGGTCCGCCCGTGAGGGGGGAGCGGAGGTTCACCCCACCACCGAGGTCATGCCGTCGATCGGCGGCCGGGAGGCGGCGTCGGCTGGCCCAGTGCGCTCGTAGGTCAAGCCCCGCGGTGGGTTCACCTGCAGCCAGCCGAGCTCCCGCATTCGACGCCGAAGGCCGCGCGCGACGCGTTTGCGCCGCCGCAAGGCCGTCCGGCTCGTGCCAGGCGCGATGCGATGAGGATCGAAGCGCACGCGCTCGGCCGCCCCCGACCCGCGGGACCACGTCACTGCGGGGTGCGGAGCACGTGTCACTACGGCCTCGAGCAGCTCGTCGACGGAGCTTCCGGTCACTTCGCGAGAGCTCCGCCGCGGCGCGCGAGGTGCCAGCTCCGAGGTGGCTCGCTCGACGCTCCGCCGCCCCCGCGGTCTGCTCGCCACACGGGGCCTCGCGCCGGTGTCCGTGAGCTCGACCGTGAACGCGTCCAGGTCGACCGTCCACTGCTGCAACTCCCAGAGGCCGCCGCGTACGAGCGGCCCACCATGCCGCTCGATCCAGAACGACAGGCGGGGTGGGTCCCAGGAAGGTCGCTCGATGCGGCGGTTTCGGAGCTTCCGCGGCTGCATCGAGGTCAGCCGCCGGCCTGAGCCCAGGTACGGCCACACGAGGCAGAGCAGGGCCACCGCCTGCGCGGGCAACGGCTCGTTCCGCGCGGCGCCTCCCCCCGAGGCCCAGCGCTCGACCTCGGCTCTCAGGCGCGCGAGGCGGGGGCGCGTCACGGCGCCAGGGCGCCGATCCGAAGGCCTGCTCTTCGGCTTCGTCATGCCTGCTTGTCGGCACGACTACGGCCAGGTTGCGTGGACGGCGGCGGTCGCGCTCCGTCGGCTAGTACCCTCGGTCCCCTCCGTGCCAACGCAGCGAGCGGCCGCCGGGACCGGCGCAAACCCGGAACGGACTTCGGACCGAGGGTACTAGTCCACGCGCCGGTACATGAGCCGGTAGCGCACCGGCCGTGGGAGCTGGCCGCTGTCGACGCGGACGTCGTAGCGGAGGGTGTCGCCACCTTGGGTGAGCGTGAAGACGTTCGTGCGGCGGCCCTCGTCGGTGCGGAAGATCTGGACGAGGCGGCCGTCCTCGTGGCGCTGTGACAGGCTCGCCGTCTCACCGTCGGGAGTCGGGACGCGCACGGCGCGCCCGTCGGCCGAGGTCTCGTACGTGATCATGTCGAAGCCGACCCGGATGCGGCCGGGAGGGAACGCGATCTCGAGATCCCGCGAGAAGCGGTTCTTGTCTCGCAGGCGCTTGCGCGCGGTGCCTCGCGTCACGAAGAACATGTCGTCGGTCGCGCGATCGATGGCCCGCCCGATCAGGGCCCGGCCCTCGCCCGGCGAGCCGCGGTAGCGCCAGGTCCCCGCGAACCCTTCGGCGCTCTCGGTCCGTGCGGCGCCCTTGGGCTGCGCGGATCCCGTCTGGCCGACGGTCGCGGCCGCGGCGGCCACCGCCAGCACGACCCAACCCCACCGAACGATCCGTCTCATGCGGTGCGCCATGCCGCCGGAGCGCAGCACCTCCCGTGCCAGAACCCGCGTGGGGACGCCGCGTTGCGCCCCGGAGACAGCGGCCGCAAGCTCCGTTCGCGATGCCTCGCCGTCTCCTGCCCGGTGTGTGTTGCGCGGCGGCGGTCCTCGCCGGGTGCAGCGGACCGCCAGGAGCGCACCCGCCCGCCACGGCCCGGAACGCCCCGGCGGCGGGCGACGAGGTCGCGGCGCCTGCCGGGCGGACGGCCGAGGAGCTGCTCTCCTCTCTCCCGCCGGCACGGATCGATCCGGCCGACCACGCGAAGGTGCGGGAGCTCGGGGGCGCGAGCGCACCGCGGCTGATGTTCGTCGCGATGATCCCGCTCCTCTCGGCGGGGGCCGTGGGGGAGGAGGCGCCCGAGCACCACTGCCCGAGCGTCGCGCGCGAGGGGGAGGTGACGACGATCCGGGGAGGCTGCACGAGCGAGGAGGGCACGAGCTGGACGGGCGAAGCGGTGATCCGCGGGATGGACGCCCGGGCGCGCACCGGCGCCGTCACCTACCGGGGCTTCGGGTTTCACAGGCGGGTCGAGTGCGAGGGCGGCCCGCGCGACAGCGAGTGGCAGGCGAACGGGCGCTTCTCCTCGGAGCGGGACGGTGAGGGGATCCGCTTCGCGATCGACCTCGCGTTCGAGGGCCAAGGCGTCGACGAGCAGTGCCGCCCGATGCTCGGCACGGGCGCCGTCCGGTACGAGGGACGGCAGACGCGCGTCGGCAACGCGGTGCGGTGGAACGGCCGCGGCCGGTACGGCTGGGAGGGCTTCGGCGTGGTCGAGGCCGTCACGGAGGACGAGCTCGTCAACCAGGCGAACTGCCGCAGCGAGGCGTTGATGGGCACGACGACCGTGCGAGGGGCCGAGCACACGGTCGTGTTCCGCTACGACGGCGAGACGGACTGCGACGAGGAGTCGACCGCCGAGTGGTCCTTCGACGGCGAGCCGCAAGGAGAGCTGGCCGGGGTGGGATGCGACGCCGCGGGCGGTGCGAGAGGTGGGTGGTGGGTGGTCCTGTTGGCGCTCGCGTCGTTGTTCAGGCCATCCAGTCGAGGACGACCTTCCCCGAGCTCCCGGAGCGCATGATCTCGAAGGCCGTCTGGTAGGACTCGGCCGGGAAGTGGTGCGTCATGATGGGCGTGACGTCGAGTCCACTCTGCAGCATCGAGACCATCTTGTACCAGGTCTCGAACATCTCGCGGCCGTAGACGCCCTTGAGGACGAGGCCCTTGAAGATGACCTCGTTCCAGTCGATGGCGACCTCGTCCGGCGGGATCCCGAGCAGCGCCACGCGTCCGCCGTGGTTCATGTTCTTCAGGAGATCGCGGAACGCCTGGCCGTTGCCGCTCATCTCCATGCCCACGTCGAACCCCTCGGTCATCCGGAGCTCGTCCATGGTGTCCCGGATGCTCGTCCGAGTGACGTCGATGGCTCGCGTCGCGCCCATCTTGCGCGCGAGATCGAGTCGATACTCGTTCACGTCGGTCACGACGACGTGCCGCGCGCCGACGTGCCGCGCGATGGCGGCGGCCATGCAGCCGATGGGACCCGCTCCCGTGATGAGCACGTCCTCGCCCACGAGATCGAAGCTCAACGCGGTGTGGACCGCGTTGCCGAGCGGGTCGAGGAAGCTCGCGACGTCGTCGGAGATGCTGTCGGGGAGCGGGAAGGCATTGGTCGCCGGGATGACCAGGTACTCGGCGAAGCAGCCCGGGCGGTTGACGCCGACGCCGCGCGTGTTGCGGCAGAGGTGCCGCTTGCCCGCGCGGCAGTTGCGGCAGTGCCCGCACGTGATGTGGCCCTCGCCGCTCACGCGCTGTCCCTCGCGGAAGCCCGCCACGTGGCTGCCGACCTCCACGATCTCGCCCACGAACTCGTGGCCGATGATCATGGGGACGGGGATCGTCTCCTGCGCCCAGTGGTCCCAGTTGTAGATGTGGACGTCGGTGCCGCAGATGGCGGTCTTGCGGATGCGGATGCGGACGTCGTTCGGCCCGACCTCGGGCACCGGCCGCTCCTCGAGCCAGATCCCCACCTCCCGCTTCGCCTTGACCAGCGCCTTCAAGCGACGACCCCCATCTCCCGCCCCACCTTCGCGAACGCCGCGATCGCCCGATCGATGTGCTCCGGCTCGTGGGCGGCCGACATCTGCGTGCGGATGCGAGCCTTGCCCTTGGGGACGACGGGATAGGAGAAGCCGATCACGTAGATGCCCTCGGCGAGCAGGCGGTCGGCCATCTCGGACGCGAGCTTCGCGTCGCCCAGCATCACCGGGATGATCGGGTGGTCGCCCGGGAGCAGATCGAAGCCGAGCTTCTCCATGCCGGCGCGGAACCGCTTGCTGTTCTCGCGGAGCTTCACGCGAAGCTCGTCCGAGCTCTCCAGGAGATCGAGCACCGTCAGCGACGTCGAGGCGATCACGGGCGCGAGCGTGTTGGAGAACAGGTAGGGGCGCGAACGCTGCCGGAGCCAGGCCACGATCTCCTTTCGCGCGGCGGTGTAGCCGCCGGAGGCGCCGCCGAGCGCCTTGCCGAGGGTGCCGGTCAGGATGTCGACGCGGCCCATCACCCCGCAGTAGTCGTGCGTGCCGCGGCCGCCTTCGCCCATGAACCCGACCGCGTGCGAGTCGTCCACCATGACGAGCGCGCGGTGTTCGTCGGCGAGGTCGCAGATGGCCTTCAGGTTGGCGACGTAGCCGTCCATCGAGAAGACGCCGTCGGTCGCGATGAGCTTGAAGCGCGCGCCCTCGGCCTCCCGGAGCTTGGCGCGCAGGTCGTCCATGTCGTTGTTCTCGTAGCGGTAGCGCTGCGCCTTGCAGAGCCGGATGCCGTCGATGATCGAGGCATGGTTGAGGGCGTCGCTGATGATCGCGTCCTCGGGCCCGAGCAGCGTCTCGAACAGGCCCCCGTTGGCGTCGAAGCACGAGGAGTAGAGGATGGTGTCCTCGGTGCCGAGGAAGGCGCTCAGCCGGCGCTCGAGCTCCTTGTGCACGTCCTGGGTCCCGCAGATGAAGCGCACCGAGGACATGCCGAACCCGTACTTCGGAAGCGCCTCACGGGCCGCCTCGACGAGAGCGGGGTGGTCGGAGAGGCCCAGGTAGTTGTTTGCGCAGAAGTTGATGACCTCCCGGCCGTCCCTCACCCGGATGGCGGCCCCCTGGGGGCTCGTGATCACGCGCTCGGCCTTGAAGAGACCGCTCTCCCTCAGCGAGTCGGTCTCCCTCGCGAGGTGGTCGAGGAAATTCTGGTCCATGGCGGGCGAAACATACGATCATCGGGGTCGGAGGACCATGCCGCTCCTGGGACGATCCGACGGTACGTACGTGAGGGATGTCACCGTACTGCGCCGCATGATGCCGCACGTCATGCCGACGCGGACGGGGGCGACGGTCTACTTCGACCAGCAGCTCGTCCTGACGCGGACGCTGCCCTGGCTCGAGGCGAACGGGGTGAGCCTGTTCGAGCTCTTGCTGTGCGGCTACGTCCGGGCGATCGCGGCCCGCCCGCAGATGAACCGGTTCGTCGTGGGCAGGCGGCTGTACCAGCGGAAGCAGGTCGAGCTGTCGTTCGCGGTCAAGAAGAAGCTCGCCGACGGGGCGGCGATGACGACCGTGAAGGTGCGCTTCGAGCCGACCGACGACCCGCAGGCCTGTGCGCGCCGGGTGCGGGAGACGATCCAGGTCGGCCGGGGCGAGGCGAAGGTGGTCTCGGAGAAGGAGATGGCGGTGGTCAGCCGGCTGCCTCGGGCCGTAGTGCGGCTCGCGATGTGGGCTCAGCGCGTGCTCGACTACTGGAACCTCCTGCCCGGCTCGATGATCCGGAACGATCCGCTCTACGCGAGCATGGTCGTGGCGAACCTCGGCAGCGTCGGGCTCGAGGCCGCGTACCACCACCTCTACGAGTACGGGACGGTCTCGCTGTTCGCCGCGATCGGCAGGATGCACAAGGCCCAGGTGGTCGCCGCCGACGGCGTGGTCTCGGTCGCCGACGTGGTCGACATCCGCTACAGCTTCGACGAGCGCATCGCCGACGGCTGGTACGCGGCGCGGACGCTGGACCTGTTCAAGGCGTGGGTGGAGGATCCGGATACCATGGACTAGAGTCCGCCTCCCATGGGCACGCACACGATCGTTCTGGTTCCGGGAGACGGCATCGGGCCGGAGGTCGCCTCCGCGGTGAAGCGGGTGATGGAGGCGGCCGGCGCGCCGGTCACCTGGATCGAGAAGCAGGCGGGGCTCGCCGCCATGGAGGCGGGGAGCGAGGAGCCTCTGCCGGAGGAGACGCTCGCGGCGATCCGCGAGCACCGCATCGCCCTCAAGGGGCCATGCACGACGCCGGTGGGCAAGGGGTTCACGTCGGTGAACGTGCAGCTCCGGAAGCGGCTCGACCTGTACGCGGCGACCCGCCCGATCCGCAACCTGACGGGCGTCGAGACGCGCTTCAGCGGGGTCGACATCGTGGTCGTCCGCGAGAACACCGAGGGGCTCTACAGCGGGATCGAGAGCGAGATCACCGACGGCGTGTTCACGAGCCTGAAGGTCGCGACGGTGAAGGCGTGCCGTCGTATCGCGGAGTTCGCCTTCCAGTATGCGCGCGAGCGGCAGCGCAAGAAGGTCACGGTCTTCCACAAGGCGAACATCATGAAGCTCACCGACGGCATGTTCATGCGCGTCGCGAAGGAGGTGGCAGCCGGCTACCCCGAGATCGAGCACGACGACATGATCATCGACGCCGGGTGCATGAAGCTCGTGCAGGACCCGACGCGCTTCGACATACTGCTCCTCGAGAACCTCTACGGCGACGTGATCAGCGACCTGTGCGCCGGGTTCGTGGGCGGGCTCGGCGTGGTGCCGGGGGCGAACATCGGCGAACGGTATGCGGTCTTCGAGGCGGTCCACGGGTCGGCGCCCGACATCGCCGGCAAGGGCGTCGCGAACCCGCTCGCGTTCCTGATGAGCGGCGTCATGATGCTCAACCACCTCGCCGAGTGGCGCAAAGACGAAGGCGCGCGCGAGGCCGCGGGCCGGATCAAGGCCGCCTACGACCGCGCCCTCGCCGACGGCGAGAAGACGCGCGACCTCGGCGGCGAGCTCGGCACCGAGGGGTTCGTCGACGCCGTCATCGCCCGGCTGTGAAGGATCGTGATTCCCAGGCCCTGTCCGGTCCTGTCCCCGATGATCACTTGGCGCCCAGCTTGAGGAGGGCGGGCTGGACGAGGAGGGTCGAGACCAGGCAGCCGGCGACGGTGACGGCGATGAGCTCGCCGAAGTGGCGGACGGGGACGAACTCGCTCAGGAGCAGGACGGCGAAGCCGATCATGAGGGTCACGCTCGAGACGACGATCGCGCGGCCGGTGCCGCCCGCCGCCTGGAGGAGCGCGGCGTCCACGTCGCGGCCCGAGGCGCGCTCCTCCCGGAAGCGGGCGAGCACGTGGATGGTGCCGTCGACCGCGAGGCCGAGGCTCACCGAGAAGATGATGGCCGTCGCGATGTTGAGCGAGATGCCTCGCAGGACCATCCAGCCCAGCGTGCAGACGAGCGGGATGACGTTGGGAGGGATGCTCAACAGGCCGAGCCGAAGGCTCCTGAAGAGGAGCGCGAGCATGGCGAAGATCACGACCACCGCGGTCGCCAGGCTGCCGAGAAGGTCGTCGACGACCGACGCGACGGCGACCGAGCCGGTGTACGCCTCACCCGTCATGGTGACCGACACGTCGGACGGGAGCCGCTCGCGAAGACGCTCGCGCAGCTCGTCGATGAACGCGATGGTGCGCTGCGCACCGACGTCCTGCATGCGCACCTCGAGCCGGAGCAGCCGCCCGTCCGACGAGAGGTACCCGTCGAGCGGGTCGGGGTCGCGCTGGTCGAGCAGGGTCACGAGCGCGTCTACCTGCTCGCGGCTCTGCAAGGGCGCGGTCCGCGCCGTGGGATCCTCGGTGAGGAGGTACCAGACCTCCTTCAGGTAGGTCGGCACGCTGCTCGCGCGAAGGACGCCCTCCCGTGCTTCGGACCAGGCCGCCGCCTCGTCGACGACGGCGAGGAGCTCGGGATCGGTGAAGCGGCCCGCCTGGTCGCTCGCCAGCAGCACCTCGAGCGGTCGCACGCCGTCGAGCTCCGCGTCCATCAGACGCGTCGCGTGGTAGACCTCGTCCCGCTCGTCGAACTGGTCCAGGAGCCGGGTGTCCACCTCGATGCGGCTGCCCACCCAAGCGCTCGCGGCGAGCAGCGCCGCCGTGGCGAACAGCACCGGCCAGGGCCTCCGGATGACCGCAGCCGCCGCTCGGACCGCCACCCGCTCGAGCCACCCGCCCGAGAGCGCCGTCTCGTCGGGCTCGACCTTCGGCGGCCGGAAGACCGTGAGCGCGGCCGGCAGGAACGCGACCGTCACCACGTACGCGAGGAGCACACCGAGCGCCGAGACGACGGCGAACCGCCTGAGCAGCTCGGTCTGGGAGACGACGAGCGATCCCAGGCCCACCGCGGTCGTCGCGCTCGTCAGGAAGCACGCGACCGACATGCTGCGGACCGTGGCGAAGGCCGCTGTCTTGCGGTCGTTCGTGTGCCGCAGCTCCTCACGGTATCGGTTGATGAGGTGGATGGAGTCGCTGATGCCGATGATGATCAACAACGCAGGCACGATGTTGTTGAGGATGTTCATCGGCTCGCCGACTGCGGCCATGGTCCCAACCACCAGGATCGCCGTCATCGCGACCGCGACGTTGGGGAGCAGCGTCGCCGGCCACCACCGGAAGGACGCGAAGAGCAGCACCACGCAGGTGAGCAGCGTGAGCGGCACGAGCACGGTCTGATCGGTGATCATCTTGTCGACGATCGCCGTCCGCAGGTGCGGAAGCCCGCCGGTGATCAGCTCGACGCCCTCGGGCGGCGGGTGCGCCGCGATCCACTCGTCCACCTCGTCGACCGACCGGGTGAGCGCGTCCCACTCCGCGACGTCGTCCGACAGGCGGATCACCACCGCGGTCGACGTCCGGTCGCGGCTCACGAGCCGGCCCTCGACGAGCGGAGCGTCTTCGAGGGCCCGGCGGAGCTCCTCGGTCGCCTCCTCGGTGACGCCCTCGGGCCCGACGGGCGGGCCGTCCTCGATGCTCGCCGTCGCGTCCGAGAGCTGCGCGATGCCGCCCGGAAAGCGCTCGGGCTCGGCGCGGACGAGCGCGTCGAGCGCGTTCAGGACCTCCGGGCTCGGCGCGTCACCCCCTCCGTCTACGGTGTCGGCCTCGAGCTCGTCGAGCGTCAGCTCCTCGTCGTCTCCGACCGCTCGGCGCGCGATGGGCGTGACGGTCAGGCTCTCGACCCGATCGACGAACGGGACCTCGCGGAAGTGCTGTGACAGCTCGTGCACGTACGAGAGCGGAGCGCGCGCGAGCACGTCCCGTGCGCGGACGAGCAGGACCACCACCCGGTCGGTGTCGCCCGAGAGCGACCGGAGGCGCGCGGAGGTCTCCTCCTGGTCGCCGTACTTCGAGACGAGGCCCTCGGGCGACGGATCGGCCTCGATCCGAGGGATCGCCGCGGCGGCCGCCAGGGTCAGGAGCGCCAGGGCCACCAGCGGAATTCGGCGGCGCCGTACCACGAGGGTCGCGACGGCGCGGATCAGGCGAGCGACGGCGCTCATGCGGCCGGGGGCTCCCGCCGGTACCACGCGGTGAGTGCGATCACCCACGCCGCGCCGAGGCTCCAGCCGGCGAGCACGTCCGACGGGTAGTGCACGCCGAGATAGACGCGGCTCGCCCCCACCGCGCCCGTCGCGATCAGCGCCGCTGCGAGCACGACCCACTGCACGCCGGGCCGAGTGCGCCGTGTGACGAAGTACAGAGCGAGGAAGCAGCCCATCGACGCCATCGCGTGGCCGCTCGGGAACGAGAAGCCGCTCGCCTCGGCCAGTGAGAGGCCCGATGGCCGAGGGCGCTGGGCGAGCCACTTCGCCCCGAGATTCAAGAGCCCGGCGCCGCCGGCCCCGAGCAGGAGGTAGAGGGAAGAGCGGCGATGGACGCGCCACAGCGCCAGGCCGATCCCCAGCGTGAGCGCGGCGAGGGTCCACAGGGCGCCGAGCTCGGTGACGAAGAGGACGACCGAGGTCACGGCCTCGCTCCGGCCCGCGAGGGCGACGCGCTGGAACGGACCGTCCAGTTGCTCGGACGCGCCGCGCGCCACCGCGAGCGCGAGCGCAACGTAGGCCAGCAGCGCGGCCGAGACCGCGCCCCAGCGGAGGCGGCGGGAGGTGGCTTCCCGGTGGGCGTCCATGGCGAGCCGGTCAATTACACCAGAAACGGAACGAGTCCATTCCGCTTGACGCGTGTCGCAGGTCGCCTATCACGGTCGCCCGATCGTCTGCCAGAAGGGAGCCAACGCACCGATGGACGCCACGAACGAGGCCGGCGCCCTTGCCGCGCTGACGCGGAACCTGCGCTGGGCCTGGAGCCCGGAGGTCCAGGCGCTCTTTCGCGAGATCGCCCCGGAGCGGTTCCGACAGCTCCGAAACAACCCTGTGGCGCTGCTGGCCGAGCTGCCGGGCGAGCTGCCGGTGGGGACGGCCGCGCGCGCCGAGGCGCTCCGGCGGCGGCTGGCGGCCTACCTCGAGAGCGACCGGACCTGGGGCGACACCTGGGCTCACGCCCTCGGTCCGCGGCCGGTGGCCTACTTCTCGGCCGAGTTCGGCATCCACGAGTCGCTGGCCATCTACTCGGGCGGGCTCGGGGTCCTCGCCGGCGACCACCTGAAGAGCGCCTCCGACCTGGGTGTGCCGCTCGTGGGGGTCGGGTTGTTCTACCGGGACGGGTACTTCCAGCAGCGCCTCGACGCCCACGGCTGGCAGCAGGAGGACTACGTCGTCGCCGACCCGGCGAAGCTGCCCATGGCGCGCGCGACCGACCGAGAGGGCGAGCCGATCGTGGTGCGCGTCGAGATGCGCACCGGGACCTTGCACGCGCGCGTGTGGCGCCTCGACGTCGGGCGCGTGAAGCTCTTCCTGCTCGACACGGACGTCGAAGGCAACTCGGACGGCGACCGCGCGCTCACCTGTCGCCTCTACGGCGGCGACCAGCACGTCCGGATCCGCCAGGAGCTCCTGCTCGGGGTCGGGGGGCTCACCGCGCTCCGGGCGGCAGGCATCCGGCCGTCGGTGCTCCACCTGAACGAAGGGCACAGCGCGTTCGCCGCCCTCGAGATGGCGCGGGTGCTCATGGAGGAGGAGGGCGCGAGCTTCGAGGACGCGGTCGACCGCGTCGCGCGCCTGACGGTGTTCACGACGCACACGCCGGTACCGGCGGGGCACGACCGCTTCCGGGCCGAGCTCGTCGAGGAGCACCTCGGGCCGCTCCGGGACGCCCTGCGCATCGACGAGCACCGGCTGATGTCCCTCGGCCGGGTGGATCCGAACGACCCGGACGAGACCTTCTGCATGACCGTGCTCGCGCTCAAGCTCTCGCGGCGCGTGAACGGCGTGAGCGCCTTGCACGGGCAGGTGAGCCGGCGGATGTGGCACCCGCTCTGGGCGTCGCGACCCAAGCACGAGGTCCCGATCGGGCACATCACCAACGGGGTCCACGTCCCGAGCTGGCTCGCGCCCGAGATGCGGCAGCTCTTCGACCGGGCGTTCGGGTCCGGCTGGATAGAGCGGCAGGCGGAGCCCGAGACCTGGGCGCCCATCGAGGACGTGGACGACGCCGAGCTGTGGGCGGCGCACCGCGTGCTCAAGCGCCAGCTCATCGACTTCGTGCGCGAGCATGCGGCGCGCGAGGCGAACAAGAGGGGCGAGGGCGAGGAGGTCGTCGCGGCGTGCCGCGAGGTGCTCGACGAGGATGCGCTCCTCATCGGGTTCGCGCGGAGGTTCGCGACGTACAAGCGCGCGACGCTCGTCCTGAGCGACCTCGACCGGCTCGACGGGCTGGTCAACGACCCTGCGCGCCCGATACAGCTCGTCTTCGCCGGCAAGGCGCATCCGCGGGACGACGGTGGCAAGAAGCTCCTGCAGGACATCCACCGCGCGACCCGCGATCCACGGTTCGCGGGCAAGGTGGTCTTCCTCGAGAACTACGACATCGAGGTGGGGCGGGCGCTGGTCCGTGGCGTCGACGTCTGGCTCAACAACCCGCGCCGGCCGCTCGAGGCCTCGGGGACGAGCGGCCAGAAGGTCGTCCTGAACGGGGGGCTGAACTGCTCGGTCCTCGACGGCTGGTGGGCGGAGGCCTGGGACGGGCGGAACGGGTTCGCGATCGGCGCCGGGGGCGTGCACGCCGACCCGGCGATTCAGGATCAACGTGATTCCGAGGACTTGTACCGCGCGCTGCGCGAGGAGGTGGCGCCTCTGTACTACCGCCTCGGGCCCGCTGGCCTGCCGGTCGAGTGGATCCGGCACATGAAACGGTCGATCCGGACCCTGGGCTGGCGCTTCGGGGCCGACCGGATGGTCGCCGACTACGTCCGGCAGTGCTACCTGCCGGCGGCCATGGTGACCCAGCGGGAGATGGACTACCGCTGACCTTGACGTGCGCGGTCAGGGTGCTACAAACGCCCGCCTCGTAGGAGAGATTCAGGTGGCGAACTACCCGTCGGCCAAGAAGCGCATCCGGCAGACCGAGCGGCGGACCGAGCGCAACAAGCACATCCGCAGCACCGTCCGGACGTTCATCAAGCGCGTCCGCAAGGCCATCGAGGACGGGAACGCCGAGGAGGCGCGGAGCGCCCTCAAGGTGGCCGAGAGCCAGATCGACCGCGCCGTGTCGAAGGGCGTCTACCACGCCAAGGCCGGTGCGCGGTACGTGTCGCGGCTCGCGAGCCAGGTCGCGCGGCTGGGCTGATCACGAACCCATCCGCCCCCTACTTGAAGAGGGCGAGGATGTGGGTGCGGCGGGCGCGCGCGTTGGGGGTGCACAGGCGTAGGAGCGCCTCTTCCAGCACGACCGGGCCGGGGCGTTTGCTGCCCTTGAGGGCGAGGTCGGCCTCCGCGAGGATGTCGAAGGCGAGGCGCAGGTCGTTCATGGTGAAGCGGCGCGCCGCTTCGGTGAGGTCGCGCGCCTTGAACGGCGGGGCGCCGGCGCGCTTGGCCGCCTCGGGGCCACCAAGGCCCTCGGCCAGCGCTTCGCGCATCTTCGCCACCATGCGGAGCTGACGCGCCACCATGGCGAGGATCCGGAGCGGAGGCTCGCGGTCGGCGAGGAGCGAGCCTGCGGCCGAGAGCGCCGTCCGCGCGTCGCGCAGGCTCACCGCGTCGACCAGCGCCCAGATCGTCTCGGTGCGGACGCGTGTGACGCAGGCCTCGACGGCCCCGAGGTCGATCGGGTTGGCCTCCCCCACGAACAGGGAGAGCCGCTCGAGCGCGTCGTCGATCGCGGAGAGATCGCTCCCGAGCGCGTCCACGATCGCGTCGGCCGCGTCGCCGGCCATGGTGTGGCCCCGGCCCTTGGCCTCGGAGACGACGAACGAGCGCACGGCGCCGCCCTTGAGCTCCTTGGCCTCGGTCAGGACGCCCTGCTTCTTCGCTGTCTTGGCGAACCGCGTCCGGCCATCGAGCTTGTCCGCCACGAGGATCAGGCACGTCGACGGCGACGGATCCTCGAGGTAGGCGACGAGCCCCTCGAGCTCGGCCGCCGCGATCGCCTCGGCGTCGCGGACGAGGACGAAACGCGCCTGAGCCATCATGGGGAGCGTGCGCGCGGCCGACGAGATCGTCGACGCCGCGAGACCCCGGCCGTGGAACACGTCGTCGTTGAACCCGGCCGGCCCGTCGCCGATGCTCGCCTCGCGCAGCAGGCGCACCGCGCGCTCGACGAGGAACGTCTCGGTGCCGACGAGGACGTGGACGGGCCCGTGCTCGCCCCGGCGGCCCATCGCGATGAGCTCGGCGATCTCCATGGCGGGGCGGAACGTAGCAGAAAACTTGGCTCCCCGGCGGCGGACGGGTACGTCCTGAACGGGTGGGCGGTGGCGCGCGCGGGCGTCCCGTCCCGCCGACGGAGGGTCGATGGGCGCGATGGTTGCGATCGGTGGAGGCCTGAGGGGGCTCCTGGCGCAGGCGCAGCGGGCGGCGCAGAGGCGCGCACAGCGCCCTTCCACTGCCCACGTGCTGCTCGTGATGTTGCAGAGCGGCGTCGAGACCGGGCCCGTCCTCGCGAAGCGCGGGGTCCGCGAGAGCGATCTCCTGAGCGCGCTCAAGGTGGTCGACGACGAGCCCGCGAGCGCGCTCGAGGTGGCGTTCGAGCGCGCCACGAAGATCGCGGCTTCGCTCGACGCTCCGGCCCAGCCGCTGCACCTGCTGCTCGCGATCGTGCGAGACGGCCGCACCGCGGGGCACCGCTGCCTCGAGAAGGTCGGCGCGTCTCCGGCCAGGCTCCGGGAGGACCTGGCGGCGCTCCTCGGAACGCGCGCAGAGGAGACGGGCCCGACCCGGTCCGGCGGCCGCCGTGCCGCCGGCCCACCGTCGGCGGCGCGCGTGAAGCCGCGTGCACGGCCGCCACGCCCGGTCGCTGCACGTCCTCTCACGCCTCCGAAGCCCCGCCAGAACCGGCGCGTCGAGGAGGAGGCGCCCGCGCCGGCGGCCGACAAGACGGAGCACGTGCAGGCGCGTCCTTCGGCGCCCGAGCCCGAGCGGCCCGAGCGGTCGCTCGACGAGGATCGGTACCCGCTGCTCGCCTCCATCGGCCGCAACCTGACCGCGCTCGCCGAGCGCGGGCAGATCGACCCGGTCGTCGGCCGGGCCCGCGAGATCGAGCAGCTCCTCGACGTGCTCGCGCGGCGCCGCGCCAACAACCCCGTCCTCGTCGGCGCCCCCGGCGTCGGCAAGACCGCCGTCGTCGAGGGCCTCGCGCTCCGGCTCTCGGCGGGCGGCGAGGGCGTCGAGGGGCTCTCGGGGCGGACCCTCGTCGAGGTCAGCGCCGGTGCCCTGGTGTCGGGGACCGGGGTGCGTGGCGCGCTCGCCGATCGGATGCGGCAGCTTCGCGACGAGGTCGGCCGCTCCGAGGGCACGATCCTCCTCTTCATCGACGAGATCCACGCCGTCGTCGGCGGGGGCGACGGGCCGGACGAGCTCGCGAACGAGCTGAAGTCGGCGCTCGCGCGGGGCGAGCTGCCGTGCATCGGCGCCACGACCGACGCCGAGTACCGCCGCCACTTCGAGCGCGACGCCGCGCTCGCGCGCCGTTTCAGCCCGATCCGGATCAACGAGCCCGCACCCGACGAGGCGCTGGCCATCGTACGCGGGGTCCTCCCGCGCTACGAGCGCCACCACGCAGTCGCCTACGACGACGTGGCGCTGCGCGCGGCGGTC
>JBDIVX010000155.1:0-17739 GCA_039794305.1 Candidatus Neutrinellum sp.
AGCATGATGGCCGCGCCCGACGACACGGAGCACGGGCCGTACGACGACATCGTCGAGGTGCCCGCCGCGGCCCGCGAACGGCTCGCAGCCGTGCTTCGGGCGTACCTCGCGCTCCAGGAGAGCCTGGCCGACGACGACTTCGACGCGGCGAAGCGCGCCGCCGGGGAGCTCGTGCGGACCGCCGAGGCCACGGAGATCCGGGAGCCGGCGGAGGCCGCGGCACGCTGGGCGGCGATCCGCGAGCCGATGACGGATCACGCCCGTCACATCACGCGGGCCGGCACGCTCGACGACGCACGCCAGGGTTTCCTCGCCCTCAGCGAGCAGGCGACGCGCCTCGTCCAGACCTTCGGCAATCCTTCCGACGACCCGGTGCGGATCGCCTACTGCCCGATGGCCAACGAGGACGACGGCGCGACCTGGCTGCAGCGAGGCGAGACGATCGACAACCCGTACTTCGGGAGCGAGATGCTGACCTGCGGCGAGGTGCGGGTCACCGTCGACCCGCGCGCGTACGCGCCGGCGGATCCGATGACGGAGCGGGCGGCCCCCGCGGGAGGGCACCCGCATTGAGCACTCTCTGGGAGAGAACGCTCGGCTTCTTCGTCGACAACAAGCTCGTCGTCTTCATCGTGACGACGTTGCTGGTCGGCGCGGGGCTGTACGTCTCGCCCTTCGCCTGGCAGGTCGGGGACATGCCGCGCGACCGCGTCCCGGTCGACGCGATCCCCGACGTCGGCGAGAACCAGCAGATCGTCTTCACCGAGTGGCCGGGCCGCTCGCCACGGGACATCGAGGATCAGGTCACCTACCCGCTGACCACCGCCCTGCTCGGGATCCCGGGGGTCCGAACGGTGCGCAGCTCCTCGATGCTCGGCTTCTCGACCATCTACGTGATCTTCGAGGACGGCGTCGAGTTCTACTGGTCGCGCTCGCGGGTGCTCGAGAAGCTCTCGTCGCTCCCGGCGAACACGCTCCCCGACGGCGTCACTCCCACCCTCGGGCCGGACGCCACGGCGCTCGGACAGGTCTTCTGGTACACGCTCGAGGGGCACGGACCGGACGGCGCGCCCGCGGGCGGATGGGACCTGCACGAGCTGCGGTCGATCCAGGACTGGACGGTCCGGTACGCGCTCCAGTCGGTGCCGGGTGTGTCCGAGGTGGCGTCGGTCGGCGGCTACGTGCAGGAGTACCAGGTCGACGTCGATCCCGAGGCGCTCGAGGCCCACGGAGTGACGATCGAGCAGGTCGCGGCCGCCACGCGCAGGTCGAACCTCGACGTCGGGGCGCGCACCGTCGAGATCAACCGGGTCGAGTACCTCGTCCGCGGAATCGGCTTCATCGAGAGCATCGACGATCTCGAGCAGGCGGTCGTCACGACCCGCGAGCACACGCCGATCCGCGTCTCCGACGTCGCGCACGTGAACCTCGGCCCGGCACAGCGGCGCGGCGCCCTCGACGACGCGGGCGCCGAGGCGGTGGGCGGCGTGGTCGTGGTGCGCTTCGGCGCCAACCCGATGGAGGTGATCCAGCGGGTGAAGGAGAAGATCGAGGAGATCGCGCCCGGGCTCCCGAAGCGCACCCTCGAGGACGGGACGGTCAGCCAGGTGACGATCGTGCCGTTCTACGATCGCACCGAGCTCATCGAGGAGACCCTCGGCACGCTCTCGACCGCGCTGGTCCAGCAGATCCTCCTCACCGTCATCGTGGTGCTCGTGATGCTGCGGAACCTCCGCAGCTCCTTGATCATCTCGTCCCTCCTCCCCCTCGGCGTCCTCGCCGCGTTCGTGGGGATGAAGGCGTTCGGCGTCGACGCCAACGTGATGGCCCTCGCCGGGATCGCGATCGCGATCGGGACGATGGTCGACATGGGCATCGTGTTCATCGAGAACATCAAGGCCCGTGTCGACGCCATGGAGCCGGGCGACAGCCGCGCGGCGGTCGTGCGCCGCGCCGCAGCCGAGGTGGCCCCGGCGGTCATGACGTCGGCGCTCACCACGGTGGTCAGCTTCCTGCCGGTCTTCGCCCTGAGCGCGTCGGAGGGCAAGCTCTTCACGCCGCTCGCTTACACCAAGACCTTCGCGCTCCTCGGGTCGCTGCTCCTCGCGATGGTCGTGCTGCCGGCCTTCGCTCACCTGATCATCCGCAAGGAGCGGCGCACGGGCGAGCGGCGCGAGCGGACGCGACGCCGGATCCTGGACGTGTTGCTCGTGGTGACCGTCGCCGTGATGACCGTGTTCCTCACGGCCGACTGGATGCCGCTCGGCCACGACCTCGGGCCCCTGCCGAACCTGCTGTTCGTGGCAGGGAGCGTCGCGCTCGTGCTCGGGGGCTTTCTCCTCTTCCAGCGAGGCTACCCGACCATCCTGGCGTGGTGCCTGCGCCACAAGCTCGCGTTCCTCGCGCTCCCGGCGGCGATCGCCGTGTTCGGTCTGATGGCCTGGCGAGGGTTCGACTACTGGTTCGGCTGGCTTCCACCCGCGGTGCGTACCGCGCGTCCCGTCGCGGCGCTGGCCCATGCCTTCCCCGGCTTCGGCCGCGAGTACATGCCGCCCTTCGACGAGGGGTCGTACCTCTACATGCCCACGACGATGCCCCACGCGTCGATCGGCGAGTCGCTCGACACGATGCAGCGCATCGACGCGGCCATCGCGCAGATCCCCGAAGTCGAGCGCGTCGTGGGAAAGCTCGGGCGCGCCGAGAGCGCGCTCGATCCGGCGCCCGTCTCCATGTACGAGACGGTGATCCTCTACCGGCCCGAGTACCGGGAGCAGGACGGGCGGATGGTGCGGCAGTGGCGCGACCACATCCGGTCGCCCGCCGGCATCTGGGACGAGATCGTGCGGGCCGCGGAGATGCCCGGGACGACGAGCGCGCCGGTCCTGCAGCCGATCTCGACGCGCATCGTCATGCTCCAGAGCGGCATGCGCGCGCCCATGGGGATCAAGGTACGCGGACCCGACCTCGAGACGATCGACCAGTTCGGGCGACGGCTCGAGGAGCTGCTGAAGGAGGTCCCGGCGGTGCGCCCGGAGACGGTCTTCGCCGACCGGGTCGTCGGCAAGCCGTACCTGGAGATCGACATCGACCGGCAGGCCATCTCCAGGTACGGGCTCAGCGTCGAACACGTCCAGGAGGTCGTCCAGATCGCCCTCGGTGGGAGGGTCCTCACGCGGACGGTCGAGGGGCGGGAGCGCTACCCGGTCCGCGTGCGCTACGCGCGGGAGGAGCGGGACGGCGTGGACGCCATCCGCCGCGTTCGGATCTCGACGCCCACCGGCGAGCAGATCCCGCTCGAGCAGCTTGCCGAGCTCCGGTACGTCCGCGGCCCGCAGGTGATCAAGAGCGAGGACACGTTCCTCACGAGCTACGTGCTGTTCGACCGGCAGCGGGAGGTCTCGGAGGTCGACGCCGTGGAGCAGGCGCGGAGGCACCTCGAGGACCGCATCGCCGCGGGCGAGCTCGAGATCCCCGCAGGCGTCAGCTACGCGTTCGCCGGGAGCTACGAGAACCAGGTCCGGAGCGAGCAGCGGCTGACGATCCTCGTCCCTCTGGCCCTCGCGGTGATCTTCCTCCTGCTCTACCTCCAGTTCCGGCGGGTCACGACCTCGTTCGTCATCTTCACGGGCGTGGCGGTCGCCCTCTCGGGGGGCTTCGCGCTGATGTGGCTCTACGGACAGCCGTGGTTCTTCGACTTCACGCTCCTCGGGCGCGACATGCGCGACCTCTTCCAGGTAGGGACCGTGAACCTCTCGGTCGCGGTGTGGATCGGGTTCATCGCCCTCGTGGGGATCGCGACCGACGACGGTGTCGTGATGGCGACCTACATGAAGCAGCGCTTCGAGGCGAAGCCGCCTCGCACCGCCGAGGAGGCTCGCAAAGAAACGCTCGAGGCGGGTCTGCGGCGCGTGCGGCCCTGCCTGATGACCACGGCGACGACGCTGCTCGCGCTGCTCCCGGTAGTGACCTCGCAGGGTCGCGGCTCCGACGTCATGGTCCCGATGGCCGTACCCATCGTGGGCGGAATGGCCATCGAGCTCGTCACGCTCTTCGTCGTTCCCGTGCTCTACTGCGCGGTCGAGGAGCTACGTATCCACAACCATCGGAGACAGGAGGCAAGCAAGTGAACAGGACCGTCCTCATCACCACCGCAGTCGCCCTCTTCGCCGGACCGGTCGGCTGCGGCGACGACGGGGAGACGCCCACTCGCACGACGGCGCAGGCGCCGTCGGAGCCGAGCCGGGTGGAGATCACCGTCGACGCGGACGGCTACGAGCCGAGCGAGGTCCCCGCCGAGGTCGGCAAGCCGGTGACGCTGGTGTTCACGCGGACGACCGACCGGGGCTGCGGCCACGAGCTGGCGATCCCCTCCGAGGACATCGAGCGCGAGCTCCCCCTCGGCCAGCCGGTCGCCGTCACGATCACGCCGCGGGAGACGGGCGAGATCCGGTTCACGTGCGGGATGGACATGTACGACGGGAAGGTCGTCGTGCGCTAGCCGGTAGCCCCGGCGGGAGCTGTGCAGGTCTCGGACAGATGCCGCCTCTCATCCCGACTCGCGCTCGCGGTCTTGGTCCGCGTTCGTGCTACGCCGGATCGTCTGCGTGGAGACTCCCCACGGCGGGCGTCGGCACCGGAGCAGGGCGGAGGGCGGCACGCGCGAGACCGTGACGCCGGGTTCGCCATCCGGACCGTAGATCGTCACGCGCAGCGTCCCGTCGTCGTTGCGTGACTCGACGTAGCCCACGCTGTCGCTGCCCTCGAGGGCCTCGGCGAGCGCGAACGTGCCGTCGACTCGGAAGCACGCCCAATCGCCGGGCTCGGCCGGCGGTCTCTCCTCCCCCATCCCCACGACGGCGATTAAACAGGGTCGGGCGGTCGCGGCACAAGTGCACGGATCGGGGCTTCTTCTTGCTCTTGCGCAAGCACGCTCGAAGTGTTCGATTTCACGCGGGCTTCCCGGCCGAGCGGACCGAGGACCGGGGGACTGGCCGGCTCGTGTACCCTTTGGCACGTCATGCCCGAGCCCGGTGAGGTGTTCGACGGACGGTACCGGATCGACGCGTGCGTCGGCGAAGGCGCGGTCGGCGCCGTGTACCGCGCGATCGAGGTCGCAACGGATCGGCCGGTGGCCCTCAAGGTCCTGCACGCGAGGCTCGTGGACGTGGACTGGCTGAGGGAGCGGTTCGACCGCGAGGCGCGCGCGCTCGGGCAGCTACGTCACCCCGGCATCGTGCCCGTCCTCGGGCACGGCCTCGCCGAGAGCGGTCCCTACCTCGCGATGGCGCTGCTCGAGGGCCGGACCCTCGCAGACCTCCTGCGCGCCGAAGGCCCCCTGTCGGTCGAGCGGGCGTGCGCGCTCGGTCTCCAGATCCTCGAGGCCGCCGCATTCGCGCACGCACAGGGCGTGATCCACCGCGACCTGAGCGCGGGCAACGTGTTCGTCGCCGGCGCGGGGCCCGATGAGCGCACCCGCATCCTCGACTTCGGGCTGGTGAAGCTGCACGGCGAGAGGTGGGGACCGCAAGCGTCGCTGACGAACGAGGGCGAGGTGTTCGGGACACCCGCCTACATGCCTCCGGAGCAGGGCGTCGGCGGTGAGATCGCCGCGTCAAGCGACGTCTACTCGTTGGGCGTGTTGCTCTTCGAGCTGCTCGCGGGGCGACGCCCGTTCACGCAGGAGAGCCTGCCCGCTCTGCGCCGCGCCCACCTCGTCGACACGCCGCCCCGGCTCTGGGAGACGCGGAGCGAGCTCGCGGGGCGGCACGCGCTCGACGCCGTCGTCCAGAAGGCGCTCGCGAAGCGGCCGGCCGATCGGTTCCCCGACGCCGGGGCGCTCTTGCGCGCGTTCCTCGACGCCTCGGACGAGCGCCCGCCGGCGAAGCCCGGGCGGGCCGTCGCGCGGTGGATCGCGATCGCCGTCGGCGTGCTCCTCGCCGCCGGCGCGGCCATGGCCCTCGCCATCTGACGCGCGGCGGGCAGGCCGCGATCCCCGCCGGTCACGAGATTGCCGTGGGCGACGGATCCTGGACGGGCTTTGACGTGGGCCTGTGCCGTGGATACTCCCAGGCGCGATGGGAAACGAGATCGAGGACTTCCTCCGCGAGGCACACCGCGCAGCGCCGGGCAGGACGGCCCGGATCTTCGCGGCGCTGCGCGACGACGACGGGCGGTCCACGTACGAGCGGCTATCGCAGCTCGTCCCGGCGAGAAGCACGCCACGGGTGCTCGACCTGGCATGTGGCGATGGTGTCCTGCTCGAGCACGTGCACGCGCGGGCGCCGGGGAGCGCGCTCTTCGGGGTCGACCTGAGCCCGGACGAGCTGGCCCTGGCTCGCGTGCGGGTGCCCGGTGCGGAGCTGGTCCTGGGGCGGGCGCAGTCGCTGCCGTGGGCGGACGCGTCGTTCGATCTCGTGACCTGCCACATGTCGTTCATGCTGTTCGAGTCGGTCGAGGAGGTGGTGGCGGAGATCGCACGAGTGCTCGCTCCCGGCGGGCGCGTCGGTCTCGTCGTCGGCCGCCGCGAGACGGAGGGCGGCGTGGCAAAGGTGTACGGCGACACGTTCCGTGCGCTTGCCGAGGAGATGAGCGTCACAGGGATGACGATCGGCGATCTGCGGACACGCGACGCGGAGGGACTGCGGGAGCTGTTCGCGGAGGGGTTCGACGACGTGCGCTGCACGCACGTCGAGGTGGGGCGGCGCACCGACGTCGACGGCCTCTGGCAGGCCTATAGGGACATGTACAGGCACGCGTGGCTGACACCCGACCAGCAGGAGGAGCTCGAGCGGCGGTTCCGCGCGGCTGTGGACCACGACGCGGAGGGAATGGTCGTGGACGTCCGCGGTGTCATCGAGCTCGTGGGCATGCGCGCTGCGGTTTGACTGCGTCGTGGCTGCTGCGCGCCTGCACCGTCGCCCAGCACGAGCGGCCGCGAGGATCTGGCGGACGCACCGCGCCTCACCGCGCCTCACCGCGCGCGACCGGCGCGGAGGGCGGGCCCGGGATCCTGCAGGTGGTCGGGCAAGCGGATGCGTCGGCGGCTCGCGCGGGTCTCGCGCGCCGTCTCGTTCGCGCTCTCTTCGTTCGCTCCGTTCGGCTCGTCCTTCGCTCACCTCCGCGCCGGCTCGTCACCCGAGCCGTCCGCGCTTCTCCCCGAAGGGACCGGGCTACCATTCGGGCCGAAGCCCCAGGGTCTTCCCACCGTCGCCTTCTCCCGGACACCTGTGCGGCCTCTCCTGCCTGTTCATGCCATCCCCGCGTGTGCCATGGGCGGTCCCCTCCGAGGGCTCGAGCCCGGACTCCACTCCCGTGGCGCCGCGACGGCAGCGGGAGCGCTGCCGGGCGGCGCCGGAGCCCTTTCCCCGAGGAACGGAGGGGACGCCTTCCGGCACGGCGGGGGCACTGCAGCCTGCGTGCCGGACCGCGATGACGGGATTCCGGGCACTTGGGTGGGCCGATCTGGCGAGATCGGCGGACAGACCCTGGCGGCCGCCACAGCCGCACGATCTCGCACACCCCGCGCCTCGACTGCGAGGATCTAGCGCAAGCTCGCCAGCTCACGCGCCGCGTCCCGCAGCGCGTCGGACGACCAGTCACCCGGGCCGCGCAAGCGTGCCCGTGTGACGCCGTCGGCGTCGAGCACCCAGGTCTCGGGGAGCGACTGCGTGCCGAAGGCGCGGGTCACGGCCTCGCTGTCGGCGCGGACGACGCAAGGCGGCAGCGTGCCCCCCATGAAGGTGCGCACCGGGCCCCACTCCGGGTCGAGGGTCACGGCGTAGACGTCCATGGACGTCTGCTCTGCCCAGGCGAGGAGGGACGGAAGCTCGTCGCGGCAGGGCGGGCACCACGTCGCCCAGAAGTGGAGGACGACGGGACGGCCGCGCAGCTCGGACAGGCGCCGCTCCGATCCGTCCGGCGAGACGAAGGCGAGCTCGGGGCGGTCTTCGGCCACGAGCTCGAGGCCGTGGCTCGGCGAGGGCGACGGCTCGGCGACGGCGAAGTAAAGCGCGAGGAGCGTCCCCTGGACCGCCACCAAGACCGCGAGCAGGGTTAGGGCCTTCTTCGCCGTCACACTTCGGTCGGTAGCACGCTCCGCCGCCTGGCGCTGTCTGATAGCTTCCCGCCCATGGACGGTCCGCCGCGGCAGGTGCTGGAAGCCTGGGGGCTCGGGGACGCGCGCGCCGAGCTCATCTCGACGGGCCTGATCAACCGCACGTTCCTCGTCGCACGGGACGGCGTGCGGCGCGTCCTGCAGCGGCTCCATCCGGTCTTCGAGCCCGAGGTGAACCTGGACATCGATGCGGTGACGGCGCACCTCGAGGCGCGCGGCCTCGTCACTCCGCGGCCCGTTCCGACCCTCGTCGGGACGCTCTGGCTCGACGCCGAGGACGGCACCTGGCGCATACTGAGCTACGTCGAGGGGCGCACGGTCGAGACGGTCTCGGGTCCCGAGATGGCCCGTGAGGCCGGCGCGTTGCTTGCCCGCTTCCACCGCGCGCTCGCAGACCTCGAGCACGCCTTCGCGTTCAGCCGGCCGGGCGCCCACGACACACCGAAGCACCTGGGGCACCTCGCCGATGTCCTCGCGCGTGAGCGGGAGCACCGCATGTTCGACGTCGTCGCCCCCGTCGCCGAGGACATCCTCGCGCACGGCCGGGAGCTGCCCGAGATCGGCGCCCTGCCCCGCCGGATCGTCCACGGCGATCCCAAGATCACCAACGTGCTCTTCGACGACGACCTCGCGCGCGCCGTCGCGCTCGTCGATCTCGACACGCTCGCGCACGGCACGTTCGCGGTCGAGCTGGGCGACGCGCTCCGGTCGTGGTGCAACCCCGGGGGCGAGGAGGCGCTCGACGCGTCCGTGCGGATCGATCTCTTCGAGGCCGCCGTGCGGGGATGGGCCGAGGCCGCGGGCGACTTGCCGACGCGCGACGAGATCTCGTCGATCGCGCCGGGCGTCGAGACGATCGCGCTCGAGCTGGCGGCGCGCTTCTGCGCCGACGCCCTCGAGGAGCGCTACTTCGCGTGGAGCCCCGACCGCTTCGCCTCGCGGGCCGAGCACAACCTCACACGCGCCCGATCGCAGCTCGCGCTCGCGACGAGCGTGCGGGTCGCGCGCGGGGCCCTCGCGTCCTGCGTCGACGCGGCCTTCGGCCGCTGACCGGCACGGTTCCTGCTCGAGATCGGGGGGGAGCGGTGCCTTCGACCGACCAGATCCTGGCGAACCTGACCCTCCTCGCGGACCGGTTCTTCCTGATCGCGGTGTTGTGGCACGTGGTGATCGCGCTCGCGGTGGTGGGGGTCGCGGCCGGCTGGCGACCGCCGCGAAGGCTCGCGGGCGTGCTCCTCGCGCTCCCCGCGTTCTCGGTGAGCGTCCTCGCGGTCACCACGCGCAACTGGTTCAACGGGCTCGCGTTCCTGCTCGTCGCGGTGCTCCTCGTGAGCCACGGGCTCCGGCTCCGGCACGGTCCGGTGACCCGGGGACCACCGTGGGCCGTGGCGGTGGGCGCCGCGACGATCGGCTACGGCTGGGTGTATCCGCACTTCCTGCCGGGCGCGCCGGCCTGGGCCTACCTCTTCGGCGCGCCCACCGGGCTCGTCCCGTGTCCGACGCTCGGCGTGATCCTCGGCTTCGGCCTTCTCGCCGGCGGGCTCGGCTCGCGCGCGTGGGCTCTGAGCAGCGGCATCGCCGGTCTGTTCTACGGTCTGTTCGGCGCGCTCCGGCTCGGCGTGTGGCTCGACCTCGGCCTGGTCGTCGCGTCACTCGCGATGCTCGGGTGCGCGTTCGGATTCCGAGGGGTGAGCGTGGTACGGGGACATCGCAGGGCGTCCACACCCGCGAGGTGACGAAATTGGTGGACTTGCATTCGGGCGTGTCCCCAATGCAAGTGGTGGACTTGCATTCGGGCGTGTCCCCAATGCAAGTGGCGGTGGGAGGGAGTGCGCGTAATACTGGCGGGATGCGTTGCTGGGTTCTTCGGTTCGCCGCCGTGCTGGCGCTCGCGGTGGGTGTGCTCGCTCCGACCGCGGCGGTCGCCGATCCGCCGCGGCGGGTCGCGATCCGGGTGGATCAGCGCGGATTCCACCCTTCGACGGTCGAGGCGCGGCAGGGGGAGCGGATCACGCTCGTGATCACGCGCGTGTCCGAGCGCGGGTGCGGGACCGAGGTCGTGGTTCCGTCGCGCGACATCCGCCGGCCGCTGCCGCTGAACGAGCCGGTCGAGGTCACGCTCAGGCTGGCAGAGGCCGGCCGGCTCGCGTTCACCTGCGGCATGGGCCACATGCGCGGCGCCGTGGTCGTGCGGGAGTCGGACTGAGAGAAGCTCTTCCCGATCGGACCCGCACCTCCAGCGGCCGCGCCCCCTTCCCGCCGTGCGCGCAATGGCAAGCGGAACGAGCGCGACGTCGAGCAGAGCGAGAGACGAGCAGTAGGAGGGGGCACAGGGGAGCTCCCCTCGGCCGGGAGGGGAAGAGTGTGCGGGTCGATTCCACTCAGTCGTGGTGTCCGCGCTGGTGGCCGCGGCCCCGCTGGTGGCCGCGATGGCGGCCCCGGTCGTGGCGGTTGCCATGGCCCTGTCCGTCCCGGACCTGCGCGCGGCGGGCGCCAGGCCGATCGTGCGTGTGCACGATGCAGCCGGTCGCGGGGAGAAGCAGCGCAGCAGCGAACATGAGAAGCATCGTCAGCCTGATAATGCGCATGAGTGGAGTGTCGCACATGCGTCCGCCTGTGGACAGCAGAGGATGATCCGTCGCGGCGCACATGCCACACTGTCCCACCGTGCGTACGATCACCTCCATCCGCGGCAACTCCCAGCGGCTCGACGGCGGCGCCATGTTCGGGAGCGTGCCGAAGGCGCTCTGGTCGCGCTGGATCCCGGCCGACGAGCACAACCGGATCCCGCTCGCCTGCCGCGCGATGCTGGTACGCGAGGGCGAGCGCGCGGTGTTGTTCGAGACGGGGATCGGCGCGTTCTTCGAGCCGAAGCGGAAGGACCGGTTCGGGGTGGTGGAGCCCGAGCACGTGCTGCTCCGCTCGCTCGAGGAGGCCGGCGTCCCGCACGACGCGATCGACGCGGTCGTGCTCTCGCACCTCCACTTCGATCACGCGGGTGGCCTGCTCGCGGCGTACGAGGAGGGACGGGAGCCGCGGCTCCTGTTCCCGAAGGCGCGCTTCGTGGTGGGCCGCGAGGCGTGGGGGCGCGCCAAGGCCCCGCACCCGCGCGACCGGGCGAGCTACATCCCGGAGCTACCGGCCCTGCTCGAAGCGAGCGGCCGGCTCGAGGTCGTCGGGGGCGACCGGAGCGAGACGCTCGGAGACGGCTACCGGTTCCACCGAAGCCACGGGCACACGCCCGGGCTCATGCTGACCGAGGTGGCCATGCCGGACGGGCCGGTCGTGTTCGCCGGCGACCTGATCCCCGGGACGGCCTGGGTGCACCTGCCGATCACCATGGGCTACGACCGCTACCCCGAGCTGCTCGTGGACGAGAAGGAGGCGCTGCTCGCGGACCTGGTCGCGCGGCACGGGCGGCTCTTCTACACCCACGACCCACAGGTCGCGCTGAGCGGCGTCGCCCGCGACGAGCGCGGCCGCTACCGCGCGGTCGATCCGCTCGGCGAAGTGCGCGACCTCCGCTCCTGAGGCGCGGCGCCGGCGGCGGGGCTCGACCCGCCGCCGGCCGCAGGCTCACCAGGTCACGGTGACGGGCGTGGGGACGTCACGACCGAAGGCGTCGCCGCCCGTCTCGTCATTGCCGAGCTGGCCGCTGTCGTTGCGGCCCCAGCAGTAGAGGACGTGGTCGGCGACGGCGCAGGTGTGCCGGAACCCGCCCGCGATGGAGCTGCCCTCGGTGAGGGCACCCGTGCCCGAGGGCTCCACCACGGTGACCGGAGCGGCGCGCGTGTCGGTCGTGGCGTCGCCCAGCTCACCGTCGGCGTTCAAGCCCCAGCAGCGGAGCTGGTGGGGGGCCGGCTCCAGGATCATGCAGGTGTGGCTCCCGCCCCCGGCGGCGTCGATCGCGGGCAGGTCCGTCTCGACCGGGATTCCGGAAGAGGTCGTCGTCCCGTCGCCGAGCTGGCCGTGGTCGTTCCAGCCCCAGCAGTAGAGGCTCTCGCCGACGCGGGCGCACAGGTGCTGGTGGCCCATGCCGAGGAGCGTCGCGTCCGCGGGAAGACCGGCGATCTGGACCGGCGTGAAGGAATGCACCCCCGCGGTGGAATCGGTTCCGAGCTGGCCGTTGGCGTTGTAGCCCCAGCAATAGACGTCGCCGTCAGCATCGATGATGCAGGTCGTGCCGTTAGCCGTGGCGAGTGCCTCTGCGGTGACCCCTGCCACTTCCTGCGGCGTCGTCGCATAGTTCAGCGGATCCAGATCGTCGGGATGGACGCCGAGCTGACCGAACTCGTTCGAGCCCCAGCACGCGACCGCGCCCGCGTCCGAGCGCGCGCAGGAGTGGCGCCGGCCGGCCGTGACCTCGACGGCCTCGAAGCCCGAGGGCAACATCGCCTGGACCGGGGTGGCCCTCGACACGATGGTGTCGTCCCCGAGCTGGCCGAGGTTGTTGTAGCCCCAGCACCAGATCTCGCCGCCGGCACGCACGACGCACCCGTGGTCGAGCCCCACCGCGAGATCGATCGCGTCGTCGATCACCTCCACCTCGACCGGGGTGTCGCTGTCGGTCCCGCTGTCGTCGCCGTTGCCGAGCTCCTGCTGCGCGTTGTCGCCCCAGCAGAACACCCGACCGTCGCTCAGGAGCGCGCAGGCGTGCGCCCATCCAGCGCCCACCTTCACGGGCGCGAGCGTGCAGTCGCCGGGGCACAGGTCGCCGTCGTCGGAGTTGCCGTCGTCGCAGACCTCGTCGCCCTCGACGGTGCCGTCGCCGCACACGGGCTCGGTGGGCCCTGCGTCGTCCGAGCCCGCGTCGTCCGAGCCCGCGTCGTCCGAGCCCGCGTCGTCCGAGCCCGAGTCGAAGTCTCCGGCGTCGGTCGTCCCCGCGTCATCGCCGCCGCCCGCATCCGAACCGTCGCGGTCGTCCCTCACCGAGCTACACGCCCCGAGCCCGAGCCCAACTGCCACGAACAAACAAAAACGCATCACATCTCCCTCCAAATACGATGGCATCCATCCCCGGCGCACGCGACAGACGTTGCGCGTCCTCCGAGCTCTCTCCTCCATCCAACACGTCACCCCGAGACCGTTGGAGACCGCCGCGGCGATGCCGGCCGCGCCGTGCCCACTGGAGCGACGGCTCAGGGCGCCACCAGCAGCACACACGCCCCCACACGCCCCATCGCCCTGCTCCTCCCGCTAGTCCCCAAAGAGAGCCACAAATCCCGCAAGTCGGGAAAGTTGTCAAGCCGTCGACCAACAATGTGCCCGAATCAGGGGATCTCGACGGCGGCGACCGCGATCTCCGCGCCCGGCTCGAGGGTGACGTTGTAGACGCCCAGCACGGCGCCGCCCGCCGAGACCGCCACGGTGCCCGTCGTCGTGCCGACCTCGCGCCCGCACTCGCTCGCGTAGCGCACGCCGATCTCGTAGACGCCCGACGGCGGGTCGGCCCAGCGCGCGTTCTCGATCCGGTCGCGCGCCTCGTCGTCGCACGCGCCCTGCGCCTGCCGATCGAGGACGCCGCCGGAGGGGACCTCGGCGTGCCGGGGGCCCAGGGTCGCGCCGGAGGGATCGGTGACCTGGAGGTCGACGTCCGCGTCGCTGTTCCAGGCCAGCGTGACCTGGAGCGCCCCCGGCTCGTAGCCGCAGCCCTCGTCGATCTGCCCGTCGCAATCCTGGTCCACCGCGTCGCAGCGCTCGGGCGTGCCCTCGGTGCAGCTCGGGTACATCTCGACCGCCACGTCGGCGGGCACGAGGCGGGGCTCCGCCTGCTCCGGCGGGGGCGCGATCTCGTGATCGGGGACGTCGGGCACCGGCGCAGGCGCTGCGCCGCACGCCGCAATTGCGAGGGAGATCGTGGAGATCAGCAGCGGGTCTCGACGCATGGCGGTCGCATCCTACACTGGGCCGACCATGAGAGCATTCGCGTGGATGGTGGGGTCGCTCGCGCTCGTCGCGGGCGCGTGTGGAGACGACGACGAGGCGGCGCCGAGCGGCGGCTCGGAGGGAGCCGAGGAGGTGAGCGCGGCGCCCGCAGAAGAGGCCCAGGTCGATCCCGCCGAGCGCGCCTTCGAAGAGGCGGTGCGGAACGGACGCACGCACCTCGACCTCGGCGCGCTCGTGCACCTCGCGGACGTCGATCACGGCGGGCTCGTCGTCGACTTCGGCACGCCGGCGCGCATGAAGTACACGATGGGCACGTGGCAGAACGGCTGGGGCACGGACGGCACCGCCGGCGACCGCGCCTTCACGCGGCTCGGCGACGGCGGGAGCATCTGGTTCCACGCCGACCGCGCCGAGGCGCTGACGGTCCGCATGCGCCTCCGGAAGGTCGGCTCGCCGAACCTCGTCCTCTACGTGAACGGCCAAACGCTCCGCACCGTGGAGTTGTCGGACGGCGTGTCGACGTACGACGTGCCCGTGCCCGCAGAGAACCTACGCGTCGGCGAGAACCAGCTCATGCTCCGCGCGACCGGGACGAGCACCGTCGGGAGCGAGCAGGTGTCGATCGAGATGGACTCGATCCACCTGCTCCGCGGCGCCGAGCCCGGCGAGGTCGCGACCCCGTCGTACGCCTCGCTCACCCGGGACGACGCCGGCCCGGAGGGGGACTCGCGACGCGCGCTCGTGCTGCCGGCGGGGACCACGGTGAGCTGGTACGCGGAGGTGCCGGCGCGGGCGAAGCTCACGCTCGGCCTCTTCGGGACGCCCGCGAAGCGAGTGCGGGTGCGCGTGCGGCCGGCGACGGGGGAGCCCGCCGATCTGCTCGAGGCGGAGGCTGGCGGGCGCTGGGTGGACCGGGCGCTGTCGCTCGAGCCGTGGGCCGGGCAGGTCGTACGCATCGACCTCGAGGCGGGGGACGGCGAAGGAGCGGTCGCGGTGTCGGCGCCGCAGCTCGTGGTGCCGCTGCCCGAGCGGGCGCGCCCGGACGCGCAGGCGCGCAACGTCGTCGTCCTGACCATCGACACGCTCCGGGCGAGCAAGCTCCGCCCCTACAACGCGCAGAGCCGCGTGCGCACGCCCGTGTTCGACTCGTTCGTCGAGGACGCGACCCTGTTCGAGAACCCGCAGTCTCCGGAGAACTGGACCAAGCCCTCGGTGGCGAGCATCCTCACGTCGCTCTTCCCGATGACGCACCGGACGAAGCAGGACTCCTCGAGCCTGCCGGCCGCCGCGCTCACGCTCGGGGAGGTGTACCAGGAGGCGGGGTTCCAGACGGCGTCGTTCCTCGCGAACGGGTACGTGTCCGACCGGTTCGGCTTCAAGCAGGGCTGGCACCACTACACGAACTACATCCGCGAGGGTCGGAGCACCGAGGCGGAGAACGTGTTCCGCGAGGCCGGGCGCTGGATCGAGGAGCACGCGGACCAACGCTTCTTCGTCTACATCCAGACGATCGATCCGCACGTCCCCTACGACCCGCCGGACGAGCTCTTGCGGATGTACGATCCGAACCCCGAGGCGTATACGGGCATCGTCCGCAACCGCATGACGGGCAACCAGCTCGGCGACGCGAAGGTCGGGAGGCTCACCTTCAGCGCGGCCGACGCGGCGCGGCTCGCGGCCTTGCACGACGGCGAGATCAGCTACCACGACCGGGAGCTCGGCGTGTTCCTCGAGAAGCTGCGCGAGCTCGGGCTGTACGACGACACGGTCTTCGTGATCACGTCGGATCATGGGGAGGAGTTCGACGAGCACGGCTCGTGGGGCCACGGCCACTCGGTGTACCAGGAGCTGTTGCACGTCCCCCTCGTCGTCCGCTGGAAGGCGGCCGGGAGCGCCGGCGTGCGCATCCCGGACGTCGTGAGCACGATGGACATCGCGCCGACGGTGCTCGAGGCCACGGGCGTCGACGTGCCGGACGTCTTCGAGGGGCGGAGCCTGGTCGGGCACCTGCACGGCGCGGCGCCGCCCGGGCCGCCGGTCGCCTTCAGCGACTTCCTCGACGACCGCCGCGTCATCCGCGCCGGCCGCTGGAAGCTCATCCTGCGCGGCAACCTGACCTGGACGATGTTCGACCTCGAGGAGGATCCGGGCGAGGAGCGGCAGCTCGACCGCTCGAACGCGAACCCGGTCGCGCTTCGCTACACGCGCATCCTGCTCGGTCAGTTCCTCGGAGCCAGCGACCGCACCGCGTGGCTCACCGGCGGAAGGGGACGGCCGGCCCAGGTCCTCCCGCAGCAGGACTCCCAGATCGACGCCGAGCTGTGCCGTCAGCTCCAGCAGCTCGGCTACCACGACTCCCGCTGCGACGCGCTGTGAGGCCGGCGCTCGCCCTCGCGCTGCTCCTCGCCGCCGCCTGCGACCCTGCCCCCGAGACGCCAGTTGCATCGGGACCTGTCCCCAATGCAAGTCCAGTTGCATCGGGACCTGTCCCCAATGCAAGTGGAGTTGCAGGGGGGACAGGTCCCGATGCAAGTGCGTGTCGGGTGGGGGAGGCGCGTGCGGTGGTCGGGGGGGCTGAGGAGCCGGCGGCGGTGGCCGTGGTTTCGGGGCTCGTGGTCGTGCCGGAGGGCGAGGGGACGCTGGTGGTCGTGGGTGTCGGCGAAGGGGCGGCGGTGAGGCGGGTGCCGATGAGAGCCGCGCGGGGGCTCTTCGCGCTCCGGGCAGTGGGCGAGCGGGTCGTGGCGGTGGCGCAGGGGCGGTGCGAGGCGGGGCCGTGCCTCGTCGCGCAGCTCCTGTCGGGCGCGGGCTCCGCCGTGGGCGAGCCCGCCGAGATCGCGATCGACGAGCCGCTCGTGACGCGGCGCGTGCGCGCGACCGAGGACGCGGTGCTGATCGCGCGCAGCCACGTCGCCGCGTCGCCGTCGCTCGACCGCATCGCCGTCGTCGAGGACGGGCTGCGCGTCACGACCACCCGGCTCGGCGAAGCGCACGATCCGGCAGGCCGCCGTGTCGAGATCCTGGGGCTCGCCGCCGAGGGCGGGCGCTGGGCGGTGGCGTGGCGCGCGGGGGCGACCGAGGCGACGGACAGCGACGTGTTCCTGACCACGCACACGGGTGAGCACGAGGTGGAGCCGCTGCACCACGCGCTGGTGCTCGAGTCGTTCGAGTGGCGGGACGACGCGCTGCACGCGATCGCGGCGTTCGAATTCTCACGCCCACAGAGCCTTCGGCTGCGCCCGGACGGCACGCTCGACCACGTTCATGGCGTCGAGGCCGGAGCCGGCGTGCCGTATCCCTTCGAGACGCGTCGGACCGCCTCGCTCCGGCGGGGCGCCCACGGCCTGCTCCTCGAGCTGCGCGACGGCGCGGGCGACCGCGTCGGCGCGCCGCTCCGCATCGCCGAGACGGGCGGGGCCGCGGACGTCACCCGCTCGGGTGACGGCTACCTCGTCGCGTTCGCGCGTTCGGACGGCGCGGGTTGGTCCGTGGCCGTCGCGCGCGTGAGTTGCGACGCGGGCGGGTCGACCCTCTCTGACTGAGAGGTTGACGCACTGCGTGATGCCGCTCGTGACGTTCCTCACTCGGCGCGTGCGGGCGGCGTGGGAGCATGTAAGCTGGCGAGGGCGCCTGCTGCGCCTCAGCTCTCGAGGGGAGTCGCCCGATGACGGATCATCACACCTCGGAAGTTCCGGCGGCGCCGGAGCGCACGCCGCGACAGAGCGTTCTCCCGCCGGAGCTGC
>JBDIVX010000156.1:0-17554 GCA_039794305.1 Candidatus Neutrinellum sp.
GTCGTCGTTGGCGAGGAACGAGAAGCCGAGGACCGTGCCTTCGCCGAGGTCGGCCGGCGCGAGCACCGCTTCGGGCAGGCGCATCTCGTACGTCGTGGTCGTCCCGGCGCGCGCGACGGCGATCTCCCATCCGTCGGTGGCCCCGGCCGGACCGTGGAAGCGGAACGCCCGCGTCTCCCCCTCGGACAGAGCCACGTTGATCTCGTGGTCGTCCGTCGCGTCGTAGGCGTCGCCGTGGTTCCGGGCGACGTCGAAGGCGAGCTGCACGCTGTCGGACTGCCAGAGGAGGCTCGCCTCGTCGTCGTTCACGTGCGCGTCGTCCACCACCTCGACGCCGAGGTACAGGACGCCGTCGGCCCAGCGGGCCATCGCCCGCGCGAACGCGTCGGAGGCGCCGCCCCACGGCGAGGGGCCGCGCCAGTCCTCGTTCCCGAGCAGCACGATCGAAGCGGTCCCCCACTCGGTGAGGTCGCCGTCCACGGCGATCCCCGCGGGCGGCGCGGGGAGCGCCTCGAGCGTGCGCCGCGGCGGGTCGTCCGACTCGTCGTCGTCGGTGCCGCCGGTGCATCCGCGGTCGGCCGAGTCGACTCGCCCGTCTCCGTCGTTGTCCATGCCGTCCCCGCACTCGGCGGCCGGCGCCTCGGTGGTGATCTCGGGGTGGTCGTCGACGAAGCCGCGGATGGTGAGATACGCCGGCTTGAGCCGGTAGTCGCCGGGGAACGTGCGCGGGAGCGCCCGGGTCCCGCGGGTGATCCCGTAGCCGTCGATCGGGCAGCTCGAGTCGTCGACGCCGCAGTCGGTGATCTCGTAGAAGAAGGTGTTCGTCCACCAGGCGCGCGCGAGCTGCTCCTCCATCACGCGTCGCACGTACGTCGCCTGGTCGTCCTCGGCGCCCGCGTCCCCGGGCGGCGTCGCCCGGTCTCCCGTCTCGGTGATCCACACCTCGCCGGTCCAGCCGTGCTCGTCGAGGAGCTCGCGCAGGCTGATGCGCGTGAAGGTGAAGCGCCGCATCTCGAGCGCCTGCAAGAAGTTGTCCCCGTCGAAGAGCGTCGTCCCCGTCTCGGGCCACCCCTGGTAGATGTGGTGGGCGATGATGTCGAAGGAGCCGATGGCGCGCTCGAGGACGCGGTCCATGAAGACGTCGTAGTCGCCGACGTGCGCCATCTCGGGGCCGAGCACCAGGCAGTCGGCGCACACGCGCCGGACCGCGTCGGCGCCCGGGACGAGGATCTTGTCGATCCACGCGTCGGCGCCCGCCTCCTCCTCCCAGAACCCGTCGAGGTTGGCCTCGTTCCAGATCCCGAAGTGCGTGACTCCGCGCGCGCGGTAGCGGGTGACCGCCGCCTCGACGAACGCGACCCACTCGGCGCTCCCGAGCGGCTCGTCGTTGCCGGTGTAGGAGTCGTCGCGCGAGCGGCTCACCTTCGGCACCCACGCGGGCGTGTAGGCCAGGGTCATATAGACGCTCAGCCCGCGGCTCGACGCCTGGTCGACGACCCGGTCCATCTCGGTCCAGTCGAACACACCGTCGGACGGGTTCATCACCCACCAGTTGGCGTCGACGCGGATCCAGGGAGTCCCGAGATCCACGCACATGTCGAGGAGGTCGTTCCCCGGGACGTGCGTGTTGACGCCGAGGGAGTTGTCACCGTGGTCGGCGCGGGCCGGAACCGCGACGGCGGGGAGCGCGAGGGCGAGGAGCGCGGGGGCGAGCGGCAGGCGCAGCATCGGGCGAGGGTAGCCGATGTGGCATCCTCGCGGGGATGGGGCGGCTCGGCGCGTGGATCTTGGTGGGGCTCGTGGCCATCGGCTGCGGCGACGGCGCGAGCCCGGCGCGGACGCGGTGCCGGACGGACTACACCCGGACGGACGGCTTCTTCGCGGCGCCCTTCCCCTCGGAGTCGCGGCGCCTCGCCGACGGGCACGTGGACGTGGGCGGGTTTCCGAACCCCACGCGCGCCGGCTTCGTCGAGACGCTCCTGTCGATCCTGGAGTCGGACGCCCGGGGCTTCGGCACGACGAGCACGATCTACTTCGCCTTCGACGGCCCGCTCGCGCCCGTCGAGCGCTCCTACGCGGACTCGCTCGCCGCGGACGCGCCGGTGTTCGTGCTGAACGTCGAGCCGGGCTCGCCCGATCACCTCGCGCGCCACCCGGTCGAGATGCGGTTCCACGACGACGGCGGGCCCTTCGGCGCCGATCACCTCCTCTCGGTCCTCCCGCTGCAAGGGGCGCCGCTCCGGCCCGGCACACGCTACGCGGCCGTCGTGCTGCGCGCGCTCCGGGACGCGGGCGGGCGCGAGATCGTCGCCTCGGCCGAGACGCGGGAGCTGGTCGACGGCCGTCGCCCGGACGCACTGGCGGAGCCGGCCTTCGCGGAGTACCAGGCGGCCCTCGGTGAGCTCGAGTCGTCGGGGGTTCCGCTCGAGGACGTCGCGGCGCTCGCGGTGTTCCGCACCGAGGACCCGACGGCGGGCTTCGCACGCGCGGTGGAGGCGGCCCTCTCGGCGCCGCTCCCGGAGCTCGAGGCGGCCCCGGCGCAGACCGAGCTCTTCGACGACTTCTGTGTCTACGAGAGCGCCCTGCCCATGCCCGTCTACCAGGCGGGCGAGCCGCCCTTCGACGGGAGCGGGGGCGGGTGGATGCTCGGGGACGACGGCGCGCCGGCGCTCCAAGGGACCGAGCGCGCGCGCATCGTCCTCACGGTCCCGCGGAACGCGATGCCGGCGGCGGGCTACCCGACGGTCGTCTTCAGCCGGACGGGCGGCGGCGGCGACCGCCCGCTCGTCGACCGCGGGTTGCGCGACACGCCCGGCAGCGAGCCGGTGGAGCCGGGGAGCGGACCGGCTCGGGAATTCGCCCGTGTCGGGTTCGCGGGGATCAGCATCGACGGGCCGCACGGGGGCACCCGGAACGTCACCGGGCGCGACGAGCATCTGCTGATCTTCAACGTGGACAACCCGCTCGCCATGCGCGACAACATCCGCCAGTCGGCGCTCGAGCTCGTGCTGGCAGCGCACCTCGCGCTCGAGCTCGTCGTCGACACGAGCGACTGCCCGGGGGCCGCGGCCGAGACGCGCTTCGACGGCGAGACGCTCGTGCTCATGGGGCACAGCATGGGCGCGACGATCGCGCCGCTCTCGCTCGCGTTCGAGCCGCGGTTCCGGGCGGCGCTCTTGAGCGGCGCGGGCGGAAGCTGGATCGAGAACGTCGTCTACAAGGAGAGCCCGCTCCCGGTGCGGCCGGTGGCCGAGGCGCTGCTCGGGGTCGCGGGCCGCTGGCGGCTCCACGAGCACGACCCGGTGCTCGCGCTCCTCCAGTGGGCGGGCGAGAGCGCCGATCCGCCGGCGTACGGTCGCCGCATCGTGCGCGAGCCGGAGGACCGGCCGCGCCACGTGCTCATGATGCAGGGCATCGTCGACACGTACATCCTGCCGCCGATCGCGAACGCGACCAGCCTCTCGTTCGGGCTCGACCTCGCCGGCCCGGCGCTCGACGAGGGCGACGCGCGAATCGAGCGCTTCGCGCCCCTTCGGGAGCACCTGCCGCTCGTCGGCGGGCGGGCGATCGAGCTGCCCGCGCGGGCCAACGCGGAGGGGCCGGACGGCGCTCGGACGACCGCGGTCGTGACGCAGCACGCCGAGGGCCCGATCGAGGACGGGCACGAGGTGGTCTTCCAGACCGACGGTCCGAAGCGGCAGTACCGCTGCTTCCTCGCGAGCCTCGCGCGGGGCGAGGTGCCGGAGGTGCCCGCGGAGGGCACCGACTGTCCTTGACGGAACCGCGCGCGGCGCCGAACCTCTCCCCATGGACGGCTGGCTCGCCGGGATCCTGATGGGCTGCGCGGTCCTGCTCGCGGGCTGCACGAGCGGGATGCAGTGCCACCCCTCGAGCGATCCGCTCGAGCGCGACCGGTGCACGTCGACCGGGGGCGCGCCCGAGGCCGCGGTCACCGCCGTCGCCGCCGGCGCGGCCTGGGGCGTCGAGGGCTGCAACGTCAACGGCTGCAACCCACCCTACACCTGCAACTCCGAGACGGGGATGTGCGAGCGGCTGCGGTGCGGCGAGGGCGAGGCGTGCCCCGCCCCCTTCGAGTGCAACCTCCTCCGCGGCCGCTGCGAGTGAGGGCCGCGCCGTGGCCGGCATGACCGGCAGGCGGCTCCCTGGGCACGGCGACCTAGCGTGATTGATCGCACCGGCGAACCCGTGCGGCTCGGAGCGCCCCGCGGCCGGAGACGTTTCCGCGGCGACGCCCGCCGGCGACTCCGCTGCGGGCACCGGAGACGTTTCCGCGGCGACGCCTGCGGGCGACTCCGCCTCGGGCAACGGAGACGTTTCCGCGGCAACGCCCGCCGGACGCCCCCGGTGGCCAGGCCGGGTCGACGCGCTCCTCGAGATCGCCGAGGCGTACGTCGCGAGCGACGCCCCGCCCGCCTCGCGCGCCGCGGCGGAGCGGCGGCAGATCGTCATCGCGCTCACGCCGAGCGCCCTCATCGACAAAGCTCACCAGGTCACGCTCGACGACGGTACGCGCGTCTCCGCGGAAGCGCTCCGGCGCCTGGCCTGCGACGCCGGCCTCGTAACTGCGGTCGTGAACGCGAACGGCCGCCCGCTCGACGTCGGCCGCAAGGACCGCCTAGGGGACGGACCTCGGTTTCTCGGTTTCGCTCCGCGTAACCACGGCATTTTCCGGCACAGAGAACCGAGAAACCGAGGTCCGTCCCCTACCACCCCCCCGAGCGTCTCGTGCAGTCGCACGCCGACGCCGGCCTCGTCATCGACGACCAGACGGGGCTGTGCCGCTGGGACGGCACCCGCCCCGACTACTCCTACTGCGTCGAGGTCATCACGAGCCGCGACCCCACCGGCCGCAAGACGCCGCCGCGCGAAGCCGCCTGAGCCTCACGGCGCTCTTACTTGTCGCGGAGGATGAAGGTCACCTTCATGTCCACGCGGTAGCCGACGACCTTCCCGCCTTCGACGCGCACCTTCTGCTCCTTGACCCACGCGCCGCGCACGTCCTCGAGCGTGGAGGCGGCGCGGCTGATGCCCTGCTGGATGGCGTCCTCGAAGCTCTTCGTGGACTCGGCCGTGATCTCGGTCACCTTGGCGACGGTCATGATGGGCTCTCCCTTGGGTGATGCGCGGCTCTCGCCCGCGCGCCGGGGCCCCTATGCTCGCCGCCCGCCGGATCAAGCGCTGACCGAGCGCCAGCCTACCGGCCGGAGCGCACCAGCCGGATGACGCCCCGCGCGATCTCCTCGCGCTCGGAGAGCGAGAAGCCCTCCTGCTCGCGCACGATGCGCCCGCGGCGGTCGATCCAGATGCTGAAGGGCGCGGCGCGGCGCGGGTTGAGGCGGCTCGTCACGGCGGTGTCGAGATCGCTCACCACCGGGAAGGTCAGGCCGAGGCGGCGCGCCATGGGGCCGGCGCCGGACAGGGTGTTCGAGCCGTCCATGCTGACGGCGACGACGACGAGCCCGTCGTCCTCGTAGCGCTGGTAGAGCTGCTGGTAGAGCGGCAGCTCCTGCCGGCACGGGGCGCACCAGGTCGCCCAGAACAGGATCACGATGGGCTTCTCGCCGAGGTGGTCCTCGAGCCGGAACCGCCCCGAGGTCGGCCCGCCGGGGACGGCGGGGAGCGTGAAGGCCGCCGGCCGCTCGCCCTCGCGGGCGTGGCCGACACCCGGAAACCCGAGCGATCCCGTGGCGACCAGCGCGGCCGCCAGAACGAACGTCACCCCCGCGAAGACCCGTCGTCGCATCGACACGTGGACGACGGTAGCACGTCGGAGATTCACGGGAAGGGAGCACGCATCGCGAACGCGCCCAGCCGCGCCTCGTGGGCTCGTTGACCGAGCGGTAGGTTGACACCACCACGATGATCCAAGATGGTCGAGGCGGAAGGCTAAGCAAGGAGGGGGAAGCGTGCGGAGGCTCGGCCTCGCTGCCGCGCTCCTGGCCCTGGCCGGGTGTGGGAGCGCTCACGAAAGGGCAGCGGATAGCGGCATCGAGGACGGCGGCATCGAAGTACGCTGCGGTGAGATCATATACTGCTGGCCTTTCAGCGACGGCGGGCGGCTCTTGCCCTACTGCAGCATCTCGTGCGACGCCGCGGCCGGGTACGATGGTCCCATCTGCCTCGGCTCCGAGGTGCCAGACGCGGAGGTACCCTGGGCGCCCTACTGCCCGAGCGGGGCGACGCCCTTCTGCGCCCCGCCGCGGCCCGATCGGTGCGGCGAGTGAGCGCGTGCTCGCAGAGCGGGGGTGATCCCCCCTCGTCCTACCTCGCTCGGGTTCTCAAGCGGCGCATGCCTGGAGACGAAGGCACGAAAGCGCCCGCCTCGATGGTCCGGCGGCTTCTCGTCCTGACCGCCGCGGCCGCGTCGATCTCGTCCTGCACCCAGACACATTCGCCCGACGCGGACACCTTGGACGGGGCCGTGCCGATCGTGTGCGGCGAGATCGCCGTGTGTCCGGTGAGGTATTGGCCCGACGGCGGGCGGCTCTTGCCCTACTGCAGCATCTCGTGCGACGCCGCGGCCGGGTACGATCCTCCCATCTGCCGCGGCTCCGAGGTGCCGGACGCCGAGGTCCCCTGGGCGCCCTATTGCCCGAGCGGGGCGACGCCCTTCTGCGCCCCGCCGCGGCCCGATCGGTGCGGCGAGTGAGCGCGTGCTCGCCGGGCGGAGGCGACGCCCGCTCACGCCCGTCGGCTCAGCGCTTCGAGACGGGGCGCTCGAGGGGCGGCGCTTCGCGGATCCGGCGGCGGGCGTCCTCGAGGAGCGGTGAGCGGCGGCCGTGGGACGCGAGGGTCTCGCAGACGCCGTCGTCGCTCATCAGGCACTCGCCCGTCTGCGCGCAGCGGTCGGCTCCGAACCCGTCGAAGGCGCAGGACTGGGGCGGCGGCCGGCCGGGGGCGGTGCACCATCCGCCCGAGCCGAGGGGCAGGCTCTGTCGGACGCAGCGGCCGACCTGGCAGCCGAGGGAGCTCGAGCAGTCGGCGTCCGAGGCGGCCACGCAGACGTGGTCGCCCAGCGAGCACCGCCGCTCGACCACGCAGTCGAGCGAACGCCAGCAGTCCTCGTCGCGGACCGCCGCCCGGGCCGCCCGTCTCACAGCCGCAGGACGACCTCGCCGAGGACGCCCTCGAAGGGGGGGACGTCGCGGCAGATGCCGCCCGAGCAGAGGCGGCCGCCCGGGGTCTGGCCGCCGAAGACGCGGACGTGGCTGCCCTCGAGGAACTGCCAGCGCACCTCGCCGCCCGCGTAGAACGCGCCGAGGGAGCGCTCCTCGACGAGGCTCTTCTTCTCGGTGTCCCAGCGCAGGATGGGGCTCACGCTGAGCGCGCCCGCGTAGGACCAGGTGAGCGTGACGCCGCCTCGCACGTAGTCGATGTAATCGAAAAGGAGCCGGCGCTCCATCCGGTGCTCGGCGACGAGCTCGAAGGAGTGGTCGCCCTTGCCGAGGGTGGCGTCGACCTCGAAGTGCACGACGCGCCAGTCGAGGTCGCCCTCCTCCACCTCCAGGAAGTCGATGGCCCGCAGGTGCGTCTCGCGCCTGTAGCCGCCGGACAGATCGAGCGTCCAGCCGAGCTCGTCCTGATCGACCGACTCGTTCTGTCGGCGAAGGACCGCGTAGCCGTGCGTCACGAGGACCCCCTCCCAGGGATCGAACCGGAGGTCCTCGTCCTCGTGACCGTAGAAGATGCCGTTCGCCGCCACGCTCCACGGGCTCTCCGGAAACGCATAGGCCACCTGGACCGCGCCTCCGCGGGAGTTGTGGACGCCGCGGAAGCGCTCGGTGTCACGGTCGAGCGACGGCACGTCCGAGTAGACGCGCCACGGCTCGTTCGCCGTCGAGTTGCTCGGCGCGAGCAGGTAGTCCGAGTAGTCCTTCCACTCGAGGAGCACCGAGAGGTCGCCCGCGTTCACCTGCGCCGAGCCGTAGACCGCCCGGCCGAAGCAGCGCTCTTCGGCGCAGCGGAGCGGACCCTCGCGGACCATGGCGTTGGCCTCCGCGTACAGCGCGAGGCGACCGTCGAAGAGCGACGGGGCGCCGGCCCGCCAGCCGACCACGGTCCCCGTCACCTCCACGCCGCTCGCCTCGTTCTCCTCGAACCAGACGCGGGTGCCGTGCACGCCGAGCTCGAGCTCCTCGTTCGCGCCGAGCCGAACGCCGGCCGAGGCGCCCGCGATGACGTCGTCCGGATCGTCGAATACCTGGAGGCTGATGGGATCGAGGTTCTGCGGGTTGGCGAGCCCGCCGAGGAGCGCGAGGCGCACCCGCCCGCCCTCGTACTGCACGTGGCCGCCGCGCACGCTCGTATCGATGCCGAGGAGGTCCACCTTGCGGAGGCTGAGCGCGAGGCCGCGCCCGAAGACGGCGTAGCTGTCGCCGACCTCGACCGAGAAGTCGCCCGGCTCCCAGAGGAGGCTCACGCGCTCGGGGACCCGGAGGTCGTACTCGAGGCTGCAGAGCGAGTGGGTGTCGGTCTCGCACTGCGCGTCCCGGAAGGGGGCGAAGGTGTCGACGCGGGCGGCGACGCGCACGTCCTCGCCCTGGGCCGCGAGGTCGAGCTTGTCCGTGAGCACGAACGCGAAGCCGCCCTCGCTCTCCGCCGGGTTGCGCCGGTACTCGAGGACGGTGGTGTTGGTGAGCGAGAAGGTGGTCTCGCCCATGAGGGGGAGCACGAGGGGCTCGTCCTCTTCGGGGGCGTCCTCCGAGGCCACGTCCTCCTCGAGCGCCTCGAGCCAGTCGTCGTCCCCGGCGGCATCGTCCTCCGGCGCGGCCCCGGACGCTCCCTCGGGCTCTCCCTCGGCCTCGACCTCCTCCTCGAGCGCGTCGAGCCACGCGTCGTCCTGCGCCCGTGCGGCGTGGGGCGCGAGGGCGACGGCGAGCACCGCGAGGAGGGCTCGTGCGCGGGTCACATCTCCGCGAGCAGCTCGTCGAGCTTGCTGGTCAGGCTGACCAGGCCTTCGCTCGCGCCGTTCTCACGGAAGCGAATGACGCCCTCCGAGTCGACGATGATCGTCGAGGGCAGCGAGTTGCCCGGGAAGTAGATCTGCGTGATCTGGTCGGGGTCGATGAGCTCGATGTTCGTGAGGCCGAACCGGTCCACCCAGCCCTCGCAGTAGCTCAGGGTCGGGGCGCGGAAATCCTCGTCCTGGACGAGGATCTGGATCACGCGAACGCCCTGGTCCCGGTAGGCCTCGGTGACGCGCTCGGTGAGCTGGCTGCTCTCGACGATGCAGGGGCCGCACCAGCCGGCCGCGATGCTGATCACCGTGAGCGTCGAGTCGCACCAGTCCTGGTTGTAGAACGAGTAGTCGGTGCCGTCGCACTGCTGCAGGGTGAACGGCTCGAGGACCCGGCCCGTGCTCGTGCCGTAGGGGCCCTCCGGCGCCGTGCAGGTGTCGACCGGCGCGTCCACCGCGCCGCCGTCGGTGCCGCCGCCCGTGCCCGAGTCCACGTCACCGCCGGTGCCCGCGTCGGTGCCGCCGCCCGTGCGGTCGTCGCCGCCACAGGCCGCGAGCGCGAAGAACACCAGGGAAGAGCAAACATTCCAGTAGAGACGCGTCATGACAAACCCCTCTGGGCGCTCACCCGGTGGGCTCGCACCGGTAGATCGTGCCGCTCGAGGTCGGGAGCGTCCGGCAGCTGAAGCCGGACGGACACGGATCGCTCTGGCAGCTCATCGGCAGGCACACGCCCCTCGTGTAGTGCGACGTGTCCCCGCTCGGCAGGTCGATGTCCTTCAGGCAGTAGTACGCCTCGTCGGCCCGGCAGTCGGCGTCGGTCGTGCACCCGGCGAGGCACACGCCGAGGTCGCCGCGCGTGTAGGAGCCGTTCGGGAAGCACACCGCGTCTCCCGCACACGTCCCCTGCGGGAGCGCGTCGCCGGAGAAGAACGTGTTGGTGTTGTAGCCCATGGGCAGGATGCATCCGGAGATGCAGTAGCCGTTGGCCCAGCCGCTGAAGCCGGGGTCGTAGGGCGGGATGCAATTGCCGCTCATGCAGCCGTCGTCGTCGGTGCAGGGCCCGCCGGTCTCGCTGCCGGTCGTGGGCGATTCGCCTGCGGCGACGCACGTGGACGCCCACTCGTTGCACTCCCCGCCGGGCTCGCAGTCGGCGTCCTCGTCGCAAAGGCCGACGCACATGCCGGCGCCGCCGCCGAAGTCGCCGACGCAGGTGTAGCCGTCGCGGCAGTCCGCGCCGTTCAGGCAGCGCTGCTCGCAGAACATGCCGCTTCCGTCGGCCTGCTCGAGGCAGTGGTTGAAGCGGAAGCCGTCGTCGCACGGGCCGCGGTCGGCGCAGGGCAGCGTGCAGTAGCCGCCGGGCCAGCCGTCCTCGGGCTTGCGGCAGAAGGCGCCATCGCCCGGGCACTGCTCGTCGGTCACGCAGGGGCCGAACAGCTCGCTCGGCTCGGGCGGCCCCGCGTCGAAGCCGGCGTCGACCACGATCATCCCGGCGTCGAAGCCGGCGTCCGCGTCGGTCGTGCGGCCGCCGTCGTCGCCGCAAGCGGAACACAGGAGCAGGGAAAGGGCGAGCGGCGCGAAGGCGCGGCGCGTGAGTCGGTGGTGCAAGGACAAGGCTCTGGCTCGAAGCTACGGGTTTCCCGGGGCGGGGCCAAGGGCCTCTATACCTCGAAACCGGGTAGGCGTGAATCCCACCCGTGGGTTGGCGCACGTCGCGGTGACTGCTACCCACCCGGCCGTGGACCCGACCGTCTCGGTGCTCCTGCCGTTCAGGGACGCCGCCCCGACGCTGGCCGAGGCGCTCGACAGCCTGCTCGCCCAGGAGGGGCCGCGGTTCGAGGTCCTCGCGGTGGACGACGGCTCGGCGGACGGGGGCTCGGCGATCGTGGAGAGCCGGGCTGCGCGAGACCCGCGGGTGGTGGGGCTCCGGACCGAGGAGGGGCGGCGCGGGATCGTGGCCGCGCTCGTGCTCGCGGCGAGCCGGGCGCGCGGGGTCCTGCTCGGGCGCATGGACGCCGACGACGTGTGCCTGCCCGGCCGGCTGGCGCGGCAGGTCGAGCTGCTCGGGGAGGACGCGCGGCTCGGCGCGGTCGGGACGCGGGTCGAGGCCTTCGGCTCCGGGGAGGGCGAAGTGGGCGAGGGGCTCCGGCGCTACGTCGAGTGGCAGAACGGGCTCGTCACGCCCGAGGAGCACGCGCGCGACATCTTCGTGGAGTCGCCGCTCTGCCACCCGAGCACGCTCATCCGGCGCGAGGCGTTCGAGGCGGTCGGCGGGTATCGGGACACCGGGTGGTGGGAGGACTACGATCTGTGGCTGCGGCTGTGGTCGGCCGGGTGGCGGCTCGCGAAGGTGCCCGAGGTGCTGTTGCGCTGGCGGCACTCGACGGGCCGGATGACGCGGGTCCACCCGCGGGCCGCGCCCGAGCGCATCCGCGAGCTCAAGGCCGCGTTCCTCGCGCCGTGGCTCGCGGGGCGCGGCCTGCCGGTGACGATCTGGGGCGCGGGCCCGACCGGCCGCCGCCTCGCCCGCGCCCTCGAGCCCCACGGCGTCCACGCCGCCCGCTTCGTCGACATCGATCCCCTCAAGGTGGGACGCGAGGCCCGCGGCGCCCCGATCGCCAGCCCCGAGTCCCTCGAGCCCGGCCGCGAGCTGATCGTCGTCGCCGTGGGCACCCGGGGCGCCCGCGCCCTCATCCGCACGCACCTCCTGCGGGCGGGCTTCGAGGAGTCGAGCGACTTCGTCTGCGCCGCATGAGGCCCCGCCGAGTGATCATTCGGTCCTGTCCCCAACGATCACTCAGCGAGTTGCATTGGGACCTGTCCCCAATGCAACCGCGCGCCGAAGGCGCGCCCGGCGCCGAGGGGAGCGCGAGGGTCCTCCCTCGCGGGCCCCGCCGCCGAAGGCGGTGGGGTGCGCAGTTTCGGCGCGAAGGCGCCGAAACTGTGCAGACAACAAAGCCCAGTTGCATTGGGACCTGTCCCCAATGCAACTGCGGAGTCGAAAAAGCAACGGAGATCGGCGGTCGATCCGAGCAGGAATTTGCTCCACGGCTACCGGCCAGGGCTGCCGTGCCCCCTCGATGACCGTACCGCCGCTCTCCGTCGCTGCTGCCTAGGGTAGTCCCTCTCACCAGGCGCGGACATCACCCAAATGGGGGAGGCGCCGGCCGTCAGACCGCCGGGCGGGGTCGCGTCCTGTAATATCGGCGCCGCCCATGCACGTCCACCGCAGCAACCGGATGGAGCAGCTCGTCGAGGCCCTGGCCGAGGTGGTCCGCGTCCCGGCCGGCGGGCCCCTCGAGCCCGAGCCCATCGTGGTCCAGGGCCGCGGAATGGAGCGCTGGCTTTCCATGCAGCTCGCCGAGCGCCTCGGGGTGTGGGCGAACCCCCGGTTCCCGTTCCCGAGGGCCCTGATCGACGAGGCCTTCGAGGCCGTGCTGGGAGCCGAGCCGGAGGGCACGCGGCGCTGGTCGCCCGAGGACGCGGCATGGTCCATCGCCGCGCTCCTTCCGGAGCTGTCGCGGGAGCCCGACTTCGCATCCGTCGCCCGCTACCTGGACGGCGACGAGGCGACCGTGCGCCGCGTGCAGCTCGCCGAGCGCATCGCGCAGGTCTTCGATCAGTACGTCGTCTACCGCCCCGCCATGGTCTGCCGGTGGGAGCGCGGCGAGGACGGCGACCTTCCCCCCGACCAGAGGTGGCAGCCGCTCCTGTGGCGCGCGCTCGTCTCGCGCGACCGGCTCGTGCACGTCGCGCAACGCTCCGAGGCGTTCTGCCGAGCGTTGCGGCGCGCACAGGGCCCCGTCGAGGGGATGCCGCGGAGGATCTGCCTCTTCGGGATCAGCGCTCTGCCTCCCCGCTACCTTCGCTTGTTCGTCGAGCTCTCGCGCCGCATCGACGTGCACCTCTTCCTGCCGAGCCCCTCCGAGGAGTACTGGGCGCACATCCGCTCGAGGCGCGATCAGCTCCGGGAGCGGGCGCGCCTGTCCGGCGAGACGGAGCTGACCGACGACGATCTCCACTACGACGAGGGCCACCCCCTGCTCGCCAGCCTCGGCAAGCTCGGCCGCGACTTTCAGACGGTGCTCGAGAGCATCGACGACTACGCCGAGTCGGACGTCGATCGCTACGTCACCCCGCCGGCGGACACCCTGCTCGGCCGGCTCCAGCGCGACATGCTCGTGCTCTCGGGGACCGACGGTCCCGCTCACCCGGCGCCCCGCGACGGCGACGACTCGATCCGCATCCACTCGTGCCACGGCCCCATGCGCGAGATCGAGGTGCTCCACGACCAGCTCCTCGATCTGCTCGAGCGCATCCCGGACCTCGAGCCGCACGAGATCGTCGTGATGACGCCCGACATCGAGGCCTACGCGCCCGTCATCGAGGCCGTCTTCAGCCGCCCCCCCGACGACCCGACGCGCCTTCCCTTCCGCGTCGCCGACCGCGGCGTCCGCGCGACGCACCCGGCAGTCGACGCCTTCGAGCAGGTGCTCGACGTCCTCGGTGGCCGGATGCCCGCGAGCGCCGTGCTGGATCTGTTGAGCGCCGCCGCGGTGCGCGAGCGCTTCGGGATCGGCGTCGACGAGCTCGACACCGTGCGCGGCTGGACCGTCGAGGCGGGCATCCGCTGGGGCGTCGACGCCGCGCACCGCGCCGAGGTGGGGCAACCCCCGCTCGGCCAGAACACCTGGCGCTTCGGGCTCGACCGCCTGCTCGTCGGTTGGGCCGTCGACTCCACCGACGACCGACAATGGGCCGGCGTGCTGCCGTACGACGACGTGGAGGGGAGCGCGGGAGATCTCCTCGGGCGCTTCGCGGACTTCGCCGAGACGCTGTTCGACTTCCGACGGCGGCTCCGCGCGCCCCGGACGGTCGCCGAGTGGCGCGACGTGCTCGGAGAGCTCCTGGACCGCACGCTCGCGGCCCCGGGCGACGCGGCCGAGGAGAAGCAGCTCGTCCGGCGCGCGCTCGCGGAGCTGACCGAGCGCGCCGAGGCCGCCGGCTTCGCCGAGCCCGTCGACCTGCGCGCGCTCCGGCACGTGCTCTCGCGCGCGCTGTCGCGCGACCTCCCCGTCCGCTCGTTCCTCGCGGGCGGCATCACCTTCTGCCAGCTCGTGCCGATGCGGAGCATCCCCTTCCGGGTCGTCTGCCTGGTCGGGATGAACGACGGCGCCTTCCCGCGCGGCGAGCGTCCCCTGGGCTTCGACTTGATCGCACAGCGCCCGCACGTCGGCGATCGGACGCCGCGCGACGACGACCGCTACCTGTTCGTCGAGGCGCTCCTGTCCGCGCGCGAGCGGCTCGTCATCACCTACGTGGGCCAGTCCATCCGCGACAACTCGCTGGTGCCGCCGTCGGTGCTGGTGAGCGAGCTCGTGGACACCCTCGCGTCCTCGGTCCCCGAGGACGCGCGCGACGCTCTGCGCACGCAGCTCGTCGTCACCCACCCTCTGCAGCCGTTCAGCCCTCGCTACTTCGACCGGGCCGAGCCGCGCCTCTTCAGCTACGCACGCACCCGTGCGGCCGGCGCCCGGGCGCTTGCGGGCGAGCGTGCTGCGCCGCGCCCCTTCCTCTCCACACCGCTGGCGCTCGACTCGGATTCGCACGACGAGCCTACGGTCTCCGTCGCGGAGCTCGAGCGCTTCTTCAAGCGCCCCTTGGCGAGCTTCCTACAGCGCCGGCTCGGTCTCTACGTGGGCGAGGACGTCGAGCCGCTGCCCGACCGCGAGCCCCTCGACCTCGACCCTCTCGAGCGGTGGAAGATCGGCGATCGGATCCTCTCGCGCCGCCTGGCCTCCGGCGACCCGAGCCGCTGCGCGGCGGCCGTCCGGGCGAGCGGCGTGCTCCCGCTCGGGGTCCCGGGCGACCTGCTCTACGCCGAGATCGAGCCGGCCGCGCACGAGGTGGCGCGTCGGGCGGACGAGCTCCTCCGGGACGGGCCGCTTCCGCCGCGCCCGGTCGACCAAACGGTCGGGGGCGTCCGGCTCACGGGCGTCCTTCGCACGCTCAGCCCCGGTGGCCAGCTCGAGGCACGCTACTCGCGCCTCGGGGGAGGCGCGGAGCTGGCGATGTGGATCCGGCACCTCGTCCTCGGCGTCGTCGCCCCGTCCCACCCGATGCGGACCGTGCTGGTCGGCCGCGAGCACGACGGGGACGGCGCCGCGGCCGTCACGTTCGGCCCCGTCGCCGAGCCCGAGCGCCTGCTCGCCGACCTGGTCGGCCTGTGGCGGCTCGGCCAGCGTGTCCCGCTGCTCCTCTTCGAGAACGCGAGCCGCGCCTTCGCGGACGAGATGCACCGCCACGGCGACGTCGAGCGCGCGCGGCGCAAGGCGCGCGGTGCGTTCCGGCCGCCGGCCTACGACGCGGCGTTCGGCGACGCGGCCGACCCCCATGTCCGCCAGGTGTTCGGCGACCTCGATCCCATCGAACCGGGCTTCGACCCGTTCGGCGGCGCTCTCGAGGGCTACCCGTCCTTCGACGAGGTCGCGCTCCGGACCTACGGCCCGCTGCTCGCCCACCGCTCGGAGGGCGCGCCCGCCGGCGAGGAGGACACGTGAAGGAGCTCGACTTCGAGACGGTGTCGCTCTTCGGCACGCACCTCGTCGAGGCGAGCGCCGGCTGCGGCAAGACCTACGCGATCCAGAAGATCTACGCGCGGCTCGTCGCCGAGCGGAAGCTCGACGTGAGCCAGATCCTGGTCGTCACCTACACGCGCGCGGCCACGGCCGAGCTCCGGCACCGGATCCGTACGGAGCTGCGCGAGGCTTCGGAGAGGGAGCCCGACCCGCACGAGCGAGAGCGGCTCGTCACGGCGCTGCGCAGCTTCGACGAGGCGGCGGTGCTGACCATCCACGGCTTCTGCCAGCGGGCGCTCACGGAGAATGCGTTCGAGAGCCGCGTCGCGTTCGACACCGAGCTCGTCCCGGACCTCGGCCCCCTCGTGCGCGAGGTCGTCGAGGACTACTGGACCCGCGAGCTGCACGACGCCCCGCCGCTCTTGGTGCGCTACCTGCGATCGAAGCACGTCACGCCCGAGCGCTTCGTCCAGCTCGCGCGCAAGGTGACCGCCGACCCGCACCTGCCGGTGCTGCCCGAGCGCGTCTCGGCCGACGTCGAGGGCGCCGAGCGGCGGTGGCGGGAGGCGCTCGGCACGGTGGAGGCGCAGTGGCGGGCCCGAGGGTCCGCCGTCGTCGAGCTGCTGTGCAGCGACCCGGGCCTGAACCGGCAGAGCTACCGAGCCGAACGTATCCGCAGCGACTGGGCGCCGGGCATCGAGGCGATGTTCGAGGCGAGCTCGCCCGGGAGCTTCGACGAGCTCGAGCGCCTCACGCCGGCGTTCCTGGCCGAAAAGACGAAGAAGAAACACACGCCGCCGGAGCATCCGTTCTTCGACGCGTGTGCCGCGCTCCTCGACGCCGAGCAGGAGCTCGAGCGCGCGCTCCGGGCCCGGCTCGTCGAGGTGGAGCTCGGGCTCGTCCGCTACGCACGCGAGGAGCTCGAGCGGCGCAAGGAAGCCCACGGCGCCCAGGGCTACGACGATCTGTTGCACCGTCTCCACGCGGCGCTCCGAGCCGACGGCGGCGACCGGCTCCTCGCCCGGCTGCGCCGGCGGTACGAGGTGGCGCTCATCGACGAGTTCCAGGACACCGACCCGGTCCAGTACGACATCTTCCGCCGGACCTTCGGCGGCGAGGGCCGCGCCCTGTTCCTCATCGGCGACCCGAAGCAGGCGATCTACGCGTTCCGAGGGGCCGACGTGTTCGCCTATCTCGAGGCCGCCAAGGACGCGGCCGACGAGCGACACACGCTCTCGACCAACCGCCGCTCCGATCCGCGGCTCCTGTCCGCCGTCAACGCCCTCTTCGGCCGCGCGCGCGATCCGTTCCTGTTCCCTGACATCCGGTTTCAACCGGTTCGGGCGCCCGACGGGTCGACCGACCGGCTCGGCGGATCGCTCGAGGCGAGCGCACCCCTCGAGATCCTGCTGGTCCGCGGAGACGACGAGGGCGTCGACGCAGACGCGAAGGGTCGCATCACCAAGGGCTGGGGCGAGCGCGCCCTGCCGTACCACGTCGCCGCGGAGATCGTGCGGCTGCTCGGCTCGGGGGCGACGGTCTGTGGCCGGCCGGTCGAGCCGGGGGACGTCGCGGTGCTCTGCCGCACGAACGCGCAGGCCGACGCGGTGCAGGGGGAGCTCCACGCGTTCGGGGTCCCGGCCGTCCTCGAGGGCGACCGCAGCGTCTTCGAGACCGACGACGCCGAGTCGGTCGAGCGCGTGCTCGTCGCCATGGCGAGCCCGCGCGACGCGGCCGCCGTCCGGGCCGCGCTCGTCACACCCATCCTGGGCGTGACCGGTGACGAGCTGTGTGCGCTCGTCCGGGACGAGGGCGCGTGGGAGGCCCGGCTCGAGCGGTTCGAGCGCTGGAACCGAACCTTCCGCGCGTACGGGTTCGTCCAGGCGTTCCGGCAGATGCTCGAGGAGGAGCGGGCCGAGGAGCGGCTGCTCGCCCGCCCCGACGGCGAGCGGCGCCTCACGAACGTCCTTCACCTCGGTGAGCTTCTGCACGAGGCCGC
>JBDIVX010000157.1:0-17510 GCA_039794305.1 Candidatus Neutrinellum sp.
AACGCGACGCCGTGCTCGCGCAAGAGCCGGTGGCACGCTGCGGAATCGAGCGCGGCGAGCCGTGCCCGCGACAGGTGCGGCGTGGGATCTTCACCGGCCGAGGCGGGCGCGGCCGGAGGAGGCGCGGTCGCGGCCGGGCGGTCGTCGGCACGGGCGGGCCGCGCGCCCTCGACCGGCCGCTCCTGCGCGGCTCCGTGGCAGCCTTCGCAGCCGACCAGCACCGCCGCCACCAGCGCCACCCGGCTCAGCTTCGTCCTTCCGTCACGCACGGCTCGACGCCTATCATGCCTTGCCATGGACGAGGCCACCCTGCACGCCCTGCTCCAGAAGGGCCAGCAGCACAGCGCGAGCGACGTGCTGTTCAAGGTGGGCCAGCCGCCGGCGTTCCGCGTCGGCGGAGACCTCCACTACCTGCAGGGGGACAAGCTCCGGCCCGAGCAGACGCTCGCGCTCGCCCGGATCGTCCTCGGACGGTCCCGCTTCACGGGCGAGGTCGAGGACCTCCAGCAGTTCGACACGTCGTACGGCATGAGCGGGATCGGCCGCTACCGGGTGAACGTCTACCGGCAGCGCGGCACGCTCGCGCTCGCGCTCCGGTCCATCCCGCTCCGGATCCCGACGTTCGAGGAGCTGCGCGTGCCGCCCGTGGCCCGGACGCTCGCCGAGATGGAGCGAGGCTTGGTGCTCGTCGTCGGCGCGGCCGGCAACGGCAAGAGCTCCACGCTCGCCTCGATGGTCGGCCACCTGAACCAGACTCGCCGCATCCACGTGGTCACCATCGAAGACCCGATCGAGTTCATCCACCAGGACAACCTGGCGTCGGTCTCGCAGCGGGAGATCGGGATCGACACCTCGGACTTCGCGACCGCGCTCCGAGCCGCCCTGCGCCAGGACCCGGACGTGATCCTGGTCGGCGAGGTGCGCGACGAGGAGACGATGGACATCGCGCTCAAGGCGGCGGAGACCGGCCACCTCGTCCTGTCCACGCTGCACACGCCGGACGTGCAGCGCACGATGGGCCGCGTCGTCGCGCTCGCCGGCGAGGGCAAGGACGCGCGCGAGCGCTTCGCGGACAATCTCAAGGGCATCGTCGCGCAGCGCCTGCTCCCGCGCGCGGACGGCAAGGGCCTCATCCTCGCCGCCGAGGTGCTCGTCGTGACGGGGACGGCGCGCGAGTCGATCCGCAAGCCGGACGGCAACCTGCCGCTCAAGGACGTGATGGAGCGCGGCGTCCACCCCTACGGAATGCAGACGTTCGAGATGGCGCTGCGCGACCTCGTGAAGCAGGGCCTCGTCGACGTCGAGGTCGCCCGCGCCGCGCTCGTTTGAATCCATTTCATCCACCCACCCACCCCCGCCCGTATTCCTCCCGAGGGGGGACGCCCCCTCGGACTCCCCCTCGACGCCTCGCTCCGCTCGACGTCGGGCCGCTCCGCTCGCGTTCATGCTCGGCGGGGCGGGGCGGCCGACGTGACTCGACCCGTCGCCGTGGCAGCGTGCTGCAGACGTGTCAGCGTGCCTCCCCGGGAGCTTCCGCGCACCGCGTGGAAACAGCGTCCTGCGCGCATCGAGGGCCTGGCACATCCGTTGCGACCGCTCGGAGGAGACGGCACTCGAGTCGAACGGGAGAGGGAACCATGCAGGAGACGGTCAGGGGCTTCGGAACGTTTCTGTCGGAGGAGCTGCCGGCGCTCATCGTGCCGATCGCGATCCTGATCGTCGGGTGGTTGCTCGCGCTCGTGCTCGGCGCCCTCACGCGGGCGGGGCTGCGGCGCACGACGCTCGACGAGCGGCTCGCGCGGCGGATGTTCGGCGAGGAGCGCGCTCGCAAAGTCGACACCGGGCGCTGGGCCGGCAGGGCGGTGTACTGGATCGTCCTGCTCTTCACGCTGCTCGCCTTCCTCCAGTCGCTGCAGCTCACCGCGACCACCGAGCCCATCGGGGACCTCTTGGGCTCGGTGTTCGCCTACTTGCCGCGCCTGGTCGGCGCCGCGCTCATCGCCCTGGTGGCCTGGGTGGTGGCGACGGTCGTGCGAAGGCTGGTGAGGATGGGCGTCGGGCGGCTCGACATCGACCGCCGTCTCGGCGCCGAGCCGGAGCCGAAGGCCGAGCCCGGAGCACCACCGGCCGAGGCGGAGGTCCGGCCGGTCGAGGCAGAGGCGGAGCGGCCTTCGACCATCGGCCGCACCATCGCCGAGACGTCGTACTGGCTGGTGCTGTTGCTCTTCGTGCCGGCCGTCCTCGGGGCGCTCGGGCTCGAAGGGCTGCTGTCGCCGGTCGAGTCGATGGTGAACGAGGTGCTCGCGTTCCTGCCCAACCTGGCGAGCGCCGCCATCATCCTGTTCGTCGGCTGGTTCGTCGCGCGCATCCTCGGTCGGCTGACCGCCAACGTGCTCGTCGGGCTCGGCTCCGACCGGCTGAGCGAACGCATCGGGCTCGCCAAGACCATGGGCGGACGCCCGCTGTCGCGTCTGCTCGGGATCGTGGTCCAGGTGCTGATCCTCATCCCGGTGGTGATCGGCGCGCTGAACGCGCTCGCCATCGAGGCGGTGACCGCGCCCGCGAGCGCGATGCTGCAGACGTTCTTCGACGCGCTGCCCCGGATCTTCGGCGCGGCGCTGGTCGTCGCCGTCGCCTGGGTCGTCGGCCGCCTGCTCGCGACCGTGGTCCGGAGCCTGCTCGAGGGGGTGGGCTTCGACCGCATCCTGCCGCGCCTCGGGATCTCCGCCCGCGCAAAGCGGACGCCGTCCGAGGTCATGGGCACGGCCGCCATGGTCGTCGTCGTCTACTTCGCCGCGATCGAGGCCGCCTGGCTGCTCGGGTTCGACGCGGTGGCGGAGGTCGCCGTCGACGTGGCCGTGCTGGCGGGCCGGATCTTCCTCGGGCTCGTCATTTTCGCGGTCGGCATGTTCCTCGCGAACCTGGCGGCCGACGCGGTGCGGAAGAGCGACGTCCGGCAGGCGCGCCTCCTGTCGCTGCTCACGCGGGTGTCGATCCTCGTTCTCGCGGCCGCCATGGCGCTCCGCCAGATGGGCATCGCCGACGAGATCATCGTGCTCGCCTTCGGGCTCGCGATGGGCGCGGTGGCGGTCGCCGCGGCACTCGCGTTCGGCCTCGGCGGACGAGACGCGGCGGCGCGGGCCATCGAGCAGGCCCGCGGCCGCCTCCGCGAGGAGCAGACGAAGAGCCGCCCGCCCGGAGAGAGCCCCGCGGAGTAGGTCGACTGAGGGGCGCGGTTTCGGCGTGCAGGCGCCGAAGCCGCGCTGCCAACTACCGCGCCGTCTGGCGGGGGTTGGGCCAGGCGAGGACGACGCCGAGGGAGCGCTCGAGCAGGCGCTGGAAGGCGGCGAGGTGCTTCGGGTCGTTGCGGACCTGGCGCGGCGTGAGCCTGTGCGTCAGGCAGTGGGCGGCGAGGGCGCCGGCGGCCTCACCGACGTTCCACTCGACCGGGTGCAGGCGGTAGCAGCCGTTGGTGATGTGCGTGACGCCGATGTTCTTGGCGGCCGGCAGGAGGTTGTCGACGCGGATCGGGATGAGCGCGCCGAGCGGGATCTGGAACGGCCAGCTGCTGATGTCGACATAGGTGCGGTGCCGCGTGGTCGGGTGCAGATCGATCCGGTAGCTGCCGACGCCCACGCTGTCGCGAAACGGCTCCGCGCCCTCGATCGAGCCCCGCGCCTCCACGCCGACGTGCTGCTCGAGCACCGTGAGCTCCGCCCGAATGCGCCGGCTCTCCCGTACGTAGACGTGCTTGGCCACCCCGTCGCGCGTCCCGAGCACGTCGTGGCGCGGGCGAAGCCCCGGGTAGCCGATCCCGCCGTCACGCCGCGGCGCCTCGGTCTGCATCCAGTACAGGAACGACAGGCTGAGCTGGCGCGCCCCCCGCAGGTGGCGCCTGCGCTCCTCGTCCGACACGCCGACGAGCGGACCGATCCAGTAGTCGTTCTGGGGCCAGTTCACGAGCGTGACGTCGCTCGGGTACCGGCCCTGCGGGTAGTGGCCGCGGTAGAAGATGCGCCGGAAGCTCCAAAGGTCCTCCTTGGGCGGGCGCTCGAAGATCGCCTGATCGCGCACGTCGAGGGTCACCGGATCGACGAAGAGCCACCCGAGCTGCGGCCCCGGCCAGAAGTCCGCCTGGTAGCCGCGCCAGAAGTCGTAGTCCTCCGGCCGATCGATGGTGTGGTCCTCGCCCGGGAGGTGGTCGAGGGCGAAGCAGGCCGTGAACGCCTGCTGGTCCAGCGGATCGGCGTCTCCGGGCAGCGCGTGCGGCTCTCCCGTCTCGGCCTGGCTCTCGGCCCCGATGACGTGCTCGACGCCCGCCATCGGCAGGAGGTCTCCGAGCTCGGTCGCGTCGAGGACGTACGGAGCCCGAATCACCAAATCGACGCCCGCCCGCCCCTGACGCACGGTCACGGCCTCGACCCGGTCTCCGTCGGTCTCGACCGCGATCGGGCGCGTGCGCAGGAGGATCTCGAGCTGCCCGCTCGCGAGGTACGGGGCGAGCAGCTCGTAGATGACCGCGAGGGCCACCCGCGGCTCGTGGCACAGGGGGCTCACGCGGCCGTGGCCCGGGTTGAGGTGCGCGTCGAACCGTGCGCTCGGCGACAGCGGGTAGTTGCGCCCGTAGTACTCGCGGATCGCGCGACGAAGCCGCTGGTAGTTGGCCGTGCAGCCGGTCCCCTCGATCCAGGGGTGCTCGTCGGGAGGGACCGCCTGCGAGGTGAGCTGCCCTCCGATCCAGTCCGTCGGCTCGGTCATGAGGACCCTCTTGCCGAGCCGCGAGGCCGCGATGCTCGCCGCCACGCCCCCGAGGCCGCCGCCGATCACGGCGACGTCGACGCTGCGTTCCCCGCGGATCACGCCACCTCCTGCGCGGGCTTCAAGAGGCCGACGGCCAGCTCGTTGTTGAGCCGCGCGCGGGCCTGCAATGCGGGCAGCCTCTCCTCGATCCGTGCGCACAGCGCCTTGCGCTCGTCCCACGCGCGGTCCACGTAGGCGATGAGCTCGCCCACGCTCAGGTGCTCGAACCGCGGCGCCTTCAGCCCGAGCTCGTCCAGGAACCCGGTCACCTTGGACGCGTACGGCAGCGGCGCGAACGGCAGCCCCGCCAGCGCCGAGAAGATCAGGAAGTGGAGGCGCATCCCGACGGTGAACTCGAAGTGACGCAAGAGCGACAGGATCTGGCCCGGCGAGTACTCGCGCTTGAGCACCGTGGCGCGCTGCGCGTGGCTCATCCGGCCGGCGACTCCGTGGCTGTGCTGCACGTCGAACGCGCGCCTCTCCATGGGGAAGAAGACGACCTCCGCGTCCAGCCGGTCGACCATGAAGTCCGCCGTGTTCGCGAGCAGGGCGTGGTAGTGCTCGACGTCGAGGCCGGGCGCCGCGGGCCCGGGCTCCCTCACCGAGAAGCCGATGAGGCGCGCGTCCGGATCGATCGCCTCGGCGCGCAGGATCTCGTCGAGCGTGAGCGGCTCCGGCTCGAGCAGGAGCGCCGGGTCGGCCGTCAAGAGGATCTCGCGCTCGACCCCCACCTCCTCGAGCAGCGTGTGGGTGTACCGGTCGCGGACCGTGACGAGGGCGGCCTGGTTCAGCGCGTCGCGGATGCGGTCGCGCACGGGCGAGCCCGCCGCGAGCGGCCCGGCGCTGACCGCGTAGACCATCACCGGGGTCCCCACCTCGTGCGCGAGGAACACCTCGCGAAGGAAGACGTCCGCCTCGCCCTCGTGGAGGATGCCGCCGCCTCCCAGGATGAAGAGGTCGAGACCCGCCACGATCGCCTGGGTCTCCCTGCGCGAGGGCGCCCCCCACCGGAACGCGTGGTCGACGGGGTGGCGCGCGAGCGTGTCGTCCGGGTCGCGGGAGAAGACGGTGATCTCGACGGGCAGCGACCGGCGCAGCTCCGACACCATCACGTGGAGGATGGCCTCGTCGCCCAGGTTGTAGCCGCCGTAGGATCCGGAGATCCCGACGCGCAGCCTCCGGCCGGTGGTCTCCATGGCGGGACTATGCGTCCCGAGGGCGGACAGGCGATGGGAGGTGATCGTTGGGGACAGGCCCCAACGATCGATGGGGCGGGGTGCCCCGCGCCCTACTCGGCCGCCTCGGCCGCGGGCTCGGCGGAGGGCGCCTCGAGGAGGTAGTAGCGGAGGGTCTCGCGCGCGACGTAGCTCGCCTTGATGCGCCAGCGCGGCGTGTTCACCACGAGGGCGGCCACGGCGATGGTCGGGTGATCGGCGGGCGCGAAGCCGACCCACCAGGTGTAGCCGCGGTACGGGTCGCTCCCGCTCAGCGTACCCGTCTTGCCCGCCACCCGGATGCCGGGCAGGAACGGGTTTCCCCGGTCGTCGTGGAAGGAGCGCCGCGCCGTCCCGTCGCTCACCGTGCGCTCCATCATCTCGCCCACGACGCGCGCGGTGTGGCGCGGGATCACGGCCCGGAACACCTCCGGCTCGTGCCGGTAGAGGACCCGGTCGTTCGCGTCGACGACCCGGTCGACGATCGCCGCCCTCGGCATCTTGCCGTCGTTGGCGAATGTCGCGCCGATGAGCGCGCCGTGCAGGGGCGACATGTGCATGTGCCAGAAGCCGGCGGAGGTCCGCGCGAACTCGAGCCGGTCGCGCGCGTGGTCCGGCACCTCGCCCGGGCTCGGACGCGTCGGCACGTCGAAGGGCAGCGCGTGGCCGAAGCCGAACGCGCCCGCGTAGCGCTCGAGCGTCGGCCGGTCGAGGTGGCGCACCGACAGCTTGGCGAAGATCGTGTTGATGGAGCCGCCCACCGCATCCGCCAGCGTGTTGCAGCGCCGGTCGCGATCCGAGTCCTCGAGGTCGGCGAGGGTCAGGCGGCTGAACCCGCCGTGGTAGCAGACGCGCTCGTCGGGGGAGACGCCGGCGTCCACCAGCGCCGCGGCGGTGACGATCTTGAAGACGGACGCCGTCGGGGGCGTGGGGTCGAGGGCGAGATCGCCGGCGTTCGGGTTGGCGTGCGAGTGGCTCACGTACGCGAGCACACGGCCTGTCGCGGGCTCGATGGCGACCACCGACGCGAAGGGCACCTCGTACCGCTCGAGCTCGCCGACCACGTGGGCCTGGAGCTCCGGGTGGAGCGTGAGCACCGCGCGGCGGTCCGCTGCGAGGTCGCTCACCAGGTGGTCGCCCTCGAGGCGATGGGACAGCGGATCGAGCCCGCGGAGCAGCTCCGCCCGCCGGGGAGCGCGCGGCTCGGCGGGACGCTCGGGGCGCTCCTGGGCGGCCGCACGCGTCTCGTCGCCGCTCGCGCCGACGGCGTAGAGGACGACCGCGCCGCCCGCCAGCGAGGCGGCGAGGACGAGCGTGAGGGCCGTACGGCGAGGGGGCCGGGCCATGCCCAGAACCTACGAGGCCGGATCGCTCCGGTCAAAAAACAGGGGGTTGCATCCCGGGTCGAGGCGCACAAACCTCGCGCGATGATCACCATCGACTACTCGCTCGCGATGGCCGAGGCCGTGGGGACGGCCGGCGGGCTCCGGGACCCCGAGCTCGAGGCGGAGGGGAAGGCCTTCGAGCGCGCCGTGCGTCGCGTCGTGGACGAGGCCAAGGCGGGTGTCCTCGGCTTCTTCGGGCTCCCCGAGGACCCGTCGACCTTGCGCGCGGTCGACGACTTCGCGGCCTCGGTCGACGAGCGCATCGCCGACGTCCTCGTGCTCGGCATCGGGGGCTCCTCGCTCGGGACGCGCGCGGTGCTCCACGCGCTCGGCGGCCCACCCGAGCTCGGGCTCACCCGGCGCCGCCTGCACCTGCCCGACAACAGCGATCCGTGGCTGCTCGCCGCCCTGCTCGGCAGGCTGGATCCTTCGCGGACGCTGGTCGTCGCGGTGAGCAAGTCCGGCGGTACGGTCGAGACCGCCGCCCAGCTCCTGGTCGTCCGCAAGTGGCTCGCCGACGCTCTCGGCGCGGCCGAGGCGCGGGCGCGCCTCGTGTACGTGACCGACCCGAGCCGGGGCCCGCTCCGCGAGGAGGCGGACGCCGAGGGCATCCGCGCCTTCGACGTGCCGCCCAACGTGGGCGGGCGCTTCAGCGTGCTCAGCTCGGTGGGGCTCCTGCCGGCGCGGCTCTCGGGCCTCGACGCCGCCGGCCTGCTCGAGGGCGCCGCGCAGATGGCCGAGGCCTGCCGCCGCACCGAGCTCCGCGACAACCCGGCGGGCATCCTCGCGGCCCTCCACGTCCTGCACCACCGCCTGCGCGGCCGCTCGGTGCACGTGCTCATGCCCTACGCCGACGCCCTGCGGCCGTTCGCCGCGTGGTGGGTGCAGCTCTGGGCCGAGAGCCTCGGCAAGCGACGCGACCGACAGGAGCGCGTGGTGGAGACCGGGCCGACGCCGATCCCCGCCGTGGGCGCCACCGACCAGCACGCGCAGATGCAGCTCTTCATGGAGGGGCCACGAGACAAGCTCGTCACGTTCATCGAGGTGGCAGAGCCGGGGGCGGACCTCACGATCCCCGAGTCGTCCGGCGCGTTCGCCTACCTCGGCGGCAAGAGCCTCGCCGAAGTGCTGGAGGCGGAGCTGCGCGGGACGGCGCAGGCGCTGGCCGAGGACGGGCGGCCGAGCCTCACCGTGCGCGTCGCGCGACTGGATGCCCGCTCACTTGGCGCCCTGTTCTTCCTGTTCGAGGCCGCCACGGCTTTCGCAGGGGAGCTCTACGGCATCGACGCCTTCGACCAGCCCGGGGTCGAGCTCGGCAAGCGCCTGGCCTCGGGCCTGCTCGGACGGCCCGGTTACGAAGAGGCGGGCAGCGAGGTGCGCGAGGCGGAGCAGTCCCGACCGTCGCGACACCGCTGGAACGGCTAGACGTATTCCCGCGTTCGCGACGCTGTCGCTCCGCTTTTGCCGCGGGTCGCGATCCCGGGGTAGAATGCACGGCATGGGAGATGGGGAGCGGACGACCAACCCCAACAAGACGGTCGTCACGGTCATCAGCTCCGCGCCGACGCGTCGCAGCGACCCGCGCGACGCGTGCCTCATCGTCATCTACGGAGAGGACCTCGGGCGGCGGATCCCGCTCGGCATGGAGCCGACCGCCATCGGGCGCTCGTCCAAGTGCGAGGTGCAGCTCGACCAGGAGAGCGTCTCGCGCAACCACTGCCGCATCTCCTTCAACGGCAAGAGCTACTCGATCCGGGACCTCGGCTCGACCAACGGCACGTACGTCAACGACGAGCTGGTCGACGAGATCAACCTGCGTGACGGCGACCAGATCAAGGTGGGCCGCACCATTCTGAAGTTCATCACGGGCGGGAACATCGAGGCCTCCTACCACGAGGAGATCTACCGCCTGATGACCGTGGACGGCCTCACGGAGGTCCACAACAAGCGGTACTTCCACGAGATGCTGGAGCGGGAGGTCTCTCGGGCGCAGCGGTACGAGAGCCTCTTCACGCTCATCCTGTTCGACATCGACCACTTCAAGCCGATCAACGACAACTTCGGGCACCTCGCCGGCGACGCGGTCCTCAGGCAGCTCGGCTCGATCGTGCGCCACCGGGTACGACGCGACGACGTGGTCGCCCGGGTCGGAGGCGAGGAGTTCGCGATCCTGCTCCCCGAGGTCCGGCGGGACGGCGGCGTCGAGGTCGCCAAGAAGCTCCGGGAGCTCGTCGAAGAGACCTCCTTCATGTTCGAGGGCAACCGCATCGCGGTGACGATCAGCCTGGGCGTGGCCGAGTGGGAGCCCCGTCTCGCGCGCACCGAGGACGTCGTCGCGGCCGCCGACGAGAAGCTCTACGAAGCCAAGCGCTCCGGCCGCAACCGCGTCTGCTGGTGAGCCCTCCTACCCCCAAAACACACTGGTGCGCTGGGCCAGGGCCTGGTCGATCATGCCCTGGATCGTGTTCCGCACGCGCTCGTTGAGCCGGTTGACGAGCACCGCGTCCTCGGCCGCCTCGGGCCCGTGCTCGTCGAGCTCGATCGGCTCGCCGAACACGATGCGCCACCGGGTCGGCGCAGGGACGAGGCCCAGCGGGCCGAGCAACGGGAAGGTCGGCGTGACGGGAACGTACGGCAGGCCGAGACCCCGCGTCACCCGCGTCACCTTGAACAGGAGCGGGTTCGTCTCCTCGGCGCCGATGACGGCCGTCGGGATGATCGGCGTGCGCATCCGCAGGGCGAGCTTGATGTACCCCCCGCGCCCGAAGCGCTGGAGCTGGTAGCGCTGGCGGAACAGCTTTCCGATCCCCTTGATGCCCTCGGGGAAGACGGCGACCAGCGCGTCCCGGCCGAGAAGCCGCTCGGCGTTCTCCTGGCAGGCCCGGACGGCGCCGATGCGGTTCATGAAGGCGCCGAGGAAGGGCATGTGGAAGACGAAGTCCTCGGCGAGCCACCGGAAGTCGCGCCGCGAGTGCTCGAGCTGGACGGCCATCTTCAGCATCACGCCGTCCCACGGCACGGTCCCGCTGTGGTTGGCCACGACGAGCGCCCGGCCGGTGGTCGGGACGCGATCGAGCCCCTCGGTCCGCACACGGAACCATCTCTCGTAGAGCAGCTTGAAGAAGGGCAGGACGCGCTGCTCATAGGCGGGGTCGAGGCCGAAGTCGTCCACCTCCTCGGAGCGGTTGCGCATGGCGACGCGCCCCCACTGCCGGAAGTAGTAGTCGGTCGAGAGCAGCTCGCGAGCCGTCCCGAAGAGCGTCTCGTCGGGGTTGTCCCGCCGCTCCGTCGGGCTCAGGCGCTCGGCGATCTGGTTGAGCGCCTCGGCCGCGCGGCGGCGTGCGATCGGATCGCCGGCCGCCGTGTCCGCTTCCGAGAGCAGTCGGTCGAGGTTTCGCTCGATGTCCTGCAGGCGCTCGTCGACCGGCACCTCGCGCGCCGGCGCCGAATCGGCCGGCACGTCGCCCCCGACCTCGGCAAAGGGCTCCGCCTGCACGCTGGGCGCAGCCTCGAACGACCGGGCCGTGGCGGCGGGGCGCTTGGCAGCGGGCCGCTTGGCGGCGGGCTCTGCCGCGGGCTCGGTCCCCATCCCCCTCGGTGCCCGGCGCGCGGACGGCTTGCGCGCCGCCGTCTTCTTCGAGGAGGCCTTCGCCGCCGCGGCTTTGCTGCTGGTCTTCTTCGCGGCGGGGGCCCCGCCCGCCCCCGCGCGAGACGCCCGCGCCACCGGGCGCGCCTTCTTCGCGCCTCGGCCGCGTGGCTCGCGCTCGGTCCGATCGTCCGACATCTACGCCCCCGCCTGGTGTTCTCTCGAGGTCCCGCTCCTCGCGGGTTCCTTGGACAAGAGGCGGGCGTCCCGCAGACGCAGCGTCCCGCCGAAGTCGAGCACGGCCTCGCGCGTCGTGAACGCGGGCAAGAAGCCGAGCTCCTCGCGCGCCCTGTGGCCGTCGGCGACGCAGAGGTAGCGCAACAGGTCGAGGAACGCCGGAGGCGCCTCGTTGAAGTGCGCGGCCCACAGGACCGAATTGACCTGGTGCGCGACGAAGTGCGGCACCGGGACGGCGAACCGGCCCGCGAGCTTGACCACCGTCGAGACGGGCAGGACACCGTCCCCGACGATGTTGAAGGTGCCCGGCACGTCCCTGTCGATGGCGAGCTTGAAGGCGGCCACCGCGTCGAGCTCGTGCAGCGCCTGCAGGAGCGGGTCGAAGCCCATCATGGTCGGCACGATCCGCCGGGAGAGCCAGCGGGTCACGTAGCTCTGGACGGTGGGCCCGAGCATCGGCGCGAGCCTGAGGATCGTCACGACCCGGCCGGGATCCTGCTCGGCGAACCGTCGCGTCTCCCGCTCGGCGCCGATGCGGTCGGTGAGGAAACGCGAGCCTCGGAGGCCGCGCAGCGGGTGGGCCTCGGTCAGGAAGTTCGGGTTGTCGGGGTGCGGGCCGTAGAGCAGCGTCTCCGACCACAGGACGAACTTCCCGACCTGCTGCTCGCGGCATGCGTCGAGGACGTGCTTCGTGCCGACGCTCTCGAGCTCGTGCGCCCAGGCGGTCGCGTAGGTCGGGCTCGCGAGGAACGCCAGGTGGACGAAGGTGTCGACGGCCTCCGCCTTCAGGATCTCGCTCAGGCGCGCGTCCACCGAGGGCTCGGTCAGGTCCACCTGGTAGAACCGCGTCTTGTGACCCGAGGTCGGGGGGTTCACGATGTCGACGGCCACGATCCGGCCGACGTGCGGATCCTCCTCGAGCAGGCCGATGAGGTTCCGGCCGAGGAACGTGTCGGCGCCGCTCATCGCGACGACCCTCTTCCGCGGGCTCGTCCGCCGGAGCGCCTGCGGTCTTTCGTTCGTCGCCATCGGTCCCCCGCGTGAGGCGCGGAGATTAGGACCGGCCACCCGGGCGGTCAAACACGGGCGACGCGACCGTGGCGGGGGTCGGGCCGGCGGGCTACCCTCGCCCCCGCCTTGCCCAGCGCCGCACCCAGCCGCGGAAGGACCTGGGCCGCCGTGGGGCTGTGCGCGGCGGCCTTCCTCTACGTCTTCCCGTACTTCCCGAAGATCAACAACCCCAACGAGAACGTGCGCCTCTACATGACGGCGGCCGTCGTCGAGCAGGGGACGTACGAGATCGACGCCATCCGGGACCGGTGGGGCTGGGTCAACGACGCGGCCGTCCACCACGGGCGGGTCTTCAGCGTCAAGGCGCCGGGCACGAGCCTGCTCGGGGTCCCCGGCTACGCCGCCTACTACTGGGGCGGACGCCTGTTCGGGACGGGGTTCGACCGCACCGTGGCCCTCTGGGTCTGCCGCGTCAGCGCCTCCATCGTCCCCACCCTCCTCTTCCTGTTCTTCTTGCACCGCTGGCTCGGCCGGCGGACGGCGCACCCGAGCCTCCGCGACGCCACGTTCCTCTCGGTCGCCCTCGGCTCGCTGCTGTTCGGGTACGCGCTGCTCTTCGTGAGCCACACGCTGAGCGCGGTGTGCGCCTTCGGCGCGTTCATGGTGCTGTACGACGCGCGCCACGGCGCGCCGCCCGGGCGCCGCCGCGCGTTCCTCGCCGGGCTGCTCACGGCGGGGGTGACCTTCTTCGAGTACCCGGGGCTGATCGTCTCGCTCGTGCTGGCGGTCTACGGGCTCCTCGCGCTCCGCCTGCGCAAGAGGCTCGCCTGGTTCGCGCTCGGAGGAGCCCTGCCCGCCCTGCTCGTCATGCACTTCCAGTGGGTGGCCTTCGAGAACCCCTTCATGCCGGGCCACCTCTTCGTCGAGACCGACGCGCTCCGCGAGGCGCACCACGAGGGCGTGTACGGCGCCACCGGCTTCCACCCCGAGGCCGCCTACACGCTCCTGTTCGACCCCGGCTCCGGCCTGTTCCCGCTGACGCCGCTCCTCGCGCTCGCCGCGATCGGCTTCCCCCGCGTGCTCGCCCGACGGGGCCGGCGGCTCGACGGGGCCGTCGCCCTCGCGTGCTTCCTCCTCACGTACGTCGCGATCACGTTCATGAACAACTGGCGGGGTGGATGGACCGTCGGGCCGCGCTACCTCTCCGTGGTCGTGCCGTTCGTGGCCTGGGCCGCGCTCGAGGGCCTCGATCTCATGGCGGGCCGCGCGCCGCGGGCCGTGGCGGTGCTCGCGGTCGGGCTCACGGCGACCGGGCTCGTCGCCTCCGGGATCCCGTCGATGTACTACCCGCACCTGCCGCCCGAATTCACCAGGCCGCTCACCCAGCTCTACGACGTCCTCATCGCCCACGGCTACGCGCCGACCAACGCCGGCAACCTGCTCGGATGGTGGGGCACGGCGTCCATGTTCCCGGTGTTCGGGCTCGGCCTCGCGGTGCTCGTGTGGGCGGCGTGGCAGCCCCACCTCGCCGTCCGCGACCGGCTGTCGATCGTGGTGGGCGCCCTCCTCGTCGGCGGGCTGCTCACCGGGCCGCTCCTCGGCGCGCCCGAGCCCGATCGGCGCGTGAAGGACGCCGTCGCGTTCGTGACCCGGACGTGGAGCCCCGAGGGCCGGGACCTCGCGTCCAAGCTCGAGCGCCACATCGCCGAGGACGGGCACGTGAGCTTCGACGACTACCGGCGCCTCGCCGACGTCTACTTCGAGGAGGGCCGCGACCGCGAGGCCCGCCGCACGATGCGCGCCGCCGACCTCGCCGCGGAGCGGGCCCGGTTGCGGAGCGACTGAGGATCGAGCTGCGTACGGATCAGCCGCGCAGCCTGCCCGCGAGCCGCCGTGCGCGCAGTCGCACGAGGTCGGCGAACATCCGGCTCGCGTCCGTGATGGGCGACACCTTGCTGTTCGGCGCGTGGTACCAGACCACCGGGACCTCGCGGATGCGGTAGCCGCGGTCCTTGGCGAGCAGGAGCACCTCGACGTCGAAGGCGAAGCCGTCGAGCGTCTGCGCGCCGAAGAGCTCCTGGGCGGCTGCGCGCGTGAAGAGCTTGAAGCCGCACTGCGTGTCCCGGAAGCCTCCGAGCAGGAGCGAGCGCACGATGAGGTTGAACGTGCGACCCATGAGCTCGCGCGGGAAGGGCTGACGCTGGCGGATGTCGCTCTCGGTGAGCCCGCGCGAGCCGATGGCCACGTCGTAGCCCTGCTCGAGGTAGGGATCGAGCTTCTCGAGCTCCTCGATGGGCGTCGCGAGGTCGGCGTCCATGAACAGCACGCGCACGCCGCGCGAGGCCAGGACGCCGGTGCGAACCGCCGCGCCCTTGCCCCGGTTCTGCGGAAGGCGGATCACCGAGAGGCGCCGATCCCCCCGTGCCAGCGCCTCGACGCGCAGAGCCGTCTCGTCCCTCGAGCCGTCGTCGGCGACGATGACCTCGAAGCCGAACCCACGCCCCGCCAGGTACTCGAGCGTCCGGCGGATCGTCGCTTCGATCCGCTCCTGCTCGTTGTACGCCGGGATGACCACCGACAGCGCGATGCGTTCGCCCATGGGCGCCGGCTACATACCATCCGGCTCTTCGGCCGGGTAGGGGTAGATCGCGTCCTGGGCCAGCAGGAAGTTCGTGAACCGCGTGACCCGCTCGCCGCGCGTGGACAGCGACGACGCGTCCTCGTCCGGAAGGAGGCGCATGGACGGCCCGACGCGCGCGTCCTGCACCCGGAGGAGATCGTGCGGCGTCCTGAAGCAGGCGTGGGCCGCTGCCGTTCGGGACGTGTCTCCCGGGCACGCGGGCCACCCGTCGTCGACGCAGTTGGTCCCTATCGCGTAGCAGTACCGGTCGGCCTGCCGGATGCTCCACTCGGTCGCCGAGGCGAACACCGCGAACCGGTCCTCGGGCGGGGTCTCGTCGAGCAGGCTCACGCCCATGAACGAGTGGGGCGCACGTAGACCGAGGAGGTCGAGCACGGTGGGCGCCACGTCCACCTGGCTCGCGACCGAATCGATCCGCCTCCGCGGGACGCCCGGCCCGGTGATCGACAGGACCCCGCGGTGGAAGAGCTCGATGGTCTCCGCCGGCTGCTTCGCGCGGTCGAGCCATCCCGGGAAGCTCATCGTCCCATGATCGCCGGTCACGACGAAGATGGTGTCGTCGAACCAGTCCTCTTTGCGCGCCGTCTCGAAGAAGTGTCCGATGCCGTGGTCCGTGTAGTGCACGCCGCGCAGGTAGTTCCGGTAGAGCGTGTCGTGCCGCGGATCCGAAGCGGCCGGAGGATCGGGGATCGGGTACGGATGGTCGAAGGGGTGGTGGTTCGACAACGTCATGATCGACGCGAAGAAGGGACGCCCGGACCGGCCGAGGACGTCGACCGCGTACTCCATCATGTCCTCGTCGGCCGGGCCCCACCCGATGCGGGGACGAGCGAGCCTCCCGCGAAAGTCGCTCATGTCGTGGAAGTGCTCGACGCCGTGCCCCGACAGGAACTCGCGCTTGTTGAAGAAGTCCGACCGGTAGGAGCTGATCCAGTGCGTCGTCCAGCCGTGGTCACGGAGGAGCTCGGGCAGGCACTTCATCCGCACGCCCGCGAAGCGCACGTAGATCGGCGCGCCTGCGAAGTGGCTGAAGGTGCTGCACAGGACGGCGCCCTCCCCGCGCACCGTCTGGTGCCCGACCATGTAGTAGTTGCCCGCGCTGAGCCCTTCGCCCGCGAGGCGGTCGAGGTTGGGCGTCACGGAGCTCGCGCCGAGCCCCATCTCGGTCTCGTAGGCGCGGATCGACTCCATCACGATCACCACCACGTTCGGCTGGCGCGCGGGTGCCGCCGGCTCGACCGGCACCTTCGAGAGAGGGTGCTCCTCGTCGTGTCCGTACCGCCACTCGTCCGGGTCGGGCCAGTTGTAGGCCTCGTCCGCGTGCTCGCGGACCTGCGCCCACATCTCCACGGTCGTCAGCGTCTCGCCTTCGGTGCCGAACGCGGCCTGGCGGGCGAAGAGCATGACCGGGTTGTTGTAGGCGGCCGTGGCCAGCCCCCCGACGACGCTCGAGTGCACGACCAACGCGAGCGCGCCGACGCCGACCAGGACGAGCGCGGCCCCGGAGGGCCGGCGCCGCCGGAACCGCGCGGCCGCCCGCAGCGCCGCCGCCACGAAGACGAGGGGCACGATCACGCCGCAGAGCACGACCCACGGCGTCAGGAGATCGAACACCGAGCCCGCGGCCGCCCCCATCTCGCCGGCGACGAAGATGTCCTCGGCGTTGACGTAGGAGCCGAAGAACCGGAAGTGCAGGGTGTCTGCGAGCACCGCGACGATCAGCGCCACCGAAAGGACGCCCTGGACGGCGACCCGCTGCCATCGGTGCACGAGCTCGGCCGCGCAGAAGAGGAGCGCCGCGACGCCGACGAAGCCGAGGTCGTCGAGCACGCCGCCGGTCGTGATCTCGGTCGTGAGGGTGACGCGCACGCCCCAGGCGAGCCAGGCGAGGAACAGGATCCACCACAGGAGCGGCCCGTGCTCCCGGGCGTGCCACCGCGCGCGCTCAATCACCACTGCACGCCACGTCGCCCGCGCGGAACTGGGGCGGCTCGAGCCGGTCGAGCGGAACGGGTCCGGCCGAGCCCGTCATCTCGAAGATGGCGAGCGCGTTGCCGCCGTTCTCGTAGTACTCGACCCGCAGGTGGTGGACGCCCGGGCTCAGCGGGGCCTGGTGGGACGACCAGTTGCCGGCCTGATCGTGCCAGCTGTCGATGACCTTCTCGCCATCGAGGAGAACGCGCGAGCCGTCGTCCGATCCGATGCGGAGGCTCACCGTCTCGCCCTCGGACACGTCGAGGCACGTGTCCCAGCGCACGGTGTACCGATCCGGCGGGATGCCCTCGACCGGCGCGTCCTGCAGCCAGTCGAAATCGATCTTCTCGTCGTACCGGATCACGGGCTCTCCCTGGAAGTCGAGCTCCGGGTAGTAGCGGCCGAGCCAACCGTTGCCTCGCGCGTCGCCCGAGCGCTCGGACGCGCCGCCGCCCCACGCGAGCGCGACGGCGAGCAGCAGGGCCACCGCGCCGCCGGCCGCGGCCCACTTCCAGCGCGCGCCCCGCTCGCCGTGTGCGCGAAGGACACGGCAGGACGCGAGGTGCAGGGTCCGGGCGAGCCGCCGCACCTCCGCGCGCTTCACCGCGTCGGCGCGGTCGCGCGGCGCCGCGGCCAGCTTCGCGAGCGAGCCCGCGAGCGCG
>JBDIVX010000158.1:0-17359 GCA_039794305.1 Candidatus Neutrinellum sp.
CCGTCGACCTCGGGGTGCAGGTCGGCGGCGGCGTGCGCGATCTCGCGGCGGCCGAGCGCTGGCTCGACGCGGGGGCAGCGCGCGTCGTCCTCGGGACCGCGGCCGTGAAGTCGCCGGACTTCGTCCGCACCCTGGCGGAGCGGCGTCCGGGCTCGGTCGTCGTCGCCGTGGACGCGCGCGGCGGCGAGGTCGCCGTGGAGGGCTGGCTCGAGGGCAGCGGGCGGGACGCGACCGATCTGGCGCGAGAGGTCGACGGGTGGGGCGTGGCCGCGCTCCTCTACACCAACATCGACCGCGACGGCACGCGCGAGGGCCCCGACGTCGAGGGCACCGCGGCGCTCCAGCGCGCGGTGCGCGCGACCGTGATCGCCTCGGGCGGGATCGGCACGCTCGATCACCTGCGCGCGCTCGCGGCCGCGGGGGTCCGGGCCACGGTGTGCGGCCGGGCGCTCTACGCAGGCCAGATGCGCCTCGAAGACGCCTTCGCGGCGGCGGAGGGGCGCTGATGCTGGCCAAGCGGATCATCCCGTGCCTCGACGTGAAGGCGGGCCGCGTCGTCAAGGGAGTGAAGTTCGTGGGCCTGCGCGACGCGGGCGACCCGGTGGAGTGCGCCGCGCGCTACTCGGACGGCGGCGCCGACGAGATCACGTTCCTCGACATCACGGCCTCGCACGAGGAGCGGCGCATCCTCTTCGACGTCGTCGAGCGCACCGCCGAGACGATCGGAGTGCCGCTCACCGTCGGAGGTGGCATCCGCGAGCGCCGAGACGTGCGCGATCTCCTGTCGGCAGGCGCGGACAAGGTCTCGATCAACACGACGGCCGTGCGCGACCCGGCCTTCGTCGAGGCCGTGGCCGGGGCGTACGGGTCGCAGGCCGTCGTCGTCGCGATCGACGCCAAGCGCGTGGCGGGTCCCGCCGAGCCGCCGCGCTGGGAGGTCTTCACGCACGGAGGGCGGCAGACGACGGGGCTCGACGCCGTCCGGTGGGCGCAGGAGGTAGCCAGGCTGGGTGCCGGTGAGATACTGCTCACCAGCATGGACCGGGACGGCACCAAGGACGGCTACGACCTCGAGCTGACGCGTGCGGTGGCCGGCGCCGTCCCGGTGCCGGTGATCGCGTCGGGCGGCGTGGGCACGCTCGAGCACGTGCGGGCAGGGCTCACCGAGGGAGGCGCCGACGCGGCGCTCGCCGCCAGCATCTTCCACGACGGCGTGTACACCGTGGCGGAGGTCAAGGAGCACCTGTCGCGTCACGGGGTGCGCGTGCGGCCGGTCCAATCGGAAAGAGAGCGCGCGGATGGGTGATCTGCTCGGGGTGAGCGTCGACGAGCTCGTCGGCATCCTGAAGAAGAAGCAGGCCCGGCTGCCGTTCGAGATCGGCGCGTTCCTGGCGCTCGAGACCTGCGAGGCGCTCCTCGAGGGCCCGGCCAAGGTCTCGGCCTCGGACGTGCGCGTCGCAGAGGACGGCTCGGTGTCGCTCTTCGCGCCGCCGAACAGCGCCACCGGAGAGGAGGCGGCGCGCTCGGTCGTGGCGGTCCTCGCGCACGTGCTCGTCGCGGCGGGCCCGGGCGTCCCGCCGGTGCTGCTCGACCTCGTCGAGCACGGTCCGTCCGACGGCCGGTGGGACCTGTCGCGGCTACGCGACGAGCTCGAGGCGTCCCTCGTGCCGCTCAACCGGCAGGCAGCGAGGCGCGTGCTGTCGCGCATGCTGCGCGAGGCGCGGCGCGAGGGCGCGGGCAGGAGGCGGGCCGTCCCCGAGACGTCGGCGGGCGACGTGGACGCCGAGCTCGACGCGCTGATCGGCGGCGGCGCGCCTCCGGCGCGGGCACGGCATTTGGCAGAGCCGCGGATGGACGAGCCCTTCGCGCCCCCCGCGGCGCTCGCGCCTCGTGCCGCGCCTCGGGGCTCTCGCGCCCTCGGCGACGCGATCTGGGACGACGACGAGGTCCCGACGAAGGAGCGGCCGGTGCTCGCGGGCCCTGGCCGCGACCTCGACGATTCGGTGAGCACGACGCTCGAGCGGGAGCTGCCGCCCGACGACTGGGAGGCCTCGACCAAGCGCGAGCGGCCGGGCACGCCGGTGCCGCTCGCCTCGCCCGAGCCCGCGCCGGCGCTCGACCGGTCCGCGCCGGAGGCCTCGCCCGAGCCCGCGCCGGTGCGCACGGAGCTGCCCGAGCGCGCGAAGAAGACGCCCGTGACGCCAAGAGGGGAGCTGGACCTGTCGGGCCTCGACGAGCTCGGGCCCAAGAAGGGCCGCGGCCTGCTCTGGGCGCTCCTCTTCCTCGTCCTCGTGGGGGCGCTCGTCGGCGGCGTGGCCTACTTCCGGCCCGACGCCGTGGACCGCGCGCTCGGGCGCGAGACGCCGGAGGAGCGGCAGGCCGAGCGGCGGGCCGCCGAGCGGCGCGCCGAGCAGGAGCGGCTCGACGCCGAGCACGCGCAGCGGTTCGGCGATCTGGCGGTCCGCGTGTCCCCGGCGCGCGCCCAGATCCTGCTCTTCGTGGGGCGCGGGCCCGCGGTCGCCGCGAGCCTCCCGGTCGGCGTCGCGCACGAGTTCATCGCCATCGCCGACGGCCGCGAGCCGACTCGCGCGGTCGTGCCGCCGGACGCGCAGTGGGAGACGACCGACGACGGGCCGCGATACGAGCTGGCGATGCAGACGGGCGAGCAGGAGATGAGCTTCGAGGACCTCGACCTCGGCGTGACCCGCCTCCCCGAGGACGTGGGGCAGCCCGGGACCGAGCTCGGCGCGGTCCGGGTGGTCACCAACCCGCCGGGCGCGAAGGTCTACCAGCTCGTGGGCTTCGCTCCGAACGCGCACGTGGAGAACGTCCGCACCGACGAGCCGGTCGAGCTGCTCGTGTGGCTCGAGGGGCACGTCCCCGAGCGCCGGGTCGTCGGTCCGAGCGACTGGCGCGCCGGCGAGGACGGCCATCGCGCCGCCGAGATCGACGTCGAGCTCGAGGAGCGCGAGTGAGAGCCGGCGCGCTCGCCGCGGCGCTCGTCCTCGTCGCCACGGCCACCGTCCTCGCCCAGCCGCCCATCGACATCGAACGCGTCCTCGCGGAGCGTGTCCGCCGCACCCCCAACTACCGCGCGAGCTACCGGGGACCGGCCACCTGGTGGACGCGCCCGGCCGCGGTCTGGGCGATCCAGCCGGAAGCTCGGTGCCACCAGCGGCTCCGCGACGCCGGCGTGCGTTTCCGGCCGATGCGCTGGACGCCGGCGCCGGTGCCGTCGCCGGTGGAGATCCTGGGGCCCGTCGGCGGCGTCTCGTTCCGCAAGACGCGGCCGGTCCCGCTCTACGTCTCGTGCGAGCTCGCGCTGCGCCTGCCGCTCGTCGCCCGAGCGCTGCGCGACCAGGGAGCCCACGAGGCGGAGGTCATGTCCGCGCTCCGCCGCGAGCCGCTGTCGAGCTTCCACAGCGCGGGCCTCGCCCTCGACCTCAGCGCGTTCCACACCGCCCGCGGGACGATCTCGGTCGAGGAGCACTTCGTGCTCACGCCGGACGAGCCGACCTGCGAGGCGCCCGAGCCCGAGGACTGGCGGGCCCGCGCGCTGCGCTCCATCGCCTGCGACCTCGCCCGCTCCGAGCGCTTCTCCACCGTGCTCACTCCGAATTACGGCCGTGGCCACCACGACCATTTGCACATCGACGCGCGCCCGGCCGACCCGCGCATCTTCGTCCGCTGAGAGGTTTACGCCCCAGGCGGGGTGCTTAGTGGCCCATCGAACGGAGGTCTCGATGGACGGCATGCGGGTCGTGTTCGCGTGCATGGTGCTCGCCGCGTGCGCCGCGGAGGAGCGCCCACCGGGGACCTCTCCGCCGAGCGGCGGTCCCGCCACGGTCGGCGAGGCCGTCGAGCGGGGACCCGAGCAAGCCGGGCTGTCGGGGCGCCCGCCCCCCGCCGTCGAAGAGGAGCTGTCGATGCGCAAGGGCGACGAGGACGTGCCCGTCCGGGACGTGATCGTCGCGCGGAGCCCGGGACGGCAGGAGCTGCGGTTCTATCGGGACGAGGTCGACTGCGTGACCGCGCGCGAGACCACCGTCCACGACGACCTCTTCGTCGCGTCCGTGCCGCTCGAGACCGAGCCCGGAGGGACCCTCGCAGAGGGCCCTCAGCCCCGCGCGCTCTGGAACTACCGCGTGGGCGACGAGCCCCGCATGCTGCCGGGGAGCGAGGGCTGGGTGACCATCACCCGCGTTCCGAACGACCGGACCGTCGAGGGGAGGGTGTCGGTGCTCGCGACGGTGGAGGACGAGCGGTTTCAGCTCGAGGGGCCGTTCACGGCGACGGTGTGCGACCTGCCCTAGGCCCGGGCCTCGTCCACCGCTCGCTCGACCTCGGAGCGGATCGCGTCGAGGCGTTCGGGGGTGTCGGCCTCGAACCGCAGGACGAGGACGGGCTGGGTGTTGGACGCGCGTACGAGACCCCAGCCGCCCTCGAACAGGACGCGGGCGCCGTCCACGTCGACGACGTCGTGGGTCGGCCGGTAGCGCTCGAGGACCTTGCGCACGACCTCGAACTTCTGGTCGTCGGGGCAGTCGACGCGGAGCTCCGGGGTCGAGTGGGTCACCGGGACGTCCGCGAGCAGCTCGTGCAGCCCCGCGCCGGCGTGCGAGACGATCTCGAGCAGGCGCAGGGCGGCGTACACGGCGTCGTCGAAACCGTAGTAGCGATCGGCGAAGAACACGTGGCCGCTCATCTCGCCGGCGAGGAGCGCTCCCTCTTCGCGCATCTTGGCCTTGATGAGGGAGTGGCCCGTCTTCCAGAGGATGGGGCGCCCGCCGTGCTTCGCGATGTCGTCGTAGAGCGTCTGCGAGCACTTGACCTCGCCCAGGATGGCGGCCCCCGGTCGGTCACGGAGCACCGACCGGGCGAACGCGATCATGAGCTTGTCGCCCCACACCGTCTCGCCGCGCGCGTCGATCACGCCGATGCGGTCGGCGTCGCCGTCGAAGGCGATCCCGAGCTCGAGACCGTCCTCGCGCACGCGGTCGCGGAGCATCCGGAGGTTGTCGGGCTGGGACGGGTCGGGGTGGTGCACCGGGAAGCGCCCGTCCATCTCGCACAACAGGGCGACCGGGCTCAGCCCGAGGGCCTGCATCGCGGCGAGGGCGGCCGGACCGCCCGCGCCGTTGCCCGCGTCCATCGCGAAGCGCAGGCCGCGCCGCTCGATGCGCAGGTTGCCCCGCATGTACCCCGCGTAGGCCGGGATCGGGTCGAGGCTCTCGCTCGTGCCGCCGCGTCGCAGATCGAAGTCCCGGCTCTCGATGAGCGCGCGCAGGCCGCGGATCTCGTCGCCGTGCAGCGTGGCCTTGCCGCACATCATCTTGAAGCCGTTCTCGTCGGGCGGGTTGTGGCTGCCCGTGACCTGCACGCCGCCGTCGAGGTCGTGGTGGAAGACGGTGAAGTACATCATCGGGGTCGGGCCGACGCCGATGTCCACGAGCGCGAGCCCCGTCTCGAGGAGCCCCTCGGTCAGCGCCGCGTGCAGCCGGGGAGAGCTCAGGCGGCAGTCCCGCCCGACGGCGATGCGCCTTCCGCCCTTGCGCCGGAGGAAGGTACCGAGGGCGCGCCCGAGGTCGCGCACGAACGCGTCCGGCATGTCGCGGTCGGCGACGCCCCGGATGTCGTACTCGCGGAAGATGTGCGGATTCAGCATGTGACCCTCCTGTGCGCGCGAGCGGCGGATGCCAGCCTCGTCAGACCCTCGGGTCCTTGCTGGCCTTGAGCGCGTCGACGACCGCGCGGACGTCCTGGGCGCGCTCGCGCGGGACGATCAGCAGCGCGTCCTCCGTGTCGACCACGACCAGGTCCCGCACGCCGACGAGCGCGACGAGCTTGCCCTCGGGCGCGCGGGCGTAGCACCCGCGGGAGTCGACCGCGACCGCGCCCTCGGGCAGGGCGTTGTCGTTCGAGTCCCGCTCGCTGAGCTCCCACGCGGTCGTCCAGCTTCCGAGGTCCGACCAACCGAACGCGCCGGGGACCACCGCGACGCGCTCGGCCTTCTCCATCACCCCGTGGTCTATGGAGACCGCGGGGAGGTGCGGGTAGCGCTCGGCCACGACGCGCGCCTCGTCCCCGCGCGCCGCGGCCTCGTCGAAGGCCTCGACGGCCTCGCCGAGGCCGGGAAGGTGCGCGGCGACGGCGTCGAGGATCACGTCCGCGCGGAAGAAGAACATGCCGCTGTTCCAGAGGAAGCTCCCGGCGGCCAGGAACTGCTCGGCGCGCTGCCGGTTCGGCTTCTCCACGAACCGGCGCGCGCGGTGCACGCCCTCGGCCAGCGGCTCGCCGAGCTCGATGTAGCCGTAGCCCGTCTCGGGCCGTGTCGGCCGGATGCCGATGGTCACCATGTCGCCGTGGGTGGCGGCGTCGAGGGCGCGTGAGAGGACGGCGACGAAGGCCTCCTCGTCGCCGATGTGGTGGTCGGCCGGCAGGACGGCGATCACGCCCTCGGGCTGGACACGCCGGACGTGCGCGGCGGCCCACGCGACGCACGGCGCGGTGTTGCGCCCGACCGGCTCGGCCAGGATGTTCCGGCGCGGGACGTCGGGGAGCATCTCGGCGATCGAGTCTGCCAGGCGCTCGTTGGTGACCACGAAGATGCGGTCCGGCGCGATCAGCTCCGACACGCGCCGCGCCGTCGCGGCGAGCAGCGCCTCGTCCGCCCTGCCCAGGGGCAGGAGCTGCTTCGGCTTCTTGCCCCGGGACAGCGGCCAGAACCGCGTCCCCGATCCTCCGGCCATGATGATGGCAAACGCGTCGCTCACCGTGACTCCCTCACTTCCTCAGACGAGCTCCCAGGCGATGAGACCGATCCCCAGGGGCACGAGGTAGATCGCGAAGGCCCAGAAGCGGCCCTGCGTCACGATGCGCCGGAGCAGGCGGAGCGCCACGTAGCCCACGACCAGCGCGACCGTCCCCGCGACGAGCGCCGGCAGGCCCAGCATGGACAGGGCTCCCGGCTTCGACAGCTCGAGGACGACGGCGCCGAGGACCGCCGGCAACGAGAGCAGGAACGAGAACCGGAAGGCCTCGGCGGCGCTCAGCCCGAGCAGGATGCCCGCGGCGATGGTCGTCCCGCTCCGGCTGAGCCCCGGCATGACCGCGAGGCCCTGCGCCACCCCGATCAGAAGGTACGCGGCGAGCCCCAGCGCCTTCTTGTCGCCGGCGCCCCGGAGCGTCGACAAGACGGCCACGGCCGAGCCGAGGAGGAACGCGCCGATGACGGCGGGCTCGTGGCCAAAGCTCCGCACGCGGTCCTCGAGCGCGAGCCCCATGACGGCCGTCGGGATCGTGGCCACGACCACGCCGGCGACGATCTTGCCCTGCTCCGTCTCGAGGAACGCCCGCGGGCTGCGCAGGCCGCGCACCGTCTCGACGCCGAGCTGCCCCACGTCGCGGCCGACGACGAGGAGCGTCGCGAGCAGGGTCCCGGCGTGCACGACGACGACCATGGACAGCGGCATGTCGGGAACCCCGAAGAGCATCGCTCCGAGCGAGACGTGCCCGCTGCTCGACACCGGCAGGAACTCGGTCAGGCCCTGAAGCGCGCCGATGGCGGCCGCCACGCCCGGCTCCATGGGGGTCGACACGCGCGCACACTAATCCCACTGACGCGCTGCGGCAAGCGTCGCTCACCGGGCCGCCGCCGTGTAGGATGCGGCGCGATGCAGGCAGGTCGGGTGGCGTCGCTCGCGGTCGGAGCGCTGTGGGTCGTCGCCTGCGCGCGGGGCACGGCGGCCGCCGAGGACGAGCCCGCCGAGCCCGAGCCCGCCGGCCGCCACTGCCTGGCAGAGGAGCAGACCAAGTGGGTGCTCCACCAGATGCTGGTCGCGCAGGTGAACCCGGGGGGCACCGAGCTTTCCTCGCGCCTCGGCCTGTGCACGCCGCTCGTCACCCGCCCCGGCGTCCTGTTCGCGCACACGAGCCTCGAGGTGGGCGTCCTCGAGTACCTCTCGCCGGCCTACGGGCAGGTCGGGGGCTACGTGCAGGTCACGCCGCTGTCGATCCTGCAGCTCCGCGCCGAGCTGAGCGGCCTCGCCTACTGGCCCTTCCCGTTTCCGCGGGCAGGCTACTTCGACCTCCAGGGCTACGACAGCGACTTCCGGCCCGAGGCGCTGCCGAAGGAGGACGCGCAGACGGCCCTCGGCTGGAACCTGAACCTCGTCGGCGTGCTGCGTGCCCGCGTGCGGCTGAGCGATCGGCTCGGCATCGTCGCGCTCAGCATGTGGGCCGCCGAGCGCTGGGTGGTCGGCGACGGCGAGTTCTACTTCAACCTGCGTCGCGACCTGCCGCTCGCGCGCCGCGACTGGCTCGTCACGGCCGAGTCGCTCGGCGCCGCCGAGATCGCGGTGGACGAGACCTGGGCGGTCCGGCTCGGCCTCTTCGACAGCTTCAAGTGGGTCCCGGAGTCCGGCTACACCGCGAACCAGGTCGGGCTGCTCGTGGGCGCGAGCTGGCCGAACGCCGACTTCCTGATCGACGGCATGCGCGAGCTGCAGCCCATGCTCCGCGTCGGCCTCTACACCGCGCACGAGTTCCGCACCTGGACCGTGAGCGCCCTGTTGGGCGTGCTGGCCAGCTACGATCTGGGCGGGCTCTGATCCGTACGGCCTCGGCGCCCGACTACGCGTCGCGACAAGCGCCAAGCGAGCCCGGATGTGGGGAGGGCGGGGACGAGTGGTCGGCGGACGGGCGCGCTGCGGACGCGGTTCACTGGCTGATGCGGCGGTGGAAATCAAACCACGAAAATCGCTTGTTCAGGTTGACATGATCGGATGTGGCGCTAGGCTATTCTACGTGCGCACGCACGGTCCTTGCGCTTGGCGCGGACGCGGAGGGAGGGTGGTGGCGAATTTGATCCGTGGCGTGATACACGAGGAGATATTGGCCGAGATCGAGTCCCGCGTGGGACCGGTTACCTGGCAGGTCGGGCACGAACGGCTGGCGCGAATGGGAGCGCGTGCGGCGCTCGATGCGGAGGAGGCCGTTTGGCTCGTCGTCACCGAGCGGTTGGGGGCGCATCGGGAGCTCGGCTACGGCGGGTTCGTCGAGTACGTGTCCGCTGTGCTCGGCTACGACGCGCACACCGCGTACGAGCGGATGCGGGTGGCGCGCGCGCTCGTCCTCTTGCCGGGCGTCTACCGCGGGCTCGCGTCCGGGGAGCTGTCCTGGTCGGCGGTCCGGGAGCTCACGCGCGTCGCGACGGTCGAGACGGAGGGCGCGTGGCTCGAGGCCTCCCGGGACAAGCGTGTGCGCGACGTGCAACGGATGGTCTCCGGCCGGCGACGGGGCGACCTGCCGACGTCGCCCGTCGACGCGGGCGTGCGCCGGCACGTCGTGCGCTTCGAGGTGCAGGGAAGCACGCTCGCGCTGATGCGGCAGGCGCAGGACGAGTACCGGCGGCGGACCGGCGAGAGCATGGACGACGACGCGCTCGTAGCGGCGCTGGCGCGGGCCTTTCTGGCCGGAGAGCCGGAGGCGACCGGCGGTGCGGCCGCGCAGGTGATGGTGACGGTGTGTTCGTCGTGCGAGCAGGGGACGGTGGATGTTGGCGGTGAGCCCGTTGCGCTCGCACCGGCGGAGACCGAGCGGCTGTGCTGCGATGCCGAGGTCGTTCCGTCGGCGTACGCGAAGTTCCACGTGGGAGCGCGGTCCCACGTGGGACCGGATCCGGTAGCTCGAGCCGTGAAGCCCTCGCCCGGCGTGATGGCCGAGATCGATCGCCGAGCCGGTCTGAAGGTCACGACGAAGATCCCGAAGTCCATCCGGGTGGCAGTCCGCCGCCGGCACCACGGCCAGTGCGCCGTCCCCGGCTGCACGCACTCCGGCTGGCTCCACTTCCACCACTGCGACCTGCGCAGCGAAGGCGGCACGCACGATCCGAATCGGATCGTGCCACTGTGCGAGGCGCATCATCGGGCGGTGCACGACGGGCGGCTCGTCATCGAAGGCGCCTGGTCGGAGACCTTCCGGTTTCTTCACGCAGACGGTACCGCCTACGGGAAGCGACAGGCGCCGGACCCGCGGATGAGCGAGATGATGTCGCTGGCGTTTCGGGCGCTCTGTCACAACGGGTTCGAGCAGAAGGACGCGCGACAGGCGATCGACGCCATCACGAGCCGGGTCGAGCCGGAGATGGCGATCGAGGACGTGGTGCGCATGGCCTTCTCGGCCGCCGTGGACCTTCCGAGCCAGCGGCACATCTTCCGCGTGCGGGAGGCCGTGGCGGCGTACTTGCCGACCTGGGCCGTCGCGTGCTGAGCGCCCAACGGCACCACGAGCCCACGCGAGCGGCACCAGACCGGTCAGCTACTGCAGCCGCGCGGCGACTTCGAAGGGCTCTTGCCAGGCGCGGACGGGGTAGGGGGTGCGGGGGCCGGGCCCGAGCGCCTCGGTGAGCTTCTCGGCGACGCACGGCTCGAAGCCCTGCGCGTCCGACGTCGCCGAGACCTCCACCGTGCCCTGGAAGACGTCGTAGTCGCCCATGTCCCGCATCCGGGTCTCGAACTTCAAGAGCAGCGAGGCCTCGGAGCTGCGCCGGTGGTGCAGCTCCCAGTCGGCGAGGAAGCACTCGGCGATGGCGTGCCTCGCCTGCTCGCTCCGGAGCGACTCGCTCACCGTCGCGTAGCCGGAGTGATCCCGGTCGGCGATCGACAGCGCGATCTCGATCGCGTCGGTCGTCGGCCGCGACTGCTGCTTCGTGAAGTAGCGCTCGGCGGGGCTCTCCCGGTCGAACAGCGACACGTCGAGCCCGTCGAACCGCAGCCGCGCGAGGGCGCGCTGGACCTCCGCGCGGTGGGGATCGCCCGGGACCGAGCTGCGGAAGCAGCGGTCGGCGTAGGACGCCGCGGTCTCGCGCGACGCCGGATCGGCGGCGACCCGCAACGCCGCCGACGCCGCGCCGCAGGCCACCTCCGGGGGCACGGGCGCTTCGGCCTCGCCGAAGGCCTCCATGGCCTGCGCGTACGTGCCCACGGCGCCCGCCACGTCGCCGGCCTCGAGCTGGGCGCTCGCGGCGGCCGCCAGGATCTCGCCCGTCCGGCTCGTCGCCGCGTACCGGCAGCTCCCCGCGACGCAGATCTGCGCCGCGGCGCAGTCGCGCTGCCCCGCGCACGAAGCCCCGGCCGGGACGTCGGAGACCGTCTGCTCCTCCTCCTCGGCCTGCGCCTCGGCCGCGGGGCCTCCGCCGGCCGACAAGGCGCCGTCGCACGCGACGAGCGCAGAGAGCGCAGCCGACGCCACGGCGCACGCGGCCGCCACGTGAGCGCACCGCATCAGAACACCGCCTCGAGCCCGAGGGTCGCGACGATCGCGTCGTCGTTCGGGACCTCGGCGCGGGCGTAATGGAACTCGTCGAAGGTGTGCATGATGAAGTCTGCCTTGCCGACCAGATCGAAGGACGTGAGGAACCCGAGGACGTCGCCGTCCTCGCCCGGCGGGATGCTCCACTGCACCCGGCCGCCGACCGTGACGCTGCTCATCGGCGACAGCTCGCGGTCGCCGGTGAAGTACTCCCCGGCCGGCCTGAACGCGTAGTCGTCGGAGTAGAAGACGGCGCCCGTCTGCTGGTAGTAGCGGCCCCGCGCGCGCAGCCGGAGCCCCTCGCCGAGGCTCTGCTCGTAGGCGAGCTCGCCGCTCAGCGAGCGCAGATCCCACGTGTCGCGGTAGAAGCGTCCCTCGAGGTGCAGGGCGCCCTCGAGCGGCTTGATCCACAGCCGCGCCGCGAGGCCGGCCGCGAAGCGGGCGCGTTCGCGCGGGTGATGCTCCTGCGCCGCGGCGCGGCCGAGCCAGACCGCCCGGTAGGGGTTGCCCTGGAACCCGTGCAGGAGCTGCGCCGTCAGCGTGAGCTGCGTCGTGAAGATCGGCGCCCAGGCCTGCGTCCACGAGCCCTGGAACGTCTGGAGCGAGAGCTCTTGCGTGATCCGCTCGTCGTCGCCGCCCCGGTCGAAGCAGCCGTCCGAGGACGGAAGGCGCGCACGGTCCACCGCCTCCTGCGCGCGCGGCTGCAAGAGGTCGCAGACCTTGTCGAACCCCCGGGCGTAGCTGAGCTCGAAGGCCGTGTTGCGCTCGAGCATCTCCGCGCGGCCCGAGACGCTGACTCCGTGCGAACGGTAGTCGCTCTCGCGGCCGTAGCTGTACCCCAGCGTGAGCGACGTGAACTCTCCCCGGAGCTGCAGGCTGCCCGAGCCGCTGTGGCGCACGTCGTCGAGCTTCGTGGCGCTCGAGACGGCGTCGACCTCTCCCGACGGCGCATCGACGACCGCCACGCTCGCCCCCGAGACGATGTCGGCTTCGTACCCGGCGGAGGCCGTGACCGACTCGCCGAGATCGACCGACAGGTCGACCGAGGGGACGACCACGTTCATGCTGAGGCCTCCGCCCGACTCGTGGAAGTACGTCGCGGTGACCCCCGCGCCGCTCTCGGCCTGCGCCGTGGCGAGCGGCAGCGCCGACAGGAGCAGGGCCCAACCGAGCCGGCGGATCAGTTGCATCCGCAGCCGCCTCCGCTCACGCCGCCCCCGCCGAAGGAGCCCTCGCGGTTGGCGAAGACGTGCTCCTCGTGGGCGAGCGTCTCGCCGTCCGAGCCGAAGGTCATCGAGGGCTCCGCCAGGTACTCCTTCTCCTCGGGCCGCACCGTCACGCACCCGCCGAGCCCGACGAGGACCGCGACGAGAAGAGCGCTAGAAAAACACCGTGAGACCACCGCTCACCTCCTCCTGTGCGACGGTTCGGTCGGGCTCGAAGAACGCGTACGCCCGCACCTCGACCCGGAGCGTCAGGCGGTACTTGAAGCCGAACCGCAGGCCACCGCCGCCGTAGGCGAACCACGTGAAGCCCGAGTCGAGCAGGAACGTGTCGGCGTTCGGGTCGCTCTGGGCGCCGCCGCCGCCCACCGCCACGTAGGGGACCACGGGCGACTCGGGGAAGATGTTCACGAGCCCCCCGAGCGTTCCGATGAACAGGCGCCCGCCGCGCGAGACGCTCGCCGCCGCGCCGAGCTCGAAGCCGAAGGTCGGGTCGATGTAGAAGGCCGGCCGGATCGCCATGATCCCACCGCCGCCGTCCACGCCGAACGTCTTGCCCAGGATCCCGAAGGTGACCGACAGCTCGCCGACCGCGGTGGGGATGGGCGGCGGGGCGAAAAGCCACGGCAGAAAGCGCCCGCCGTCCGCCTCGTCCTCCCCGACCTCGTGGTTGTAGACGGTGTCGCCGAGGATCCAGCCCGTCGTGCCGTCGGGCAGCTCGACCTGGAACCAGTAGCCGCCGCGGGTGGCGCGGGCCCGCACGGGGAAGACCTCGCCGCGCTCGGCGACGTAGACCCTCCGATAGGTCCGGCCGGGGCCGCTGTGGATGACCGAGCTGTCGACGATGACCCGCGCGTAGAGCTCGACGTCCTCGGCGTCGTCGGCGCGGGCCGTGGCCGTGCCGGCAGAGGCGAGAGCGAGCCAAAGGGCGAGGGCGAGCCCGAAGGGCTTCACATGCCCCCCATCGAGATCCACTGGACGATGAGGTCGGCCGGCTCGCTGCCTTCGTCGAAGACGACCCGGGGGTGGGAGTCGAGGCCGACCGGACGCCGGTAGAAGGGGCTCGACAGCGGGTCACTCTGCACCGAGAGCTGCACGGCCATGAAGTTCTGCATGTAGGACGGGGGGACCGTGCCCGTGACCCGGTCCGCCTCACAGGGGGGCGGCGCGACCTCTTCGGCCATGGCGCTCAGGCGAAGGGCGCTCTTCGACGAGTGGCACATCCCGCCTTCGCCGTCTGCCCCGCGCCCGCACCGGTACGTGGTGATGACCTCGGGCTGGATCCGGCAGTAGAAGAAGTCCTCGTCCAGCATGAGGTCGGGCGGGACGAAGTTGTCGCCGGTGTCTATCGTCCCGCACCCGGAACCGAGGCAGAGCAGGACCGCGAGAACGAGCGTGCGTGTCACCGCCCGGCAGAGTACGAAAGGCGGGAGGATTCGGTCAATTGCGAGCTTGTTGCCGTGCCGGCCGGCCTCCGCCTACGATCGTACCGGCCGCTTAGCTCATGCGTGATACCTGGAAGTCAGCCAAGGTCGGGCTGGTGGTCGTCCTGGCCCTGGTCGCCACCTACCTCGTCTACGGGATGGTCGAGGAGCGGGCCGGCGACCGGGAAGGCTACGTCATCTGGGGGCTCTTCGACGACGCCCAGGGCCTGGTCCCGAAGAGCCGCGTGGTCATCGCGGGCATCAGCGTCGGCTACATCCACGACATCCGGCTCGACGGCGGCAAGGCCCGGGTCGAGATGTTCATCGAGAAGGGGGTGCCGATCCACGAGGACGGCTGGGTGACGAAGGCGCAGGCCTCGCTCCTCGGCGAGGCGCTCCTGGTCATCCACCCCGGAACCGTGGAGGGGCGGCTACTCGAGGACGGGGACCAGATCGCCGTGCGCGACTCGTCGCCCGGCACCGACGACATCCTCCGCATCGTCGGCGAGATCGCCGAGTCGGTGCGCGCGGTCACCCAGCAGCTCGAGCGGAGCTTCGGGACCGACGAGGCAGGGCAGCAGATGCAGAGCGCGCTCCAGAACTTGAGCGAGGCGCTCGAGGCGGTGAACCGGACGATCCAGCAGAACGAGGAGGCGGTCGCCAGCACGCTCCGCAACGTCGAGGCTACGACGAGCGTCGCCGGGCCGCAGATCGTGCGCATCCTCGACAACGTCGAGCGGGTGACCGACGACATCCGGACGATCGTCGGCGACAACCGCGAAGGGTTCGCCGAGGCGGGCGGCGACGTGACCGAGGCCATCGCGTCGATCAACCGGGCCGCGCAGGAGCTCGAGGAGGTGATGGGCGACGTCCACGAGGTGACGGACCGGACCGCTCGCGGCGAGGGGACGATCGGGAGGCTCACGCAGGACGAGACGCTCATCGACGAGGTGGAGGGCGTGGTCGAGGGCGTGGGCGACATCGTGGGCGGCATCAGCCGGCTGCAGACCATCGTCGAGCTGCGAAGCGAGTACAATTTCCTCGCGAATACCTTCAAGAACTACGTCTCGCTCCGGATCCAGCCGCGCGAGGACCGTTACTACCTCTTCCAGCTCATCAACGATCCCCGCGGCATGACGACGTTCGAGCAGACGACGATCCGCCGGAGCCCGCCGGCCGACGGGGAGCCGGCCACCACCACCGAGACGCGCATCCGGACGCGCGACGCGTTCCGGTTCTCGCTGATGTTCGCCAAGCGAATCCACTTCGCGACGTTCCGGTTCGGCATCCTCGAGTCGACCGGCGGCGTCGGCGTGGACTTCCACATGCTCGACGACGAGCTCGAGCTCACCGCGGACGTCTTCGCGTTCGGTGAGCAGACCTACCCGCGCTTCCGCGCGCGGCTCGCGTACGAGGTGGTGGAGCGGCTCTGGATCCTCGGCGGCATCGACGACGCGCTCAACGAATCGAGCGTCGACTTCTACCTCGGCGCGCAGCTCCGGTTCAACGACGAGGATCTCAAGTCCATCCTGCCGTTCGCGAGCGGCGTGAGCCCCTGAGATGGGCGTGCGCGACACGGTCGGAGCGGCTGCGGCGGCGCCTGGGCGCATCGTCGTCGGCTACTGGCGTGGGCTCACGTACCCGTTCAAGGGGCTCCGCTTCGTGTTCTTCGAGCACCCGGGGCTCGTCCGATACTGGATCTTCCCCATCGTGATCACGCTCGTGACCCTCGGCTTCGTCGTGAAGGGCGTGTGGGACTACCACGACGCGCTCTTCGAGACGATGTGGCAACAGCCGGTGGGGGACGGGTGGTGGGAGAGCATCGCCCGGTTCTTCCACGGGTTCGTGGAGGTGCTGTTCGCGATCCTCCTCTTCCTCCTCGGCTTCGTGGCCGTGGTGCTCCTCAGCAGCGTCTTCGCCGCGCCGTTCAACGACCTCCTGAGCGAGGAGGTCGAGCGGCTCGCGACCGGGCGCGGCGGCCCTCCCTTCAGCGTCAAGGTGGTGCTCCTCGATCTGGGACGGACGATTCTCTTCGAGGCGCTCTACCTGCTGATCGTCGTCGGGCTCTGGCTCGCCTCGCTCGTCTTGCCCGTGGTCGGCCAGGTGGTCGCGTCGATCCTCGGGTTCTTCGTGACGGCCCTCTACTGGGCGATCAGCTACATCGACTGGCCCGCGTCGCGGCGCCGCAGAGGGCTCCGGTTCCGGTTCGTGCTCGGCGTGCGGCATTTCCTCGCCATGACGGGGTTCGGGACCGGAGTCTGGCTGGTGCTGTTCGTGCCGCTCCTGAACCTCCTGTTCATGCCGATGGCCGTGGCCGGCGGGACGCTCCTGTTCCTCGACCTCGAGCGGCAGGACGCCCAGGCGGAGGCGGAGCGGGCGAGGGCGCGACCCGAAACATCCGTTTGAATCGGACGCCGCCGCCGACCGTCCCAGATGTCGCCTTGAGGTGGGCGAGCGGCGGGTGCTATGCTCGCGGCGTCCGCATGATCACAGGGAAATTTCGCGGGACGGAGGGCCAGATGAAGAGGGTCGTCATCGGGGTGCTGCTCTCGACGTTCGTCGTCGGGTCGTTGGCCTACAGCACCGACAGCGAGGCCCAGCGGCGTCGCAGGCGCCAACGGCAGCAGCGGACGCAGCAGGTCGCTCCCGAGAGCGAGGGCATCGCCGAGGCGCTCGGCGAGCTGCGCTGGGGGATGACCAGCCGCCAGGTCTACCAGCACTTCGTGGGCAAGATCCGTTCTGCCTACCAGGAGCGGCTGACCAAGGCGCGCGATGCCATGCAGGAGGATCGTCTCCGCCATCGCATGAACGAGGAGATCCAGGCCATCCGGCGAAGCTACGTCCGGTTCGACGGTCGGACCTCGGGGTGGGACGTGTCGTTCCTCCGTGACGAGTTCACGCACGGCAACCGCGAGTCGATGCTCGTCGTGCGGGACAGCAACTCGCAGAACTTCTACTTCTTCATCAACAACCGTCTGTGGAAGTGGTACAAGGCCTTCGACGCCGAGGTCTTCGCCGGGCAGGGCTTCGATCCGTTCGCCCGTGCGCTCCAGGGCCGGTTCGGCGAGGCGCTCGAGCGCAACGGTCGGCTGACCGAGCGCGGCGCCGAGAAGCGCTGGCTCGAGTGGCAGGACTCGGCGACGCGCTTGCGCGCCATCGACGAGAACCAGTTCTACGGGTTCTACTGCATGGTCTTCGAGGAGAAGGCGACGGTGGGCCGCCTCGCCGAGCTTCGCACCAACACGATCCAGCGTCGCCAGGAGGGCCACGCGCTCGTCGACGCGGTGACGCAGGACACCGAGGCGCAGCTCCAGAACCAGGACGTCGTCGATCGCATCACCGGCCGCATCCGCCGCCGGACCCAGGCGCCCGAGGAGTCGAGCTCGATGGGCTCCTCGATGG
>JBDIVX010000159.1:0-17335 GCA_039794305.1 Candidatus Neutrinellum sp.
CGTCGGTGGTCGCGAGGTCGCGAAGCCCCGTCGGGAAGTCGCCGAGCTCTTTTTCGATCGGATCCGAGAGGTCACCGAAGCCGCGGCGGTGGAAGTGCTCGGGCCCGAGCGCGAGGATCGAGTCGCCGGCGAAGACGCGCGGCGGATCGGTGATCCACAGGAGCGGCGCCTCGTGGGGCCCGTCCGGCGAGAACGGCGGCTCGACCTCCTCGGGATCCACCTCGCCGTCGGCGTCCAAGTCGTACGCGAACACGCGCCCCGCGTGGTTCACCACCACGTCCACGATCACCGCGATCTCGCTCGCGTGCGCCTCGCGGACGAGCTCCCGCAGGTCCTCCATCGTCCCGTAGCGGGGATTCGGCTCGGTGAAGTCGCTCGCCCAGTAGCCGTGGTAGCCGTCCTCCCTCTCGGTCCGGTCCACGTTGCGGACGACGGGCGAGATCCAGATCGCCGTCGCGCCGAGCCGCTCGACGTAACCCAACCTGCGGGTCACGCCCCGCCAGTCACCTCCCTGGTGGCGTGCGAGGTCTTCGCGGTCGACGCCGATCCCGTCGAGGACGTCGTTGTCGGGATCCGCGTCGTCGAATCGGTCGACGAGGAGCTGGTAGATGACCTCGTCCCGCCAGTCCGAGACGTGCGTCGACACCGCGGGTGGGGGCGCGTCGTCCTCACCGCCGCAGGCGGGGACGAGCGTGGCGAGGGCGAGCGCGAGCGCGGCGAGACGCACCGGCCCTCACGATAGCACCAACGCGACGCCTCCGTTTCAGGGCGCCGGGGCGAGGACGAGGAAGCTCCGGGCCGAGAGGTCCACGCGCCCGGAGTGAGCCGCGTCGGTGATGAGGTCGACCCAGCTCCCCGCGGGCAGGTCCACGCCGCGCGAGCCGTCGGCGCGGTTGATGGCGACGACGACGTCGCTCGCCTCGTCGCAGCCCGTCATCCGGTAGACCCACGTGTCCTGGTCCACCGAGATCGTCACGCGCCGCCCGCGCGTCAGCGCCCGCTGGCTGCCGCGGACGCGCGCGAGAGCCGCGACCCGTTCCCGCAGCGCCCGCTGGTGCGCGTTCAGGGAGGTGTCGCTCCAGGGCATCATGCGGCGGTTGTCGGGATCGCCGCCGCCGGCGAGGCCGATCTCGTCGCCGTAGTAGATCAGGGGAATGCCCGGGTTGGTCATCATGATCGCGAAGGCGACGCCCAGCCGCTCGTACGGCGCGGCGTCGGAGGGCTGGCCGGGGCGCCAGTCCCAGCCGTTGCCCGGGTTCGAGCCCTCCCGGCAGTTCGGGATCTCGCGGCTCGCGAAGTGGATGGCGCGCGGGATGTCGTGGTTGCCGACCCACGTGGTCATGATCGCGTTCGCGCCGTAGAAGCCGTCGTTCCCGTCCATCCACGTCGAGAAGCTCTCGAGGCTCCCCCCGGAGGTGAAGACCGCCTCGCACAGGCGCGCCTTGAACGGGAAGTCGAACTGCCCGTCGAGCATGGTGTCGGGGTCGACGAAGCGCCGGAGCAGATCCCGGTCGTCGTAGGCGAACGTCTCGCCCACGAGATAGAAGCGGCCGCCGGTCGGATCGGTGATCTCCGCGTTCAGGCGTGCGCGCAGGTCGGTGAGCCATACGAGCGGGACGTGCTTGATCGCGTCGAGGCGGTAGCCGTCGATGCCGAGCTCCTGGGCCCACCACAGCGCATCGTCGACCGACCACGCGCGCGCCGCCGCGTTGTCGAAGTCGAAGGGCGGCAGGTAGCTCGTGAAGGCGCAGCGCGTGCCCCAGTAGGGGTCGTCCCACAGCCCCTCGGCGCACAACGCGAAGCTGCCGTCGCGCCGGGCGAACCAGTCGGGGTGCGCGGCGTAGAGCCCGCTGTCGATGTCCACGTGGTTCATCACGTAGTCGAACAGCACCTTCATCGGGTGGCCGTCCGCGCCGGTGGTGGCGTGCGCCGACTCGACGAACGCGCGCAGATCGTCCTCGTCGCCGATGCGCGACTCGACGCGCGGCCGGGGGGACGGATCGCCGGTCCCCGAGTAGTCGACGTCCGGCGGAGACGGCCAGTAGCCGTGGTAGCCCGAGTACAGGTGCGAGTCGGAGGACGGATCGATGGCCGCGCCCGCGGTGTCGCGGTTGTCATAGGGCGCCGAGAGCCACACGGCCGTGACGCCGATGTCGGCGAGGTAGCCGAGCCGCTCGGTCGCGCCGGCCAGGTCGCCGCCCTCGTATTGTCCGCTCGGGCCCGTGCGCGCGTCGCCGTCGCTCGCGCCGGCGACGGGCGTCGCCGATCCGTCGCTGTCCGCGAAGCGGTCGACCATGACGAAGTACATCACGGCGTCGCGCCAGTCGAAGGCGTCGACCTCGCCGCAGGCGGTCGTGCACACGTTCAGCACGCTGTTGAAGCCGCCGTAACTGTCGTCGACGCGGTCCGGATTGTCCGGGTCGTGGACCCAGGTGGTGCCGTCGACCACGAACTTGTACTCGTGGCGGCCGAACGGCTCGATGAGGGTCGTCAGCGTCCAGGTCCCCGTCCCGTCGTCCTCGAGCTCGAGCGCGCCCTCGCCAGGCGTGGTCGCCCAGTCGGTGAAGGTCCCGGTGACCCACACCGTCGATGCGCCCGCGTCCTCGTACGTGAAGACGATCTCGTTGCAGGGCGGCGGCGGCGGCCCGGCGTCGAAGCCCGCGTCGGGCGACCCGGCCGATCCGTCGGTGCACCCGCCGTCGCCCGGGACGCCCCCCTCCCCGCCGCACCGGTTGCGGTAGTCGGGGATCGGCGAGCCGTCGCGGCGCCACTCGGCGTCCGGGATCCCGTCGCGGACGGGCGCCTCGGCACACCCGACGATCCCGAGCAGCCCGATGACGAGCAACCGTCCCGTCACTTCGCCCTCCCGTTCGCGGTGGTCCCCTTCTTCTTCGCGCGCTTGGGCGCGCCGCGCCCGTTGCCCCGCCTGGCCCCGAGCGTCGGCGTGACGCCCTCCGCCATCAGCCGGTCGAGCCGCCCGACCCGCTCGCCGAGCATCCGCGCCATCACCCGCTCGACGTCCTGGCCGAAGCGCTGCGCGAGCAGCGTGATGTCGAGCGCCACGCGGCTCGTGGCGACCTCGGCGATGGCCGGCGTCTCGCTCAGGACGGCCGAGTCGTCGGGCGCCTGCTCGGCCGCCCCGATCAGCGTCCGCACGTCGTCGGCCACGACCACCAGGCGGTGCTTCCAGAACGCCTCGAGGTCCTGCTCGGTCACCCCGTAGCTGAAGTGCACGCCGGCGAGCGACGCGGGCAACGCCGCGTGCGAGAACAGCACCGTGTAGACGCCTCGCGCCTGCGCGTCCGCGAGCTCGCGCTCGAGCTGCGTGAGCTCGCGCGGCCAGCCGCTCAGGACGAGCCGGTCCCGTGCGCCCTCGACGAGCTGCCGCGCCTCCTCGAGGACGCGGTCGTAGCCGTGCACGGTGAAGGCATCGGGGACCTGCGGCTCGACGTCGAGCGTGCGCAGGGCCTTCTCGAGATCCTCCTCTTGCGCGTCGAAGCGCTTGCGGAGCAGCGCCATGAGCTCGTCGGGCGGCACGGCCACGAAGCGCTCGGGAGGCCCGGGGATCGACCGGGCGGCGCCGGTCGCGACGAGCCGGCGGAGCACGCCGTAGACCGCGGAGCGCGGGACCTGCGCGCGCTGACCCACCTCGTAGCCGGTCGAGGGGCCACCGGTGAGGAGCGCGGAGTAGGCACGGCCCTCGTTCAGGCTGAAGCCGAGGGCGATGAGCGCGTCGACGACGTCGGATTCGGACATTGCGTGCGGGGCTTGGCGTAACGCTGGCCTGAGTTACGGGGAAGGACTTACGACGGCGCGGGGGGTGCGCGCAAGCCCCCCGGGGCACAAAGGGCCATCCCGCCTTCCAACTCCGCGGAATCACGGCGCTCGGGCACCCGGGCGGCGGGACCGGTGCCCACCGCCGCGGATCACCGCAGCTCGAAGGTCACCTTCGCCTGCCTCCGGCCGCGGGGCATGCGCCAGAGGCGGACCTGGCCCGCGACGCAGTCGAGCGGCTCGTCGGGCAGGGGCTCGAGCGCGATCGCGCCCGCGGCCAGCACCCGGCCGCTCCGCGACACGTAGGTCGTCACCTGGAACGGTCCCGGGTGGTCGTGCGCGCAGCGTTCGAGCACGGCCCGGCCGCGCCGCCGCACCACCGGCCCGACGCGGCTCGGGTCCCACGTCTCCGGGTGGCGCACGTCGTCCGGCGGGTCGAGCTCGAGCGGCCAGGAGAAGTCGGCCGCTCCCCCGTGCGGCCGCGGGAACCGCGTCTCTCTCGCAACCTCCACGATGCAGCGCTCGACCGCGCGGTGTCCGACGGTGGAGTCGACGGCGTGAACGGACTCGACCGTGCCGTCCGGCGCCACGTGGAACGCGAGCTCGATGCGCCCGCCGAGCGTGCGCAGCCGCCCTCCGTGATCCGCGAAGCACCGGCCGAGCGCCGCGGCGCGCGGCTCGAGCGCGCGCTGGACCTCGACGGTCGAGAGCGAGCCCGTCAGGCCGTGGGTCTGCATCTCGGGCGCGGGCTCGGGGATCCGCGTCTCGCTCGCGGCCGTCAGCGGCGCCGCGACACGGGCCGTCACCGCCGGCCGGACGACCACCTCACCGCCGCCGCACCCCACGATCGCCGGCAACAGCCACAAGAAGCACCTTCCCCGCATGCAGTCTCCTCCGCGCCCGCCCGTTGCGACCGGCGTGCCACCGTGGAGCCGCCCGAACCGCCGTGATTCCGCGAGCCGCGGGCGGCGACCGGGGCCCGCCGTCCCCTCGATCCGGAACAGCGCGCGCTCGCTGCTCCGCGGCCGGCGCTCAGGTCCGTCCTCGTCCGGGTACCCACCAGGCGGCGGCCTCGAGCCGCGCGAGGAGCGCCGCGTCGGCACCGGCGAGGTCGGGGCGGGCCCGGATGGCGAGGGCGAGCACGCAGGCCAGATCGACGGCGCGCCCGTCCGCCGCGTCCGCCGCGTAGCGTCGATGGAAGTCGCGCGGCACCCGGAGCGTCCAGTTGTCCTCGTTGACGGTGCCGGGCCGGTTGTACACGCCGTCCATACCGAGGAGGTCCGGGAAGAACACCATCACGTTGCGCGCGCGGCTCACGAACAGGTCCGCCATCTTGGCGTGCACGAGCTTGCGCACGTCGGCGGCGAGCTCGCGGGCGAGCGCTCCGGAGCCGCCGTCCGGACGGAGCCGTCGGGCCAGGTAGCCGGCCTGGACCGCGCCGGCCTCGGTCCCGTCCCACTGCGCGGCGAGTCCCCAGATCGGCGCGGTGTCGTGGTTGCCGACCATGATCCAGTCCTCGGGCCGCGCGCTCTCGCTCCGGTACACGTCGTCCGGGTCGTGGACGTTCGCCTTCTGCGTCACGCGGAACCGCCCCAGCCCGTGCCGCGCCATGACGCGCGCCAGAGGGTGCGGCTGCGTGCTCAGAACCTCGCAGAGGATGTCGTCGACCACTCGCCCGTGCGCGCGCGCCTCGGCCACGAGGGCGTCGAACACGACCGCGTACCGGCCGACCTGCTCGTCGCCGAGCTCGCGGACCCAGCCGTCGGCGTGGCGCGGCCGTGCACGGTCGATCTGGTCGGGACGCACGATCGCGTAGCGGGCGAGGCCGGGGTGGTCCGGCAGATCCGGCGACGAGAACAGGCGCGCCCCGTGCTGGACCGCGCGCGCGGGATCCCCGTCGTCGGCGCGGTACACCCACGGGCAGACGAGCCCGTGCGGGTGATCGATGCGCAGGCCGTCGAACTCGTCGAGCATCTTGCCGAGCCGGGCGGCGATGAAGTCGAGCACGGGCCCGGGACGCCCGTCCGGGCCCTCGTACTGCGCCGGGTCGAGCACCGAGTGGTTCCACGGCTGACCCTCGGGGTTGGTCCGGCTCGGCGGCGCGCCCAGGCGGTAGCCGGCGAGCAGGATGGACCGCCGGCTCCATGCGTCGGCCGGCGAGAGGCCCACCTGCACGTCGCCGAACAGCTTGATCCCGAGGCGCCCGATCGAGTCGCGGAAGCGCGCGTGCTGCGCGTGCACGACCATCTGCCACAGGGCGTGCCGCTCGAACGCGCAGGCGTGCCGTCCGAGCAGCTCGTGCCGGCGCTCGTCGGCCGCGCGCTCCCCGCCCGGTGCCGGGGACCACAGGTGGCGGTCGACCTCGGGCCAGTCGGTCCAGCGCGGCGTCTGCGCGTGCTCGTCCCGGAGCGACGCGTACAGAGCGTCGCGTTCGATCCAGTCGCGGTTGGCCGAGACGAAGCGCGCGACCTCGGCGCCGATGTCCGCCGCACGCAGGTCTCCGCCGTCGCGGAGGGACACGAAGCGCGCGTGGGCCTCGACCAGGAGATCTTTGACGGACTCGAACACGTGGCGGTACTGGACTCGCGACCCGTCGCCCGCCCCCTCGAGGAGCCGCGCGAGGTCCTCTGCGCGCACGATCGCGTCGAAGCGGGGATCCTCGCGGAGCGCGCCGAGATCCACCGAGAGCACGTTCTTCGAGAACAGGGTTCCGTCGTAGGGCGACTGGTTGACCAGGCTCGTCATGCCCTGGGGCCCGAGCTGCACACCGTCGAACCCGAGCGCGTGGGCGAACCGAACGAAGCCGAGCCCTCCGCGCCCGTACGGGCTCCCGCGCCCCACGTCCTCGCCCTCGACGCCGGGGAAGCTCGGGTCGTGGATCGCCAGCACGAGGTGTCGCTTGTCGAGCAGCCCCAGGGCCGCCGCGATGTCCTCTCTGTGCACAGCCATGTCTCGCGCCTCTTCACCCCGCACGCATCGTCGCGGGTGCTCGCGCTCGCCCTACTCCCGTTCCCGCTCGCGCTCCCGTGCCCGCTCCCGCCGCTGCTGCTCGCGCCGCTCCGCGATGACGCACACGAGCAGGACGCGGAGCGCCCGCTCGTCGAGCCCCTGCAGGACGTCCGTCTTCTCGACGATGTGCGGCAGCCCCGAGCCGATCATGTCGCTGTGCCGCAGGGGGAAACGCAGCGTCCCGCGGTGCAACGCGCGGAGCAGCTCCTCGAGCTCGTCGAGGCCGAGGCGGGTCAGGCCGGTCGCGCCGAATGCCATGGCGGGCGAAGCATAGTGCGCCCCGCTCAGTCGTCGAGGGGGGCGAACAGGGCGTCCACGTCGTCCTCGGTGAGCGTGCCCGGACCGGGGCCCTGCCCGAGGACCGCGCTCGCGAGCTTCTGCTTGCGCTGCTGGAGCCGGAGCATCCGCTCCTCCACGCTGCCCGCGACGAACAGGTTGTGGACGAACACGGGCTTCGTCTGGCCGATCCGGTAGGCGCGGTCGGTGGCCTGGGCCTGGGCGGCGGGGTTCCACCACGGGTCGTAGTGGATGACCGTGTCGGCGCTCGTCAGCGTGAGGCCCGTGCCGCCCGCCTTGAGGCTGATCAGGAAGACGTCCGCCGCCCCGCCCTCGAACGCGTCGACCACCTCGTGCCGGCGCTGCGTCGAGCCGGTGAGCGCGACGTAGCCGATCGACCGCTCCGACAGGCCCCGCGCGACGAGCGCGAGCATGCTCGTGAACTGGGAGAAGACGAGGACCCGGTGCCCTCCGGCGAGCTGCTCCTCGAGCAGCTCGAACAGGAACTGGTACTTCGCGGACTCTCGCACGAACCGCGCCGCGTCCATCCGCACCAGACGTGGATCGCAGCACACCTGCCTGAGCTTCATGAGCGCGTCGAGGATCGAGACCGTCGAGGCGACGAAGCCCTTCTTCTTGATGGCCTGCCGCACCTGCGCGTGGGCGGCCACGCGGATGCTCTCGTACAGCTCGCGTTGCTTGCCGGTGAGCTCGACGGGCCGCATGAGCTCGGTCTTCGGCGGGAGGTCCTTCGCCACGTCACGCTTGATTCGACGCAGGATGTACGGCGCGACGAGCTGCTGGAGCGCGACCAGCCGCTCCTCGTCGCCCGAGCGCTCGATGGGGTGCCGGTACCAGGCGCGGAAGCGCCGCTCGTCGCCGAGCAGCCCCGGGTTGAGGAAGTCGAAGAGCGCCCAGAGCTCGCCGAGGTTGTTCTCGAGCGGCGTCCCGGTGAGACACAGCTTGTGCTCGGCGTCGATGGTCCGGACCGCCTTGTGGGCCTGGCTGCGCACGTTCTTGATGTTCTGTGCCTCGTCGAGGACGAGCACCTGGAACGGCTGCCCGGAGAAGCGCTCCTCGTCCCGCACGAGCAGTGGGTAGCTCGTGAGCACCACGTCCGCGCGCGGCACGCGGGTCCACCGATCGTGGCGCGACGGCCCTTGCAGCACGACCACGTCGAGGTGTGGCGCGAACTTGCGGATCTCGCGCTCCCAGTTGAACACCAGGCTCGTCGGAGCGACGACCAGCGCCGGATGCACCAGGCGGCCGTGGCTCTTCTCGGTCACGAAGTGCGCGATCGTCTGGAGCGTCTTGCCGAGCCCCATGTCGTCCGCGAGCACACCGCCCACGCCACAGGCCCGCATGTGCTGGAGCCACGCGAGCCCCTCTTCCTGGTAGGGGCGCAGCGTGGCCTGGAGCCCCTTCGGGCGGTCGGCCGACGTCGTGGGCGCCTTGGCGATCCGGCGGCCACGCTGGCGGACCTCGGTCTCCCCCTCCCAGGCGAGCTCGTCCTCGGCGAAGGCCAGGTCGAGCTGCTCGAGCACCGAGGCTTGCCGGCCGGGGAAGGCGATGTGATGGGTCCCGCGTCCGCCCTCACCTTCGTAGAGCTCCACCAGGACCCGGACGAGCACCTTCATGCGGTCGGGCGCGACGGGCAGGTACCGCGTGTCGCCGACCGGCAGCGCGAAGAACCGCGTCGAAGCGCGCTCGAGAGCGCCGAGAGTCTTCTGGCCGCGCGCGTTGTCGAGCAGGTCGAGCAGGATCGGCAGCAGGTTGATGCGCCGGCCGTCGATCTCGACCCCGAGCTCCAGATTGAACCAGTCGGGCTCTTCCTCGCTGGCCTCGACCGAGGCGTACCAGGGGACGTCTTCTTCGACGACCTGGTAGCGGTAGCGATCGTCCACCTCGACCTGCCACCCGAGCGCGCGGAGCCGGGGCAGCGCGTAGGTGCTGAACGCGCAGTAGGCGTGTGCGTCGCCGTCCACCCGGACGACGTAGTCGGCGGCGACGTCGGGCGCGATGCCGTAGTCGTCGAGACAGTCGAGCGGGGTCGCGCCGAAGCTCTCGAGGAGCCGCTGCGCGTGCGCCTCGGCGGCGCGGTCACGCTCCATCAACGCCATGGCGCCGCCGGCCGACGTGAAGAAGCGCGGCTCGGGATCCGACGAGCGCAGCCGTGCGCCCGGGTACCGGAAGCTCAACGCGATGAGCGGCGCCTCGATCTCTTCGTAGTCCGAGTCCCGGCCCCAGCCGCGGTCCACGAGCACGCGCTCGGTGAACAACCGGATGCACGGCACCGGAGCTTCCCGCGCCGCCGATGCCACCTCGCGCAGCGGGACCGCCTCGCTCACGTCCGCCAGGTCGGCGACGGACGCCGCGCCGTACCCTCCGCCTCGCAATGTCACGGTCGACGTTAGATCAAAAAACGGATCGCTTGTCGATCCCCAAAATGCACGTGGCGATCGGTCGTGACGGCGAAGCGGATCACTCGCAACGCGGGAGCGGCGCGGAGGGATCGAGCACGACCGAGACACGATGCTCGGTGAGGTTGTCCCAACGATCGATCGCGGTGAGCCGGAGCGAGACGGTGCGGCTCGACCGCCGCTCGACGCGGGGGAAGGTCCACGGAGGATCGCGGCGCGCGTGCTGCGCGACGAGGACGCCTGCCTCGTAGACCTGCAGCACGACCAGCGACACGCCGGAGTCGTCGGTGACGGACACGCAGGGGACGAACCCGTCTCGCACCGGCGCGCCATCCTGGAGCGGGACGCTCAGCGCGGGCGGCGTGCCATCGGGCGCGGCCGGCACGTCCGGGCGGGCCGTCCGCTCGCCGAGGTTGCCGCGGAGTATCGCGCGGTCGTTCTGGACCTCGCGGTCGCAGGCGGCCGGCTCGAGGACGGCGCCGCGCCCCCACGCGAGCTCCGACGCCCCGACCTGCATGAGGCTGCCGCTTCCGTCGACGACGTGCTCGAGGCCGAACGTGTGCGCCGCCTCGTGTGCGATGGCGAGAGCGACCAGCCGCCGGAACGCGGCTGGCGTGCTCTCCGGTAGGCAGTCCGGCGCGACGAAGCCCACGTTCCGGTGCCGGCCGTCGTCGCAGTCGATGGGCGCGAGGCCCGCGGCGAGGTCCACGCCGCCGCCCACGCACCGGCCCATGTGCGAGATGTCGTCCATGGTCCCACCCACGACGACGGTGCTGAACGCGCCGGACCCCGGCCGCGCGGTCACCACGCGCACGTCGAAGGGCGAGTACGTCCCTCGCACGAGCTCTGCGATCGCGTCGATCACCTGGTCACGCGTCCGGTAGCTTCCGCCGACGCCGCGATCGTGGGCGAACGCGGCCGCGTCGATCGGACCCGCCGACGCCAGCGTGGTGCGGTTCCGGGTCGCGTCGTCCCGCGAGGCGTGGTCGAACGCCCCGCCGTTGAAGTCGAGGTACAGGACGGTGCCGGCGGGATCCTCTCCCTCGGCCGCGTCGGCGCCGGTGCTCTGGTAGCAGCCGGCGGCGAGCGTCAGGTACAACAGAGACGGAAAGCGGCGCACCGAGGTCTTACGTTGCTCGACCGGGGGGTGGCGTTCAGACCGCACGCGCCCCATGGGTAGAGTCGATTCCGTGCGGTGCAGACGATGCCGCTGTTCGCCCGCGACCAGATGCTGAAGGTGCCGACGCCCGAGCAGGCGCTGCCCGGCCGCCGCGAGCGCATGCCGGTGGCCGAGAGGCACGCGGCGCTCGGCACCCGGATGACCCCGCCGTGGCCCGACGGCATGCGGGAAGCGATGTTCGGGATGGGCTGCTTCTGGGGCGCCGAGCGAAGGCTGTGGCACACGCCGGGCGTCTACTCGACGCAGGTCGGGTACGCGGGCGGCCACACGCCGAACCCCACGTACCGCGAGGTGTGCAGCGGCCTCACCGGGCACGCCGAGGTCGTGCGCGTCGTCTACGACCCCTCGAAGGTCGGCTACGAGGAGCTGCTCCGCGTCTTCTGGGAGGGCCACGACCCCACTCAGGGGATGCGGCAGGGAAACGACGTCGGGACGCAGTACCGCTCCGCCGTGTACTGGTACGACGACGCGCAGCGCAAAGCCGCCGAGGCGTCGCGCGACGCATACGGCGCGCGCCTGCGCGACGCCGGGTACGGCGAGATCACGACCGAGCTGCGCGAGGCTCCCGCCTTCTACTACGCGGAGGACTACCACCAGCAGTACCTCCAGAAGAACCCGCGCGGCTACTGCGGGATCGGCGGGACGGGGGTCTGACTGGCTGAAGAGAGGGACCAGCTCGGGAACAAGCGAGCCGATCCCAGGCGTTGGACCGGCGGCGTGCGTCGCTTGGTCCACGTCCTGCTCGGGTGTATGGCCGCCTGCACGGCGTTCGCCGTGGCCCTGGCCCAGCCGTCGGCGAGCCCGGCGGATGACGCGCCGGCCACCACCGCCGCCGCCCGCGTGATCGAGACCGTCGATGCCATCGAGGCACGCCTGCGGACCACGCGCTACCAGGCACGCACCCGGGTCGACCTCGAGGCCGGCGACTTCCGGTGGGACTGCTCGGGCATGGTCGGCTGGATCGTGCGCCGTACGGCGCCGCGCGCCTTCGATGGGCTCGGCCGACGTCGCCCGGTCGCCGCGGACTTCTATCGGGTCGCGTCTCGGGCTCCGGTCGACACGAGCCGCCGAGGTTGGCGTCGCGTGGGGCACGTGCGCGACGCTCGCCCCGGAGACGTCGCGGCGTGGCGCACGCCGCGGCGGTTCGGCGCCACCGGGCACGTGGTGATCCTGCTCGAGTCACCACGGCCCAGCGTCCTGCACCCGCGGCGCTGGATCGCGCGGATCGCCGACTCCACCCGCATCCCGCACTGGGCGGACTCACGCCGGTCGGCGGCCGGAGGGTTCGGCACCGGTGTGATGTCCTTCGAGGCCGACGCCGAGGGCCGCGTGGTGGCCTGGGGCTGGCTCGGGCCCGGGGGCCCACATTTTCGCGGGGACGTGGCGATCGGGCGGGTCGTCCGGTGACTACGCTCCCGGGGGGTGACAACCCGGTCCGAAAGCGCTAATGAACGCCCCCGAAACGACAGGAGTCGCATGGGTAGAGGCGATCACCTCGAGCTCGAGGGCGTGGTAACGGACGTCTTCGCAGGCGGAAACTTCAGGATCCAGACGGACGCGGGCGCAGAGATCCGCGCCCAGCTCGCGGGCCGCCTGCGCAAGAACCGCATCCGCATCCTCCTCGGCGATCGCGTGACCGTGCGCCTTTCGCCGTACGACCTCACGCACGGCCTCATCGTCTACCGTCACAAGTGACGGCTCACGGCTTGGAGGGGGTGGACGCCGCGCGGAGCGCGGCGGACGGGGACCCCCGACCGAGGAGCTAGGAGAACGGGGTCTCGCGGACGATGCTCTCGCTGCGGTCGGGTCCGACACCGATCAGGCCGACCCTGAGCCCGCTCAGCTCCTCGATGCGCTCCACATACCGGCGGGCGTTGTCCGGCAGGTCGTCCCAGCTCCGGCAGTCGCGCAGGTCCTCGGTCCAGCCCGCCATCATCTCGAGCCGGGGCTTGATCCGCGACTGCCCCTCGTAGGGCGGCTCCGACAGCTCCTCGCCGTCGAGCTCGTACGCGACGCACAGGGGGAGCTCGTCGATGCCGGTGAGCACGTCGAGCTTGGTCAGCGCGACCACGTCGAAGCCGCTGACCCGGGAGGCCAGGCGGAGCGCCGGGACGTCGAACATCCCGCAGCGGCGCGGACGGCCGCTGATGGGGTCGATCTCGCCGCCCGCCTTCTGCAGCCGCGTGGCGAGCGCGCCCGTGACCTCCGAGGGGAACGGACCCTGGCCCGGGCGGGTCGAGTACGCCTTGGCGACGCCGACGACCTGGTCGATGTCGCGGGGCGCGATGCCGACCCCGGTGCACGCGCCCCCCGCCATGGTGCTCGTGCCGACGACGTAGGGGTAGACACCCTGATCCACGTCGACCATCGCCCCGAAGGGACCCTCGAGCAGGACGTGCTTGCCCGCGGCCCTCGCCTCGGCGACGTAGCGCGATCCCTCGACCATCATCGGCCGGAGCTTCTCGCCGCACGCCAGGTACCGGTCGACGATGGGGGCGGCTTCGGGCGGCTCGCCGCCGAGCGCACGGATGACGGGCTCCGACGCCTCGAGGCTCGCGTGGAGCTTGCGGGTGAACCGCTCCGGGACGAGGAGGTCGCCGAGCTGTACGCCCCGCCGGGCCACCTTGTCTCCGTATGCCGGACCGATGCCGCGGCGTGGCGCGCCGCTCGCACCCTCACCCTCGCCGCGCAGGGCGTCGACCATGAGGTGGTGCGGCAGAACGACGTGCGCGCGCCGGCAGATCTTCAGCTCCGCGTTCTGCGCGCCGTGGCTCGAGAGCGCCTCGAGCTCCTCGAGCAGGAGCGTCGGATCGATGGCCATCCCCTGGGCGAGCAGGCAGGGCGTGCCGTGGCGGAGGGTGCCCGACGGGATGACGTGGAAGACCATCCGCTCGCCCTCGGCGACCACGGTCTGCCCGGGGTTCGCACCGCCCGCGTAGTGCACGACCAGGTCCACGCCGGATGCATAGACGTCCGCGACGCTGCCCTTGCCCTCGTCCCCCCACTGGGCGCCCACGAGTACCACGACCGACATCGACCCCAGGGTAGCGGCGGGCGCACCGCCGGACAACAGGGACCGGTATACTCGGCCCATGACCCAGACCCGCACCTCCGAAGAGCCGTGGCGGCTCACCGCCGCCGGCGACACCTGGATCGCGCGCCGAGAGCATAACGAGGACACCGTGCTGCTCCGACCGGACCTCGGGCTGTACGTCCTCGCGGACGGCGCGGGCGGCGAGAACGCGGGCAACGTGGCGAGCGCGCTCGCGACGACCTCGGTGACGCATCACTTCGAGGACACCCAGGAGTCGGCGGCGAACGAGCCGCTGTTCGACGACCTCGGCCTGTCGACCGGAGCGCGCCGAGTGGCCGCGGCAATCCAGCGCGCGAATCGCGACATCATCGAGATCGCCAAGTCCTCCCACCGACACCACGGGATGGGGACGACGGTGGTCGTCGCGTTCTTCGATCGCGAGCGCGGTCTGTTGCACGTGGGCCACGTGGGCGACAGCCGGTGCTACAGGCTGCGTGACGGCCGCCTCGAGCTGTTGACCCAGGACCACACGCTCATCAACGACGTGCTCGAGCTCGAGCCGTCGCTCGATCCGGCGAAGGCAGCCAGGCTCCCCCGACACGTCATCACGCGCGCGCTCGGGATGAGCGACTCGGTGCGCGTGTCGGTCCGGACCTGGCAGGTCGCGCCGAAGGACCGCTACCTCCTGTGCTCGGACGGGCTCACCGACGAGGTGGAAGAGGAGCAGATCGCGGATGCGCTCGGGCTCGCGAGCACGCCCGAGGAGCAGGTGCGCCTGCTCATCGATCTCGCGCGCGACGCGGAGTGCGACGACAACGTGGCGGTGCTCGTGGTGGCCTGCGATCTCCAGCCCGGTCTCTCGTCCCTCCCCAAGCGCGTCCCGGCGCGCTCCCGGCCGCGCCCGAAGCGCGAGGCGGCGGCGCCCGTCCCTACCCCCGCGGCGCGGGAGTCGGACTACCCCGAGATCATGATCGTGGGCCACGGCCCGACCGAGGACTCGACGCAGATCCACCTCGTCCCGCCGCGCCCGCCGGACCCGGGGATGCTCGACGCCGTGCACGACTTCTTCGAGCGGACGCGGACCTATCCTCCGGCCCCCGATCCCGAAGGAAGCTGGGAGGACGACTGACGGATGGGGCCCGCTCGCTTGACGGTCGCTCGAGAGTCCCTAGATCGACGGTCCCGGCTCATGATGAGGCTCCTCACGGTCGCGTTCGCCCTCGCCGCGCTCGCGCTGTCGCCGCTCGGCGCGCCGGCTACGGCGCAGGATCGCCCGCTGTCGGACGAGGAGGCGCAAAGGGCCCGGCGCATCTCCGACCAGATCATGAGCCCGTTCTGCCCCGGGCGGACGCTGAACGAGTGTCCGAGCCCCTCGGCTGGCGAGTGGCGCGAGGACGTCCGCCGATGGGTGGGCGAGGGCGTCCCGCCGGACGAGATCCGGCGCCGGTTCGAGACGCGGATGCCGGAGGCGGACCTGACGGGGAATCCGGGCGGTGAGGCCCCGACGAACCCAATCCTGTGGATCGTCCTCGTCGCCCTGATCCTGCCGGCCGCCGTGCTGTTCCCGCGGGCCGTGGCCAAGCGCCGCGAGCGCCGGGCCGCGGCGCACGCCGAGCCACCGGAACCCTCCGGGTCGGACGCGAAGCTGGACGATCGGCTCGAGCGCGAGCTCGAGGCGCTCGACCGCTGAGATGCCGTGTGGCTCGTCAAGCGGGCTTCGGTGACCCGCGCACGAACGTCATCCGCTCGGTGTCCTTGACGACGCCGGGGAACCGGAGGACCTGGCCGTGCATGGCCACGTAGACCCCCGGCTCGACGAGCTGGACGGCGAGGAGCGCCTCGGTGAGGTTCTGGATGGCGTCGGTCGAACGCAGGAGGTAGGGGCGCATCGCGCCGGTGAGCACGATCGGCACGCTGGGCGTGGCGTACAGCTCCACGATGCGCTCGCCCGTCACGGCGAGCCGGTCGGTGCCGTGGACGACGACGACCCCGTCGTGCCTGCCCGCGAGCTCGCCGGCCGTCGTGGCGATGAGGTCGTGGTCCGCCGGGGTCATGTCGAGGCTGTCCTTGTTCATCAGCGACACGCGCTCGAGGTCGACGCCCCGGAGCTCGAGCTGCGCCAGCATGACGTCGAGCACCGAGACCTCGTTCGTGAGGACCCCGCGCAGCTCGTCGTAGGTCTTCTCGATCGTGCCCCCGGTGGAGATGAGGGCGATGCGCTTCTTCATGGCGAGCGCGAGGGTACCCCTCCGGGAAGGGGAGACGGGTAGGTGATCCGACTCAAATCAGGATCGTGCCGCCCTCGGGCGGGACGACGATGTAGACGTTGCGTGAGTCGAGGTCCGCGACGCCGTTTCCGACCACGATGATGCGCGCCTGGAAGATCTCGGCGACCGCCGCGGGCGGGCGGACGTCGTTCCAGAAGTCGATCGTGAAGTCGACGAGCGTCCCCGGGATCACGCCATAGAACGTCGTGTCGTCCTTGCTGTCGTAGCCCGTCCCGGCGATGCCGTCGCGGTAGCCCTCGAGCGGCACGATCGACTTGATGAACAGCGTGGCGTCGAACTCGTCGGGGTTGCCGGGCACGTTCTCGGTGCGCGTCGACACGTCCTGGGGCGTGCCGCTCACGAGCTCGACCACCGCGTCGACGACCGCCGCGCTGAGCCCGGTGCCGGAGCCGCCGATCGTGAACACGAGCGGCGAGCCGTCGGCGCGCACCGTGCCGGTGTCGGTCGCGATCTGCGTGTAGTCCGCCGGCGGCGTCCCGCCCCAGGTGTTGACGATGGGGATCACGCGCGCGCCGATGGCGTTGAGCTCCGTGACCACCTCGTCGTAGGCCGGCGCCGCGAAGCTGTACGTCGCCGTGCCGCCCGGGCCGTTGTGCCACTGGTAGTCGCCGAAGACGAGGATGATCGGCAGCGCGCCGGGGCGGAAGCACGGGTAGCCGAAGCGCGTGCCCATCTCGTCCGGGATCGAAGGACAGGTCTGAGCCGGTACCGAGCCGCTCGGCCACGAGAGGCCCATTCCGGTCGCCGTCGACCACAGGGCCGGCCCGGTCGACTCCTGACCGTCGTAGCCGCTGTGACAGGGCAAGCCCTCGACCGCTTCGAGGATGTCGGGGCGCCCGTTCGGGGCCCCGGTGATCGTGCCGACGTCGCTCGCCGCCGGGTCGCTCGGGCAGGTGGTCGCGCCGGCCGTGAGGCTCCACCCACCGGCGTCCTGATCGGGAGGCGCGATCTCGCGCAGCAGGTAGAACGGCAGGTCGGTGCTGCCGCCGTACGGCGAGACCGGGTAGTCGTCGTAGCCGCCCGCGCCCATCTGCACGTCCGGGATGGCCGCGGCGATGCCCGGGATGATCGTGTCGATCAGGCCGTTGATGATGTTTTGCCGGACGCCACCCATGGAGCCCGTCATGTCCGCGAGGAAGAAGACGTCCGCGATCTCGATGTTGGTGCCGAAGCGGAGGATCCGATCCTCGTGCGGGCCGTTGTAGGGAAGGACGACGAAGAAGTCGGTCTCCGGGATGCCGCTCGCCGGGTCACCCGGGTCGGTGCCCGCCGCGTCCTCGGCCAGGTCGGGGAAGCCGTCCCCGTCGCTGTCCGCGTTGTAGGGGTCGGTGCCGCGCTCGCGCTCCTCCCGATC
>JBDIVX010000160.1:0-17333 GCA_039794305.1 Candidatus Neutrinellum sp.
ACGGGTGGACGCCCGCGACCACCATCTGAGGAAACCATCATGGCCGAAGAAGACTGGACCTACCTCAACGACGGGCTCGACATCGCAACGGTGGACCGGGGCGTGACCGCGGGCATCGCGCGCCCACCGGGCGGCGGCAGCTTCCTCTACGCCTTCAACTCGCTCTCTGCCGTCGAGGGAGCGGTGGGCCTCTTCGCCAACCTCGCGAGCTTCGCTCCGATGGCCAAGGGCGGCTCCATTCGAGGCGTCGTGCAGCGTGGCCCGGGCGGCGGCCCCACCGGCTTCTCGCCGTTCTTGTTCCTCTGCTGCCAGGGCAACTCGGTCAACGACAGCGCGTACCTGCTCGGCCTCTCCGACGACGATCCGCACCGCATCGTGCTCCGCAAGGGCGCGGTGACGGTCGGCCTGCCCACGGCCGACGGGCCCGGCGTGTTGCTCAAGTCGGCGGCGTCGTTCGCGCAGGCGACCTGGCTCCACCTGCGCCTCGACGTCATCGTGAACACCAACGGCGACGTCGTCCTCAAGGTCTTCCAGAACGACCTCGCGCTGCACGCGCTCGGCACGCCGCCCGACTGGCAGCCCGTGTCCGGCATGGTGGAGTTCATCGACGACCACCTCGGCATCAACTCCGGCTCGCAGCCGCTCACGTCGGGGCGCGGCGGTTTCGGCTTCTCCGTGAAGGACGTCACGCGGCGCGCGTACTTCGACCACCTCGAGCTGTTCCGGCAGGTGTGAGCGATGGCGCTGACCGCGTTCACCAGCCGTCTAGGGCGCGGACAGGGGCGCCTCGCGACGTCGAAGGCGACGGGCGGCGACTACGCCTTTGTCCTCGGCGATGCCGAGCCTGGGCGCCTCTTCGAGCTCGCGCCCGGCGACCACGCCGAGGTCACGCAGCAGACGGACCTTACCGGCGTGATGCTGGTGCGCGCGCTCTTGCGGTTGCGCGTGCCCGCGTCGACCCCTCCGGGGCTCGCGTGGGAGGCCAGCATCATCGTCGATGGCACCAAGCTCGCGTCCATGCGCGCCAAGCCCGGCCGCGAGCGTCTCGTCACCGACCTCGCCGCGAACGTCTCGAAGCTCTCGGGCCTGCACACGACCGGAGTGCGGCTCGAGCTGGTGACCGCGTGAGGAGCACGGCATGAGCACCATCGAGCTGCCCGCGCTCTACGTCGACTCGGTCGCGCTCGTCGCAGCGACGCCGAGGCTCGTGCTCGTGAACCGTGACCCGAGCCCCGGCGAGAGCCGCGTGCCGATCGACGCGACGCTCGCCCTCGAGCTGGTCGACACCGGGCCGGACGGCGTGGAGCGCTCGACCGCGCGCGTGTGGATCGACGGCGTCCTCGCGTTCGACGGCAGCGCCTTGCCCGAGCTCGCCCCGGCCTTCGCGGGTCCGCTGGCCAGCGTCACGCAGACCACCGACACGCTGCGCGTCATGCTGCACCCGGTGGTGCCGCTTGCGAGCCTGGCCACGGTCCACATGCGCGTGCTCGCGCAGACGGTAGGCGGTGCGGCCTCGTTCGACGAGGTCTACTCGTTCGTCGTCGAGGACCGGACTGCGCCGCGTGTCGTCGGCGCACAGGCGCTCGCGCAGAAGACCGTGCGCGTGGGATTCGACGAGCCCGTGCTGGTCCCGAGCGGGGCGAGCTTCCTCCTCACGCCGAAGGGCGCGCCGGCCGTCTCAGTCACCGTCGCCGGTGTGAACGTCGAGGGGAGTGTCGTCCTCCTCACGCTCGACACCGAGATGACGCCCGACGTGCTTCACGAGGTCGTGGCCGCCGGCGTGACGGATCTCTTCGGCAACGCCGTCCTCGGCCCCTACGACCGCGCGAGCTTCACGGGCTTCCGCCCCGCGCGACCGCTCACGAGGCGCTTCGACCTGTGGCGCATGCTGCCGAAGCACAACCGGCGTGACGACCGAACCGGCGACCTGTTCCGCTTCATCGCCTGCCTGCAGGAGGTGACGGACCTCCTGCTCGCCGACGTCGATCGCTGGCCCGACATCTTCGACCTCGAGCGCGCGCCCGAGGCCTTCGTCGACCTCATCCTGCGCGACCTCGGCAACCCGTTCCCGTTCGAGCTCGACGCGATGGGCAAGCGGCGCCTCGCGTCGGTGCTCGTCGAGATGTACCGGCAGAAGGGCACGGCCAAGGGCATTCAGAACGCGATCCGCTTCTTCCTTGGCATCGACATCTCGGCCATCACGCCCTTCAACGCCGACACGCTCTATCTCGGCGAGTCGCTGCTCGGCGTCGACTGGGTGCTCGGCCCCTCCGACCGCTTCGCGCGCTACGCTTTCAACGTCGAGGTCGCGCGCATCCTCTCCGACCGTGAGCGCCAGCAGCTCCGCGCCATCGTCGAGTACCTGAAGCCCGCGCACACGCACTTCGTAGACCTCGTCGAGCCGCTGCCGCCGGTGCTGCCGAACCACTGGGAGCTGGGCCTCAGCGACCTGGGCGAGACCACGGACCTACACTGAGCGGAAGGAGGCCACCTACGGCGTCTGACGGTTCCAGGGGCGGCGATGGGGCGTGACCTGGCTGCGCAGATGATCGCTGAGGTAGTTGTCGGTTTCGATCACGTAGCCCGACACGAGAACGACTGCCTTGGTGAGAACGGCGAAGTGGACGTACTTGGCTTGACCACCACGGTGGGCGACCTCGCCCCTTGCCGAAACGAAGTTATCGATGGGCGTGGTGCCGTTGCTCCACTGTGTCCCGACGTCGGGAACGCAGAGCATGGTATCGAAGAGAGGCTTCAGCTGCTTGTGCTTCGGGGTGTTCAGTCCTCCCACGCCGCCCGGTGGACCAACTGTCTTGAATCGGACCGCCTCGATCATTGCTGCCTCGAGGTTCGCGGGCAGGGTCGCGGCGGTGAAAGTCGACTTGCCGCCGTTCACGAAGTCTTGAACGAGCTTCTTGGGCGAAGCCGGCAGCGTCGCGAGGGTGTGTTTCCTGGCGAGGAAGGCGGCTCCCTCCTCCAGTACCGACTCGACGTAGCGTTCCCAGGCTGCGCAAAGCAGAACGATTCCTCCGCGCGTGAGGTGCCCGAGACCTCGCTTGCCGCGTGCGCCTGTGCCGTTCGGTCGGCTGAGATTGTTGTGGAGCGAGACGAGCCGCTTCACGTCGGTGAGGTTTTGCTGGAACTCTTTGTAGCTATCTGACGGCATCCTGAGCGGTCCTCGGGTTCGAATCCTACGGGACAGCGAGCGCCGCTGCGACATCGGTCGGGGCGCTGTCCCCAAGACGCCGCCCGACAGGCTTTGCCTCTCCGAGGGCCCCGTGCCCGCTGAGGCAAGGACATGGCCGATCGCGTCGACTTCTACTTCCGCCAGCGCGTCACCGAGGCCGAGCTCGACCTCGCGTTCGCGTTGCTCGAGAAGGCGGACCGGGACCTCGCCGCCGACCTGAACATCTACGGCATCGTCTCGGGCGCGGTTCCCGCGCCGCACTCGCCGGTGCCCGACCTGACGGTGGACCTGACCGCGCCCGGGCGGGCCTACGACAACCTCGGTCAGCGCATGTTCTTCGGCACGGGCCAGACCGTGGACTGCGCCGTCGATCTCGTGGGCATCCCGACCGATGTCGCCACGGTCGGCAACGAGCGGTGGCTCGGCATCTTCCTTCGCTTCAAGCGCCAGCTCTCCGATCCTCGCACCGACGGCAACTCGCAGCAGGTGTTCTTCCGGCGCGACGAGTCGTTCGAGCTCGTCGTGCGCCAGGCTCCCGAGGGCGCCATCGGCGTCGCGCCGAAGCCCGCGCTCCAGGCGGACGAGCTGCTCCTCTGCGATGTCCGCCGCCGCCCGGGGCAGACGCAGATCCTCGTCGCCGACCTCGACACCTCGCGCCGGCAGGCGTTCATCTTCGCGCAGGGCACCTCGGTGGCCGTGACCACCGGGACGTGGAGCATCCTCCAGCCGCTCGCCGCGACCGTGCAGGCGGCGTTCGATGAGGCCGACGCCGAGCTGCGCGACCACTTCACCGCCGTCGCCCGGCGCCACGCCGCGACCGCCATCGACTACGCGCCGCACGGGTTCGTGGGTGCGGGCAACGTGCAAGGCGCCGTCGACGAGCTGATCGACGACCTCACGACCGGAGCGGTGGGCAGCTCCGGTGCCTCGCGCGTCGGCGTGGATGCGGCGGCGGGCGCTCCCAACGCGCTGCCTGCGGGCTCCGTGAAGAGCCAGCTCGCGCAGCTCCTCGGCTTCCTCAACACGCACGTGAGCGCGCCGACGGCCGCCCACAACGCCGCCGCCATCGCGGCGACGCCTCACAACAACGTCGCCGGCACGAACGTCCAGTCGCAGCTCCAGGAGATCGTGACGGACCTCGTCGCGACCGGGGCAGCGTCGCCCGGCGCGGGGCTCGTCGGCGTCGATGCGATCGCCGGCGCGCCCACGGCGATCGTGGCCGGCACGCTGCGCGCAGCCCTCGTGACCCTGCTCGGCGGGCTCAACGGCCACGTGAACCAGCCGAGCGGAGCGCACGCTGCGAGCGCGATCTCCGTGGCGGATGCGGGCGCGAACCTCAACGCCGCGAACGTCGAGGCTGCGCTCGCCGAGATCCTCGACGCCGTCGAGGGCGACCACTTCCGAGGCAACGAGGCGAACGCCGGCCAGCACCGCGCGATTCGCCAGCCGCCGCTCGGAGGCACGAAGGCGCTCATCCTCGACTCGAACGCCTCCGGCGCGGCGGCAACGCACCTCCGCATCTACGCGGACGGCTCCTCGGTCTGGTTCACGCTGAACGCGTCCTGGGACGGCGCGCAGTGGGTGCGCGACTCGGGCGGTACCTTCTGCGGCGCGTTCCGCTTCGCGCGCAATGAGATCGAGTTCCTCCACGAGGACTCGTTCGCGGCGACGTTCACGACCTGGACGCGCACGTGGCGGCTCCCGATGAGCAGCACCGTCAACTCCGCGTTCGAGCTGACGGGGACGGTGCGTGAGGTCGGCCGCGTCGGAATGGAGTGGTCCAACGCCGACAGCGCCACGCGCACACTCGCTGGTGGCGGCTCGGTGACGTTCCGCAACCGTTTCCCAGCGACGCCGTCGTCGATCACGTTCAGCGCGCTGAACACGAGCAGCGGTTTCTCAGGGAGCCCCTCGTCGTACTTCGCCGACCGCGATGGGTTCGGCGTCTTCAGCTACCAGACCATGGCGAGCCTCTCCACGGTCTGGTGGTTCGGCACGTACACCGCGATCGCGTGAGGAGCACCGATGGCCATCCAGGAGATCACCGACGTCGAGATCGTCCAGCGCTGCGCGGGCTGTGATCGCGAGAACCGAGTCGCGCTCGCGAACCTCGCGGTGGGCGTCGAGCACGCCGAGCAGGTCGAGGACGGTGTGGTCCCGCTGCCCGAGTGCCCAACGTGTCGCTCGCGGGAATTCCTGGTGCGCTCGCCCGCGAGCGAGCAGGCGCACCCGGCACAAGGCAGCTCCGGGCACCTTCACCGTCTGATGGTCGACGAGCTGCACTCGCAGCTCGTGAAGAAGGGCCGCGTCGTCGAACGCCTCGTGGGCAAGGTCGAGCAGATCGTCACCAAGCCCATCACCACCGAGGTCAGAGCCCGGTTCTTCGACAAGGGACTGAAGCTGCCGGTGCGTGCCGTCGAGGAACTCCAGGGCAAGGAGCCTGGCCAGTGAGCGGCGGCTTCATCGTCGGCGGCAAGGCAACGTGCCCGGTCGAGGGACTCTCGATCCGCACGTTCGCCGAAGACGGCGTCCATCGGTTTCCCTCGAAGGGCAAGCGAGCTCGCGCGGTCGAGCTCGTCATCCACGAGACCGTCACGCGCAGCGTCGACTCGACCATCGCGGTCTTGAAGAAGCGGGGGCTCAGCGTCCACCTCGTGATGGGCGCGGACGGCGCGCTCACGCAGCACGGCGACCTCGCGACGGACATCCTCTGGCACGCGAGCCAGCACAACGGCCCGTCGTTCGGCGTCGAGGTCGTGAACCCGTACTACCCGAGCTACCTCAAGCCGGGCCTGCCGTGGGACCGCGTCATCAAGGCGCCGTGGGCGCACAAGGGTGAGTACGTCCTGCCGACACCCGCGCAGGCGGAAGCGGTCGCCGCGCTCGTGCGCTGGACGACGAGCGCGTCCACGCCGGGCATCGCGGTGCCGCGCGTGTGGCCGGGGCTGAGGGATGGACGCTTCGCACTGGGCCTCGTGCCCGCTGCCGCGAAGGCGCCGCTGCCGGGTGTGCTCGCGCACCAGTACTTCGGGCACGCCGACGGCTCGATGCTCGTCCTCTACGCGTGGCTGCGCCTCGAGGCCGGGCTCGCGCCGGACGTCGCGTTCGAGGAAGCGGTGAAGCGCGCGACCGGCGTGCGCCGTGCCGACGTTCGAGACCTGCTGCCCACGCCCGCCGTGGCCTGACCAAGAGGAGAGACGGATGGACACCTTCACCAGCGTTGCGACGTGGCTTCAGGCGACCGGCCCCTACGGCCTCGTCGCGGTGCTCGGCTGGGCCTTCTGGCGCGTGAACGAGAAGAAGGACGCGCAGCTCCGCGAGCTCTTCGACAAGGTGGCCGAGATGGGGCGCGTGCAGACCGAGGCCGTGACCAAGGTCGAGGCCGCGCTCGTCGCGCTCAAGGACGCCATCGAGGACCTGCACGACAGGGCCGCGTGAGTACTGCTTGCGGAGTTCTCGCCAGGTAACGCGGGCTTCCGCGCGCCGGTCGATTTCTCGCTACTTCGCCTTGGAAGGTCGCCAGAAGGAAGCCTGTATGTCGTCGCGAACGGGGCGCACCGCACGGACCACCCCGACGGAGACGACGACATGAAGGTGAGCGAGCTGATCGAGTTGCTGGAGGAGCAGGACCCGGACGCCGAGGTCCTCGTGATGATGCAGCAGAACTGGCCGTTCGAGTGCTCCTTGGCGGGCGTGACGACGCGCGAGGAGATGCTCAGCGCCGATCGCGACGAGGACGTCGATGGCGACGAAGACGAGGAGCCCCGCCTCGAGCGCGGCACCGCCAAGAACGACGTCTTCCTCGTCGAGGGCGAACAGCTCCGCTACGGCTCGAAGACCGCGTGGAGCGTCGCCACGCGTTGAGCGCGTTCGCGGTTCCCGGCGAGGTCGATTCTTCACGGAGTGACCTTGCTGGGGGCGCGAACGGAAGCCTGTATGGCGAGGCGATCAACGCGGAGGACGACGATGCAGACCACGAACAAGAAGCGCCCCGGCAAGAAGGAGCCGACGGTCGACGAGCTGCTCGCCGCCATCGCGAAGGCGACGCTCCACATCGACACGCTCGAGACACGCAAGAGCGACTCGCTCGACTTCCACGACGTCGCGGTCTGGTCGGTGAAGGCCGCGCTCGAGGCCGCGTACCGCGCGGGGCTCGCCGCCGCCAAGGAGGAGCGATGAAGACGCTCGGCACCACGACGACCTACGACGGCACCGAGCACGCCTACCTGCGCGGCCACAAGGTGCGCATCGTCGCTGTGCTGAAGAACGCGCTGCGCGCCGACTACGACCCGGACCAGGACGGGCAGTACATCCGCGACGAGGAAGACCTCGAGCGCGCGGGCGGCGTGACCGCCGACGACCGCGTCGAGGTGCAGCCCTGGCTCGCAGCAGAGGGACGCTTCAGCTTCGTGTCGAACGACCCGCGCGCCATCGACCTCGCGTGCTTCGCGAGCCTCAAGCGCTGACGACCTGAACGACGACGCGCTCCATCACGGAGCGCAAGCCCACCACGCGAGCCACGGGCGCGCGCGTGAAGGGCGACGTGTACCCAGCGCCCGACGAGGAGAGCAGTCATGAGCACGAAGACCAAGACCACGAAGGCGAAGTCCAAGAAGGAGAACCTCGCAGCCCTCGGGCTGCCGGCGCTGTGGGAGCGCTTCAAGGAGGCGACGGGGGAGACCACCAAGAGCCCGAACAAGAAGTTCCTCGTCCGACGCATCGAGGAGGCGCTCGCCGCGCGCGCCGTCGAGCCCGCGCCGGCCGAGGAGCCGCAGCGCCCGACGCGCACCAGCCCGCACGCGACGCCGGTGCCCGAGCCCGAGACGACGCTCGCCGAGAGCACGCTGCCGAAGCCGCGCGGTCGGTTCGCGTCGATGACGGTCGAGGAGCTGCAGACGAAGTACCTCGAGGTCGTCGGTCGCTCGACGGGCAGCGACGACCGCCGCTACCTCCTCTGGAAGATCCGCGAGGCCGAGAAGGGCCGCATCAACGTCGGGCCGCGCAAGACCCGCGCGCGCGACGGCGAGCCGCTCGATGTGAAGATCCTCCCGCTGCGGCTCGAGGCCGACGTCGCCGACAAGATGGACGAGGCCTGGCGCGCGAAGGGCATCAAGAACCGCATGGAGTTCTTCCGGGGGGCCATCGGTCACTACCTCGCGCATCTCGGCGCGCGAGACGCGGCCGCGCTCTTCACGAACGCGGGCACCACGGGCGCGTGAACGCGGCGGAATCGGCGGGGCGTCGGCAGGCCTACAACCGCCTCCGACGCCCCATGTCCGCGGAACCTCGCGGCTATTCCAAGCGCCTGAAAACGCATGTGAAATCAACGTGTTCGGCCTTGCTAGGGGCGCAAACGGAAGCCTGTATGTCCTCACGCGACGGGCACTGGGCCCCGCGCAGAACGCGAGGACGACGACGATGAAGACGCTGCGATTCGGAATCGAGATCGAGACGGTGGGCCTGAGCCGGACGAAGCTCGCCGAGGCCATCCACAGCGTGGTGGGCGGCACCGTCTCGAACGACTACCGGGACGTGCGCATCACCACCGCGAGCGGGCGCACCTGGAAGGTCGTGCCGGACGGCTCGCTGAGCGGCGGCGAGAACAGCGGCGAGATCGTCTCGCCGGTCCTCGGATACGACGACATCGAGGAGTTGCAGAACATCATCCGCGCGGTGCGCACGGCGGGCGCGAGGACCGACCACTCGACGGGCATCCACATCCACGTCGGAGCGGAGCGCTTCGACGCCAAGAGCGTGGTGAACCTGGTCAAGCTGGTTCACAAGCAGGAGCGCCTCCTCGAGCATGCGCTCGGTGTCAGCGAGCAGCGCCTCGCGCGCTACTGCCGCCCGATCGAAGCCCGCTTCATCGAGGCGCTCGAAGCGCGCCGCCCCAAGACGATGAGCGACGTGCGCGACGCCTGGTACGGGCGCAGCGGCGAGACGCCGAGCCGCTACCACAGCAGCCGCTACCACGGGCTGAATCTCAACAGCCTCTTCTTCAGGGGCACGTTGGAGTTCCGCTACTTCAACGGCACCCTGCACGCCGGCGAGGTGAAGGCCTACGTCCAACTGGTCCTCGCGATGGCCGCCAAGGCGCTCGCGTCGAAGGCCGCGTCGAGCAGGCGCCGGGAGTTCAACCCCGCCACCGCGAAGTACGACTTCCGGGTGGTGCTCCTGCACCTCGGGCTGATTGGCGACGAGTTCAAGACCGCGCGCCTGCACCTCACGAAGAAGCTCGCGGGCTCGGCGGCATGGAAGGGCGAGCGCCGCGACCGCCGCCCGGCGATGGACACGCAGCCCGCGACGGAGAGCGAGGAGGTCGGTGATGCCCGCGCAGCGTGAACGGCGCCGACCAACCAGCGCCGGACCGCGAGCCGGCGCTGGACTCGCTGGGGAACAGAGGCGATGCATGACGACGACGGGCGACTGCCCGAAGCGAGATGAGAAGATGAACCCGGTGCTCTACTTCGCCTACGGCTCGAACCTCGACGACGCGCAGATGCGCGAGCGCTGCGCCAACGCGCGCGTGGTCGGGCGGGCTATGCTGCCGAACTACGCGCTGGTCTTCGGCGGCTTCAGCCATCGCTGGGGCGGCGCGGTGGCCAGCGTGGTGCGCGCCAAGGGCGCGTGCGTCGAGGGGCTCCTCTACGAGTTGGGCAACGTCGACCTCCGCGCGCTCGACCGCTTCGAGGGCCATCCCTTCGCCTACGAGCGCGTCATCCGGTGGGTGCGCGACGAGAGCGGGCGCCGCCGCCGCGTGATGACCTACCTCCAACCCGAGGACGGCTTCGAAGCGTGGGCGCCGCCGCTCGGCTACTTCACCGTGCTCTGGCACGCGTACGCGCGCCTGGGCTTCGACGTCGAGCCCCTGGCTCGCGCAGCGGGGGTGTCGCCGTGAGCGCGCCCAGGAGCCAGCGTCGCGCGCCCACGCGCGTCTTCGTCTACGGCACGCTCCTCGCCGGTGAGCCGAACCACCGCGTCCTGGCTGGCGCGCGACTTGTCGCGAACGCGCGCACGGAGCCCGCGTTCGAGCTGCGGGACCTCGGACCGTTTCCGGGTCTCGTGAGCGGCGGCGCGCACGTGGTAGCCGGCGAGGTGTATGAGGTCGACGAGGTGACGCTGGCCGCGCTCGACCGGCTCGAAGGGCACCCGCGCTTCTACCGGCGCACGCGCATCGCCCTCGAGGACGGCGCCGCCGTCGAGACCTACCTCCTCGCGCCCGAGCAGGTCGAAGGTCGCCCCGTCATCGACTCGGGCAACTGGCGAGCGCGCCGGAAGGAGACCGCAGCATGAAGATCGTGATGAGAGACGGGCGCGTGTTCCAAGGCACCGCCCTGCAGATCGTGAAGGCGATGCAGGACATCGCGTTCGGCGTCGAGGACTTCACCGTGCCGAAGTACATCGAGTGGGTGGTCGCCAACGCGCGCAAGTTCGAGGAGGTCGAGCTCGCCGTGAAGGGCGAGAACGACGAGGAGCTGGCCGCGTCGCTCGTGGCCGAGATGCTCCGCACCGGGCTCACGGCGAAGGGGTAGGCAGAAGGCCTCCACGCCCGAGCGCGCGGAACGTCGCGCGTTCTTGCGCGAGGTCGAAGCCTCGCTTCTTCGCCTTGCTACGTGCGCGAACGGAAGCCTGTATGTCCTCACGCGACGGGCACGGGGCTCGACGCGCCACGGAGGACGACGACGATGAGGATCAAGAGCACCACCGCCTTCCGCGCCTACGCCGACGCGCGCGCTCAGCGCGCCACCGAGCAGGCGGCAGCCACCGCGCGCTTCATGGTGAAGTCGGTGAACAAGGACGGCTCGATCAGCCGCATGGCGCCCACCAGGAACGACTGGAAGTACGACGCGTTCGCCACCGCCGAGGACGCGGAGAAGCGCCGCGCCCAGCTCGAGGCGATGAACCCCGGCTCGCGCTACGCGGTGGTCGCACTCTGACGCGCGCCACGGGCGCCGACGTTGGCCCACGTGGCCGCGTCACGCAGCCCGGCGTCGTGCCCCCGCGCAAAGGGCCACGGGCGCGCCTGGGCGCAACGTCGTCGCGGCCCATTGTCGTGTAGGCAGCCGGCCTCCAAGCGCCTGAAAGAACATCAAGAATCGGCATCCGCCGGCCTTGCTAGGGGTCTAAACGGAAGCCTGTATGTCCTCACGCGACGGGCACTTCGCACGACGCGCCACGGAGGACGACGATGAGCACGACGACGAAGAACACGCAGGCGACGAAGACGGTGAGCCAGGGCGAGAGCCGCTACGGAACGCCCGAGCCGCAGATCGCGCTCCGCTTCCCCAAGGGCACCAGCTACCGCGTCGTGAAGGCCGCGCTGCACAAGCTAGCCGCCGAGATCGAGCTGGCGACGCCCGCGGGCGAGCGCTGGTGCGTGAACACCGAGGACTTCAACGAGAGCGGGCGCGTCTATCTCGAGCTCGCCGACGCGACGCCGGCCGAGGCCGCGCGCGGGATGGCGCTGCTCCAGAAGCTCGCTCGGTGAGCCATTAGGCCCCAGCCGGCCCCAGTGTCGGGCGGCGGCTCCTCGCGACTGACGTTCCTGCTAGCCCGCAGCCGCGATTTGTGCAAAATGGCAAGCAAAATCGCCGCCAAGGGTGCAGCCGACCGCTGCAGGATGCGAGGTGGTCGGGCCGCCATCTCCGGTGGGACGAAGGTCCCAGAGGAGAACCCGTACGTGTGCCCAGACCAGTACATCCCGCCCCGAGCATGCCTTCCTGAAAGGAGACTGGCCTGATGTGGCACGTCCCGCTCCTGGACGAGCTTGCGATCGTCGCCGCGCTCGCGGTGGCGGTGACCGTCATCCTGTCGAGGCTGCAGCTCCCCACCGTGGCCGGGCTCCTCGCGAAGGGAGACGCTGCATGAACCGGGTAGAGCATGGCCGGGTGAACACGGGCATCGCCCTCTTCATCGGCCTCACGTTCCTGGGCTCCTGGTGCATGGCCGCCGTGTTGCGGCTCTCGGGAGCGACGGTCGCTCCGGAACCGCTCGGGACGCGGCTCTTCACGACCTCGTTGCTGTACGCCCTGACGATGGGCTGGCAGCCCATCGTCGCGACCTGGTTCGTTCGCCGCTGGGTCGACCCGCCGGACCAGTTGGATTTGGGCCTGCGGTCCGCCGGCCGAGGATTTGGCCTCGTAGGGGTCGCGGGCACTATCGCTGTGGCGGTCGCCGCAACGGGGGTCGCCGCGCTGCTCACTCGCTGGGGCGTGGCTGTCGTCTCGACGACGATGAATGGCACCGCGGAGCTCGAGCTCTCGTCCGTGACGCCATCCGGGTCAGGAGCTCTCGCGCTGCTAGCGGCGTTCGGCGCCACCGTCCTGCTCGTCTGGCTGCAGTGCTTCGCTGAAGAGGTCGGTTGGCGCGGGTACTTCCTGCCGCGCCTCATGGAGCGGTTCGGTCCCTGGGGGGGGCTCTTCCTTCACGGCGCAGTGTGGGGCCTCTGGTACGCGCCCCTTCTGTTCCTCGCGGCGTACGGACAAGCGGCGCCGCTCGGCGCGGTGGGGCGAAGCCTCGCGTTCGTCGTGACCTGCGTTCTCCTCGGGATGCTCTTCGGCTGGCTTCGCCTTGCCTCGAAGAGCCTCGTTCCCGTGATGGTCGCCAACATGACTCTGACCTTGGCTGCGGGCCTTCCGTATGTCCTGCACGGGGTGGATGCCGGCCAGCGCTCGGCAGTGTTCTTCCCCGTTGGCTGGCTGGTGCTGCTCCTGGTGCTCGCAGGGCTGCTGACGACCCGCTGGCGACGAGCCATCCAAACCCCCGAGCGCCGTCGAGAGGCCTCGACCAGTCCGCCGATGCTCGCGCAGGTCCGCGTGGTCCTCGAAGGGCGCTCGCCGAGAAAGGAACCGCTCCATTGAGCGTGGTGGAACCCATGGCTTCTTCGATCGTCTTCGGCACCACGCTCAAGTCGGACTGTCAGCCGCTGGCCGACGTGGCCGCACTCCTCGCGGAGCGAATGAACGCGCCGCTGCGCCTCGTGCACGTGTCCGAGGATCCGCGGGCGCCGATCGTCCTCGGGACCGACGAGGAGCACATCCTCGGCCGCGTTCGAGCAGAGCTCGACGAGGAAGCCGAGCGGCTCCGAACGACGACCGGCGCCGAGGTTCATGTCCACCTCGCCGCCGGCAGCGTCGTGGACGCACTCGTCTCGGTGGCTCGGTTCGAGATGGCGACGGCACTCGTTCTTGGAGATAGCTCTACGGGTGGACGCGCCTTCCTCGGTACGACTGCGGAGCGCGCGGCTCGGCAAAGCACCGTGCCGGCGCTGACGCTTCGGGCCCCCGGCCGCCTTCTCTCGTGGTTGCGGGGCGAGCGACCGCTGCGCCTGCTCGTTGGCGCGGACCTGGGACGTGCGTCCGAGGCGGCCCGCGGCTTCGCGAGCACGCTGGGCGCGGTAGGCCCCATCGAGGTCGAGGTTGTCCTCGTCGCTTCACCTGCGGAGGTGCACGAGCGTCTCGGCCTCCGACCGCCCGAGAGCGAGCATCGCCTGTCGACCGAGGCCGAGGAGGCGCTTGTGCGCGATCTGCGACGCACGGCCCCACCGAACGAGACGACGGTCAAACTCCGTGTGCATGCCGCGCGTGGAAGCGCGGACGCCCATCTGGCGAGCCTCGCGGACCAAGATGACGTCGACCTCGTCGTGGTGGGCCAGCGCAGACACTCGCTGCTCGAGCAGCTCTGGTACGGCTCGGTCGCGCGCGGTGTGCTGCGGTCCGCTCCGGTGAGCGTTGCGTGTGTTCCGCCGACGGCCGCTGCCCCCGGGGCGCTCTTCCGCGAGCCGCGCACCGTCCTCGTGGCGACCGACTTCACGGAGGTGGGGGATCACGCAGTGGCGCAGGCACTCGGCGCCGTCGCTGAGCAGGGAACGGTGCACCTGGCTCACGTCATCCCGATTGCGGCCCCCTCGGAGGTTGAAGCTCGGCAGAACCGTGAACAGGCGTGGCATGCGCTCTCACGAATCACCAGCAACGAGGACTTCAACCGCTCCGGGCGCCTGGAGCGCCACGTCCTCGAAGGGGCACCGGCGGACCAGTTGCTCGCGCTGGCAGACCGGACCGGCGCCGACCTCATCGTCCTCGGCGCGCGCAGTCACTCCGTGGTGACCCGGGCGATCCTCGGCTCAGTGGCGCAGGCGGTGAGCGAACGAGCCAAGGTGCCGGTCCTCCTGGTCCCGGTCACGGCGGCGTGAAGGGGAGAATGAATGCGACGTGATGATCGCCGGCCTGTTCGCGATACCTCGGTGGAACGCTGATGGAGACGGTCTACATCATCAGTCCGTTGCTGCTGCTGGGGGTCGTCCTGGCGGCCGTTTGGCTCGATCGGTTCAGCGTGCCCGTCATCCTCGTGGCGCTGGGGCTCGGTCTCCTGGCCGGCAGCGATGTCCTCGGGCTCTGGCACTTCGACGACGTCAACCTCGCAAACCAGGTCGCGAACGCGGGCCTCGTGTTCATCCTGTTCCATGGTGGGCTCGTCACGAAACGCAGTGTCCTCAGGGCTGTTGCGTTGCCAGCAGGCGGGATGGCGACCTGGGGTGTCGTGCTGACGGCGGCCACGGTCTTCTGCGTGCTTCACCTCGGTCTTGGTTGGTCCTTCGATCGATCGCTCCTCCTTGCCGCGGTGATCTCGTCGACCGACGCGGCTGCGACCTTCTCGATCCTGCGGCGCCAGTCCCTTCGGCCGCGACTCGCATCGACGATCGAGATCGAAAGCGCGGCGAACGATCCGATGGCGATCCTCCTGACACTCGTGGTCGTCGAAGCGCTCACCGCCGGCACGGGTCTGAGCTGGACGATCCTGCCCGTGTTCGCGTGGAAGTTTGTCGCTGGTCCGGTGGTGGGCTGGTTGCTCGCACGCGCCGCCCTCGCGATCTTCCAACGGCTGAACCCGCAGGATCGAGGCTACTACTACGTGCTGCTGCTCGCCGTCGTGCTGCTGACCTACGGCCTGGCAGAGACGGCGAAGGCCAGCGGGATGCTCGCGGTCTTCACCGCGGGCCTGGTCATGGGAAACCGGAAGTTCATCTACCAACAGGGTATCCGGAACTTCTCGGCGGCTCTGTCGATGATCGCGAACATCGGTGTGTTCGTGATGATGGGCCTCCTGGTCTTCCCGAGGCAGTGGAGCAGCCTTTGGCTTGATGGCATCGTGCTGTTTCTGGCGTTGGCGTTCGTCGCCCGGCCCGCCGCCGTCTGGCTGGGCACGCTCGGGATGGGGTTTGAGGCGAAGGAACGCCTCTTCATGAGCTGGGCGGGCCTTCGCGGCGCGGTCCCGATCGTCCTCGCCACCTACCCGATGGCCGCCGGGATCCCCGCCGGGCAGGACGTGTTCAACCTCGTCTTCTTCGCGGTCATCCTGTCGGTGGGGATCCAAGGATCGACGCTCGGCGTGCTGGCGCGACGACTCTCGCTATCGACACCGTCACGTCCGCAGCCACGCTACGGGCTCGAGCTCGTCACCATGGCGCACAGCGATCTCGACCTGATCGTCGTCGATCTGCCTGACCCGAAAGGTCGACCAGGACCGCGAATTCGCGACCTCACGCTGCCCCCGGGCGCGATGCTCACCCTCGTCACACGAGGTGACGAGGTCGTCGCGCCCACCGGCAACACGAGGCTGCTCGGTTGGGATCAAGTCACGGTCCTCGCGCACGCCAAGGATGAAGCCGACGTCCGCTCAGCGCTGCTCGAGCCGTTCGACCGGCCCGTCGCAGCGGAGGAGCCCGAGACGCACGCGATCGCCACCAAGCCGGCTGAGTCCTCCGGGACGGGAGGCGATGGGCCGTTCCGCGATCATGTCGTGCTTCTCGGCCACGGTGACGTCGGAAGCGTGCTCACCCGGTTCTTGCGGCTGCGTGAGATCCCGTTCGTCGTGATCGAACAGGACCACACGACCGTGATGGCGTTGCGCGGTCAGGGCGTGCGCGTCTTACACGGCCATGGAGAGGACCCCGAGCTCCTTAGCCGCGCCGGCATCAAGGACGCAAAGATGCTCCTCGTCACCGCGACCCAGCCAGTGTCCGCTCGCCGGGCGATCGAACACGCGCACCGCATGAATCCGCAGCTCGATGTGATCGCTCGCGTACAACATGACTCGCTGCTGAGTGCCCTGTCGGGCCTGCCGCGGACCCAGGTCGTGCAGGGCGACGTCGAGCTCGCGTACGCGATGGCTAGGTTCATGCTGCTCGCGTCCGGGATGAGCGCCATCGAGACCGAGGCGCTGATCTTCGACGCGCGACGAGGGGAGCCGGGCACCACCCCAACACGGTTCGTGGAGATCCCCGTCTCGCCAGCATCGCCCGTCGTCGGCCGGCGACTCGCGGATCTCGCCCTTCCGCCCGGGTCGCTGGTCGTCAAGATCCTGCGGGGCGGTGAGGTCATCGTCCCAGGAGGCCAGACCGCGATCCGCGCGGCCGACGTGCTGTTCGTGCTGACGGAGATCGACCAAGCGCGCACGATCGAGCACCTCGTCAACCCGAACCCACCCGGAGTCCGATGATTCCACCGACCGCATGCTCAGCGCGGCCAGACTTCGGGGCGGTCTCGCTCCGTATTGACGCTCGCGGAAAGCCACACGGCGATGACCACGCTAAGGCGGTGTTGACGGAGACCGCTAGAGCTAGAGAGGCGACCAGACAATGACGAAGAGCTTGAAGAAGTCGGCGGCAGGCAACGGAGAGCCCGAGCTGGATGCGCGCGAGCGCTTTCGTTCGTTGCTCGTCCCTATAGATCTGACGCCGGCGTCGGACCGCGTCATTGGCCGGCTCGCGCGACTCCCTTTGGCCGAGAGCGGGCTCGTGACGCTGGTGCACGTCGTCCCGGGAAGCTTGGCGCCGCGCGAGCAGCGAGACGCCGAGCGCGACGCGAAGCAGTCGCTCTCCGAGGAGGCGCGACACCTCGCGGCGTCACTGCCGAACTCCGTGCGGGTCCAGGCGGTCGTCAAGGTCGGCGGCGCTGCGCGCGAGATCACGGAGCTCGCCCGAACGCAGGCTGCCGACTTGATCGTGATGGGTCGTGGTGGCGGGCGCGCGCTCCGCGACACGTTCCTGGGCTCGACGGCTGGTATCCGTTCAGGCCCCAGGTTGAGGCCGCGGGGGCCGCGTGAGACTCGGGAGGCATGACGACATCGACCGAGTCCCTGGAGCGAA
>JBDIVX010000161.1:0-17134 GCA_039794305.1 Candidatus Neutrinellum sp.
TACCTCGGGCCGGACCACTCGCAGATCGAGATCTACACCGAGTCGAAGCACGGCGTGCTGTGGGCGAGCCTGCGCGACCAGATGAACATGGACGCCCCCCCGGCGGAGCTCACGACGGCGGACATGCCCGCGCCGACCTGCGCGACCTGCCACATGAGCGGGCTCGAGGGCTACGCAGTGACCCACGACACGACGGAGCGCCTCACCTACTGGCTCTTCGCTCCCGTCTCGGAGCGCCGACCGAACCACCTGCGGGCCGAGGCGGAGATGCAGGGCATCTGCATGGAGTGTCACGCCGAGACGCGCATCGAGCGCCTCTACGAGCAGGCCGCCGACGTGGTGGAGGCGACGAACGAGATCGTACGGACCTCGGACGAGATCGTGGCGTCGCTCCGGCAGGAGGGGCTCCTCACGGAGACCCCCTTCGACGAGCCGATCGAGTACGTTCACTTCGACCTGTGGCACTACTACGGCCGCACGGCCAAGCACGGGGCGTTCATGGGCGGCGCCGACTACGTGCAGTGGCACGGCTTCTACGAGCTGACCCTGCACCTCACCGAGCTGCGCGAAGCGGCCGCCGACCTGCGCCGCGAGCGAGGCGAGACCGCCGCCGCCAAGCCGGGGGACTGACGTGGCCGGCCGGCGGGTCCCGACGCGCGCCATCCTCGAGCTGTTCGTCTTCGCGAACCTCGCGTTCCTGGCGCTCGACGTCTACGTGGCGCACTCCTACAACCAGTTCGCGCACTGGGCGGAATGGATCCCGTTCGGCCTGTCGGTGATCGCGCCGCCGCTCCTCGTGGTCGCCTGGATCCTCGCCGGTCTGACCGAAGACCGGCCCGGCCTGGGCCGTGCGCTCGGCCTCGGCATCGCCCTCGCGTGCCTGCTGGTCGGGCTCGCGGGCATGATCTTCCACCTCGAGAGCCAGTTCTTCGAGGAGCTCACCCTCGAGAACCTGGTCTACACAGCGCCGTTCGTAGCGCCCCTCGCCTACGCCGGGCTCGGCCTGTTGCTCCTCCTCGACCGAACCGTCGAGGCGGGCACCGTCGACTGGGCGCGCTGGGTCCTGCTGCTCGCCCTCGGCGGCTTCGCCGGCAACTTCGCGCTGTCCCTGGCCGACCACGCCCAGAACGGCTTCTTCCGGGCGGAGGAGTGGATCGCGGTGATCGCGTCCGGCTTCGCCGTCGGCTTCCTGGGCACGCTGGTGATCGCACCGGCGAACGCGCTCCTTCGCCGGGTCACCGTCTGGGTGATGCTCATCCAGATCCCCGTCGGCCTGCTGGGATTCGCCTATCACCTACAGGCGAACGTCCACGGCCCCATGGAGGCGCTCTGGGAGGACTTCCTGTACGGCGCGCCCGTCTTCGCGCCGCTGCTCTTCCCGAACCTCGCGCTGCTCGCCCTCTTCGGCCTGTGGGCGCTCGGTCGTCCGGAGCGCCCACGGGCCGTCGAGCGAGCCGGCGCTACTGCCCGAGCGACGACGGGTTGACGCTCTCGAGCTCGCTGAAGCCGAGCTGGTACTGCGAGTTGGTCCCCTGCTCGTAGCTGCCGATCCAGATCTTGTAGTTGCCCTGCGGCATCGCGGCGGCGACGACCGGGTCGGTGCCCTCGGTGTCGTCGTTGCAGAGGTAGCTGCCGTCCGGCTTCTGGACGACGAGCGTGATGTCGCCGGTCGAGTGGGCCATGACCCGGAGGTTCGTGAAGTTGCCGGACGCGGCGAGGATGTGGTCCGGCGTCTGGGAGACCCAGCCCGCGCAGCCCGCCTGGAGCGTGTTGGCGTCGATGCCCCCGCCCGAGGTCCCGTTCACGACCTTCGGGTCGGGCACGAAGCCGGGCTCGAGGTTGACGGTCCCGAAGTTCGAGGCGAGGTCGCCTCCGGCGGGCTGGGCCGGCTGCGCGGGCTGGGCCGGTGCCGCGGGCGCGGCCGGGGCGGCGGCCGCGGGCGCGGCCGGGGCCGCCGGGGCCTCTTCTTCCGAGCTACCGCAAGCAGCGAGCAAGAAGAGCCCGCCGACGCCGAGGCGTCCGATGGTTCGTAGCATCTGGTTCCTCCTTGATTGCCCGCCGTCGTACGGCGAGGCGGGCCGCATCCTACCCTGGGGGGAGATCGTTTGCGCAACCCGATCGTCTCATCGGCCCCGGCGCTGGTAGGATGCCGGCCACGGAAAGGGAATTGGGGTGACGACGGCCACGTACCGAGAATCGATGCGCAACGTCTGGTGGGCGGCCGCCCTGGCGGTCCTCGTGGGGTGCGGCGGGTCCGCGTACTCGTACGCGGACGAGGCGGGCGGCACCCATGGCTCCGCCCGGTCAGCCCCGAGCTACGACTACCGCTCCGAGGGAGGCGCCGCCGAGACCGTGGCCGCGTCCGCGCCGATGCCGATGGCGGACATGGAGATGTCCCTCGGCAGCAGCTCGGGCAGCGGCGACTTCGACGACTGGGAGTCGGTGGAGGAGGAGCCCGAGCCGCAGGCCGCGATGGAGCCGGCGCCCGAGCGGCAGCAGCTCGCCCAGGCGCAGCCGAGCGGCGGGCAGGGCGCGACCGGCACCGCCACGCAGGCTCAGCAGCAGCAGGCGACCGACGCGGTCGACCTGTCGCAGCCGCTGCTCATCTACACCGCGCACCTCGTCCTCGGCGTCTACGAGGTCGAGGCGACGCAGGAGGCCATCCTCGGCGTGGTGCGCGAGGTCGAGGGCTTCCTCGCGCAGCGCAGCGATCAGGTGATCGTGGTGCGCGTCCCCGCCGCGCAGTTCCAGACGGCGCTCGACCGGATCGAGGACGCGGGCGACGTGCTCAGCCGGAACGTCGAGGCGCAGGACATCAGCGAGGAGTACCGGGACCTGGCGATCCGCATCCGAAACGCCGAGGCGATGCGCGATCGGCTCGAGCGGCTCCTCCAGCAGGCGAACACGGTCGAGGCGGCGCTCTCGGTCGAACGGGAGCTGCAGCGGATCACCGAGATGATCGAGCGGATGAAGGGGCGGCTTCGGTTCCTGTCGGACCGAGTGGCGTTCTCCACGATCACCATCAACTTCCGGGCCCTCACGCAGGGGGAGCAGATCAACCAGGATCCGTTCCGCCTCCCCTTCGGCTGGCTCGACCAGCTCGGCCTGTCCACCCTGCTCTCGCTGTGAGGCGCGCCATGACCATGCTTCGATCGATCTTCGCCGCGCTGCTGCTCCTCTCCGGCTGTGGGGGCGCCACCTCCGACTTGACCGTGCCCGACGACTTCGTCGTCCTCGACGAGGAGTGGGAGGACTACCAGATGCGGGCCACCAACGCGCACGGAGCCGTCCTCGGCGTCCGAGAGGTGGACAACGACGTCGAGGGGAGCCTCTCGTTCTGGGTGGACGCGGTGAAGAACCGCCTGCGCAACCGCGGCGGCTACGCGCTGCTCGAGGAGAGCGACGTGTCCGCGGCTTCCGGGCACGACGGGCACCAGCTCCGTTTCGGCCACGACCAGAACGGCTCGTCCTACCAGTACTGGGTTACGCTCTTCGTGACGCCCGACACGGTGTACGTCGTCGAGGCCGGCGGCCGCACCGAGGTGTTCGAGGAGGCTCAGCCGCGCGTCGAGCAGGCGATCGCGTCCCTTCGGCTCGACTGATGCGTGCCGTCGCCGCCGCCGGGCTCGCCGCCGCGCTCGCGCTCGCGGCGTCGGCCGCGCACGCGCAGTGCGGGCGGTCGGGCGATCCCGCGTTCGACCGCGGCAGCCGCCGGTGCCGGCGCCGGCCTCCCTCGGTCCCGACGCTGCGCTTCGGCGTCGACGCGGCCGCCGGAGCCTGGGACTCCGACGCGCCGGTGGACCACTCGGTGGTCTCTCTCGGCGTCCCCGTCGACGTCGCCATCACGGAGTGGCTGTGGCTCGGCGCGGCGGCCCGCTACCTCGTCGGCGGCGACGATGGCGTGGACGGCGACGGCGACGGGCGTGACGACCAGGACACGGCGAACCCGAAGGCGCTCCTGTTCACCGGCGGCCCCCGCCTCGCGCTCTTCACCGAGCCGGCGCGCCGCGAGGCGTGGCGCTTCGGCCTGTCGGGCGGCTACCTGCTCGCGATCGACGGCGGCAGCGACGGCCCGGTCCTCGAGGCGGCGGTCGAGCGGCAGGCGGGGACGCTGCTCGTCGACGGCCCCGACGCCGGCCACGGGCTCGGCCACGACGTCGCGCTCGGTGTCCGCGTGCAGCAGGGGCTCGGCGACGCGTCGGGCTACCGCGCGCTGCTCGTGTCGGCGACGTACGCGACCGAGCTGTTCGTGAGGCTGCCCGACGGCGAGCGGCCGCGCCGGACCCGGCCGGACGTTGAGTACACGTTGTCGGGCGAGCTGCTCGTCGGGACCGGGTTCGCCCGGGGCGGCTTCGGCTACGGCGTCGGGCTCGCCGCGGGGCTCCCCTTCGGCAGGCTGATCGAGCTTCGCGCGCGCGGCGAGGCGCTCGGCCTCGGCGGGAGCGACGAGCACGAGGGCGGGACGCTCTACTCCGCGCTCGGCGGGCTGCGCCTGAGCCGCTGGTACCTGCCGTGGGCCGAGGTGCTGGCGGGCTGGACGCACGCCTTCGGTACGGCCGCGATCGAGCCGACCGTCGTGCTCGAATTCGCGGGAGGGATGCAGTTCCCGAACGCGTTCGGCTGCGGTCTCGGTCTCGTCGTGGGCCAGCGCGCGCGCCTCGGCCTCGGCGACAGCGACCAGAAGCGCTTCGGGACGCTCCTTTTCACGCTCGGCGTGAGCCACGACAACCTGATCCGCGCGAGCCAGTGCTGGCCCTGAGCCGGACCGGGGCGCCCGTCAGGACGCCTCGGAAGCCAGCTTCTCCGGCGGCTCGCGCGCGTCGACGGCCGCGAGCCGCTGCTCCTCGCGGATGCCCTTGAGGGCAGTCTGGAAGCTCCGGCGCGGGAGCGCGCCGAGGGCCGCCGAGACCCGCGCATCGTTCGCGAGCTCCTCGGTGAGGACCACGTGCCCCGCCTCCGCCTTGGCCTGCAGGCGCGCGGCGACGTTCACGGTCGTCCCGAAGAAGTCGAGCCGATCGTTCGCGCGGACGGCCAGGCACGGGCCCGCGTGCACGCCGAGCTTCACCCCGAGCCCCAGCTCGCCGTGCGCCTCGTCGTTCTCCGCGACCATCTCGATCGCCGCCCGGACGGCGTCCTCGGCGGAGGCGAAGGACGCCATCACCGCGTCGCCCATGGTCTTGACCACCGCGCCGCGGTGGCGGTGCACGACCTGCTCCATCAGCCGGAAGTGCTCCTCGACGATCGCGAACGCGCGGGCGTCACCGATGCGTTCGTAGAGCGCCGTCGAGCCGGTGAGGTCGCTGAAGAGCAACGCGAGGTTGCCGATCGAGAGATCGACCCCCGCGGCGGGCGCTTCGGTCGCGAACAGGTCGAGGAACTCCGGGAAGCTCGCGACCACGGTGCCGAGGACCGCATCCGCCGACCAGCCGCCGCGCTCGATCAGGACCTCGACGGGCCGGCCGGTCCGGTTCACGACCCGGAGCAGACCCCGCTCGCCCTTCGGCGCGCTGACGGTGGCCTCGAGCCGGTCGACGTGGACCGTGACCTCGACGAGGCTCGCCGGGTGCGGGACATCCACGTCGACCGAGCGGCCGTCGTCCGGCGTGCGGCAGCACAGGAGCCCGATCGGCGTCTCGACGACCTCCTCGCGCGTCTCCTTCGGGCCCATGACGAGCTGCCCGAACACGTGCGGCAGAAAGGAGGGGCTCGACGCGCAGTAGACCTCGGCGTCGACGCGGCGGATCGCCGGATGGCACTGGAACACGGCCTCGATGTGCCTGCCGAAGTCCACGTCGTAGGCGATGTTGCACGCGTGGCAGTGCACCTCGTTTCGCACGTCCTCGAGCGAGTCGGCCACGCCCGCGGCCACGCGACAGACCGGGCAGTTGATCTGCCAGCGCAGGTCGACCAGCCCGGCCAAGGTCGCGTACAGGAACGCGCGCAGCACCTCGCGCCGGTCGGCGTCCCAGATGCGCGCGAGCTCGAAGGGACGGATCTGCGCCACCTCCTCGTCCGGCCGGTCGCGCAGGAGCAGCGCGAGCCGGTCCGCCATCGCGCCGGCGACGCCGCGCTCCCGCAGCGCCCCCAGGCGTTGCTCGAGGACCTCGACGTTGGCGGGGGTGCGGGCGCCCGAGGTGACCGGGTCGTACCCCGCGGCGAGCGCGCGGCGGACGCGCACGAAGGGCGGCTGATCGGCGTCCGCCGACTTCTCCGCGCGCGAGAGCACCTCGTCGATCGACGCGAGGTACCTCCGGAGCGCGCGGCGAAAGCGCGTCCGGAGGATGGGCGAGAGCACCGAGACCACGGCCCCCTCGCCCGCGACGTAGGCGGTGGCCCTCACCTCGGTGCCGCCCTCGACGTCTTCCAGCCGGGCGCGGAACCCGCCCCGCGCGACCGGCCCCTTCAGGAAGCGTCGCTCGCCGTGGACGAACGAGCCCTCGACCCACTCGTAGGGCGGCTCGATCCACTCCACCTCGAAGCCCATCTCGCGGGCGGTGCCGCCACGCCGGCGGCGTCCCTCGTGCTCACGCCACCCGTACGTGCCGGGCGTGAGGCCCGAGGCGCGGTCCCACCGGTTCGTGTCGGCCACCAGCGCCCACACGAGCTCGCGCGGCGCCCGAAAGACCCGGCTGAGCGTGACCGCGTGCTCGCGACCCCCCATGCGACCGCGAGGGTAGCACGCCGAGGGGTCAGAGCCGCTCCAGCCTCTGGCGCGCGATCGCGGATCCCGGATCGCGCTCGAGCGCCTCGCGCCACGCTTCGCGCGCTCCCGCGCGGTCGCCGCTACGCTCGCGCAGGAGCGCGAGGTTCATCAGCGGGTTCGGATCGGCGCCGTCGAGCGCGGCCGCCTGCGCGAGCGCGGCCGCGGCCTCGGCCGAGTCGCCCGCCGCCATGAGCGCGGCGCCGAGCCCGTTGTGGGCCGCCGCGAGCTCGGGGGCTCGCCGGATCGCCTCCCGGAACGCACCCGCCGCGCGCCGCGCTTCGCCGCGCAGGACGAGCGCGTTGCCGAGCTTGAGCCAGGACGCGGCGTCGGCGTCCTCGCGGCCGAGCGCCTCCCTGTACGTCGCGACCGCGTCTTCGACCCGGCCGAGGTCGCGCTGCAGATCCCCGAGCGCGAGGAGCGGCTCGGCGTCGTTCGGCGCGAGCTCGGCGGCCCGGAGGAAGTCGCGGGCGGCGCCCTCGACGTCCCCGAGGGCCGCGCGCGCGAGCCCGCGCCCGAGGTGCGCGTCGGAGCGGCCGGACGCGAGCTCGGCGGCGCGGTCGAACGCGCGCAGCGCCTCGGCGTGCTCGCCCGCGCGGCGCATGACGCGCCCGAGGTTCACCCACGGATCGGCGTCGCGGCCGTCGAGGTCGATCGCGCGCCGGAGCGCGCGCTCCGCGGCGGCCGGGTCTCCGGCGGCGAGCCAGGCGATCCCCACCCGGTTGTGCACGGCGGCGCAGTCTGGCGCGGCCGAGGCCAGGGCGCCGAGGGGCTCGAGCGCCGCGCGGGGCTCGTCCCGATCGAGCGCGAGGTCGGCGGACAGGAGGAGCGCGCGCGGGTGGTGCGGCGCCTCGGCGAGCGCCTCCTCGACGTGGATCCGGGCGGCGTCGAGGTCCGTGCGCCGGCGCGCGATCTCGGCCGCGACGACGCGGAGGTCGGGCGTCCAGCCGAGCCGGTGCCGGGCGGCCGTGAGCTCGCCCTCGGCCAGGATGAGGTCGCCCTTTTGCAGGTCGACGAGCGCCGCGGCGTGGTGGGAGAGCCCGACGATCTCCTCGCCGTCGCACCCGAGGTCGCGCGCCCGCTCGAGGAGGCTCAGCGCCGTCCCGGCCTGGACGCGGTCGAGCTCCGGCGCCTCGGTCAGCGAGGCCGAGAGCCGCGCCCGCGCCGCCTCGACCAGCTCGTCGGCGCGCGAGCTCCGCCAGACCGACCAGCCGACCACGCCCGCGCCGCTGGCGAAACCCACCGCCAACAGGGTGATCAGGAGGGAGCGGCTGCGCATGGATCCCGTTACGCCTCGCTCCGAAGAGTGGTCAAGTTTCCGGCGTCGGGGGGGGCGAACTCGCGGCAACTCTGCTAACGAGCAGGCGCGATGCGGCTGTCGGTCGGGGTGCTGGCGATGCTGGGGCTGTCGGTGGCGGCGGGGGCCTGGTCCGCGCCCGTGCCGGTGCCCGAGCCCGCGCCCGAGCCGCTGCCCGCGCCCGGCGAGCGCCCCGCGCGCGTCGTCTCCGCCACGCTGTCGACCGACGAGATCCTCCTCGCGCTCCTCGAGCCCTCGGAGCTCCACGCCGTCACGCACTTCGCGCTCGACCCGGGCGTCTCCAACGTCGCCCGGCGGGCGCGCGAGGTCGCGCGCGTCGTCACGGGCGACCCCGAGCAGGTGGTGGCGCTCGCGCCGGACGTGGTCTTCGCCGACCCGGTGGGCAAGCCCGAGAGCCGCGAGCTGCTCCGGCGCGTCGGCGTGCCCGTGCTCACCGTGCCCGGGTGCCACACGCTCGACGACGTGCGGCGCAACGTCCGGTGGGTGGGCGCGTGGGTCGGCGCCGAGGAGCGCGCCGAGGCGCTCGTCGCCCGCATGGATCGGACGGTCGAGGACGTCGCGCGCCGCGTCGAGGGCGCAAGTCCCCCGCGCGTGCTGCTCTACAACCGCGGCGGCTTCACGGCGGGGGCCGGCACGCTCTTCGACGAGCTCGTGCGCCTCGCCGGCGGCAGGAACGCGGCGGCCGAGGCCGGCATCGTCGGCCACGCCACGCTGCCGGTGGAGCGCGCGCTCGCCCTCGACCCCGACGTCGTGCTCACGACCGACTACCGCGCCGACGGCCGGGCGCGCGACGTCTTCGAGCGCGCACCCCTCGCCGACGATCCCGTGTGGCGCGAGGCCCGGGCCGTGCGCGGGGGGCGCGTCTGGGCGCTCGACCAGCGCCACGTGCTTTCGACGTCGCACCACGTCGCCGAGGCCGCGCCCGAGATCGCGCGCCTCTTGCACCCGGAGCGGTTCCGGTGAAGCGCGCGCTCGTGGTGGCGGCCGCCGTCTCGGCGCTCCTCGCCCTGTCGCTCGTCGCGGCGGCCTCGCTCGGCGCCGTCGATCTGCCGCTCGGGCGGACCGCGGCGATCCTCTGGCACGCCGCCGTCGGGGGCGCGCCCGGCGACTGGCCCGCCTGGCAGGAGATCGTGCTCGTCGAGGTGCGCCTGCCGCGGGTCGTCCTGTCGCTCGTCGCGGGCGGCGGCCTCGCCGTCGCAGGCGCGGTGATGCAGGGGCTCTTCCGCAACCCCATGGCCGACCCGGGCGTGATCGGCGTCTCGGGGGGCGCGGCGTTCGGCGCGGTCACGGCGCTCTACGCGACCGGCGCCGCGGTCGCCGCGCTCGCCGTCCCGATCGCCGCCTTCGCGGGCGCGCTCGGCTGCGCCATGCTCGTCTACGCGCTCGCCACCACGCGCGGGCACACGCCGGTGAGCACGCTCCTCCTCGCGGGCATCGCCGTCGCCGGCATCGCGAGCGCCGCGACCTCCTTCGTGCTCTCGCTGAGCCTCGCCGAGTGGGAGGTGGGCCGCCAGATGCTCGGCTGGCTGATGGGCGGGCTCGAAGGGCGCTCCTGGCAGCACGTGGCGATGGCGACGCCCATCGTCGTGCTCGGCTCGGCGTGGCTCCTCGTGCACGCGCGCGACCTCGACGTGATGCTGACGGGCGAGGAGAGCGCGATGGCCGTGGGGGTCGACGTGCCGCGCGTCAAGCGCACGCTCCTCGTCGTCGCGTCCCTCGTGACGGCGGCGACCGTCGCGGTGATGGGCGTCGTCGGCTTCGTCGGGCTCATGGTCCCGCACATCGTCCGGCTCCTCGTCGGCCCGGACCACCGGCGCCTCCTGCCCATCTCCTTCCTCGCGGGCGCCCTGTTCCTCGTGTGGGCCGATCTCGCCGTCCGCGCCCTGCCCGTCGCCGACCTCCGCCTCGGCGTCGTCACCGCCATGACCGGCGGCCCGTTCTTCCTCTACCTCTTGGTGCGCCACCGGCAGAGGCTCCGGACCCTGTGAGCGGCGAGCCCCGGATCCGCGCGCGCGACCTCCGCTTCGCCTACGGCGCGCGCGCCGTCTTGCGCGGGCTCGACGTCGAGGTGAACGCGGGCGAGCTCGTGGCGATCGTCGGCCCGAACGGGGCGGGCAAGAGCACGCTGCTGCGCGTCCTGCTCGGCTTCCTCGCGCCGGCGGGCGGCAGCGTCGAGATCGGCGGCCGGCCGCTCGTCGCGCTCGACCGCCGCGCGATCGCCCGGCAGGCCGCCTTCGTGCAGCAGGGCTTCCACACCGAGTTCGCGTTCACGGTGCGCGAGATGGTCGCGATGGGGCGCACGCCCTACCTCGGGCGGTTCCGCCCCGAGGGCGCGGCCGACCGCGACGCCATCCTGCAGGCCATGGAGGAGACCGGCGTCCTCCGGATGGCCGACCGCCCGTTCACCGAGCTGTCGGGCGGCGAGCGGCAGCGCGTCCTGCTCGCGCGCGCCTTCGCCCAGCGGACGCCCCTGCTCCTGCTCGACGAGCCGAACGCGAGCCTCGATCTCCTGCACTCCCACGAGCTGATGGAGCTCGTCCGCGCGCGCGTCGACGGCGGCGCGGCGGCGCTCGCGGCGCTCCACGACCTCACGCTCGCCGCCCGCTTCTCGGACCGCCTCGTCGTCCTGTCGGAGGGCCGTGTCCACGCCGACGGCCCGCCCGCCGACGTCTTGACCGAGACGCTGATGCGCGACGTGTTCGGCGTCGAGGCCCGCATCGTCCACGACGACGGGGCGCTGCTCCTTCACGTCACGGGCTCGTCCGGTTAGCGGGGGACCGAGACCAGACTCACACGTGATACCCACCCGCTGAACAAAGACCGGGTGCCTTCGCGCGATGGCCTAGGAAACACGAGAAACGCGACGTATAGGCGCCTATACGTGGCGGCGTCCGCTCCGTGACTTCCACTGGCGACTCTACCCCGGTCGGCCCCGCCGCGAAACCCGGCGCTCGCGACGCGTTCACCGCCGGCAGCGCCACCCGGCCTCGAGCGCGCAGAGGAGCCGGTCGCGGGCGGCGGTCGGTTCGGCCATCGTCGACCGATCGCCCGACGCGGCGACTGACTCGAGCCCGGCTGCCCGCCGAGCGGCGATCGACCCTACGGGGTGATCTTCGGATGTTCAGTCTTCACGCCACCCGACGGTCAGCCGATAGTGGGGAAGCGGGAAAGGGGGGCCAATGCCCTTGTCGAAGGACGATCGAGCCTGGCGCGCGGTGGGTGCCGGCTGCTTCGGCGCGCTGCTCGGTGTGTTGCTCGGCCTGTCCGTCACCCCGGTCGTGTCGGTGGCGGTGACGGCGGGCTTCGCGCTCGTCGGCGGCATCGTCGGCTTCGCGGCGAGCAAGCGAGGCGACGGCGGTGAGGGCACGGAGCCGTCGAGGCCCTCCGGCCTGCTGGTCGCGGCCCTGTCCGCCGGCTGCATCGCGGGCATCGGGGCGGGGGTGCACGCGCGAACCCACCGGCTCCTCGAGCCGTCGCTCGACGAACGCATGGCGGAGCTCCAGACCGAGACCGGCCTCGACCAGGAAGCCGCGCGGCAGTTGGTCCTGCTCGAGCGGTTCGGGTCCACCGCGCGCCATCTCGTCGCGGAGGAGCGGATCCGAGGTACGAAGACGCTCGTCGATTCGCTCGTCGAGGCGGGCTTCGCCAAAGAGCAAGCGCTGGAGATCGTCGGTGCGAGGCTGAGGGCAGCGGCCGAGCAGCCGGTGGAGTCCGAGGTCGCGGCGGCCGGCAGCGGTAGCACTGTGCTCTTCATGTCGGAGCAAGACCAGTCGAAGTGCGAAGAGCGCGCCGAGATCGTCTTCGAGAGCGAAGAGCAGATGCGTACGATCCTCGGCGAGTTCGAGGACGTCCGGGTACGGAGCATCCCCGCCCGAGTCGACACGTTGGGACTCGGAGCCGCCGAGAAGCTGGTCGTCGCGCGCGCGATGCTCCGGCTCGCGTGCGACTTCGGGACGGGAGATGAGGAGTAGCCTCGCCTGTGCGCTCCTGTCGCTCGGAGCGTGGGCGTCCCTCCCGAGCCCGAGCGCACTCGCGCAGCAGCACCTGCTCGGCGGAGAAGTCTGGAGCACGCTGACGAGGGCGGTGGTCCGTCTCAAAGCGAAGCAGTGCGCCTCGAGTCCGACGTCGCGACAGTCGAACGGGTTCCTGGTTCGGCAGGGGAATCGCTTCCGCATCGTGACGACGCTCCACTCGGTCGTCGGTTGCGCCCGCATCGAGGCTCAACGACACGTGGCGAGCCCCGTCGGGCAGGCGGGGGTCTCCGAAGAGCGCCGCGTACGGCTCCGCCGAGCGTCCCCCGCGACCGACCTGGCGATCCTCGACGCCCCCTCGTGGAGCGGTCGACAGGCCCTCGCGATCGCGCCCGGGGGAATCTTGGACCAGTCGTACTTCGCCGTCGGTTTCTTCGACGAGTCGTTGGCGATCACCAGCGAGGAGCTCACCCCGAAGAACACCACGGCTCTGACGCTGTACCAGCTTCTCCCGCCGGAGGTAGGCGAGGAGCTCCTGCACGCAGGCGTCGCGTTCCTGTCGATGGACACCTACCCCTTCGGCGGGAACCTCACGCCGGGCTCTTCGGGCGCGCCGATCGTCGACGCGCGAGGCAAGGTGATCGGCGTCGCCCAGGGGGGCCTCGAGGGGGGCGACACGGGCAAGTCGTGGGGCATTCCGGCGGCGGCGGTCCGGGACCTCCTCGCACAGGATGGGTCGGCCCACACGGGACAGGTGCGCGGCACCGCGGCAGCCCACAAGCTCCTGTTCTCCACCGCGTTGCCCGAGGAGATCGAGGCAAGGCTCTGGCGGGCGTGGTCGTTGGGCGTCCACTACGACCGCCTCGGATCCGGGGATGCCCGGCGCCACGCCTTGGGTCTCAGCGGCAGCCGCACCCTGAGGCTCGCGCGGCTCGGGAGCAGCGGCTACCGGCTCGACCTCCGGATCGACGGCGAGGTCGCATACGGCAACCAGGAGAGGGAGTGGCACGGCCCCGACGGCGCGCTGCTCGAGCAGGACCACGCGCACACGTTCTCGGTGGGCGGTGGCGTCGCGCTCGGCGTCAGGCTGTGGCAGCTCAGCGACGTGGCCGCGCGGGCCGACGTGGGCGCGATCGGTGGGATCGTCGTGGCGGAGCAGCCGACCGATCAGTCCGAATCACGAGTGCTCTGGTACGCGGCATTTCCCCTCCGGGTGCGCATGACCTGGATGCAATCGCCCGGGTTCGGCCTGGGCGTGGAGCTCGCCGGGGGCCCCGCGCTGTTCCCGTCGTTCGAGTGGACGTACACGACCCTCGGGGCGGCCCCGCGCGACGAAGGCCACCGGTGGATGCCCTGGTTCCGGATCGGTCTCTACCATGAGTGGTGATTGGCCCAGAACGTCGAGGGGCGCCCTGCTCCTCGCGCTCCACGCCGGCGTCGCGCTGTCGGCCTGCTCGGGTGACGACTCCAGCGAGGAATGGGATGGCGGCACGCCGCTTACCTGCCGGCTCTGCCCCGACGACGACATCGACCGCACGGGCCTGTTCTGCTACCGCGAGCGGGCCTGCCCGGACTGTCCCCTCGAGGCCGTCGGCTGCGTCTCCCTCTGCGACGACTCCGATGACTGCGATCCGGGCCATCGGTGCGTCGCAATCCCCGATCCTCGCATCGCGCAGGTCGACGCGGGCTCGGGCGACGCCGGCGCCGACGCGGGAGGCGTCCTCGACGCGAGCCCGTCGGCCGACGCGCAGCCCGCGGACGGCGCGGCCCCGGATGCGAGCCCGGCGACGTCCGAGGCCGGCCCTCCCGACGCCGCCCTCACCGAAGCCGGCCCTCCCGACGCCGCCCTCACCGACGCCGCCCTCACCGACGCCGGCCCTCCCGACGCCGGTCCCTCGATCGACGCCGGCCCCACCACGAGCCCGGGCCAAGAGCTCCACATCTGCAACCCGCATTGCGACCGGACCGTCTGCGGAGAGCGGCGGATCTGCGCCGGTGATCTCTTCGGCGCCTGCATCCGCGTGGACTGCAGCCCCTGGTTCGGCTGCGAAGACCCCGCGGAGATCTGCGACGAGAGCCAGTACCGGTGCTTCACGGCCACGGGCGAGTGTGGCGCAGAGCGAAGCTGTCCCCGAGTCTCGGCCGAGATCGACGAGCGCTTCGACCGCTACTGCGACGACGTCGAGGGCGTCTGCCGGCTCGCGACTCGGCCGCCGACCGCCCCCGTCGAAGCCGACGGTGCGATCGACGTCGAGTGCCCCCGGATCGGAGGAGATCTCGCCGGGTCCGATCGGTGCACCGACGCCCGCGACATCTGCCCGCCCATGGAGCTTCGCTGGCGGAGCCAGCGGTCCCCCACCGTCGCGTTCGTGATGGACCGCGACGCCCGATCGCCCGCGGAGATCGCCGACCATGCCATCTGGACCGTCTCGGTCCCGGCTGGCGGCCCCGGCCGTGCCACCTGGTCCATGGGCCGCTCGCGCACCCCGGCCGGAGCTTGGGGCCCGCCCGTGGATCCGCCGAGGGGTGTTCCCCTCTACTTCGTCGTGGGCGCGGTCAGCGAGGGGCGACTCCTCGCCATCAGCCGGTCCATCCCGTTCGACTTCGGGGGGGCCACGTGGGCGTGCCCCGGCGACCGCTGCGCCGACGAGGCGACCATCGCAGGCACGTGCGACAGCCCGGCCCACGCGATGATCTGCCAGCACGCCGCGTGCCGCGTCCTGTGCCTCTCGCAGAGGGACTGCGACGCCGTCGGCGGCACGTGCAGCGGCGTCCTCGGCGGCGTGCGCACGTGCCGATAGCGCTGAGCGGCGCACCCGGATGGCGCGCCTGTGGAGGGCGGCCCACACGCCGGCGTCACCGCGGTCGCGGCGGCGTCCAGAGCGCTTCGGTCGCCTCGTGCCCGGTCATCGCTCCGACCGCGGTGAGCAGGGCCGCCTCCCGGCCCGTCCCCTGGCGGCGAGCCATCTCCTCGAGCCCCCGCCGAGCGCCGGGCTCCTCGGCGGCGATCTGTCGCTCGACGTCGAGCCGCCACTGCCCGTCGACCCTGCGCAGCAACGGGGCGTCCGACACCTGGACCCGACCCCCGTTCGTGAGGCTCACGAACGCCGTGTCGCCCGCGACGCGATCGACGCGAAGCTCCGAGTCGGCGCGCACCGGGAACCAGCCGTCGTCCACCATCGCTGCGCAGGCCCCTCGCCCGTCCATCGACGCGAGGCGACCGGCGTCCACCCTCTGGCGAAGCGCCAGCACCGTCACGATGGGGATCGCCCCTGTCCCGCGCAGGTGCTCCGGGCCGGCGTGGAGCGCGACGGATCTCAGGCGGTCGAAGAACTCCAGGGTCGAGGGCGTCACCATCGCAGCGACCGCCGCGCCGTCGCGCTCGCGCAGCGCACGGCGGTAGCGCTCCCACGCGGCGACGACCTGTGCCTCGGCCGGCACCTCCCCCGTCCGCTGCTGTCCCGGCGTTCGTGACGGCGCCCGCCCGCCCGCGCGCGCCGTCTGCGGAAACGGTGGCACCCACAGGGCATCGGTCGCCTCCTCGCCGGTGCTCTCCGCCACCGTCGACAGGAGCAGCTCCCCGACGCTCACGCCGCGCAGGCGGGCCGCGTGCGCGTTGGCCGCGTCCATGATTCGATCGAAGAGCCGGACCTGACCCGCGATGTCGACCCGCCAAACGCCCTCGACCCGGCGCATCATCGGGACGTCCGTCGTACCCACGCGACCGTCCGAGACGAACCGGAACACCGCCACGTCGCCTTCGATCCGAGCCACGCGTGCTTCCGCGTCGCCTCGCGTGTCAGCCCAGCCTGCCTCCACGCTCGCGGCGACGACCCCTCGGCCATCGAGGGCCTCGAGGCGGCGCGGGTCCATGGCTTGCCGCAGCAGGAGCACGGCGTGCTGGGTCGAGGTGCTCCGCCGCTCGAGCTCCCCGCGATCCGCGTGGAGCGCCAGCCGCCGCCGTTCCTCGAACATGGCGATCGTGCCCGGCGTCACCAGCGCGGCGACGGCGTCGCCCTCGCGGTCCTCGACGGCTCGCCCGAAGACCTCCCAGGCGGCGAGCGCCGCGCGCGCCTCGGCCGACGTGTCCCACCGCGGCTCGGCGCTCGGCGGGCCCGGTGGGGCGGGTTCGGGGGTGCCCGCCGGCGCGGGGCTCGCGGGGCTGCTCGGGGCTGGATCCGACGCGGGCGTCGTCTCTGCGCCTGCGACGGTTGGCGGCGGGGTCGAGCGCACCGGACCGTCGCTCGGAAGGACCACCTCGTTACTCACCGCCGGGCTGCACGCCCAGAGCAAAGTGCCCGCTGCGAGAATCACTGCGTCTTGGAGCTGCTGCACCTCCTCACTGTACCCGAGCCAGGCCATCGTCGGCGGACCGATGAAGGTGACGACACCGGCCGAGCGCCGCATCGAGCAGGCCGCCACGATCCTCGAACGGTGATTCTCACGTTTGATTCACCACGATTCCGTCACTTTCTTCTTGACTGACATTCCGCCCGTGATAAGCCCATCTGTGATGTCGTCAGGGAGGGAGGCATCTGCGCGCATTCGCGCCGAGGACGAGCTGCTGTTCCAGCTCGCGCGCGGTCTGGGCCGGGCCCGGCTCGCCCTCGGCGAGGCCGCCGCCAGGTTCGCCGACCTCCACGGCCCCTCGGCCTTCGGCTTCTCCTCACGCGACGGCCACGCGCGCGAGAACCTCTCGCGCAGCGGCCGCTGGGTCGACGAGTCCGCGCGGCTCGCCCGACGGCTCGAGAAGCTCCCGCGCATCGGCGCCGCCCTTCGCGAGGGACGCATCGACTGGTCCATGGCCGAGCTCCTCGCGCGCAAGGCGACGCCCGACACCGAGGCCGAGCTCCTCGCCCTCGCGCTCACGCCCGGCGTCACCGTGCACGCCATGCGCGAGTACCTGGAGTGCGACGACGAGGACGACAAGGCGCAACGCGACCCGTGCCAGCGCCGCTGCATGCTCGAGGAGACCGCGCCGGCCGAGGCCGCCGTCCTCGTCGAAGCCACGCGCATGCTCATCGAGCACCAGCTCGGCGGGCGCGACCACGACTGGTTCGAGTACCTCCTCGCCGAGGGCATGGCCACCGAGCCCGACCTCTTCGTCGTCGACGACCTCCGGCCCATCCAGCGCGAGCTCGAGCG
>JBDIVX010000162.1:0-17045 GCA_039794305.1 Candidatus Neutrinellum sp.
CCGCGCGGTCCTCGGGCGCCGCCTGGTCACCGAGGATCGCGTCGACCGGGTCGCCCGGGATGAGGCGCACCAGCAGGAACACGAGCGTGACGACGCCCAGCACGGTGAGCGCGGCGCGGGCCAGTCGGGCGGCCACGTAGCGCGCGAGCCCCATGGCGTCGCGTGTAGCACAGAAACGCGCGGGGGCGCGCTACATGCAGTGCGACGGGTTGCCCTCGACCGCGCAGAAGCGCGCCGAGTCGCCCGCGCCGTCGAGGGCTCGCGCCATCGGCTCGCAGTCGGCGTCGAGGATCTCGGAGGCGCGCCGGCAGTCGTAGCCGCCGCGGCAGTCGCCGTCCTCCTCGCAGGGCGCCATGCACCAGCTCGACGACAGCCGCTCGGGCTCGAACCGGAACTCGACGCACACCGAGTCCTCGGGGCAGGTCCCCTCCTCGCACGCCGCCACCGTGCAGTAGCCGCCCGGCTGCGACCGGTCGCAGATGCGGTCCCCGTTCACGGAGCAGTCCACCGAGCTCGAGCACTCGTCGCCGATCTCGGGCGCGCAGCCCGAGGCCGCCCCGAGGACGAGGCCCGTCACCGCGAGGATCCGCCATCCCGTCCGCATGGAGGCGCGCAGCATAGGCGCAGGGGCGCCCTGGTGCCACCTCCCAGTTTCGACAGGGTGCCGGGGCCCCGCCGGTGAGTTGCAGGAACGGGAATACGCGGACCGCGATTCGAAGTAGAACTCTCGGACGCATGACGACGGCGAGGCATGCGGGGGCGGTCCTGGCCGTCCTGAGCGCCCTGTGGCTCTTGGTCGGTCCGGCAGCCGCCCAGGACGATCCGCTGGCCCCGGTGGCCGACCGGGTCGGGGCGCAGGACGACCGCGGCGCGCGGGAGCGTCTCGACGCCCTGCCCGAGGCGGTGCGGCGCTCGCCCCGGGCGCGCTACCTACGGGGCCGGCTGCTCGAGCGGCTCGGCGAACACGCGGCTGCGGCGCGGGCGTTCGAGGGCCTCGGGGACGGCCTGCCGGCGCCGGTCGCCGAGGACGCGCGCTGGCGACGCGGGGTGGCGCTCGCCCGGACGGGACGGTGCGCCGACGGGCTCCCGCTCCTCGAGCCCTTCGCGGCCGAGCGGGGCGACCGGGGCGCGGTCGCGCGGGCGCTCCGCGGTCAATGCGCCCTCGTCGCGGGGGAGCTCGATCTGGCGATCGAGCGGCTCGGCGAGGCGGCGCGCGAGGACGCCGCGCGCGTCGATACGTTCGGCGTCCGGCTCGCGCTCGCGGACGCGCGGCTGCGCAAGGGGGACCGGGACGGCGCGGCGGCCGAGCTGCGGTCGCTCCTCGTCGACCGCCCCGAGCACCCGGACTCCGAGGCGGCGCTCGCGCAGCTCGCCGCGCTGGGCCGGCCGTTCGAGCCCACGGCCGAGGAGCGCCTGGCGCGCGCGGCGCGGCTCGTGGACCTGCGCCGACCCCGCGACGCCCTCGCCGAGCTCGACGCGGGCGAGCCGCCGAGGGACCGCGAGACCCGTGCCCGCTGGCTCCACGTGCGGGGCATGGCGCTCTTCCGGACCCGCCACGACTACGCCGAGGCGGCGCGTGTCCTCGCGCAGGCGGCGCGTCTCGGGGGAACGACCGCCGAGCAAGACGAATTCCACGCGGCCCGCGCCCTCTCTCGCGCCGATCGGGACGACGCAGCGATCCGCGCCTACCGCCGCTTCGTCCGCCGTCACCCGACACATCGCCTCGCCCGGGACGCCGAGTACCTCGCCGCCTGGCTCGAGCTGCGCCACGGCCGCCGCGCGGGCGAGCGGAGCATGGAGCGGTTCCTGCGGGGGCCGCGGGCCGGGGGCGCGGAGGCTCGGGAGGCGGTCTGGCACCTCGGCCTGCGAGCGTTCGAGCGGCGGCGGTTCCGCGACGCGGCCGAGCGGTTCGAGCGGTACGCGTCCCTCGGCGGCGCGCACGACGCGATGGTCCGCGGGCGCGGGCTCTACTGGCTCGGCCGCGCGCGCATGGAGGCGGGGGACCGGACCGGCGCCGTTCGGGCGTTGCGCGAGGCGCTGTACGTCGAGCCGCTGCACTGGTACGCGCTGCTCGCGCGCGAGCGCCTGCGGCAGGCGGGCGAGGACCCGGGCGCTCCGTTCCCCGAGGCCGAGCCGCGCGACGGCGCGCCCCCCCTCCCGCGGCCGGAGCTCCCGCCGGAGGTCGCCTTCTTCGCCTCCGTCGGCCTCCTCTCCGACGCCGTCGCCGCGCTCGAGCGCCACGAGGACGCGATGAGGGACGCGGCCCCCGACGGGCGCGGGCTCGAGGCGGTCGTTGCTGCCTACCGCGCCGTGGGCGCCGCGTCGCGGCCCTATCGGCTCGTGGCGATCCGCGAGAAGGAGGAGCTGCGGCGCCGGCCCGACGCCGCGAACCTGTGGATCTGGGAGGCGGCCTATCCGCGCCCGTGGTCGTCGGAGGTCGAGCGCGTGGCGCGCGACAACGACCTCGCCCCCGAGTACCTCTGGGCGATCATGCGCCAGGAGAGCGGCTACGACCCGCAGGCGGTGAGCTACGCCGACGCCATCGGGCTGCTCCAGCTCCTGCCGCGCACGGCCGAGCGCGTGGCCCGCGGGCAGGGGCTCGCGCTGCGCCGCGAGATGCTCTTCGACCCCGTGTGGAACCTGCGCCTCGCCGCCGTGTACAACGGCGGCCTGTTCCGGACGTTCGGACGGCGGCCGCCCCTGTCGATCGGCGCCTTCAACGCCGGCGGCCACCGCGTCCGCTCCTGGCTCGACGAGGCTCCGGACGGGACCTCGCTCGACCTGTTCGTCGAACGGATCCCCTTCGACCAGACGCGGGGCTACGTCCGGCGAGTGACGACGCACCTCGCGCGGTACCTGTACCTCCGAGACCCCGAGGGCGGCTGGCCTCTCGACCTACCGCTCGAGCTGAGCGACTAGCCAGTCGCCGACCGCGCGCGTGCCGAGCTCCCCGCCCACCTCTCGGGTGCAGCGACGCTCGTCGATCGCCCGGCGCACCAGATCGGTGAGCCGCCCTTCCTCCTCGGGCCAGCCCAGGTGCGACAGCATCATGCCCACGGTGAGGATCGTGGCGAGGGGGTTCGCCAGGTCCTTGCCCGCGAGCGGCGGTGCGCTCCCGTGCACGGGCTCGAACATCGACACGCGGCCCGGATGCACGTTCCCGCTCGCGGCCATCCCGAGCCCTCCCTGGAGCCCCGCGCCGAGGTCGGTGACGATGTCGCCGAACAGGTTGCAGGTCACGACGACCTCGAACTGCGAGGGGTCCTGCACGATGTAGAGGCACATCGCGTCGACGTACACGTGCTTGGCCTCGATGCCCGGGTACTCCTCGGCCACCTCGAAGAAGCACCGGTACCAGAGCTCGTGCGCGTGCCGCATGGCGTTGGACTTGTCGGCCATGTGTACGGTGCGCTTGCCGTTCGCCCTCGCGTGCTCGAAGGCGGCGCGGATGATCCGCTCGACGCCCTTGCGCGTGTTGACGTCCTCGTTGATCGCGACCTCGTCGGGCGTGCCGCGCTTGAACTGGCCGCCCATGCCGACGTAGATGCCCTCGGTGTTCTCGCGGAACACGACGAAGTCGCAGTCCTTCGCGGACTTGCCGACCAACGGCATGAGGCGGTCGTGCAGGCAGACGACCGGCCGGATGTTGCAGTAGAGGTCGAGCCCGAAGCGCAGGCCGAAGAGGATGTCGCGCGCGTGCTCGAGCCCGGGGACGCGCGGATCGCCGAGCGCGCCGAGCAGCACCGCGTCGTGCTCGTCGCGGATGGCGCGGAACGCGTCCTCCGGGAAGGTGGTTCCGTCGCGCAGGTACCGCTCGGCTCCGAAGTCGTAGTGGGTGAGCTCGATGGGAAGCCCGAGCGTCTCGAGCACCCTCACCCCGACCGCCACCACCTCCGGACCGATCCCGTCGCCCGGGATCACCGCTACCCGCTTCGTCGGCTGCGCCATGCGCGCCGGACGGTACCACGATACAGTCGGCCCATGCGCTCGACGCTCACCCTCCTGGTGCTTTTCACCGCCTGCGGCGGCGGCGATGGCACGCGCTCCGACGGCGGCGGCCCGACGGTCGTCGCGACCGGGCACGTCGTGCGCGCCATGCCGGGTGCCCGCTTCGAGGAGCTCGAACCGCTCGACGGTGCGCGCGTCTGTCTCCACGGCGCGGCCGACCGGTGCGCCACGACGGACGCCGACGGCGCCTATCGCCTCGAGCGCATCCCGGCCAACGCCGAGGTGGCGCTCGCGATCGAGCGCGAAGCCCACCAGGGCGCGCTCCTCCCGCTCGTCACCGACGAGCGCCCGGCGGTGGCGGACGTGGCGCTCGAGCCGGCGGAGACCATCGAGACCCGGAACGCCGCGGCCGGGGCCACGCCCGACGCGACCCTCGGCTCGCTCGGCTTCGTCGCCGTGGACGACTCCGCGCTCTCCGGCGTGTCGGCGAGCTTCGACCCACCCGCCGGCGCCGGGCCGTTCTACATCGACGCAGATCGCGTCGTGGATCCGGGGCTCGACGCCACGTCGGCGCGGGGGTTCGGCTTCGCGCTGGACCTCCGGCCGGGTGAGGCGAATGTCCACTTCTCCCACTCCGAGAGGGCCTGCGACGCCGCGCTCCTCGGCTGGCCCGGGTCCGAGCCGGGCGTCGTCCGCGCGCCCGTCGCGGCGGGTCTGGAGACCGCGGTCGTGGTGCGCTGCACGCCGAGGTGAACATCTTTCCAGATCCGAGCTAAACTGTGTCCTTGACACCATGCCCTTGTGCGTGGAGTCATCACACTTCGTCGAAGTTCGACGCTGGCGACGCAATGAATCTGATCGCGGCAGGCCTGTCGGACGTGGGGCTCCAGCGGGAGATCAACGAAGACAGCTTTTGCATCCTGCCGGAATTCGATCTGTACATCGTTGCGGACGGGATGGGAGGCCACAAGGCTGGCGACGTCGCCAGCAAGATGGCCACGCACGCCATCGCGTCCTTCTTCCAGGCGACCGCGTCCGAGGACGCCACCTGGCCATTCCATTTCGACCCTCACCTGTCGGTGGAGGAGAACCGCCTCATCACCGGCATCAAGGTCGCGAACAAGAAGATCTTCGAGATGAGCTCCCGGCACCGCGAGGTGCAAGGCATGGGCACGACCGTCGTGGGCGCCCTCTTCTCGAAGGGGAGCAACAAGGTCTACGTCGCCCACGTCGGCGACAGCCGCTGCTACCGCATCCGGGACGGTGAGATCACCCTCATCACGCGCGACCACTCGCTCCTCAACGACTACCTGCTCGTCATGCCGGACATGACGCAGGAGCAGCGCGACGAGCTGCCGAAGAACGTCATCACCCGCGCGCTCGGCATGCAGGACACGGTCGTGGTCGACCTCGTACCGGAGCACCCGAAGGCCGGCGACCGGTACGTGCTCTGCTCGGACGGGCTGAGCGGCATGGTCACGGACGAGGACATCCGGGACGCGGTGCTCGGCGCGGGCGACGACATGGACAAGGCGGTCCGCGATCTGGTCGAGCGCGCCAACGCCGGCGGCGGCGAGGACAACATCACGGTCGTGTGCGTTGCGGTGACCGAGTAGCGCCCCTATAAGGGCGGCCATGGCCACACACTTCACCGTCCGCCACACGTTCCGGGGCGTGGATGTCGACGCGTTCTGGCAGAAGGTCTTCTTCGATCCGGAGTACAACCGGAGGCTCTACCTCGAGGCGCTCGGGTTCTCGGACTTCGACATCCTCGAGCAGACGGAGGAGCCGAACGGCGCGGTCACGCGCACGCTCCGGCAGACCCCGAAGACGGAGGCCCCGGCGGTCGTGAAGAAGCTGGTCGGCGACTCGATCAGCTACACGGAGAAGGGCCGCTTCGACCCCGCGACGAAGCGGTGGACCTACTCGATCACGACGTCGAAGCTCGCAGACAAGATCCGCATCGGCGGGGAGTTCTGGGTCGAGCCGAAGGGGGGCGACGCGGTCGAGCGTGTCTGTACGGTGGACCTCGAGGTGAAGATCTTCGGCGTCGGCAAGGCCGTCGAGGGCTTCATCGAGAAGCAGACGAAGGACAGCTACGACAAGGCCGCCCGGTTCACGCAGCAGTTCATCGACGAGGGGCTCGGCTGAATCGAGGTCACGCTCGGGTCACTCCCCGGCGGGCAGGCCTCCCTTGCGCGGGTCGCTGACGGCGACCAGGCGTGCGCCGCCGTCGTGCCGGATGCGGATGGCCTGCACGATCGCCGAGTGCTCGACCTCCTCGAGCTCGTGTCCCCGGGCGACCAGCCGGTCGAGCGTCTCGGCGTCGAGCGGCCGCTCGGTCTCGATCCGGAGCCGGTTCGGCGCGCCCTGGTGGTGGACCCGCGGAAACGCGACCGCCTCGTTCGGGTCGAGGCCGCGGATCAGCGTGTGCCAGGCGACCTGCTGGGCCGCGGTGACGATGCGGCTCCCGCCCGCGGCGCCGACGCAGAGCACCGGCCGATCGCCCTCGTCGAGCACGATCGTCGGCGTCATGGTCGATACGGGTCGCTTGCCCGGAGCCGGGAGGTTCGCCGCGCCCCCCGGGAGCCCGAACGCGTTCTGCTCGCCGACCTCGCTCGCGAAGTCGTCCATCTCGTCGTTCATCACCATCCCCGCCGCCGTGTAGCGCGCGCCGAACGGCAGGTTCACGGTCGTCGTGATCGAGGCGACGTTGCCCTCGGCGTCCACGACGCACAGGTGTGAGGTCCCGGGGTTGTCCGGCTGCGTCGCCGCCCGATCTTCGGGACCGAGCGGCGTCGCGTACCACTCGAAGGGGATCGAGAGCGTCGGCCGGAACCGCGCCGCGCGCCGCGCGATCCGCGCGTCGTCGAGCAGCGCGTCGACGGGCACGTCCACGTGGTCCGGATCGCCGAAGTAGCTCGCCCGGTCCCAGAAGGGCCCCTTCCACGACTCCGCGAAGGCGTGCAGGAGCTCGGCACCCGCCTCGCCCCGCCGCGCCTCGGGGATCCACCGCTCGAGCAGCCCCAGGCTCGCGAGCATCGTGTAGCCGCCCGCGCTCGGGGGCGGCGCGGTGACCCACCGGTAGCCCACGCGGCGCACGTCGAGCGGCTCGCGCTCGACGACCCGATAGTCCGCGAGGTCGGCCATGGTCATGACGCCGCCGTTCCGGCGGTTCTGGCGCACGATCTCGCGCGCGATCGCCCCGCGGTAGAACGGCGCCGCGCCCCGGCTGCCGAAGGCCCGGAGCGTCCGGGCGAGCTCGGGCATGCGCAGCGTCTGACCGCCGCGCAGCGCGCTCGCGTCGCCCTCGAACCAGGAGCGCATCACGGGGTCGCGCCGCATCTGGTCGCCGAAGAAGCTGCTCAGCTTGGCGATGTACTCGGTGACCTCGAAGCCCTCTTCGGCATAGCGGATCGCGGGCGCCGCGATGTCCGCGCGGCTCTTGCTGCCGAACCGGCGGACGAGCTCGTCGATGCCGGCGGGCTCGCCGGGCACGCCGGTCGCGAGGCCGCCGTACTGGGACGGCGCGGTGGCGCGGTCGTCTGCCGGCGGCTGTCCCTCGAACATGTCCGCCGTCGCCGCGCCGGGCGCGCGCTCGCGGAAGTCGAGGAACGTGACCGTCCCCTCGCTCGCGTCGTAGTAGAGCGCGAAGCCGCCGCCGCCGAGCCCGCTCGAGCCGGGGCTCACGACGCCGAGCGCGAGCATCGTCGCGGCGGCCGCGTCGGCGGCGTTCCCGCCCTGGGCCAGCAGCTCGGCGCCCGCCCGCGAGGCGAGGGCGTGGTCGGCCGCCACGGCGTACTGCGCGAAGGCACCGGGCTCCGGCTGCTCGGGGGTCGTTCCGAGCAGGAGCAGCGCGAGGACGGACAGGACCGATGTCGGGAGCGCGCGCTTCATGGGGTACACCCTCGCCGGCAAACCGCGGCGCTGGCAAGCCCCGAGCGGGCCGATCGGCTACGATCGGACCGGCCGTGGTGACGACATGCGAATCGTCTTCGTGATGGATCCCGTGTCCTCGATCGTCGCCGACGAGGACACGACCTTCGCTCTGATGCTCGCGGCGCAGGACCGTGGCCATCGGGTGGACCACTGTCTCGTCCGGGACGTGGCGCTCGACGCGGGGCACCCGACGGCCACCCTCCGGCCGGCGCACGTTCGCCGCGACCCCGCCCGGCCGATCGTGCTCGGAGAGGCCGAGGACGTGGCGCTCGGGGATGTGGACGTGGTCTTCGTGCGCAAGGACCCGCCGTTCGACTCGCACTACCTCTGGCTCACGCTGATCCTCGAGCACCTGCGCGACAGGACCCTGGTCGTGAACGACCCGCGGGGCCTCCGGGACGCGAACGAGAAGCTCTACGCCTGCATGTTCGCCGAGCTCATGCCGCGGACGCTCGTCACCTCCAGCAAGGCGCGCGTCAAGCACTTCCTCGACGAGGTCGGCGGCAAGGCGGTGATCAAGCCGGTCGAGGGGCACGGCGGGGGCGGCGTGTTCGCGCTCCTCGCGGGAGACAACAACCTGAACGGCCTCATCGAGGCGGTGACCCTCGACGAGACGCGGATCGCGATGGTCCAGGAGCTGATCCCGGAGGTGACCGAGGGCGACAAGCGGATCCTGCTCCTCGACGGTGAGCCCCTCGGCGCCATCCTGCGCGTCCCGCAGAGCGACTGGCGGAGCAACATCCACGTGGGGGGGAAGGTCGTGCGCAGCCACCTCACGGACGCCGACCGGAGGATCATCGAGGCCATGGCGCCGCGGCTGCGCGAGGACGGCCTGTGGTTCGTGGGCATCGACGTGATCGGCGGCAAGCTCACCGAGGTCAACGTCACGAGCCCCACCGGGATCCAGCAGATGACGCGGCTCGACGGCGTCGACTACCCGGCGCGGGTGATCGACGGGCTCGAGCGCCGGGTGGCCGGGGGCTGATAGGCTCGAGCGGAGATTGGCCAACATCGGCTACATCCAGGTCGTCCGGCACTGCAACCACTTCTGTGGGTTCTGCTCGAACCCGACCGCGCCCTACACCCACGACTTCGGGTCGATGCGGGTGCTCGTCGACGACTTCGTCCGGCGCGGCTACTTCGGCGTCATCCTGACCGGCGGCGAGCCCACGCTGCACCCGGAGCTGCCTCGGATCGCGGCCTACGCCCGCGAGCAGGGGTTGCACGTGCGGATGATCACCAACGGGCACAGGCTCGCGGACGAGAAGTTCGCCGAGGAGATGGCGGAGGCGGGGCTGCAGCTCGTCCACGTTTCGGTCTACTCGGTGCGGCCCGAGGTCGAGGAGCGGCTGCGCGGGATCGGCGGTACGCTCGAGCGCGCGTTCGCGGCCGTCGACAACGCCCACCGGTTCGGCGTCGACGTCAACGTCAACTGCGTGATCAACGCGCTCAACGCCGATCACCTCGACGAGAACGTGCGGTACTTCGTCGCGAGCCATCCGCACGTGCGGCACTTCGTATGGAACAACATGGACCCGTCCATGGGGCGCGCGGAGGTGAACCAGGAGGAGTTCACGCCGCGGCTCGCGGACTTCGAGCTGTCGCTCCACCGCGCCCTGCGCCTGCTCCACAAGACCGGCCGGAGCTTCCGCGTCGAGAAGGTCCCGCTCTGCTACATGACGGAGTTCGCCTGGGCGAGCACCGAGACGCGCAAGATCGTCAAGGGCGAAGAGCGCATCGTGCACTTCCTCGACCAGAAGCAGACGGTCCGGCAGACCGCCTGGGAGCACGTGTACGCGCCGGCCTGCGACGCCTGCTCCCTGCGCGAGATCTGCGGCGGCCTGTTCGACCGCGGCGACGGCTACGACCCCGCCGAGCTCGCCCCGGTGTTCGTCGACCGGGACGCGATCGTCCGCCGGATCATCACCGACCCGGCCGACCCGAGCTACCCGCTGCGGACGCTCGGCGCCTGGCGGCGGGACTTCGAGGAGCGCAAGGAGGAGACCCGGGCCGGCGTCTCGGTTCGGGATCCCGACGCGCCTCCGGTCGGGCGGGTCACCGACCGGGGCGTCCGGCTCTACGAGGCCAAGCGCAAGGCGGAGGCCGAGAAGGCGCGAAAGGCGGGGATTCGGCAGGAGGAGTGAGGGCCGAGGGAGGTCGAGGGGCGCCGGTCGCGTTGACTTTGCGGGGCCTCGGCGGCTAGCTAGGCGGCCATGCGTGCCGCCGTCGCCCTCCCGCTCCTCCTCCTCGTGGCAGCCTGTGGCCCTCGGCCCCTCCAGACCGGGCCGACGGTGCCCACGCTCGTGCAGGTCGGCGGCGACCAGCGGGCGATCCGCACGCTGACCGACCTCGACGACGTGCGGGACGTGTCGGCGAGCAGCGAGCGGGTGTACGTCGCGACCGACCTCGGGATCCTGATCCACCCCGCGAGCGGCGGCGCCCCGCCGGTCCGGCTGACCGCCGCCGACGGCCTGCCGAGCGACGACGTGCGCGCGGTGGTCGCCTCGCCCGAGGGCGGCGCGGTCGTCGCGACGGCGGGCGGCCTCGCGACGATCGAAGGGGACGCGGTCACGCCCATGGCGGCGGCGGCGCCGGTCGGGGAGGTGATCGACCTCTACCTCGACGGCGAAGGCACGCTCTGGGCCTGCGGCGTCGAGGGCGTGGCGCGGCTCGGTGCCGGCGGATGGGAGCGGTTCGGTGAGCCCGCCGCCTGCACGACCCTCGTGCCGACGCCCGAGGGGGCGCTCTGGGTCGGGACGGCGCGCGGCCTGTGGCTCGTCGAGGGCGACGTGGTGCGCGAGCACGGCCAGTCCGTCCTGCCCGAGGCGTACGTGCGCGACGTCGTGCCCGTCCGCCCGGGCGAGGTGATGGCGCTCCTGTCGGGCCCGAGCACCTCGCAGATCGGCTACTTCGACGGGGACCGCTGGTACGGGTACACGATCGCCGACTTCGAGCCGGCCGCGGTCGGGCTCGCCGGTCTCGGCGGCGCGGTCGTCCTGATCACGCCCGACCGCGCGTACGCCATCGCGCCGTCGGAGTCGGCCGAGGGCGTGCCGCTCACGGCGCTGTCGAGGTCGGAGCCGCGCCAGGTGGTGAGCTATCGCGCGCGGATCACGCCGGCCGCCGACGTCCGGCCTGCCGCGTCGGAGCCGGCGGCGGGCGATGTCCGCCGACCCCCGTCCTCGCTCGCCGAGGTGCCGGCGACGGTGCCGACGATCGACGCGCCCGGCTTCGTCGTGAGCGACACCGAGGTGCCCCTCGCCGGCAACGCCTACCTCGTGCGGCGGCAGGCCGACGCGCTGTTCGTCGCCGAGCGGAACCTAGGCGTGACGGCGTTCGACACCGAGGGTCGCCCGACCGCGCTGCGCAGCCAGGACCTCGTCCACGAGCAGGACCTCCAGATCGCCTCCTCGGCGGCCGGGACGACCTGGACGATCGGCACCCACCACGACCTCGCCCGATGGCGCGGCGACGGCCTGTTCCGCGTCTCCGCGCCCGAGGGCGTCGTCCCGCAGGCGATCGCGAGCGGTCCCGAGGGTGTCTACGCCGCCGCCGTCGTGGCGGGCTCCCGGCAGGTGGAGGCGGCGGAGGCCGAGGAGCCGGACGCCGCGCCTCCGGAGGCGAGCGGAGCGGCCACCAACGAGGCGACCGTTCGAATCTACCGCGTCTCGGACGAGGGCTGGACACAGGTGACCGAGCGCACGCTCCGGACCGCCACGCGCCTCGTGGCGACGCCGTTCCTCGGCGTCGGCAACGACGAGCAGTTCTGGCTCGGGCTCCGCGTGGAGCACGAGAGCGGCGAGGGGACGAGGATGCGCGGGGTCGCCGTGTTCGGAGCGACGGGCGACGCCGTGACCTATCATCACCGCGCGGCCGACACCGCGACCGACGGGGCCGACGCCCTGCGGATGCCCGACGAGGTCACGTCGGTCGACCTCGGACACGCCGGCTTCGCCTGGCTGCCGAGCCTGTCGGGAGCGATCCGGGTCGGCAACTCGCAGGCGGTCGTCTTCGGCGAGGCACGAGGCGTGCGCGGCGAGGTCGTGACCGACGTCGCGGCCGCGGACAACGAGCGGATCTGGGTGGCCGCCGCGGAGGGCGTGGGCTACCGCGAGGGCGGGAGCTTCGAGTTCCGGCTGCCTCGGGTCGTCCAGGAAGCGCGCCCGAACGCGCTCGCCATCGACTCGCGGGGCCACCTGTGGGGCGCGGGCCCGAACGGCGCCGTCCTGCACGACGGCCAGAGCTGGCAGATCCTCACCATCCAGGACGGCCTGCCCACCGACGAGCTCGTCGACGTCGAGGTCGACCCGAGCGACCGCGTCTGGCTCCTCGCCCGCGACCGCGTGATCCTCTTCACCCGCCCCTGAGCGAGCGCACGGTTCCAGCGCGGACGCGCCGAAACCGTGCAACGACTCACTCACCGAAGGCGAGGAGGCTCTCGATCTCGCGCTTCACCGTGGGCCAGCCGTCGATGCCTACGGAGTTGGTCTCCTCGTAGTGGTCGCCGGGAGGCTCGTCGAGGTAGGGGTTCGTGCGGTGCAGGACATAGTTGTACTCGGGGACCAGGTACCCGAGCATGTCGTTGCCGAGGCCGATCGGGATCACCACGTCGGCGTCCTCGCGGGCGAGGTCGCGCAGGTAGGGGCCGTCGGGGGCCGCCTCGAGGTCCGGCGGGTTCTCGTTGTCGGGGTCGACGATCGGCTCGCCCGCGGGCGTGAAGGACCCGTCGTAGCCGCCGACGAAGAGCTCCGGGTGGAGCTCGCCCGGCAGCGTGATGAGCTGCGCGCGGCCGATGTCGATGACGGCGACCTCGGTCCGCACGTCGGGCTCGTTCTCGCCCGGCATGAGCGGCAGGTCCGGGTCCCAGTTGTAGATCTCGCGGAAGAACAGGTTTCCGAGCAGCGCGACGTGGTAGCCGCGGTTCTGGACGTCGACGAAGAAGGTGCGGTTCCGGAACCCGATCGCCGCCGTCTCGTCCGTCACCGAGCCGCCGCCGTCGCCGAGCGCCTCGAGCGCGTACCACGCGATCTGTGTCCCGATCACCTCGGCCGACCGGAGCGTGTCCTCTTCGACCGGCACGCCGTCGAACGCCTCGAACTCCACGCGGTTCGGCCCGATCTGGCCTCCGAGGGCCGCGGAGAAGAACACGGTGATGCCGCCCACGCCCTCGGCCGCCGCGCCGTCGGGTCCCGCGACGCCGTTCTCGATCCCTTCGCGGACCCAGTGTGGGTAGTCGCTCGACAGGAGCGTGTTGCGCGACCCAGCGTACTCCGGGTGCGCCGCCCAGTTGACCAGCGTCGAGATCGTGTCGCCGCCGTCGGCCTCGGTGAACCGGATGACGCGGACCTCGTCGTCGATGATGTTCGGGTCGCGGTTGTCGCCGACGTAGCGCTTCATGCCGCCCGGCAGATCGCGCAGCCGGAACGTCGCGTACTGCGTGTGGGCGGGCCTGAGGTCGGCCACGGCCGCACGGATCGACTCCGCCGCCTTCTCGCGCAGGAAGGCCATGTAGTCGTGGTCGATCCCCGTCTCGGCCTCGCTGATCCCCCAGATCCCCAGGGTGTCCCGCGCCTGGTGCACGTGGGTCGAGGCGATCATGACGTAGTCGACATCGAGATCCGCGACCATCTCGCGGATCATGTCCATCTCGTCCTTGAAGTACCCGACGCAGTCGATCGCCGCGAGCACGATGGTCGTCTCGTTCTGGCGGAGCGCGATGGAGCGCACCCACTGCGGGTCGTTCACCCCCCGCGCGCCGCGCGCGTTCCCGAAGCCGGCGATCCAGATGCCGTCGTACCTGCCGTTTCCGTTCCGGTCGTCGAACTCGTCACCGTCCTCGAACGAGTACTCGCCGTCTCCGTTCACGTCGACGGTCTGGATGTCGGTCGTGTCGGTGATCTCCGGGGTGATGTCGATCCGGGCTGCGCCCACGTGCAGGACGCCGTCGCCCTCGTCCGGGCAGCCGTCGCCGCCCGGGCAGTAGTTGTCGGGCATCCACGGCCCGGCATCCACGCCGGCGTCGGGCATGGCCGAGTCCGTGCCCGGGCCCGCGTCGGTCGGCGTAGTCGTCCCGCCGTCGTCGCCGCAGCCCGCCGCGGCGGCGGCCATCAACAAGAACCCCGTCAGAGCACGCATCAGTCGGTCACCTCGAAGGCCTCCGGCGAGCGGGTGCGGTAGTTGTCGTCCATGTACTCCATGAGATCGAGCATGAAGGTCTCCATCTGGGCGGCGCCCGGCTGTCCCTCGGGCGCGTCCGTGTAGAACGTGCCCTTGACGCACTCGTCGCCGCGGCACCTGCCGTCCGGGAAGACGAAGATCATCTTCTGGAGGCGCCGCGACTCGGGGATCTGCGGGGAGATCATGAAGTTCCAGATGATGACCCCGATGTCGACGAGCTGGGTCGGCTCCATGCCGTAGCCGTGCAGGAAGTAGACGACCGGGTACTCGTAGTCGGCGTACTCCTCCTGGAAGTAGCCGGGCGGCAGGATGATCGAGGCCGGTCCGACCCGCCCCGTCGTCGGCGACTCGAAGTCGACGAGGATCTGGTTCGGCTCGTCGCACCCGACCGTGCCGCTCGTGCAGATCCGGTCGGTCACGCGTCGCCGGTCGCCGTCCGGCCAGCGCGCGCTCATCCACGCGAGCGCGCTCAAGAGCCGGTTCACCGCCTGCTCGTTGGTCCCGACGTGCGCGCCGTCCCCGGACTCGATCTTGCCCTCGCTCGCGTTGATGTCACCGTAGCGCACCATCACCCGCCGCCCGGTGGCGTTCCAGTCGATGTCCGTGAAGACGAACGTCTCCGGGCTGTTCTCGCGCCCCTCGAGGTGGAAGGCGGAGTGGCCGTTGTAGTACCGCAGCGAGAGGCCGCGCGCTGCGAATGCGCTCACCGAGTGGTCGCTCGCCACCGCGAAGTTGAAGAGGTCGCGGATGCCGCCGTCCGCGAACACGTCGGTGTCGCGGAGCGCGGCGTCGTCCGCCGCGAGGACGAGCTGCCGCGGGCCGCGGTCGACCATGCGCTGCGAGCCCCGCGCCATGTCCCAGCATCCGTTGCCTTCGCCGCGGTCGAACCCGCCGCCGGCGAGCTGCGCCGTGTCGTCGACCCCGTCGAGCCCGAAGTCGTCGTAGTCCTCGCCCTCGCCGCACGGGTCACCGTCGCGGAGGAAGTTCCCCTCGGTGCCCGCCGGGTTGTACTGGAAGTCGTAGTCGTCGCCCGCTGGGTCGGGGTTGGTGACCGCGTCGTAGCCCGCCTCGTCGGCGTTGCACGTCCGGTCGAGGCCGCAGTCCCGGAAGGGCTCCCGTCCGTTGCGGATCACGGGCTCGCCCGGGCCGCGCCGCCCGTCGCCGTCGATGTCGACCGCGAGCGCCACCTCGATGGGCACCGTCTGCGTGGCGTCCGGATCCCACAGGCCGACGTCGCGCTCGCCGTCGACCCGCACCTCCGCTCCGTCGCAGAAGGTGATGACCTGATGGCTCCCGTCGGGGTTGTACTCGTCGTCGAACGCGCCCGTGCCGGGCGACCCGTCGTACGGCGGGATGACGACCGGATCGGCGCAGCGCTCGCTGTCGGGCCGCGCCCTCTCGCTGTCCGGCACGCCCGGCGGCGTGATGTTCGGCTCGCCCTCGTCCTCGGCGCGATCGGAGTTCGGGTTGCCGAACATGAACGAGAGGTCCCGGAACAGCCGGATGTACTCCTCCCGGTCGAAGGTGCCGCCCTGCCCGCGGTGCTCGTCCTCGTAGTACCAGCTCTCGAAGTGCTGGATGTGCTCGTGGATGTGCTTCGCGGGCGGCACGCGGTCGATGCTGGCCGCCGCGCACCCGGCGGGATCGGCCGCGCGTTCGGTCTCGGTGCAGAAGCCGCCGAGGTGGTACCTGCGGATGTAGTCGAGCAGGTAGCCCCAGTCCCACGCCGCGCCGAGGGGCGCGACGAAGTCGAAGCGCTCCATGTTCCGGTAGCCGACGAGCCCCGAGCCGAAGCCGCCCATGGAGACGCCCGTGATCCCGCGGAAGGCGAACTCCCGCATCCGCGTCTGGCCGGCTGTCTCCCGGACGACCGCCTGGTAGGTCCCGAGCCGCGGTGCTTCGAACGTGAGCTTCGCGAGCCCCCAGTCGCCGTCGAGCTGGTCGAACGCGACCGCGACGGGGCGCGGCTCGCTGACGCCAGGCCCCGTGTAGCTGAGCTCCACGTGTCCCGTGTTCGCGCCCTCCGGGAGCAGGGCCAGGCGGATCGGGATCGTCATCGGCACGTCGCGCATGAAGCGCTGGTGCGTGGGGCCGAAGGCGACGGCCGGTCCGAGCGCGCGGAAACCGTCCGGCACCTGATCGGCTGCGCACGCGATCGAGGCCTCGAAGGAGTCGACGTGGTACTGGTCGTCGTGCGCCGCTTCCTCGGGGAGCGCGATCTCGGCGCCGTCGGCGGTCGAGACGCTCCCGCCGGGCGCGAGCGTCCCCGAGCCCGTGGCCGAGCAGGGCGGGAGCTCGTCCCCGGTCACGTGGACCGTCAGATCCGCCGTGCGCGTCGCTCCGCCCACGTTCCACGTGGCCGTCACGGTCGTCGTCCCGGCGTCCACGGCCGCGATCGGGACCGGCACGCGCGTGCTGTCTTCCGGAAAGACGGCCTGCGCCGGCACGCTCGCCACCGCCGCGTCACCGACGCTCAGCTCGATGGTCGCCTCGGCGCAGTAGTCCCGCGCGAGCTCGAGGTGCACCGTGCGCGTCACCCCCGCGGTCGCGCCCACGTCGGCCATCGACCACGTGAGGTCGGGTGCCGGGCACGCGCCGCCTCCGCCCGCGTCTGCGGTACCGCCGCCGCCATCGTCTCCGCAGCCGAACGCCGCAGTCCCGATCAGCCCCACGAACAAGCCCAGGAGAAGCTCTCTTTGCATCGGGCCGCATCATACGAAGGCTCGGGCCGTCGCGATATGCGACAACTCCCTACCTCGCTGCCGCCTGGCCGATCCCAGCCCGGACGTCTATGAGCCGGGTGGGCAGATGCCGGACCTGGACCACGACCGCGAGCCCATCGAGCGCGCCGAGGCCGCGGCCCGCGCCGCCCGGCTCCTCCTGGCCGACCGCCGGTTCGAGCCCGAGGACGCCCGCGCGCACCTGCTCCCCGCCTTGAAGTGGCTTCGCGTTGCCCTCGGCGATCCCGAGCCGAGCCCGGC
>JBDIVX010000163.1:0-16977 GCA_039794305.1 Candidatus Neutrinellum sp.
GGCCCTGCCGCTGCGCGACCAGCTCCTCGCCGCGGCGCAGAGCACGGACGCGCGCCTGGTTCCGGCCCGGGAGCTCGCGATCCGCCACCTCGCGGCGCTCGACGATCCGGAGGTCACGGCGCACCTCATCGTGCTCTGTGAATCACGGAACGTGCCCCAGCCCGTGCGCGCCGCCGCCTGCACGAGGCTGGGCGAGCGAACCGACGGAGGTGATCAGGTCATGAGCGCGCTCGCGCGGCACGCGGCCTTCCTCGAGGGCACGACGACTCCACCGGTCGGCGCGCTCGCCCGTGCGGCGATCCGGATGGAGGATCGCCGCGCCGTGCCCCTCCTGTTGGCGCACCTTCGCGATCCGGGCACCCCGGTCGAAGACCTCGCGGCCCTCCTGTCGGCCATCGAGGCGCTCGGTGATCGGAGCGCGGCCGATCCCATCCGGGACTTCGTGCGGCTGTACCACGCGGAGGCGCCGGACGAGCACCTGGCCGCGGCGCTCGGCGTGGCGCTCGAGGCGCTGGTCGCGCTCGAGGGTCCGGTGGCGCGAGAGACGCTGGAGGAGATCGGAGCCGATCCGCTCTCCATCCCGGCCGTGAGCGCAAAGGCGCGTGCCCTCGTCGCCGGCCTCGAGCAACAGACCCGAGAGGCGGAGGAGGCCGCGCAGCAAGGGGAGACCCCCGAGGCACAGGAGACGCCCGAGCCACAGGAGACGCCCGAGGCAGACGAGGAGCAGCTGCCCTTGCGGATCAACGCGGAGATCGTGCGCCAGGTGCTCGCGCCCGTGGAGCGCGAGCTCCGCCAGTGCCTGATGCAGGCCGACGGCCGGCCTCGGTCGGCCCGGCTGATCATCCGCCTCGACGGCGACGGGAGCATCGAGGGGATCTCGATCACGCCCGAGCAGGTCGTGTCCTGCGTGGAGCCCCTCGTCCGCGCGCAGAGCTTCCCGGCCAACCGCCGCCACACCTCGCAGCAGGTCGTCTACACCTTGCGGCGGTGACCTCTCTCACGACCGCGGAGTGAGCGGGCTCACACCGTCCCACCTTTGCACACGATCCGTGGTAGCTTCCTCGCCGGGTGGAGACGGGGAGCGCGGGAGAGGTTCGCATGGCGCAGTTTCGTGGGGTCGGGGCAGGCGTCGCCGCCGGGTTGATGGTCTTGCTGGTCGTGGGGTGCTCGAGTCGTGGCGGCACTCGGGGCGGCGGCGGCGGGGGCACGGGCACGGACGGCGGAGGCACGGGCTTCGACTCCGGCCCCGTGACCGGCCGTGACGGCGCACCAACCACGGGCATGACGGAACAGTGCACGAAGATGGACGTGCTCTTCATCATCGACGACTCCGGGTCGATGGCCGAGGAGCAGTCGAACCTCGCCACGAACTTCCCACGCTTCGTGGAGGTGCTGGACGCCTACCGGACGGACACCGGCGAGCCGCTCGATTACCGGCTCGGCGTGACCACGACGGGCACCAACGTCACCACCCGCATCTCGTTCCCGTCCTCGATCCCGTTCCCGCCGATGGAGATCAGCGAGATGGGCCCGGAGGGCGCGCTCCAGCAGGAGTGCGGCATGACGCGACGGTGGATCGAGCGGGCCGACACCGACGTCGCCGGGACGTTCTCGTGCGTCGCGCAGGTCGGCACGAGCGGCTCGGGCGTCGAGATGCCGCTCTACGCCCTCGAGCTCGCGCTCACCGATCGCGTGTCCGACGGCACCAACGCCGGCTTCCTGCGGGAGGATGCGCTGCTCGCCGTCGTCATCCTGAGCGACGAGAACGACTGCTCCCGCCTCGACGATCCCATCGAGATCATGATCGAGGACCCGCTGAGCGGCGGCGGCGCGACGGCGGCCGACGAGTGCGATCCGTCGAATCCCATGATCGAGCCCGTCTCGCGCTTCCTCGGCGCGGTGGACTCCGTCAAGGGCGACCGCGGCCGGTGGGCCACCGCGGTCATCGCCGGCCCGGGCCCCGGCACGTGCACGAGCGACTTCGGCGACGCCGCCGAGGCGACCCGCCTCAAGGAGTTCGTCGACATGGCCGGCGACAACGCCGTCTTCAGCTCCATCTGCGAGGGCGATCTCAGCTCGGCCCTGAGCCGGGCCATCGACACCTTCCAGGCCGCCTGCGAGAGCTTCCCGCCGCTGATCTAGGCCCCCTGCCCGGATCCCCCCAGCGCGGCGATGGCGCGCTATAAGGGGGGGATGACGGAAGCTGCTCGGCTGCCGCTCGTCCAGCCGCACGAGCGTGAGCACACGTACTGCGCGTACTGCCCGAAGCTCTGCCGGTTCGCGTGTCCCGTCTCCACCGTGCAGGCACGGGAGACGACGACGCCGTGGGGCAAGATGACGTCGCTCCACCACGTGGCGAAGGGCAACCTGCCCATGGAGCAGGCGTACGCGAGCACGTGGTACGCGTGCACCGGGTGTATGCGCTGCCGGACGTTCTGCGACCACGGAAACGAGGTGGCCGCCACGCTCGGCGCAGGGCGAGCGGAGGCGGTGCGGACGGGCGCCGCGCCCGCCGCCGCCTACGCGATCATCGACGCGCAGCCCGAGCGCGAGCTGCACGCCCGCCATGCCGCGGAGCAGCGCTTCGGCGACCGCATGCACGAGCCGTCGGCGACCGTGTTCGTTCCCGGCTGCACGGCGTGCGTGGTCGCGCCCGACGACGCCGAGGCTGCCCTCCACGCCGTCGACGCGCTCTCGGGCACCCGCGCGCGGGTCGAGGCCTCGGGCTGCTGCGGCCTTCCTCTGCTCGAGGCGGGGGACCCCGAGGGGTTCGTCCGGGCCGCCACGCGGTTCGTCGAGGCGCTCGGCTCGGCCGAGCAGGTGGTCTTTCAGGACCCCGGATGCCTTCACGCCATCGCCCGGATCGCGCCGCGGCTCGGCGTCTCGCACGGGCTTTCGGTGCGCCACCTCTCGGAGCTGGCCGCCGAGCACCTCGCGCGGCTCTCCGAGGTCCCGGTGCAAGGGCTGGTCCGCTACCACGACGCCTGCCGCCTCGGTCGCGGGATGGGTGTCTACGACGCGCCCCGCGCCGTCCTCTCGCGCATCCTCGGCTCACCTCCCGAGGAGCTCGCGCAGCACCGCGACAGGGCGGAGTGCTCGGGTGCCGGCGGCCAGCTCCCGGTGACGGACCGGGACACATCCGAGGCGATCGCGGCCGAGCGGGTCGCCGATCACGACCTGCTCGGTGGGGGCACCCTGGTGACGGCGTGCCCGGCTTCTCGCCGCGCGTTCGAGCGGGCAGGCACGCGCGCCATCGACCTGGCCCACCTGATCGCCCGCGCGCTACGGGGCCGATAACTTGCGCAGGCAGCCAAGCAGTGGCACGGAGCCGAGGATGGGAGCGACGCACGCCGTCGTGCCGTCGTGGAGCGGCTGCGCCGTAGGCTTCCACGGGCCCCGCCGCCGAAAGCGGTGGGGCATCGCCCTCGCCGTCGTGACGCTCGTCGCGGTCGGGTGCCCGCACGGCGGCCCGGAGCAGCAGACGCTGCGCCTGCCCCTGGTCACGACCGACGATCCGGTGGCAGAGGCGGACATGCGCGCCGCCCGCGAGGCCGCCGACGCGGGGCGGACCGAGGACGCAGAGGCAAGGTACCGGCGCTTCCTCGCCGAGCATCCGGACGATCCGCTCGTCCCCATCGCGCACCTCGGCCTCGGGCAACTCCTGCTCGCGCGCGGCGCGACGGGCGAAGCGCGCGAGCACTTCCGGACGGTCGGCGACCACCCGGACGCCTCGGTGGCGGAGCGGGGCCGCTTCTACGAGGGTGTGGCGCTGCACCTCGAGGGCGAGCACGAGCGCGCCCTCGAGATCCTGCGCCCCTTCGTCGGGCGCACCGTCGATCCCGCCGAGACGGCCATTCTCCTTCGCACCATCGCCGCGGCGAGCGACCGGCTCGGCGACCGGGTCGGCGCGATCGAGGCCCTCGATGCCCTCCTGCGCACGTCGGCGCCCGAGGAGGACGCCGCCGAGGCACGCGCGCGGCTCGAGGTGATCGTCGGTGAGGAGGCGACGGCGGAGGAGATCCAGCGCGCTGCCGACATGCTCCCGCACGAGGGCGCGGCGTGGCCGCTCGTGGCCGACCGCGCCATGCGCGAGGCCTACCAGGCGGGTGAGCTCGCGCGCGTGCGCCACCTCGCCGATGCCTTGCGCGACCGGGGAGTGGAGCTCGACGAGGAGCTGGCCGCCATGGCGCTCCGCGCCGAGCGCACGTCCCAGGCCGACGTCCACGCCATCGGCGCGATCCTCTCGCTCAGCGGGCGTGGCCGCGAGGTCGGCCAGAACGTCCTGCGGGGCATGATGCTCGCCGGCGGCTCGCCGGGCGAGGGCCCGATCTCGCCGGGGACGCCCCAGCTCGTGTTCCGAGACGACGCCGGAGATCCGGAGCGCGCCGCGCAGGCGGTCGAGGACCTCGTCTCGCTCCATCGCGTGGTGGCCATCGTCGGTCCCATGACGGGGCCCTCCGCCGAGCGCGCCGCAAACCGCGCGCAGGAGCTCGGAGTGCCGCTCATCGCGCTGGCGCCGTCGGAGGGTCTGGCGGACGTCGGCCCGATGGTGTTCAGGCTGTTCTTCACCCCTGCGAGCGAGACACGGGAGCTCGTGGCCGCCGCCCGCGCCCGCGGTGCAACGCGGTTCGCCGTCCTGCACCCGGACAGCCCCTACGGCCGCGCGATGGCGGGGGCCTTCGAGGCGAACGTGCGCGCGTCGGGCGCAGAGCTCGTCGCCGCCAAGAGCTACCCGGCCGACGCGACGGCCTTCGGGCGCGAGATCGAGGAGCTGCGCCGCTCGAGCTTCGACGCGCTGTTCGTGCCGGACTCGGCGCGGAAGCTCGCGTTGATCGCTCCCGCCCTCGCGACCGCGGGCCTCTGGGCCGTCGGCCCCGAGAGCGAGCCGCCCCGGAGCGGGCGGGGCATCACGCTCCTCGCGCCGAGCGTCGCCTTCGATCCGCAGCTCGCACGTGGCACCGGCCGCTACCTCCAGGGCACGCTCTTCTCGGCGCCCTTCCACGCGCCGACCGCGACGGGCGTCGGGCGCGAGCTCGCCGACGACTTCCAGCAGCGCTGGGGCGCTGCTCCCGATGCCTGGGCCGCCTATGGTTACGACGCCATGCGCCTGGTGATGCGGGCTGTCGACGCGGGCGCAGCCGACCGCGCCAGCGTCGCACGTCGCCTCGCTGCGATGCGAGGGATCGAGACCGCAGGGCCGAGCCTCGGCTTCCTGCCCGGCGGCGAGCCGGTCCGCGGCACGCGCGTCCTCGAGCTCCGGGGCGGTCTGTTCGTGCCCGTCGACGTGGCGCCGGGCGTGATGTGAGCTGCGCCCTATTCGGTACCGAGCGGCGGCACCTCGTTCGACATCTCGTATCCGATCACCGCGCCCCCGATCGGGAAGACCAGACCGGCCGCGAGCCCGAGCGTCAGCCCGAGCGCGCAGTCGCTCGTGCACATCAAGCCCGCGAGCGTGAACGGAGCCGCGAACAGGGCACCGACGAGCTCTCCGAGGATCACGGCGCCGAAGTCTCCGTCACCGCCCGAGACCGCGCCCGCGATCCATACCCCGAGCGCCACGGTGAACGGCATCACGACCACGATGGCATCCGGGGAGTCCGTGAGCAGCGGGAAGAGGCCCGTCGCGAACCCCGCCGTCCCGCCGAGGACCTCGTAGCCGATCGCGGCGTGTGAGCGCTGCTCGGGGCGGAGGTCCGACAGCGGCGCCGGCTCCGGCTCCGCGGCGTCCGGGGGACCGAGCGGCGGCTCCCATGGGCCCGGCTTGCCGGACGCCTCCACGTACTCGGGCGGAGGCTCCGGTACGGGGGGCGGCGGGGCCGACAGGCGAGTCCCGTCCTCCGTCGGCAAGGGGTCGGCGTGCGCGTGTCCCCCTGCCAGGGTCAATTGCCCCAGGAGAACGAGCGACAGCACGCCTGTTCGGACCATCCCCACCAGACGTGTCCATGGACACGCCCGCCGATCGCGCCAGTCCTACGTCAGGAGGAAGGCGACGAGCGCGCCGCCGAGGGCGAGCACGCCGAGCACCGCGAGCCCGACGAACAGGAGCAGGCTCGGGTTGGCAGAGGACCCGCCCGCGTGCGCGGGCGCCGGCCCTGTGGGGTACGTGTCGAGCGCGTCCGGCATGCGCGGCCCCCGCGGCGCGGGCGGAGCACCGAGCGGTGCCTGCGCGGCGGGCCCACCGACCGGCGCCGCGGGCGGAAGGCTGTCGACGCCGAGTGCCTTCGGCGGCGGTGGCGTGGCGCCGGCGAGCGCTTCCTGGATGCTCGCCGAGGGCGTGTGCCCCCACTGCTTGGCGTCTCCGTCGAGGCCGAAGGCCCGAATGGTCGCGTTGGCGAGCTCGGTGGGCGTCCCGTAGCGGCGCGTCTTGTCCTTGCGACAGGCCTTGTCGACGACGTCGTCGAGCGCGGCGGGGACGCCAGGCGCGAGCTGGCTCGCCTGCGGCGGGCTCTCGTTCACCACCTTCATCAGGATCTCGGCGATCGTGCTCCCGTCGAACGCGATCTTCCCGGTCGACATCTCGAAGAGGATCGCTCCGAGCGCGAAGACGTCGGTGCGGCCGTCCACGTCCTGCTTGCCCATCGCCTGCTCCGGCGACATGTAGTACGGCGATCCGAGGGTCGTCCCGAACGCGGTGAGCTTCGGCCCGGTCTCCATCTGCAGCTTCACCGAGCCGAAGTCGAGGATGCGCACGTCGTCACCGTCCGGCGAGCGACACAGAAAGACGTTGTCCGGCTTGAGGTCGCGGTGCACGAAGCCGAACGAGTGCGCGTGATCGAGTGCATCGGCGGCCTGGGCGACGACACGCACGATCCGCTCGAAGGACAGGGGCCCCTCGCGTCGGAGCCACGCGCCGAGCTCCTCGCCCTCGAGGTACTCCATCGTCATGAAGCACGAGCCGTCTCGAGTCTGACCGAAGTCCACCACGCTCACGATGTGGGGGTGCTGGAGCTCACGCGCCGCGTCGTACTCGCGCTTGAAGCGTTCGACGGCGATCGGATCCTTGGCGACGTCCGCGTGCAGGACCTTGATCGCCACACGCTGCTTCGTCTCGTGATGGCGAGCCTCGTAGACGCGCCCCATGGCCCCGTCCGCCACACGCGCCACCACGATGTAGTCTCCGAGCGTGCTCCCGAGGCGAGGGTCGGGATCGGCCGGATCCTGCTCCTGGATCGTGATCGTGCCGTCGTTGCCGCAGAAGAAGACCTCGTCCGGGAAGCTCGTCCCGCAGCTGGGGCACTTTCTACTCACGAGGCCGCATGGTAGAGGAGCGCACGTTCCCGGGCAATCTGGTTGAACGGCGGAGGCCCACACCATGATCCGACGCCTCGGCTACCGATTCGCGACCATCGCTCGCGCCACCACGCCGGACCCGTTCGTGCTCGCGATCGGCCTCACGGTGTTGGTCTTCCTCCTGGCCGCCGTGGTCCAAGGCTCCGGCCCCGTCCAGATCATCGAGGCGTGGCAAGGCGACACGGGCTTCTGGAGCTTGCTCGCCTTCGCGATGCAGATGGTGCTCATCCTCGTGACCGGCCACGCGCTGGCGTCGAGCCCGCTGGTGAGCGGGGGGCTCGCTCGCCTGGCGCGGCTGCCCCGCACGGGCGCACAGGCTGCGTGGCTCGTGTCCACGACGGCCATCCTGACGGCCCTGCTCAATTGGGGCCTCGGCCTGGTCGTCGGCGCGCTCCTGGCGCGCGAGGTCGGCAGGAGCTGCGCCGCCCGCGGCGTGCGGGCCCACTACCCTCTGCTCGCGGCCTCCGGCTACACGGGGCTCATGTGCTGGCACGGCGGGATCAGCGGGACCGCACCGCTGATGATGACCACCGAGGCCAACGTACGGAAGTTCCTCGGCGAGGAGCTGGCCGAACGGGTCGGCACCGTGCCGTTCACCGAGACGGTCCTGAGCATCGAGAACGCCGTGATCACCGGCGGGCTCTTCGTCATCGTGCCTCTCCTGTGCGCTGCGATGGCTCCCCGCCGCGACGACCCGGTCGAGGGGATCGACGGGTTCGGGGCGGCGGCGGAGCCGGCGGCCGACCCCGAAGCTGCCGCCCGCCCCGAGACGGTCCCCGAGCGAATCGAGAGCAGCTACTGGCTGACCGCCGTCGTCGCCCTCCCGCTTTTCGCGGCCTCCGCGCTCTGGTGGTGGCGGTCCGGGATCGCGCAGCTCGACCCCAACGCCCTGAACCTGATGTTCCTGACGCTGGGGCTGGTCCTGCACGGGACCGTCCGCAGGTACGTTCGCGCCGTCGGCGCAGCGACGGCCGGCGCCGCCGGCATCGTGCTCCAGTTCCCGTTCTACGCGGGGATCATGGGCGTCATGCGCAGCACCGGCCTCGGCACCACGTTCGCAGGGGCGCTGGCGGAGACGGCCTCGTCGACGACCTACGCCACGGTGACGATGATCTCGGCGGCGGTGATCAACCTGTTCGTGCCGAGCGGCGGCGGACAGTGGGCGGTACAGGGCCCGATCGCCGTCGAGGCCTCGGGCGCTCTCGGAGTACCGCTCGAGCTGGCCGTCATGGGCGTGGCCTACGGCGATCAGCTCACCAACATGCTCCAGCCGTTCTGGGCCCTGCCGCTCTTGGCGATCACGGGCGTCCGGGCGCGCGACATCATCGGCTACACGGCCGTGCTGATGATCGCCGGCGGGCTCTGGATCGCCGGCTGCCTCATCGCTCTGAGTCCGTGAGCTCGAACCAGCGATCGTTCTCCGGGTCGTGGGCCAGCGTGAGCTCCCGGCCCCCCGCGACGCGCACGCGGAAGCAGATCCAGCCCTCGTCGTCGTCGAGCCACCACCCGATGACGTCGGAGATGGGCGTGCGCTCGTCGCGGCGGCGGAAGGCGACCGGCGCGTAGGACGCCCCGAGCGAGGGCCGCACCTCCACATCGAGCGGCTTCTCGAAAGGCTCCCACGCCGGCACCTCGATCTCGCCCTCGGTCCGGAGCGCCTCGGCAGCCCGCTCGAGGGCGCGGAAGACCGCCCGCCCCACTCCGCCCGCCCGGGCGGCGACGACCAGCAGGTAGTCGTCGCTCACGCGCCGGACGAGGATCTCCCGATCGCCCGCCGCCACGTGGAAGTGGTGAGGCTGACCGAACCCGAGCCGCACGAACCGCGCGACGACATCGTGCACCACGATGGTCATGTGCGCTCCCAGCACCTTGGCGTCGAAGGGCGCGAGCGACGAGCAGTAGTCGACGCACTCCCCCTCGAAGTCGACGAAGCTCACGGCGAGCACGCTCGGGTCGCTCGCCCAAAGCTGTCGCAGGATGGGCGTGAAGGCGCTCTCGTCCTGGTCGCGCGACGCCTCCCCGGATCGCCCCGAGCTCATCGCGCAGCCCCGCTGTCGTGCAGCAGCTCCTCGCGCAGCGCGCGCTCGACGCGCCGCTCGTCGATCTCCACGCCGATCGCGTCCGAGAGCTCTTCGACGAGAGCCTCGACCCGGCGGCGCCGCGCGTCGGTCACGAGCTCGGCCCGGAGCGCCTCCTCGGCGTCCTCGAAGGGAGTCTCGGCGGCCGGCTCGATCTCGACCACGCGGATCGCGTGCCAGCCGTAGCGCGTCCGCACGGGCTCGGCGACCACGCCCGGGCCCTCGAGCGCGAAGACGGCGCGCAGGAACGGCTCCTCGATCGCCGCGTCGGACGCCATCGGCTCGAGGTGCTCGACGACGACCTCGATCCCGTCGCGCGTGGCCCCGTCGTACTCGGCGAGCGCCGCGTCGGCGCCGGTGGATGCGAGGGCACCGATCGCCTCGACCGCGATGGCCCGGGCCGCCGCGGCGGACGCCGCCAGAGCGTCGGGTCCGACCTTGGCGAGCACGTGGTCGACCCGGCGGCGCTCCGGCCGGTGGTATTCGGACCGCCGCTCCCAGAGCTCCCGCACCGCTTCCTCCGGGATGGCTCGCGGCATCAGCGGCTCCTCCACCTCGCGCACGAGCAGCGCCTGCACCGCGGCCTTGCGCCCGGCCTCCCGGACCTCCGGCCGGTCGGCGTAGCCCCGACGGGCAGCCTCTGCGGCGAGAAGGAGGCGGTCCTCGAGCCGCCTCAGCGCGTCCCGGGGAGCGAGCCCCGTCTCGCGCGCCGTCGACCGCACCTCGTCAAGCGTGATGGGGACGCCGTCCACGGTAGAGACGACCTGTCCGCCCACGCGCGCCTCACCGTGCACGCGCCTGCCGCCGTCGCCATCCCCGTCCGGCGCCTCCCCGCCCCCGCAGGCCGCCGCCACGAGCACCGCGATGGCCCAGCGCCACATCCTTCACTCTCCCACGGTCGGCCTGAGCAGCTCCACCCCGGCGCGCAGCAGGGACAACCCGGCCACCACCATCAGGATGGCTGCCACGTAGTCGTGATCACGGAGCGACAGGACCGCGTGGAACAACGCGCCGACGGAGACGAGGACGAGCAGCGCGCCGGAGGCGTCCCGGAGGGTGCGTCCCATGGCCGCCAAGATAGCAGGCCTCAGGCTCGCTCGTAGGCGAGCGAGGCCCAGACCGCGTCGTCCTCGAGCCGCCGGGCCACGTCCACGTCGAAGCACGCGTCGATGGGCCGGAGGTACTCGGGCGCGTCGTGGTAGATCTGCCGCAGGGCGTCCCGGCAGAGATCGACGGCGCGCCGGCTCATCTTGCCGAGCGGCGGGCGCGCGACGCCGTTGACCATGCCGAGCCCCGCCATCATCGTCTTGACGGGGACGGGGTTTCGGAACCGGTCCTCGATCTCGATGCGGCGCCCGTCGGGCATCGTCCGGACGTTGTGCGCCTTGCAGACGACGAGCTTGAGGATGGGCCGGATCTTGCCGGCGATCTCGCCCGCCCGACCCGTCTCACCGGCGGCCTGCGCCGCCACCATGTCGCGGATGGCGCGGGGGACGATGTTCGTCATGACGCTGATGACCCCCGAGCAGTGGATGCCCGGGTCGGCCATCATGGCGAGTGTGATGTCGTCGTCGCCGCTCATGATGGCGAGCGTCGGCCCGGCGAGCTCGCGGTCGCGGCGCATGCGGTCGAGGTCGCCCGTGGCCTGCTTGACCGCGGGGACGCGCTCGGGCGCCGCGAGGTGGAGGAGCGCCAGGTCCTCGGCCGCGAGGGCGCACCCGCTGCGCCCCGGGATGATGTAGGGCACGATCGGAATGTCGGGCACCGCGTCGAGCACGCGCTGGTAGTACTCGTTGCGCAACTCGAGGGAGCTCGGCCCGTTGTAGTAGCAGTCGACCAGCAGACAGGCCGAGGCGCCGCGCTCCTTCGCGTCCCGCGTCCCGCGGATCGCCTCGGCGGTGTTGTTGCTTCCCGTCCCGGCGAGCACGCCGATCCGCCCGTTCGCCGTGTCCACCGCGACGCCGACGGCCGCCTCGTGCTCCTGCCACGTGAGCGTGGGCGACTCGCCGGTCGTGCCGCAGGGCAAGACCCCGTCGATGCCCTGGTCGATCTGGAACTCGATCAGCCGACGGTAGGTCTCGGCGTCGAAGCCCCCCTGGGCGTCGAACGGCGTGACGAGCGCGGTCCAGGCGCCGCGCGGTTCGAAGGGAACGGGAGTCGTCATGGCGCGCGGAACCCTAGCCGAGATCGCACGCTGAACCAACCGGCGCCGACTCGTGGTCGGTGGTCAGGGAGCCGAGTCGCGGCAGCAGCGGAAGCCCACGGTCGGGAGCGCGTAGGAGTTGCCGGCAACCACAAAGTCGAAGTCGCAGCGGATGCCTCCGGGGGTGTCGTTGTTGGACCCGCCGCGGAGCGGGTTGACGCCCGCGCTCCGCTGCTCGGTCCACTCCTCCACGTTCCCGGACATGTCGTACACCCCTCCCCCGCTCCAGCTCGCGTAGCACATGCCGAGCGACCCCGTCGGGAGCACGCCGTCCTGATCTCCGGCGGCGCCCGAGTCGTAGTCGTAGTCGTTCCCGTTGCACGTGCCGGAGGAGTAGCTCGTGCAGGACGAGGCATAAGACCAGGTGCAGCTCGACGCCGTCTCGCAGGCCCGCTCCCACTCCGCCTCGGTGCACAGGCGGCCGCCGACGCTGGCGCACGCGGTCTGGGCCTGGGCGTGCGTCACGTTGGTCCATGGGAGCCTGTCCGGCAGCGAGCAGGCGCGGTGGCTCATCGTCCCCTCGGAGGCCGAGTCGGAGTCGGGGCGCGACGCCTCGTAGGCGAAGATCCAGCGCGTGCCGAAGCTCCCCGAGAACTGCACCCACTCGGCGGGCGAATCCTCGTCGAGCAGGCCATCGCAGTCGTCGTCCCGGCCGTTGCAGGTCTCGGTCGCCCCGCCGCCCGACGCGGGCGCGTCGCACACCACGCCGTCCCCGGCGCCGTTGCAGACGAAGGCCCCGGTCCTGCGGCACAGGCCGAGCTCGCCGTTGTTGCAGGAGGTGCCGACCGTCGGGAACGGCTCGTCGACCGATCCGTCGCAGTCGTTGTCCAGGCCGTCGCAGGTGGTCTCGCTCTCCTCGTAGGTCATGGGGTAGTCGCACGTCCACCCGGACGCGCCCGAGCAGGCGGCGGTCGTCCCCATGCAGACGCCGTTCGGGTTGCAGAAGTTGCTCGGTGGGGTGAGGTCCTCGTCGGGCGTGCCGTCGCAGTCGTCGTCCCGGCCGTTGCAGACCTCCGATCCCGCGAAGTCGCACTCGTACTCGCAGCCCGTCGAGTCCATCCCGTCGAGGTCGTAGTAGCCCGTGACGCAGGCCACGAGCACGCACGACCCGCCCGAGCAGCCGGCGATGCCGTTCGGGAACGAGCAAGGCCGGTCGCACGCGCCGCAGTTGCGTACGTCCGTGTCGAGGTCGAAGTCCTCGTCCGCGGTGCCGTCGCAGTCGTTGTCGACACTGTCGCAGAGATCGAGCGACGGCCCGGTGGCGCCGACGCACTGGATCACGCCGCCCGAGCAGTGCTCGGTGCCGGCCACGCACTCGCCCTCGTCGGTGCCGCAGGAGCCGCCGCCGCCCGGATCGCCGTCGTCGACGGTCCCGTCGCAGTCGTTGTCGAGACCGTCGCAGGTCTCGGTGCCGGGGCCGACGGCGTCCTCGCAGACCAGGCTGCCGCCCGTGCACTGCCAGGTGCCGGGGACGCAGGTGCCCTCGTCGGTGCCGCAGGAGCCGCCGCCGGCCGGGTTGCCCTCGTCGGTGCTCCCGTCGCAGTCGTCGTCGACGCCGTTGCACTCCTCGGTCGTCGGGCCGGTCGCGCCCACGCACACGACGCTCCCTCCGACGCACTCGAGCGTCCCCGCCGTGCAGGCGCCCTGGTCGGTGCCGCAGGAGCCGCCGCCCCCCGGATCTCCCTCGTCGACGTCGCCGTCGCAGTCGTCGTCGCGCGCGTTGCACGTCTCGGTCGGCGGGTCGGCCGGGGTGCAGGCGTACTCGCAGCCGTTGCCCGGCAATCCGTCGAGGTCGTGGAAGCCCGCGTCGCAGGCGCTCAGGACGCAGTCGCCGCTCTCGCAGCTCGCCGTCGCGTGCGCGAAGCTGCAGATGCGCCCGCACGAGCCGCAGTTCGACGGATCGGTGTCGAAGGGCACGTCCTCGTCGATCTCCCCGTCGCAGTCGTTGTCCCGCAGGTCGCAGAGCGTGTCGTCGGCCTCGGTCGGCAGGCACCGGTACTCGCAGCCCGTGTCCGGGTCGCCGTCGATGTCGTACCAGCCCACGTCGCAGGTCGCGATCCCGCAGGCCCCGCCGACGCACTCGCCGAACGCGTGAGGCGGCGCGCAGGCGAGCCCGCAGCCGCCGCAGTGCTCGAGGCTGGTGTCGGTGTCGATCCCCTCGTCCACCTCGCCGTCGCAGTCGTCGTCGCGCTCGTTGCAGAGCTCGGTGGCGCCCGGCACGCAGCCGTCCGGGCCGCTGTCGGCGGGCCCCGCGTCGCCCGGGCCGGCGTCGCGGAGGCCCGCGTCGCCGCCCGCGTCCGCGCCCGCATCGCTCGGCCCCGCGTCCTCGTCGGTGCAGTGCAGGCAGAACGGGTCGACGTCACAGCCGGCGGCGACGACCGCCAGCGCGACGAACGCGAGGATCGAGAGACGAGACCAACGCATGGCTCACTCCCCTCCCCGGCGGGCCGCCTTGCCGGCCCTCCGCCGGCGCCTCCAGGCGCCGAGCCCGCCCAGCACGCCGACGAGCGCGAGGCCCGCGGCCGGACCGGGGGCGCCGTCGGGTGCGCGGCCCGGGACGGCGCAGACGCACCCGCCGCCGCCCGTCGCGATGACGCGGTCGGTGAGCCGACCGCCTCCGGTTCCGGCGTCGGTCCGGCGGCCGGCGTCGATGCCGCCGGCGTCGGGCATCCCCGCGTCGGTGTCGCCGGTGCCGATCTCGACGCACTCCCCCGCCGCGCAGCGCTCGCCGTCGGGGCAGGACAGCCCGATGCAGGGGTCGGTCCGGCAGGTCCCGGTCCCCGGGTCGCAGAGGCTGGCAGGCGGACACGTGATCGTGCCGCACATGTCGTCGACGCACTCGCCGCCGGCCGGATCGCAGACCTCGCCGCTCTCGCACGAGACGTCGGCGCACCGGTCGTCGACACACTCGCCGTGCTCGCAGCGCTCCCCGGCGGCGCAGCTCACCCGGGCACAGCTCGGCTCGCAGGTCCCGCCGCGGCACGCCTCGTCCGTCGCGCACCCGGCGGTCACACACGGGTCGTCGACGCAGTCGCCGGAGGCGACGTCGCACACCTCGCCCGCCGGGCAGCCCAGCGAGCGGCAGCTATCCTCGACGCAGGTGCCGTCGTCGGGCCTGCAGCGGAGCCCCTCGGGGCAGACGACGCCGTCGCACGGGAACGTGCACTCGTTGTTCTTGCAGACGCAGCTCGGCAGCTCGTCGCTGTCGGGTGCACAGCGAGGCTCTTCCTCGCTCGGGTGGGTCTCGCCCGCGCAGGTCTCCTCGTTGCAGCGGTCGCGGACGCAGTAGCAGCCGTCGTCCTCGATGCGCGGCACCTTGCCCGACGGACACATGAAGCCGAACTCGCTCTCCGTGCACGGCAGGGCGCACTGGCAGTCGACGCAGGCGCTCCCCTCGGGGCAGAGCATGCCGGTATCGGGCGGCTCGTCGACGAGACCGTCGCAGTCGTTGTCGTCGCAGTCGCAGGCCTCGCGCATGGGCGGCACCTCGCCCACGCAGATCTCGCGGCCGCTCACGCACTGGATCATCCCGGCCGTGCAGATGCCCTCGTCGGTCCCGCAGGACTCGCCGACCGGCAGGTCTTCGTCGACGGCCCCGTCGCAGTCGTTGTCGAGGAGATCGCACTCCTCGTCGATCGGACCGACGGCACCCACGCACTCGACCGACCCGCCGACGCAGACGTTCATGCCCGGGGAGCACTCACCCACGTCCGATCCGCAGGGCGCGCCGACCGCGAGGCCGTCGTCGGGCACGCCGTCGCAGTCGTCGTCGAGCCCGTTGCAGACCTCCGCGGTGGGGCCGACGGCTCCGTCGCAGGTGAGCGACCCCGAGATGCACCGGGTCACACCGGCCTCGCACTCGCCCGTGTCGTCGCCGCAGGCGTCGCCCCCGCCCGGATCGCCCTCGTCGACCATCGTGTCGCAGTCGTTGTCGAGCCCGTCGCAGACCTCCGGCTCGGGGCCGATCGCGCCCACGCAGGCGAGGCTGCCGGAGACGCACTGCACGGTCCCGAAGTCGCACTCGCCCACGTCGGTCGCGCCGCAGTCCGCCCCGCCGCCCGGGTTGCCCTCGTCGGTCAGACCGTCGCAGTCCTCGTCCACGCCGTCGCAGGTCTCGGGCGACGGGCTCGTGCCGCCGGTGCAGACGAGCACGCCCGCCATGCAGGCGTACGTTCCCGGCTCGCACGCGCCGATCGAGCTACCGCAGGCGCCGCCGCCCGTGCCCTCGTCGACCGCGTCGTCGCAGTCGTTGTCGAGCCCGTCGCAGACCTCGGCGGTCGGCCCCACCTCGCCGGTGCAGGCGCCCCATGCACCCCCGATGCAGAGCTGCATGCCCGCCTGGCACTCGCCGCGGTCCTCGCCGCACGGCTGGCTGATGCCGTCGGTCACGCCGTCGCAGTCGTCGTCGAGCCCGTTGCAGGTCTCGGTGGTCGGACCCGTCCCGGTGCACGCGCCCCACGTCCCGGCCGTGCACGTCTGGGTACCGGGCGTGCACTCCCCCACGTCCGTGCCGCACACGCGGGTGAGCCCCTCGTCGATCGAGCCGTCGCAGTCGTTGTCGAGGCCGTCGCAGATCTCCGCCGACGGGATGCAGCCCGCGCAGACGTCCCCCTCGTCGATCGCGCCGTCGCAGTCGTTGTCGAGGCCGTCGCAGATCTCGGTCGGCGTCGGCCCGCACTCCCCGCAGGCGTTCAGCAGCCCCTCGTCCACGAGCCCGTCGCAGTTGTTGTCGAGGCCGTCGCAGATCGACTCGCCGGGGTCGGTGCACAAGGACGGCGTGGGCATCGAGCCGGTGCCGTCCCAGTCGCAGTAGAGCGTGTAGCCCTCGTCCACGAGCCCGTCGCAGTCGTCGTCGGCGCCGTTGCACACCTCGGTGAGGATCGAGTCCTCGATGATCTGCGAGAAGGCCAGCGACAGCGAGGTCTCGTCGGAGGCGTAGTACACGTTGTACGGTCCGGGCGCGTCGGTCCCGCCGTTGACCGCGATCTGCTCGATGTCATACGTGCCGGGCGACACGCCGAAGCCGATCACGTACGTGCGGATGTCGTAGGCGACTCCGCCGACGGTCGTCGCGCGCAGCTCCGCGGCCGCGTTGCGCGTATTGGTGTCCGAGGCGCAGGTCTCCTCGCCGTCGGTCAGCAGGATCACGTTGTAGGGCCGGCAGCCGGCGTAGGGGTCGGTCGTGATCGGGCTCCCGAAGCGCGAGTCGCCTCCCTCGAAGTACCGCCGCGCTCCCCGGAGCGCGCCGGCGATGGGCGTCCATGTGTCGGCCTCGAGCTCGGGGTTCGTTCCGTCGCGGTTGCACGTCGAGCACGTGTAGTCGATCCACCGGAGGATCTGCGACTGATTGTCCTCTTGGAGCGGGACCAGGATCTCGCCCTGATTGGCCTACCCGCCGCCCGAGGG
>JBDIVX010000164.1:0-16942 GCA_039794305.1 Candidatus Neutrinellum sp.
GCTCACCCGACTCGCCTTCGGGTTCCACTCCCACGGGCCCTTGATCGCCCTCGCCATGCTCAAGCTCGGCGGCCTCTGTCCCCCGCTGCCCGCCCGCGCATGACCCACGGATTGGTCAGGAGAGCCACAATTGCGTGACTCCACTTCACGAACCGTGAGCCTCCGGCACGGTCGCGCGCCGGATTCTCGGTCGAAGCCGGCGGCATGCGGAGTGCAAGACGGAACGGCGTGCGCCTCTCACGAACGCTCGCGGCGGTCGTGCTCGCCACCGCCCTCCTCGCGACCTCACCGAACGACGCGCGAGCGTGCGCGGCCGGTGGCGGGCCGGTGGTCGGGTACGCCGTGGGCTCCGGGTTCACGCTCGGCTGGGAGCTCGCCGGAACGGCCTGCCTCCCGATCGCGCACTTCGTGCTCGGAGGCTCGTACCGTCTGACCCCCGGCGACGGACCGACCATGCATCACTACGCCGCGTGGGAGCCCTGGCTGATCGTGGGCGGCACACTCGGAGTCTCGCTGGACGATCGCGCGCACGCGGCCCTCGCGATCGGGGGCTGGGAAGCCGTTCCGGTCCTCGTCGAGAACATCCGCCGTCAGGAGGAGCACGAGGCGGTGCCCGCCTGGATGGTGACCTTCGCGATCGGGATACGCAGCTTGGGCGCGGGGCTCGAGATCTATGTCGCACCGAAGCTCCAGTGGGTGGAGAGGCATGACTTCTTCACGTGACCGCCTGCTCGCTGCCGCCTTCGTGGTCGCGCTCCTCGGCCGCACCGGATCGGCGTTGGCTGACGACCCCGCCGCCCCCGCCCCCGCCGCGCGCGGCCCGCACGTGAGGGTCGATCTCGGTTTCGGCGTCGGCCGACTGCATCCCGTCGGCTGGAGCGACTTCGGCATCGCGTTCTCCTGGGCCGGCTCCATGGGGTGGCATGTCTCCGAGGCCCTCGCCCTTCACGGCTCGGCTTGGGGGACGAGCCAGGTCGCCGACGGCTGGGCGGCCTTCACGTTCGACAACGACGTGTCTCGGTTGGACGTGGTCGCCGGCGGCCCCGGGGCGACGGTTCGCGATCGCGGGACGGGGCTGTTCGTCACGGCATCGGCGGGCGGCGCCTTGCTGCGCGTCCGCAGCGGCTATGACTGGGGCCATGACGTCCATCGGGATGCCGCCTTGGCGGCGACCCTGCGGGCGGGCGGCCACTGGGTGGTCGACGAGATCGGCCCCGCGTTCGGCGCCTCCCTCGGCGCCAGCCTCGTCCATCCCCTGACGAACGACGGCAGGTGGTACCCGCAGGGCGTCGAGGTCGACGTCGCCCTGACGGTGGCCACGCGCTGATCGCGTCCCATGTGGGACCGCCGGTACCCCACCTCCCCCACCCCCGCGTGTGGCACAATCCCGCCCCGGCATGCGGATCGTGAGCTATGTGCTGGCCGTGGTGCTCGGGCTGCTCGGGGTCGTGTTCGTCGCCGGCAACCAGGGCGTGGTGCTGCGCATCGTGGTCGGCGCGGTGCTCCTGGCCTCGGCGGTCGCGCTCGTGGTGGCGGCGCGGCTCCGGCCCAGGATCGAGCAGCGGAACATCGTGCAGAAGATCGATCTGTCGGGCGACGTGCGGGCCGAGCAGCTCTCGTGCCGGAAGTGCGGGGCACAGCTCGACGAGGAGTCCATCGAGGTGAAGGCCGGGGCGGTCTTCGCGTCGTGCCGGTACTGCCGGTCGAGCTACCAGCTCGAGGAGGCGCCGAAGTGGTGACGGGCATCGCGGCCGCCGTCCGGAAGGACGTGGCGGCGTTCGTGGCGCGGGTGCGCAGGCCGGCAGACGACCTGCCGCGGGGCCTCCTGACCTACCGGTTCGAGGTCCCGGGCGGCCGCACCCGGCTTCACCTCCGCGTCCAGGACGACGGGACGGGGCTCCTCTTCCGCGACGTGACCGACGTGCTGCACCTCTCGCCGACGGCCGCGGCGATGGCGTGGCTCGTGCTCGAGGAGGTGCCGGCCGAGGCGGCCGTACGGCGCCTCACCCGCCGCTACCGCAACGTCCGGCCCGAGACTCTCCGCGCCGACCACGCGCGCATGCGCGAGATCCTCGGGACGCTCGCCGACCCGCGCGTGTCCTGCCACACGTGCGCCCTCGATCTGCCGAAGACCCCGCTCTTTTCCACGCGGGCGCGGGCGCCGCACAAGGTCGACGTCGCCCTCACCTACGCGTGCAACAACCGCTGCCCGCACTGCTACAACCAGCCGGACCGGTTCCACATGGAGTCGCTGTCCACCGGCGAGTGGAAGCGGGTGCTCGACCGGCTGGCCGAGGTGGGCGTGCCGCACGTGATCTTCACCGGCGGCGAGCCGACGGCGCACCCGGGGCTCGCGGAGCTCGTCGCCTACGCGAACGGGCTCGGGCAGATCGTCGGGCTCAACTCCAACGGCACGCGGCTCGCCGAGCGCCGCTACGTGCAGGAGCTCGCGGAGGCGGGGCTCGACCACGTGCAGATCACGCTCGAGTCGCACCTGCCGGACGTGCACGACGCCATGGTGGGCGCGCGGTCCTTCGGGCGCACGGTCGACGGCGTGCGGAGCGCGCTCGAGACCGGCGTGCACGTCATCACGAACAGCACCCTCACCCGCCTCAACCGAGAGACGATCGAGGACACGGTCGCCTTCCTCCACGAGCTCGGCCTCGGGACCTTCGCGATGAACGGGATGATCTACTCCGGCGGCGGCGACGCGAACCCCGACGCCATCCCGCAGGAGGAGCTCCCGGCGATCCTGGTGAGGGTGCGCGACACCGCCCGACAGCTCGGGATGCGCTTCCTCTGGTACACGGTCACCGAGTACTGCGAGATGTCACCCGTCGAGCTCGAGATCGGCCAGAAGCGCTGCAACGCCGGCGAGTACTCGATGTGCGTCGAGCCGAACGGAGACGTCCTGCCCTGCCAGAGCTACTACGTCTCGGCGGGCAACGTGCTCCGGGACCCGTGGGAGCACATCTGGAAGGGCGAGCTGTTCCGGTCGTTCCGCGACCGGGAGGAGGACCCGGTGTGGGCGGGGCTGCCGGACAAGTGCCACGGCTGCCCGGACCTGCCCGTGTGCGGCGGCGGCTGCCGCATCGAGCGCGAGTCGCGCGGCCGCGCCGGCTCCGGCGCATGCCCGAGCCCCGGCACGAGCACGAGGGCGCTCCGGTCGAGCGGCGCCTCGGCGCTCGTGGGGCTCCGCACCAAGGAGGGACGACCGTGCGCGACGCATTGAGCCCCGGGCTCCATCACTACACCCGCGAGGTGGACGGGCGCGTCGTGCGCTACCACCTGCGCGTCGAGGCGGACGGCTCGGGCGCGCTCATCGCGAACGCGTCGGCCGTCGCGCGCCTCTCACCGAGCGGCGTCGCGCTGGCGTACGCCCTGCTACGCGACCGGCCCCGGGAGGCGCACCGGCGCGCGCAGCGGGGGTTCCGGGGCGCGAGCCCGGAGCGCGTCGAGGAGGACCTCCGGCGCCTCCGCGAGGTCCTCGACGAGCTCGCCGAGCCGCGCGGGCGCTATCCGCTGCTCGGGCTCGACGATCCGGAGTCGACCCTGCACCGCCGCACGCTGTCCGCGCCGCTCGCGGCCGACCTCGTCGCCGCCGACGTCGAGCGCACGGCGCCGATCCTGCGCCGCCTCTGGGAGGTGGGGATCCCGCAGGTGGTGCTCGGGCTCCCCGAGCGGGCGCAGACCGCGCAGCTCGTCCGCCTGGTCGAGCGCGCCGAGGACCTCGGGCTCGTGTGCGGAGTGCGCGCCCGGGCTTCCGACCTCGTCGCCGGCCGAGCGCTCGACGACCTCGCGGCGGCCGGCCTCGACCACCTCGACGTGTACTGGGCCGGCCCGGACGACCGGACGCACGACGCGCTCCTCGGGGACGGCGATCTCGCGAGGGCACGCGAGGTGGTCGCCCGGTGCCACTCGCTCGAGCTGTGCCCCGTCGCGGTCACGCCGCTCGTGACCTCGACGCTCCTCGACCTCGACGACATGGCGGCCGACCTCGCCGAGCGCCGGGTCGGGGCGTGGACCGTGTTCGCCATCGCCGGGGCGGACGGCGGCGGCGGCCAGGTGCTCGGCCAGAGGGAGCTCCGCCAGGCGGCCGCGACGGCCGAGGAGCTCTCGGACCGCCACGGCCTGAACCTGCTCTGGGCCCCGCCGGTCGAGCGGGATCCCGACGGCGCGGTGGCCGCGCAGGCCGCGCGCGGACCGCGCACGACGGGCGAGGCCGGCGTGCGGATCGAGCCCGACGGCGCGGTGGTTCCGCCGGTCGGACCGCCGACCGGCGCCGGGGACCTGCTCCGCGACGACTGGCAGGCCGTGTGGGCGGGCGAGGCGTTCCGGAGCTGGCGCGAGTCGGTGGAGGCGCCCGCGCGCTGCGACGCCTGCCCGGGCCTCGCGGTCTGCTCGGCCGGTTGCCCCGCCGATCCCGGCACGTGGGCGCGCACCTCGGGAGGCGAGCGATGACGCGCGCAGCTCTGCTCCTCGGCGTCTTGCTCGCCGGCACCGCGGCGCCCGCCTCGGCGTACTACGACTTCGAGGTCCCGGCGATGCGGATGACGAACACCATCCAGCCGGACGCCTCGGTGGTGATCGAGTACGAGATCCGCTTCACGAACTCGTCCTACGGTCAACCCATCGACGTCGTCGACGTGGGCCTGCCGCACGGCGGCTACGACTTCGGAACGATGGAGGCGTCGATCGACGGCACCACGCTCCGCGACATCCGGACGAGCGAGTACATCGACATGGCCGTCGAGGTGCACCTCGGCCTGCACGCGATCGGGCCGGGAGCGTCTGGGACGTTCCGGTTCCGCACCGTGATGCCGGACATGGTCTACAGCGACACGACCAACGACGATCTCGCCTCGTTCCGGATCACACCGACCTGGTTCGACCCCGATCTCGTGAAGGGCACGACCGACCTGCAGATCGCCGTTCGCCTCCCGCCCGGCGTGGCACCGGACGCGGTGCTGTCCCAGAACGAGTCCTTCACCCACAAGGCCTCGCTCGACGACACCACGCTCGTGGGCTGGCGGTTCGAGCGCGCGAGCGCGAACGGGCCGTACTTCGTGGGCCTATCCTTCCCGCGGGCCAGCATGGAGCGCGTCGTGGTGATGACCAAGCTCGAGCTGCTCGCGCGTTGGTTCGAGAGCAGCCCGCGCGCGCGGATGCTGCTCGGCGTGATGGCGACGTTCGTGTTCGCCGTCTTCTTCTTCCGCTTCTCGGGGGGGACGGGCGTCAGCCTGTTCGTGCTCCTGCTCGTCGTGTGCGGCGCGATCTACTGGTTCGCCCCGCGGCTCCAGCTCTGGAGCTTCCCGCTCTGGTTCGTCGCGGGCGGGCTCACAGAGTGGCGCCTGCGCAAGAAGAAGACCGACTACCTGCCGCCGCTCGTCCACGTGGAGGGAGGCGGCATCAAGCGCGGCCTCACGGCGCCCGAGGCGGCCGTCCTCCTCGAGCTGCCGCTCGGCAAGGTGCTCACGCTCGTGATCTTCGGGCTCCTGAAGAAGGGCCTCATCCGGCAGACGAACGCCGACCCGCTCCGCGTGGAGGTCGTCCCCGCCTTCCGGGGCAAGCACCGCGGCAAGCGCCGCAAGGCCGCCGCCGCGCTCGGGACGGTGATCCACGCCTACGAGCACGACTTCGTCGAAGCGCTCGAGGCGAGCCACCCGCTCGACGTGACGCTGGTCGACTTCTCGGAGGCGATGCGCGCGTTCGTCTCGGGCGTCGCCGAGCGCGTCATGGGCTTCGACGTGGACGAGACCAAGGGCTACTACCGGCGCATCGTCGAGCGCGCGTTCTCCGAGGCGGAGTCGATCGGCGAGATCGAGCAGCGGACGCACGCGGTGGACAAGAACCTCGAGTGGCTGCTCATCGACGAACGCTTCCCGGAGACGTGCGAGACGTGGGGGCGGTCGGGATTCAGCTACCACCCGATCTGGGTCCGAAGCCACGTACCGGTGCCGGTGGGCGGCCTGCCCGCTCCCGCTCCGTCCGGCGGCGGCGGCCACTCCGCCCCGAGCTTCGGCGACGTCGCGGCGTCGTTCGCGGGCTGGACCGAGAACGTGACCGGACAGCTCGCCTCGGTGATCTCCCCGAGCTCGCTCTCGGCTTCGTCCGAGCACGGCGGCGTCGTCAACCTCTCGGGCGCCGACAAGGTCACGGGCGAGGTGCTCGCGGCCTTCTTCCAGGGCGGCGGCGGCGGAGGTGGCGGCGGCGGCGGGGGGGGTGGGTGCGCCTGTGCCTGCGCCGGCTGCGCGTGCGCCTGCGCGTGCGCCGGCGGAGGGCGGTGAGCACGCCGGAGCTGCCGGGGCGGGACGTGTCGGCGCGGCTTTCGGCCGACCTCGCTCCCATGCGCGCGCGCCTGCTCCGCCGCGTCGGGGTCGCCCACCGCGGCCCCGTGCTCGACCTCGGCGCCGGCTGGGGCTTCACGACCGAGGAGCTCACCCGCCGCGCGAAGGGTCCGGTCGCCGCGCTCGATCGGCACCCCGAAGCGCTCGCCGCGCTCGGCCCCCGCGCCGTCCGGGGCGACGCGAGGCGCATCCCCTTCGAGCGCGGCCACTTCGACCTGGTGCTCTGCCAGCAGGTGCTCATGTGGCAGGCGGAGCTCGGCGAGGTCCTGTCCGAGATCCGACGCGTCCTTCGGCCCAACGGAGCCCTCGTCGCGCTCGAGCCGGACTTCGGCGCGATGATGGAGCACCCGGCAGAGGTCGCCGTCGCGGACGTGTGGCGCGCGGCTCTCTCGCGCGCCGGCGCCGATCCCCTCACCGGGCGGAAGCTCCCCGGTGCGCTCCGCGCCGTCGGCTTCGAGGTCCGGGTGGACCTCTCGCCCGCCGCGGGCGCCGCGGACGCGGACCGCTTCGACGCGCTCTACGGGCTCCCGCTGACCGACCGGGAGCGCGCCCACGTCGCGGCCGCCGAGCGCGCCCAGCAGCGCCTCGGCGCCGGCGCCTGCTTCGCGCACCTGCCGTTCGTCTGCGTCACGGCTGCGCGCGGGACAGCCGCTCCATGAACTTGCGGAACATGTCGAACGTGAGCGCCTGCTGCGCCCCGTCCCGCGCGGTCGCGGGCTCCGGGTGGATCTCGAGCATCACGCCGTGGGCGCCGCTCGCCATGGCGGCCTCGGCCATGGGCAGGATCCACCGGCGCACGCCGACCGCGGGCGCGGGGTCGACGACGACCGGCAGATGGGTGAGCTCGCGCAGGACCGGGATGGCGGAGAGGTCGAGCGTGTTTCGCGTCGCGGTCTCGAAGGTCCGGATGCCACGCTCGCACAGGACGACCATGTGGTTGCCGTGGGAGAGGATGGTGTCGGCGGCGCTCAGCCACTCGTCGATGGAGGCCATCATGCCGCGCTCGAGCACGACCGGCCGGTCCACCTGGCCGACCGTCTCGAGCAGCGCGTAGCTCTGCATGTTGCGCGCGCCGACGATCAGGAGGTCGACCTTGCGCGCCGCCTTGCCCACGTCCGAGGGATGCAGCACCTCGGTCGCCACCGGGAGCCCCACCTCGCGCCCCGCCTCGACGAGCCACTCGAGCGCGTCGTAGGCGAGGTAGGCCGACGTGCGCAGACCGAAGCAGCCTCCGCGCAGGACGTGCGCACCCGACTCCGCGACGACGCGCGCGCACCTCCGGATCTGCTCTCGCGACTCGACGACCGCCGGGCCGGCGAGCACGGCGCGGTGCTCGCCGCCGATCAGCACCGCCCCGACGCGGACCACCGTGTCTTCGGCGCGGCCGATCCGCGACGCGAGGCGGTACGGCTTCTTCTGCAGGTCCTCGAGCACCGCCGGCTCGGGGGCGGAGGGAGGCGGCGGCGTCCCGTCGGGCGGGGCCCCGGTCCTCTGCGCCGCCTTGGGCTCGGCCGCCTGCGGCGCCTTGGGCTCGGCCGCCCGCGCCTCGCGCGTCGTCCGGGACGGGTAGCTCCCGAGCACCTTCAGGAAGCTCGTGCTCCGGGCGAGCTCGCGCAGGGCCTCCTGCACCTCGGAGGTGGCCACGTTCCCCTCGAAGTCCACGTAGAACAGGTACTCCCAGGGCGTGTTCGGACGCGGGCGCGACTCGAGCTTGGTGAGGTTCAGGTGGTGGGCCGCGAGCGTGTTCAGACACGCGAGCAGCGCGCCCTCCTCGTGGCGCGTCGCGAAGATGAGCGACGTCTTGCAGGCGATGCGCGGGTCGTAGGCGACGGGCTGCGCGGCCACGATCACCATCCGCGTGTAGTTCTCCTTCTGGTTGGCGATGCCGCGCTTGAGCACGTGCAGGCCATATAGGCGCGCCGCCTCCTCGCTCGCGATGGCGGCCTCCGAGAGATCCTGGTCGTCGCGGACCTTCTTGACCGCCATGGCCGTGTCGGTGAACGCCTCGACCTGGCAGTCGCGCAGGCTCGACAGGAAGTCGCTGCACTGCGCGAGCGCCTGCGGGTGCGAGTAGACGCGCCGGATCTGGCCGAGCGGCACCCGGTCGAGCGCGACCAGACAGTGGTCGACCTTCTGGATCTCCTCCCCCACGAGCGCGAGGTCCATCCGGGCGAGGAGGTCGTAAGCCTCGTTGATCGACCCGGCCGTGGTGTTCTCGATGGGAAGGACCGCGTAGTCGGCGCTGCCGGCGCGCACGGCCTCGAGCATGGCCTGGAACGACTCGTAGCCACGGTACACCGCTTCCCTGCCGCGCGCCCCGAAGTGACGCTGCGCGGCGAGGTGGCTGTAGGCGCCCTCGGTGCCCTGGTAGGCGACCACGAGCGGCTGCTCGGCCTCCGACGCCTCCTCGTCTCGCACGGCGAGGCTCTCCTGCTGCACGCGCACGGAGTGATCGAGGATCTCCTGGAACAGGCGCGTCACGAAGAAGCCGTCGAGTCCCGCGTCGCGGCCGAGCGAGGCCAGGCGCGTCAGGATCTCCTCCTCGCGCTGCGTGTCACGCACGCGGTCGGCGCCGGCAGCCTTGATGCGCGCGACGTCCGCGACGATGCGCTGCCGCTCGGCGAGCGACTCGATCAGGCGTCGGTCGACCTCGTCGAGACGCTTCCTCAACCGCACAAGGTCCTTCGAGCTCATCGTGGTCTCCGGTGCCGCGGCGGGCGGCGGTGGAAATGTGCAAGGGAAGCAAGCCTCTTGCCAGGGGAGCCCTCAGCCGTTACCTTGTCTCGGCTCGCGGAGGCCGAGGTCTCGGCGGGCTGCGATACACCGGCGCCCTGAGGTTCGCCTCGCCACGGCGTCACCACGGTGTCGCGGGGTTCGAGAGTCCGACGCGGGAGGATCGGCCCTGGAAGCGCCGCCGGGCACGTGTGTGTCGTCGAATCCCCAACCCCCCGAGGAGGTGTCGTCGATGAGCCCAAACGTTCGGCTGGAGCCGCGGGAATTCCGTGTCTTCACTCAGAACCACATCGATCGCATCCCTCAGCTTCGGCGGCTCCCGCCCGAGCGCGTGGCCGCCATGAAGGCGGTCGCCGCCGTGCTGCCGTTCCGCGTGAACGAGTACGTGTGCGACGAGCTCATCGACTGGAGCGACATCCCCGACGATCCCATCTTCCAGCTCACGTTCCCGCAGGAGGGGATGCTCGATGCCCGGGACTTCCACCGCATGGTGGACCTGGTCCGAAGCGGCGCCTCGCGAGAGGAGCTCCGAGCCGCCGCCCGGCCGATCCAGAGGAGCCTGAACCCACACCCCGCCGGGCAGCTCTCGCTGAACGTGCCCCGAGTGGACGGGCAGCCGCTGCCGGGCATGCAGCACAAGTACCGCGAGACGGTGCTCTTCTTCCCGACGCAGGGCCAGACCTGCCACGCCTACTGCACGTACTGCTTCCGGTGGGCGCAGTTCGTGGGCCTCGAGGACCTCAAGCTCGCGAGCCGCGAGCCGGAGCTGCTCGCGCGCTACGTCCGCGAGCACCCCGAGGTGACGAGCGTCCTGTTCACCGGGGGCGACCCGATGGTCATGAAGGCCGGCGTCCTGCGGCAGTACATCGAGCCGCTCCTCGACATCGAGCACCTGCGGAGCATCCGCATCGGGACCAAGTCGGTCGCCTACTGGCCCTACCGCTTCGTGACCGACCCGGACTCCGACGACGTCCTCAGGCTGTTCGAGTCGGTCGTGAGCCGCCGCAAGAACCTCGCGGTGATGGGCCACTACAGCCACGTGCGCGAGCTCCGGACCCCCATCGCGCAGATGGCGGTCCGGCGCATCCGCGGGACGGGCGCGGTCGTCAGGTGCCAGGCGCCGCTCATCCGGCACGTCAACGACGACCCGCGCGTCTGGGCCGACATGTGGCGGCTCCAGGTACGGCTCGGCGCCATCCCGTACTACATGTTCGTCCAGCGGGACACGGGCGCGAAGCACTACTTCGAGGTGCCGCTCGCGCGCGCCTACCGCATCTTCGACGAGGCCTTCCGACGGGTCGGCGGTCTCGCCCGCACGGTGCGCGGCCCTTCCATGAGCGCTACCCCCGGCAAGGTGCTGGTCGACGGAATCGTGGACGTCGACGGCCAGAAGCTGTTCGCGCTGAAGCTCATCCAGGCCCGCGACCCGAGCTGGGTCAACCGCGTGTTCCTCGCGAAGTACGACGAGGAGGCGACCTGGCTCCACCAGCTCGAGCCCGCCTTCGGGCGGGACGAGTTCTTCTTCGAGCCGAAGCTCCGGGAGATGGCCCGGACGCGCCCGGCGCCGGGCCGCCTCGCGGTGCTCGGGACCGGGGACGAGGTCGTCGCCGCCGAGTGACGTTTGCCTGTACCATCCGGGCGTGCGTCACTGGTGGATCGCGGCGCTCGTCACGGTGGCAGCGTGCGGCGGGGAGGAGGAGCCTGGCTGCCCCGACCTCCCCATGGACGGGGCGACGCTCGAGCTCGGCGGGAGCGACGAGCTCGGCGGGGCGTTCGAGGCGTACGCGGACGGCGCCGACCGCCCGCTGATCTTCGGGACCCAGGGCGGCTTCCACGTGTGGCTCCGCGCCCGGACGGCCGGGGTGTGCCCGGGCGCCCCGGTGTTCACGCTGCGCGTGTTCGAGGACGACACGGGGGACATGGTGAGCTACCAGCGCACGCCGCTTCCGGTCGTCGACGAGGGGGGCGGCGCGGGCTCGCTCCGCGACGCGGTGCCGCTCATCCTCTGCCCGAGCCCCTTCGACGCGCAGGTCGCCGACCGGGCGTTCCGCGTGTCGGTCGAGGTGGTGGACGACGACGGGCGGACGGCGAGCGCCGACCACCGGTTCGTCCCGCGCTGCGACGCGAGCGTCCAGGGAGGATCGTTCGTCGGCGACTGCCGCTGCCTGTGCGCCATGGAGGGGTGCTGAGATGAATCGCGTGGTGCCTTTCGCGGTGGTCCTGGTCGCCAGCGTGCCGGCGGCGGCGCAGGAGATGACCTACCAGACCTTCCTGGTCGGCGAGCGCGCGCTCGGGATGGGCGGCGCATACACGGGGCTCGCGGACGATCCCTCGGCCGCCTACTACAACCCGGCCGGGCTCGCGCAGATCGCGAGCAGCACGCTGAGCGGGTCGCTGTCGGTCAACGCGTTCAACCAGAACCGCGTCGAAGACGGCTACGGATCGCCCGCCGGGACCGCCGATCTCGTGCACGACGGCACGCCCACGGTGCCGCTCTTCGTGGGCCTCGTGAAGAAGTTCGGGCCGCGCGACGACGACCGGGTCCGCAGGCACGCGATCGCGCTGTCCACCATCCACCCGCAGAGCGCGAGCCGGCGCTTCGCCGTCACCCTGGTCGACGAGACGACCGACGTCCACGCGTCGCTCCGGGTCACGCAGTCGGACCAGGTCCGCTGGTACGGGCCCTCGTACGCCTACCGCGTGTCTCCTTCGTTCGCCCTCGGGCTGAGCGCGTTCCTCGCCACGCGCTCCCTGCGGCACGAGGAGGACGAGGTCATCGTCACGCTCGGCGCGCGCGAGCCGGACGGCTACTACCGGAACTCGACGATGGCGGTCCGCGAGAGCATCGTCGAGGCGGAGATGACCGGCGTCGTCCTGCGGATCGGCGCGCTCTGGGACCCGAACGAGCACTGGCGCCTCGGGATCATGGTCCAGCCGCCGGGGATCCGGATCAGCGAGTCGTCGCGGATCTTCGAGCGCCGCTCGTACGCCGACCTGCTCGCGGCCGATCCGATCGCCACCTTCTTCTACTCCGACCAGGACGACCTGGACTCCGAGTCGCCGGTGCCCCTCGAGGTGCGCGTGGGCGTGAGCTACACGCACTCGGAGGCCTTCGTCGCGACCCTCGACGCGTCCGTGTACGCGCCGGTCGGGAGCGAGAACGACCTCGTACACCAAATCGGCCAGCCCGACCCCGAGCCCACCACCGGCGACACGCCGCAGCCCGGCATCCTCGCCGTGACGGACTACCGCCGCGAGCTCACGTTCAACGCCTCGATCGGCATGGAGACGATCATCGCCGACGCCGTCCCGATCCGCGCCGGCCTGTTCACCGACTTCTCCTCGGCGCCGCCCATCGACGGGCCGACCGATCAGTACGCGCCCGCGCGGGTGAACGGGTACGGGGCGAGCCTGAGCGTCGGGATCCGCGCGGAGGGGTACGACCTCGCGATCGGCGCCGCGGGGCTCCTCGGCTTCGGCAGGGGCCTGCGCCTGAACCCGGACCCGGGAGGTCCGATCCCGGAGACGTTCCTGCCTACGGACGTGGAGACGCGGGCCGTCTACTTCTTCCTGAGCGGTGCCAAGAAGGCGGCCTCGCGGCTCGCGCGCAACGTCTACGACGAGTACCTGCGCCCGGAGTGAATGCGGGGGCCGAGGTCGCGTCCAAGCTCCGGTTCCGTTAGGGTGAGGTGCATGCGGGGAACGGCATTGTTGGGCGGAATCCTGGGGCTCGCGCTCCTCGCCGCGCCGCCGGTGGCGCGGGCGGACGCGCGCATCGCGGTGCGGCTCACCGACCACGAGGGGCGCCCGGTGGACGGGACCGTGACCCTCACCGCCGGCAGCGTGACGCGAAGCTGCCGGACCACGGCCTCGCGCTGCACGATCACGGCGCCCGCCGGGACCTACACGGTGACCCTGCGCCCGGTCCGGGGCGCCGCTCCGGCGCCGCGCACGCTCCGGGTGCCGGCCTCGGGGACGATCTCGCTCGCGCTCCGGGCCGGGGCGGCCACCATGCAGACCACGGCGGTCGCGACGCGGACCACGACCGTGCGCGCCGAGCCGTCCGGCACGACCAGCTCCACCTCGCCCGCGCCGACCGGGAGCGTGACGCGCGCCGTCCGGACGCCGGCGAGCCGCGTGACGCGAACGACGGGGCGGCGCGTAAGCGGTGTGCGGCGCGCGACCGCCGTCCGGCCGAGCACGACCGTGCCCACCTCGGCCTCGACGTCGGGGGGCTCCGGCGGCGAGACGACCACGGCGCCGACGTCGTCGGGCTCCGTCGCGAGGCGCGTCGACGCGACGAGCGTCCTCGCCGGCAGCACCGCGCGCGACCTCGCGAGCGGCGACCGCCTCGCCGTCCAGGGACGGGTGCTCGACGGCGCGGGCCGGCCGACCGACGCGACGCTCACGGTGAAGCGCGGCGACGAGGTCGTCGGGACGGCGCGCACCACGGCCGGGAGCTTCTCGCTCTACGACCTGCCGGCAGGCACGTACGACGTGGCGCTCCGGTCGAGCCGCGGTACGACCGCCACCGGACGGATCACCGTCGGCAGCACGACGTCGCGCGTGACGCTGCGCGTGCCGTGATGGTACGCTGAACGGGACTTGGGCCCGTCCCGCTCCGAACGGCTGTCGTTCCACTCCACGCCGCCGCCGACGCCGGAGGAGGAGCTGGAGCGCTTCGCCGAGCTGCAGAAGAGCCTCGAAGACCGGTGGTTCCACCTCCGCGACATCGACTCGGGTCCCCGGGACATCGTCATCGTCCCGTCGCTCTCCATCGAGGGCCTGCCGATGTCGACCATCCCGGGCATCACGCACTACGAGGAGCGGATGCTCTTCACGCTGATGCTGCTCCGGCATCCGCGCGCGCACCTCGTGTACGTGACCTCGCAGCCGATCCACCCGGCCATGGTCGACTACCTCATCGCGATGGTCCGTGGCATCCCGGCGGCGCACGTGCGCGAGCGGCTGAGCCTGCTGTCCACGTACGACTCGAGCCCGCGGCCGCTGACCGAGAAGATCCTCGAGCGTCCGAGGCTCATCCACCGCATCCGGCAGCACATCCGGCCGGAGCAAGCGCACATGACGTGCTTCACGGTGTCGCACCGCGAGAGGGCGCTCGCCGTGCGGCTCGGCATCCCGCTCTACGGCGTCGATCCGGCGCTGCTCGAGCTGGGCACCAAGAGCGGCTCACGGCGCGTGTTCCGGGAGGCCGGCGTGGCGATCCCGGCGGGCGTCTCGGACGTGCGCGAGGAGCGCGAGGTGGCCGAGGCGGTGGTGGACCTCTGGGAGGAGCAGCCGGACCTCGGGCGGGTGGTCGTCAAGCACGACCACGGGTTCAGCGGCGAGGGCAACGCCGTCCTCTCGCTCGGCCCGCTCTCGGGCCTGCGCCCGCCGCACGCGTCTCGGTCCTCGCGCGTCGATCGGGTGCTCGAGGAGCTTCCGCGGATGCGGTTCGCCTCCAAGGGCACGTCGTGGCCCCGGTTCCTCGAGGCGCTGCGCGGGATGGGCGGCGTGGTCGAGGCGTTCATCGAGGGGCGGACGACGCGCTCGCCGAGCGCGCAGCTCCGGATCAACCCGCGCCGCGAGCTCGAGGCCATGAGCACGCACGACCAGCTCCTCGGAGGCGCCGACGGCCAGACCTACGCGGGCTGCGTGTTCCCCGCCGATCCCCCCTACCGCCGCGGGATCCAGGAGGACGGCATGCGGGTCGGCCGGGTGCTCGTGGACAAGGGCGTGGTCGGCCGGTTCGCCGTCGACTTCATCGCGGTCGAGCGCGAGGACGATCCCGGAAGGTGGGATCACTACGCCATCGAGATCAACCTCCGCATCACGGGGACCACCCACCCCCTCATGATCATGCGGATGCTCAACGACGGGCGGTACGATCCCGAGAGCGGCCTGTACCTGACCAAGCGCGGCGAGCCGCGCGTGTACGTGTCGACCGACACGCTCAGCTCGCCGAGCTACCGAGGGCTCTTGGTCGACGACCTGCTCGACATCGCCGCGGTGCACGGGCTGCACTACCAGCCCTGGACGGACTCGGGGGTCGTGTTCCACATGACCGGGGCGCTCTCGCAGTTCGGCAAGCTCGGCCTGACCTCGATCGGCGAGGACCACCAGTCGGCCCAGGCGTGGCTCGACGCGACACGCGAGGCCCTCGACCGCGAGACGCGATCCGGCTGAGCAGCCACCCCAGAGTGACCCGCGCGCGCTCCGCTCATCGGGACGATACGGAGCGTGGCGCGGTGGGACGGCCGGACCGCCGCCCGTGTTTTCGCTCCGCTTTCACACCACCTCCGGACGGGCCCGTCGCTTGCACCGACCCGCGGGCGGAACTCGACCGTGGAGGAAAACGTGATGTCGAAGCTGATCGGAATGGTAGCGGCGGCGGGCCTCGCCCTGCTCGGCGCGTGCGCGACGGCGCCCGAGACGCCCGCCGAGCGGACGCAGCTCAAGAGCAGCGCCGATAGCACCCTGCAGGTGATGAAGAGCCGCGACCCCGGCCTCCAGGACGTCCTGGACCAGTCCGTCGGGTACGCGGTCTTCCCCGAGGTAGGCAAGGGCGGCGCGATCGTGGGCGGCGCCTACGGGCGAGGGATCCTGTACGAGCAGGGGCAGCCCGTCGGCTACGTCGAGCTGAGCCAGGCGTCCCTCGGTGCCCAGCTCGGCGGCGAGAGCTTCGCGGAGCTCATCGTCTTCGGGGACCAGGGGGCGCTCGAGGACCTGAAGATGGGGACCTACGAGATCGGCGGCGGGGCCTCGGCGACGGCGCTCAAGGCCGGGGCGGCCGCGTCGACCCGCTTCACCGACGGAGCGGCGGTCTTCGTGATGCCGCGCGGCGGCCTCATGGTCGACGTGTCGGTGACGGGCCAGCGGCTCAACTTCACCCCGCTCGAGCGGTAGGTCCGAGCAGCAGGAGCTGACGCCGGCCTGGCCGGCGCCAGCTCTGGCCGTGGCGGGGGCCGGGCGCGTCCGGCAAGCCGCTCGTCCTTTGGGATGCCACTGGCACCTGTCCGCGATCGGCGGTATCCAGGGGCGGTGCAGGAGCCCCTGGTCGTCGACGATGCGAGCGTGCCGGGTGTGGTGCGGATCTCGGCCGGCCGGGCGGGGCCGCGCGTCGGGATCCTCGGGGCCGTCCACGGCAACGAGCGCTGCGGGCTCGAGGCGATCGCCCGGCTGCGCCGGGACGCCGAGGCGGGCGAGCTGTCGCTCGCGCAGGGGACGCTCGTCCTCATCCACGGCAACCCGGCCGCGAGCGAGCACGGCGTGCGCTTCAGCGACGGCGGAGAGGACATCAACCGCATCCTCGACTACCGCTTCGTCGAGGAGCTGCCGCGCGACCGCTGGAGGTCCGAGCACCACCGCGCGGTCGCGCTCCGGCCCGTGCTCGAGGAGCTCGACGCCCTGCTCGACCTCCACTCCGCCTCCGAAGAGACGGTCCCCTTCGCGATCGTGAACCACGTCCCGGGCGCGATCGACCTGGCGGCCCGGCTCGGCGTCCGGTACGTGACGCGCGCCTGGAACGAGCTCTCGGAGCGCGTGACCATCGGCGTGCTCGAGCGGCGCGGGCGGCCCGGGGTCTCGGTCGAGTGCGGCCAGCACGAGGCGGACGCGGCGGTGGACGAGGCCCTGCGACTGTCGCGGCGCTTCCTGGTCGCGACCGGGCTCGTGCCGGGCGAGATGCCCCACCCGGTCGAGACGACGCTCCTCGAGGTCGAGGAGGTGCTCAAGAAGCCGAGCGCGGGCTTCCGCTTCGCCGCCCGGCTGCGCGGGCTCGACGAGCTCGCGGCCGGGACGCTCATCGGCACCGACGGCGCGACCGAGCTGCGCGTCGGCGAGCCGGCCGTCGCCCTGCTCCC
>JBDIVX010000165.1:0-16632 GCA_039794305.1 Candidatus Neutrinellum sp.
CGGAAGTAGCCGAGCGGCGAGATGCCGAGCTCGTCCGCGCGGGCCTTGGTCATCACGAGCGCGGCGGCGGCACCGTCCGAGAGGGGCGAGGCGTTGCCCGCCGTGACGCTCCCCTTCGCGGAGAACGCGGACCGGAGCCCGGCGAGCCCTTCGATCGTCGTGTCGGGCCGCGGCAGCTCGTCGCGCGCGAAGTCGAAGGTCGTGCGCTCGCCGCCGGCGAACCGGATGGCCCGAACGGGCACGATCTCGTCGTCGAACCGCCTCGCCTCGATGGCCGCCGCCGCCTTCTTCTGGCTCTCGAGCGCGAAGGCGTCCTGGTCCTCGCGCGCGATGCCGTACTTCGCGGCGACGTTCTCCGCCGTGATGCCCATCGGCGTGTAGACGCTCGGGAAGCGCTCCATGGCCTCCGGGGACGCGCTGAGCTTGTTGCCGGTCATGGGGACCATGCTCATCGACTCGACGCCGCCCGCGACCACCACGTCCTGCCAGCCGCATGCGACGTGGCCCGCGGCGATGGCGATGGCTTGAAGCCCGCTCGAGCAGAAGCGGTTGATCGTCATCGCGGCGGTATCCTCGGGCAGCCCGCCCAGGAAGCCCGCGACGCGCGCGACGTTGAGCCCCTGCTCGCCCTCCGGCATGGCGCAGCCGAGGACGACGTCCTCGACCAGCTCCGGCTTCACCTGCGGCACGCGCGCGAGCAGCCCGCGGATCACCTGCCCCGCCAGCTCGTCCGGCCGGGTGTTCGCGAGCGACCCCTTGTGGGCCCGCCCGACCGCGCTCCGAACCGCCTCTGCAATCACGATGTCAGCCATGACACTACCTCGTCTCGAACCCTCGAACCTGGACCCTGGACCCTCGACCCCGTTCAGTTCCGGAGCGGCTTGTTGTGCATCAGCATGTGCTGCATGCGCTCGAGGCTCTTGGGCTCGCCGCACAGGCTCACGAACGCCTCGCGCTCGAGCTCGAGCATCTCGTCCTCGGTTACCTCGCGTGCCGCGCCGCCCGCGCCGCCGCACAGCACCACCGCCAGCTTGCGGGCGATGGTCGCGTCGTGCTCCGTCGCGTATCCGCCGGCGACGAGCGTGTCGACCATCATGTTCAGCGTGGCGATGCCGCTCTCGCCGGGGAGCCTGTACGCGCGCGGCACGGGCGGGTGATAGCCCGACCGGGCCAGCCCGACGGCGCGCGCCTTGGCCTCGGTGAGGTGGCGCGCCCGGTCGAAGGAGATCCCGTCGGTCGAGCGGAAGTAGCCGAACTGTTTCGCCTCGACCGCGCTCGTCGCCACCCTGGCCATCGCGATGTTCTTGAAGACCTGCGTGACCACGTCGTAGGTGTTCACGGTCATGCCGTCGGGCATGCCCTCGAGTGCGCGCCACAGGAGGTTCACGTTGCCCGAGCCGCCCGGGATCAGCCCCACGCCGACCTCGACCAGCCCCGCGTAGGTCTCGGCCGCCGCCTGGACCGCGTCGCACGCGAGGCAGACCTCGAGGCCCCCGCCGAGCGTCATGCCGAACGGCGCCGCGACGACCGGGACCTTCGCGTACTTGATGCCCTGGAGCGCCTCCTGCAGCCCGCGCACCGTCGCGCGCAGCTCGTCCCACTGCTGCTGGTTGGCGGCCATGACGATGGCGAAGAGGTTGGCGCCGACGCCGAAGTGATCGCCCTCGTTGAAGATCAGCATGGCCTGGAACTCCTGCTCGGCCTTCGCGCGGGCCTCGTCGAGCAGGCGGATCACGTCGGCGTCCAGGCTGTTGGCCTTCGACTTGAAGGTCACGCCGAGGACGCCGTCGCCGAGGTCCCAGGCCTCGGCGCCGTCGTTCGAGAGGACGGCGCCGCCGCCGCGCCGCATCACCGTGAGCGTCGCCGCCCGCGGATCGACCTCGCGGGCCACGTACTTCTCGGCGCGGAGGTCCCAGACCTTTCCGTCGTCCGTGTAGAAGGACTTCGCGCCGGCCGCGAGCATGCGGTCGACCGACGCCGGGACGTCGAGGCCGTCCTTCTTCATTCGCGCCACGCTCTCGGCGAGCCCGATCGCGTCCCACTGCTCGAACGGCCCGAGCTCCCAGTTGTAGCCCCAGCGCATGGCGTCATCGACGGCTTGTACCGAGTCGGTGATCTCGCCGATCCGCCGAGCCGCGTACGCGAGCGAGCGGCTCAGCACCTTCCAGGCGAACCGGCCGGCCTTGCCCTCGTCGGCGACGATCTTCCGCACGCGCTCGCGTGGATCCTCGATCTTGCCGATGGCCTTGGCCGTCGCCCGGATCGCCTCGTCGCCGCCCTTGGGGCGGTAGTCGAGCGAGTAGGGATCGAAGGTCGAGATGCTCTTGTCCTTCTCCCTGCGGTAGAAGCCGCCCTTCGTCTTGTTCCCGAGGAGCTTGCGTTCGATCATGGTCCGGACGAAGTCGGGCACGCGGAAGACGTCCCGCTCTTCGTCCTCGGTCAGCGCCTCGTAGCAGTTGTCGGCGACGTGAACGAACGTGTCGAGCCCGACGAGGTCGGCGGTCCGGAAGCTCGCCGTCTTCGGGTGCGCCATGGGCGGCCCGGTCACCGCGTCCACGTCCTCGGGCGCGAGGCCGTCGGCCACCATCTGGTGGATCGCGACCATCATCGAGTGCGCTCCGATGCGGTTGCCGATGAAGTTCGGCGTGTCCTTGCCCATGACGACGCCCTTGCCGAGCACGTCCTCGCCGAAGCGGCGGATGCGCTCCACCACCGCGGCGTCGGTGTCCGGACCCGCCACGAGCTCGAGCAGCTTCATGTAGCGGACCGGGTTGAAGAAGTGCATGACGAGGAAGCGCTTCTTGAACCCGGCGCTCCGTCCCTCGAGCATGCGCTCGATTCGCAGGCCGCTGGTGTTCGAGGCGACGACGCAGTCGCCCGGGACGATCTTCTCGAGCCTCTCGAGGAGCGCCTGCTTGGCGTCGAGCCGCTCGATGATCGCCTCGATGACGAGGTCGCAGCGCGACAGGCGCTCGAGGTCGTCCTCGGTGTTGCCGACGGAGACGAGGCGCGCGTTCGACTGGTGGAAGAAGGCGGCGGGCTTGCTCTTGACGGCTCTGTCGAGACCACCGGCCGAAAACCGGTTGCGCGCCTTCGGGTCGTTCTTCTCCGCGTCCGTCAGGTCGGGCGGCACGATGTCGAGGAGGTCCACCCCGATGCCGGCGTTCGCGAGGTGCGCCGCGATGCCGCTGCCCATCACTCCGGCGCCGATGACTCCCACGCGCCTGATCGGATTCGTCATTCCGTAGCTCCTCCAAACGAGGCCGGTACCTTCCCCCCGAGCCGCCGTCGATGCAAGGGTGCCGTTCGACGGACGCCGTCGCCCTGGGTCGTTCTGCCACGCGCCCTTCGAGGTCCCCGCGATGGCACGCGCGGTCGCGGCTCACGTGTCGCGGCGGCGGACGAGCACCACGAGGGCCGCGAGCGTCGCGCCGACGAAGGGCGCAGCGGCGTGCCCGACCTCCGCGACCGCAGGGCCGAGCAGAGTGTCGGTGGGCGCCTGCGCGAGCCGGGCGAGCGCCTCGCTCGCGGCGAGCCCGACGGCGACCGCGACGATCATGCGGGCGATGCGACGGATCGGAGGGGCGGCCCGGGCGCGCATGCGTCGTCCGAGCAGGAGCCCCACGACCAGCGCGAGCATGCCCGCGCCGCCGAGACGCGAGAGCGCCCCGAGGCGCTCGAGCGCTTCGGCCGAGCGCTCGTAGAGCGCGTCGCTTCGTGCGGCGTCGTAGCCCTCCTCGCCGACGTGCTCGGACGCGGCCATCCACGCCTTGCGCGCACCGAGGTGCTCTTGCGCGACGCGGCCCCCGAGCGCGGCCGAAACGGCGAGCAGGACCAGGCCGGCGATCCACAGCGCGGTCGGGAGCCGCGCGCCGAGACCCTTCAGAGCCACGGCCTCACCACCGCGATGGGGCTCGACCACGCGTGCGCGACGACGCGACCGGAGCGGTCGAGGACCGCGACCGCCACCAGGTAGCGGCCGCCGCGGGGCGGGACGTCCACCCACGCGCGGTAGCGGCCCCTCGGGACCGGCCGTGCGAGGTAGGCGGGGGTGACGTCCCGTGGGTGGGCCTCGCCCGGGCCGTCGTCGGCCACGATCGAGATCCGGAACCGCGCCCCGAGGACGCCCGGATCCTCGAGCTTGATCTGCAGCATCGCGCGCTCCGCGCCGGTGTCGACGGTGCCCCCCTGGAACGCGCCCCGGTCGCCCGCGCCGAGGCGGACGTCGAGGCGGAGCTCGCTCTCACCCGTGAGCACATACGTGCGTCCGCGCGCGGCGGCGCCTTGCACGTCGTCACCCTCGCGGAGCATCACGCGGGTGTGCCAGTCGCCGCCGCCCACGAGGGCAGGCACCCCCTCGCGCGCGTCGAGCGCGTCGAGCAGACGGGTCCGCGCGTCGGCCGCCGAGGCGGCGTCGACGAGCAGCGCGTCGTCGGGCGTGGCGGGCGCGTCCTCGAACCGCACCTCCGTCACGTCGCGCCCCTCGCAGGCGGCGAGGGCGAGACAGCCCACGAGCAGGTCCGAGCACCGCACGGTGGGAGCGTAGCCTACCGCGCGGCCTCGAACCGGAACGGATAGGTCACGACGACCAGGCCTCCTCCCTCGGGGCGCGGAAAACGCCAGCGACGGATCGCCGCCTCGAGGCAAGGGGCGACGGAGGGAGCCGCGAGCGTGGACTCGGTCGCGGTCGCGCTCTGGACCGCGCCGTCCGGCGCGATGACGAACCGCATGGTCACGGTGCCGGCGAGCGACGGATTGCGCACGAGCTCGCGCTCGTAGCAGCGGCGCGCCTCGGCGACGCGGCTCCGGACGACGCGCTGGATCATGTGGCGAGGCAGCGACCCCAGGACGTTCGCGGCGCCGGGACGGATGACCGGCCGCGCTCGGGTGCCTCCCGCGCTCGCGGGCGGCGCCTGCGGGTCGGCGTCCGGGCCGAAGGCGGCGGGCGCGCCGATGCCGAGGATCCCTCCGGGCGGAGCGAGCGGCTGATCGGGGTTGCCGGGGACGGACTCGCCCGAGAGCACCAGCGGGACCAGGTCGTGATGCCTGGCGGCCGCTGCCGCGGTGAAGACGGTTGCCGCCGTCGCGTCGGCGCCGACGACGAGATAGAGGAGCCGGCCCTCACCGACCGGCGGCTCGGCGGCGAACCCGCCCGCCGGGGCGGTCGACAGATCGAACGGCTCGGCGGATGCGCCGGCACGCGGTTGCACACGGACCGTCGGCGCCGCGCCGACGGTGGCGTGGAAGAGGTCCGGGTCGCGGTCCGGTGAGGGCTCGGGCTCGTCCGGGACGAGCAGGACCTTCACGGAGGTGAGCGTCGGCGGCAACGCGGCGAGCAGGGGGGCGCGCGAGCGGAGCCGGGCGAGCTCGCCGGGCGACAGGGCGTCCGGGTGGACGCCGACGGCGACGATCGAGCGGGCGCCCGCGTCGGCGGCGGCGCCCACGAGCGTTCGGAGGTGGCCGGCGGACAGGCGGTGGTCGATCGCCAGCTCGAGGCGGCCCGAGCGCGGGTCGCCGATCGCCGTCCGGAGCCGCTCCATCAAGAGCCCCTCGCGGGCGGGGTCGGCGTCGACCGGCGCGAGCCTCGCCCGAAAGAGCGCCACGAGAGCGGCCGGGTCGTCCCACCCGACGAGGGCGCCGTCGTCCGAGAGGACCCCGGCGGCGGTCACGACGGCGTGGGGCCGGAGGTCGCCGTCGCCCCGGTCGGAGAGCTCGAGCGGCTCGAAGCCCGGCGCGTCGTGCCACGGAGCGGGCGACGCGGCCGAGAGCGCCGTGGACCCGCTGTCGGCCACGAAGGCGTCCGCGAGAGGGAACACGGCGGCGAGCAGGAGCGCCCCGATCGCACCCGCGATCCGGCCCGCGCCGGCGCCGCTCCGGACCACCGCCCAGCCGCCGACGACGGCCGCGGGGACGAGCGCGAGCGGGACACCCCACGTGCTCACGAGCCGCGGCGGGACGAGCTCCTCCGACGCCGCGAGGAGCAGCGGCCCCATGGACTCGCGCGAGGCGCCCGCGAGCGCGGCGAAGATCTGGATGGTGGCCCCCGTGTGCACGGCCGCGGCCGCCGCGACGAAGGCGAGGCCGGCCGCCAGCGCGGCGCCCGCGGCGAGCGCCGCGCTCCGGTGGTGCGGCGCGTCCGCGCCCGGAGCGCCGGCCGCGACCGCCGCCGTGAGCAGGGCGCCGAGCCCGGGCAGGACGATCGCGGCGCCGGACGCTCCGAGCGAGCCCGTCACCCAGCCGGCGAGCCCGAGGAGCGGGAGCGCGCTCAGCCCACCGAGCACGGCACCGAGGCCGCGACGCTCCGGTGCGCGCTGGCCGATGGCCGAGACCGCGAGGCCCAGGCCGACCGCGGCGAGGAGGGACGCACCCACCCAGCTACCGAGCACCTGCGCCGTCGACGCCTCCGCGATCCCCACCGCCAGCATGGCCGCCCGGCTCGCCCTGTCCGCGTAGGCCACCGCGTCCGCCGCCATGCCCATGCTGAAGCGCGCCCCGGCGAGCCCGGCGAGCCAGGGGAGGGCGGCGACGAAGACGGTGACGGCCACCGGGACGCGCAGCCCGCGGCCCGAGAGGAACAGGAGCACGGCCGAGACCACACCGGCGAACATCGCCGCCGCGAGCACGACGTAGAGGCTCGTGCCCATCTCCTGCAGGAAGCGATCGGCGTGGCCGTAGTCGCCGCCCAGCGCGACCAGCGGCACGCTGCAGCACGCGATCAGCGGGAACAGGAGGGGAAGGCTCGCGGCCAGGGCGGCTGCGCCCTTGCTCGGTGTCTCCGGGTCGGCGTCCATCGGTCCCCTTCGTACGCCGAGAGCGTACCCGACCTCCCGCCTACGCGAGCAGGTCCAGCAGCGCGTCGTGCACGTGCCCGTTCGTCGCGAGCGCGCTGCCGCCGTGGACGGTCGGCTCGCCCCTGATGGAGGTGAAGCGGCCGCCGGCCTCGACGACCAGGACCGCGGCGGCGCACACGTCCCAGGCCTTGACGCCCGGGTCGACCATGGCGTCGACCCGGCCGAGGAGGAGCTGGCGGTAACCGTCGAAGTCCGCGAACCCCCGCTGCGTGTAGGTGGCCTCGCCGAGGGCCTCGAGCAGGTGGCCCTCGCCGCCCGCCGTGAACTGGTTGAGCCCGCCGTGGCTGACGACCGCGTCCTCGAGCGCGCGGACGGAGCTCACGCGCAGCGGGCGGCCGTTGCCGAGCGCGCCGTCGCCGCGGACCCCCACGAACAGGTCCCCCGCCGCCGGCATGAACGCGATCCCGACCGCAGGCCCGACCTCGTCCTCGAGCGCGCACAAGACCGACCAGGTGGGGATGCCGCGGAGGAACGCGCGCGTCCCGTCGATCGGATCGACGAGCCAGCGCATCGAGACCGTGCCGTCGCGCGCTCCGCTCTCTTCGCCGACGAACCCGACCGCGGGGAACCGCTCGTCGAGGTAGCCCCGAAGGCGCCGCTCCACCGCCTGATCGGCCTCGGTGACCGGGCTCCGGTCGGGCTTGGCCTGGACGCGGGCGGCCGCGCCCCCGCGGTAGAGCCCGAGCGCGTCCTCGCCCGCGGCGAGCACCTCGTCCACGAGGCCTCGCAGCGCGCGGGCTCCGCCGATCCGGTCCAGGTCGAAGGCCTCCATGCTTGCCCTGTACCGCGCGCGGGCCCGCGCGTCCACGGGACGGCTTCGCTACTCGGCGGCCGCTGCGCTCGTCTTGAGGCTCGGCTTCTCCTTGGGCACCGTCGTCACCCACTGGCCGTACTCGTTCTGCTCCTCGAGGCGGCACGACCAGACGAGCCGGCCGTCGTGGACGGTCATGTCGGGGCAGCCGTCGCACATGTTCTGCCGGCCGTCCTCCAGCAGATCGATGGGCTGGATGATCAGCACGGACTGGAAGTGCTGCTTCTCGAGGAGGCGTGCGGGGTTCGACAGGAGCGACCGGGCCCAGCGCGAGCCGGCGCGGCGGATGCCCGGGTCGAACCAGCCCGCGGTCATCATGGAGCGCCCCGTCTCGAGCATCCACGGCGGCGCGTAGCTGAGGTACCGGCCCGCCCACAGGTGGTAGGCGGACTGGGTGAGCTCCATGAACTTGGGGCCCGCGTAGCCGTGGATCCGGCCCTTGCTCCCGACCCGCAGGCTCACGAGCCACTTGAAGCTGTCGGGCTTCTCGGTGCCGTTCAGGAAGGCCGAAGGGGTGAAGTCGGGGTGGCGCTTGCGGATGACCTCGACGATCTCGGGCGCCTGGATGTCCGTGCGACGGTGCTCGTCCTCCTTCGCGTACACCAGCGGATCGGTGTCGATCTTGTCGCCCCACGCGTAGTAGTCGAACCGCTCGTTCGTCGCGGCCCGGTACAGGATGAAGACGACCGTGTGCACCTTGTCGATGTTGTCGCCCGCCCAGTCGAGCACGTCGGGCACCTGCTCGATGGTGTCCTCGTAGACGGTCGAGTTGAACGCGCAGGCGAGGCCTCCGACGCTCGCCACGAGATCGGCGTACTCGCTGCGCAGCTCGTTCATCTGCTTCTCGGTCTTGTTCCGCCAGCCGGGACGCCCCTGCTTCGAGTCGACGTGGAAGGTGAGGCCCACGAGGCCGGCCTCCTTCAGCTCGACCAGCATCTCGCGCGTCATGGCGAGCCCGTTGGTGTTCAGGATCGCCTTTCGGCCCATGGCCGTCACGCGCCGGACGATCTCGACCACGCGCGGGTGCATCAGCGGATCGCCCCCCGCGATGGATACGCCGTCGAAGTTGCGGAGCCGGGCGAACACGTCGAGATCCGACTGCACCTCCTCGATCGGCTTGTGGGTCTTGATGTTCTTCCGGTAGCAGCCGTCGCAGGCCAGGTTGCAGGCCTGGGTCGGCTCGAGCCAGGCGATCGGGTTGTCGGCCAGGTTCCACGGAAGCCGGTACAGGCTCCGGTGATCGATCGTCGTCCGCATCGGTTCCCTCCTCGAGTCCTCGAGCGGCGCAGGCTCCCCTGGGGATCGGGGGGTGCGCTTGACAGGGATCAAGCGCGACGGGGTGACGCATCGGCACCCTCCCCAGGTGGCACTGGTGCCGTCTCCCCCTGTTTCGCCTGCGTTTCCAGCGTTCTTCCGGTTCCGGCGGCTCGGTGACCGGGTGGTCGTGACGAACCAGGAGGGAGGGTTCCTGGTGCTCACCGAGCGGGAGCTCGAGCTGTTCCGCGCCGGGGGCGCAGGCGCCGATCCGGCCCTGCGCCGCCGTCTCGAGGAGGCGAACTTCCTCCGCGAGGGGTACGACGTCCCCCGCGCTGCGCTGGCGCTGAAACGGCGCAAGGCCTTCCTCGGGTACGGACCGAACCTGCACATCCTCGTCGTCACGCTCCGCTGCAACCAGAGCTGCGCGTACTGCCACGCCTCGCGCGCCCCGTTGAGCGCCTCGCACACGGACATGACGCCGGAGACGGCGGAGCGTGCGGTCGAGCTCGCCCTCCGGAGCACGAGCCCTTCGGTCACCATCGAGTTCCAGGGAGGCGAGCCCCTCGTCGCGTTCGACGTCGTGAAGCACGCCGTCGAGCACGCGCTCGAGCGCAACCAGGTCGCCCAGAAGCAGCTCGAGTTCACGCTCGTCAGCAATCTGTCGCTCATGGACGAGGAGAAGCTGCGGTGGCTCCTCGACCACAAGGTCCAGGTCTGCACGAGCATCGACGGGCCCGCCGAGATCCACGACGGCCAGCGGAAGCTGCCCGGCGGGAGCGCTCACGGCGAGACCGTCCGCTGGATCCGCCGGATCAACGAGGAATACGAGGCCATGGGCCTCGACCCGACCCTCTACCGGGTCGAGGCGCTGCTCACGACCACCCGGGCGACGACCCGGGCCTTCAGGGAGGTCGTGGACACCTACGTCGACCTCGGCTGTCGCGCCCTTTTCCTCCGGCCCCTCGATCCCTTCGGCTTCGCCGGGCGCGCCTGGGAGCGGCTGGGCTACGACGCCGACGCGTTCCTCGAGTTCTACCGGGAGGCGGTCGACTACATGATCGAGCTGAACCTCCGCGGGGTCGAGGTCCTCGAGCGGTTCGCCTCGATCTTCCTCACCAAGATCCTGACCGGCGACGAGCCCAACTACCTCGACATCCGGAGCCCCTGCGGCGCGGGGATCGGCCAGGTCGCCTACGACTGGGACGGCGCGATCTACACGTGCGACGAGGGGCGGATGCTGCGGGCGGAAGGGGACGAGACCTTCCGCATCGGCGAGGTCGCATCGAGCAGCTACCGCGAGCTGATGGGCCACCCGACCGTGCGCGCCATCGCGCTCGCGTCGAACCTGGACGCTCAGCCGGAGTGCTCGGCGTGCGCGTACCAGCCCTACTGCGGCGTGTGCCCCGTCTACAACCACAAGACGCAAGGCAGCCTCTTCGGCCGGATGCAGGACAACGGCCTTTGTTGGGTCTACATGGGCATCCTCGACTACCTCTTCGGCAAGATCGCCTCCGGCGACCCGAAGGTCCTCGGTGTGCTCGAGCGCTGGACGACGGCCCGGCCGCGCAGTCACTATCTCCACACATGAGCGAGCGCACCGACCTCAAGGTGGGCTTTGCCTGCAACAACCGCTGCGTCTTCTGCGCCCAGGGCGAGAAGCGTCGCGAGGTCGGGCTCGTGCCCCTCCCGGAGCTGCTCGAGCGCATGCGGGCTGCCTTCCGGCCCGGACGGGGCATCGTGCTCACGGGCGGCGAGCCGACCATCCGCAAGGATCTGCTTCGGCTGATCGCCGCGGCGCGTGCCGCCGGCTACGCCCCGATCCAGGTCCAGACCAACGGCCGCATGCTCGGCTACCCCGAGGTCGTCGAGGCGCTGCTCCGGGCCGGGGCCACCGAGCTGTCGCCGGCTCTGCACGGCGCGAGCGCGGAGGTGCACGACGGGCTCACGCGCGCACCCGGCAGCTTCGAGCAGACGCTCCGGGGGATGCGCAACGCGGTCGCCTCGGGTGCGACGGTGGTGACGAACACCGTGGTCCAGCGAGGCAACCTCGACTGCCTCGGGGCGACCCTCGAGCTGCTCGCGGACGCCGGCGTGCGGCAGGCCCAGCTCGCGATGGTCCACCCGGTCGGGACGGCGGCCGAGCGGTTCGACGAGGTCGTCCCGCGGCTCGACGAGGCCGCAGCGGCGGTGCGGGAGGCGGTCCGGGTGGGCCGCGCGCGGGGCATGCGCGTGGTCGTCGAGGCCATGCCGGTGTGCTTCATGCGGGGGCTCGAGGACGCGGTCGTCGAGGATCGAATCCCGGAGACCACGGTCGTCGACCTCGACGGCGAGCCGCTCGCGTTCTCCGACTGGAGGCGGGGCGAGGGCAAGCGCAAGGGGCCGCCATGCGAGGCCTGTGCCCGGAGCAGCTCCTGTGAGGGCCCCTGGCGCGAGTATCCGGAGGCCCACGGCTGGCAAGGGTACGAACCCTTTGAAAAAACCGGCCGATAGGTCGGTTGACTTAACTCAATGACACCAGGGCGGGGGTGCTCCACCGTCCCGCACCGCCATGGACGGAGGGCGCCCGAACGCGGGCGCGGCCGAACCGACGGTCGCGGCCGCACAGCTACAGAGCGCGGATCGATCGCGCCCGGCGCACGACACCGTCGTCGCGGCGCTCGAGGCCGGCGCGGCGGCCGACCGCGAGCTGTTCACGCTGCACGTCACGCGCGAGCCGGAGCCGTTGCCGGCGCGGGTGGTGCTGGACGGGGCCTGGCGGTGGAGCGCGACCCTCCGGCGGAGCGGGGTTCGCAAGGGCGACCGGGTGCCCATCCTGCTGCCCACGTCCGCCGACTTCGTCCACGCGATGGTCGGGACCATGCTCGCGGGCGCGGTGCCGGTCCCGCTCGCCTCGCCGATGACCTTCGGCTCGCTCGACCGGTACCTCGAAAACCTGGCCACGGTGGTCGAGGACGCCGGCGCGCGCATCCTCCTCACGTCTCCCCGCGTCCGCGACGCGCTCGGGCGCAGCGAACGGCTGAGCGGCGCGCTCGCCTGCGTGCTCGTGCCCGAAGACCTGAGCTGGGCGCCGCCGCTCGACCCGCGGCTGCCCTCGCTCGACGCGTCCCACACCGCGCTCATCCAGTACACGTCCGGCACGACCGGCCGACCGAAGGGCGCCGTGATCTCGCACGGAGCGCTCACGTCGAACGCCTGGGCGATCGTGCGGGGGCTCGAGATCGGGGAGGGCGACGTCGGCGTGAGCTGGCTCCCGCTCTTCCACGACATGGGCCTGGTCGGCGTGGTGCTCACGGGCTTGTGCCATCCCTATCCCATCCACCTGCTCCGGCCGGACGCGTTCGTCATGCGCCCGGCCCGGTGGCTCACGCTCCTGTCGGAGACGGGGGCGACGGTCTCCGCCGCGCCGAACTTCGCCTACGAGCTGTGCGTCTCGCGCGCGGGCGACCTGCCGGAGGTCCGGCTCGACCGGTGGCGCCGGGCGCTGAACGGCGCCGAGCCGGTCCAGGCCGCGACCGTGCGCCGCTTCGCCGATCGCTTCGGCCCGAACGGGTTCCGCTCCGCCTCCGTGATGCCCGTCTATGGGATGGCCGAGTCCACCCTCGCGGTGACCTTCCCGGCCCTCGACCGCGAGCTGGTCACGGTCGGCGCCACGGACGCCGGCGCGCGCGAGGCCGTCTCGTGCGGGGGCCCGGTCGCCGGAGCGGCGGTCCGCGTGCGACGGGACGGCGCGACGGTCCCCGAGGGCGTCGTCGGAGAGATCGAGGTGAGCGGGCCGTCGCTCATGGACGGCTACTACCGGAACCCCGACGCGACCGCGAAGGCGCTCGCCGACGGGTGGCTGCGCACCGGGGACCTCGGCTTCGTGCGCGAAGGGGAGCTGTTCGTCGTCGGCCGCCAGAAGGACGTGGTCATCAAGGGAGGGCGGAACATCCACCCCCACGACGTCGAGCGGGTCGCCGCAGAGGTGCCGGGCGTCGGTGGCGCCGTCGCGGCGTTCGGCCGGCCGAACGACACGACCGGCACCGACGATCTGGTCGTCGTGGCCGAGGCGCGGGCGCCGGACCGCGAGCAGCTGAGCCGCGCGATCACGGGCGAGCTGCTCGCCGCGCTCGGCGTGAAGGCGGACGAGGTGCACCTGTGGCCGATCGGGACCGTGCCGCGGACCACCAGCGGGAAGGTGCGCCGGGGCGCGTGCCGCGACCTCCTGGCCGCCGGAGGTCCCCGGTGAAGCGCGCGCTCGTGGTGGGCGGGACGGGCTTCCTCGGCCTGAACCTCGTCGACGCGCTGCTCGAGGACGGGGTCGAGGTGCGCGTGACCCGGCGGCGCCGGAGCGTCACCGCGTTCCTGCGGAAGCGTCCCGTCGAGCTCGTGGAGGCGGACCTCGAGGACGCGCCGTCGCTCGCGCGGGCGATGCAAGGCGTCGACGTCGTCTTCCTCGCCGCCGGGTACTACCCGCGCTACTCCATCGACCGCGAGGCCGCGATCGAGACCGGAACGAGGCAGGTGAGGAACGCCTGCGACGCGGCGCTCGAGGCGGGCGTCCCGGGCCTGGTCTACACCTCCTCCACCGGCGCGCTCGGTCCGGCTCCGTCCGGCCGGCCTGCCGACGAGCGCGACGTCCCCGCCGAGATCCCCGAGGACAGCGTCTACCGCGCGGTGAAGTGGGCGATGGAGCGCGAGGTGGAGGCGGCCGAGGCGCGCGGGCTCCGTGCCGTCACCGTGATCCCCGGCGGCTGCATCGGGCCGTGGGACGTGCGGTGCGGCACCGGGGGCTTCCTCGTCGGAACCGTGCGCGGCGAGCTCCCTTGGTACGTCGACGGGATCGTCAACCTGGTCGACGTCGGCGACGTGGCGCGGGCGCACGTGCGTGCGGCCTCCGCCGCTCCTGGCAGCCGCTATGTCGTCGGCGGGCACACCATCACGGTCGGCTCGTTGCTCGGCCAGATCATCGGTCGCTACGGCGGACGCATGCCGCCCGAACGGCTCGATCCGGGGCCGGCCCGCGAGCGGGCCGATTCCGACGAGCGCGCGGCAGCCCCCGAGCGGCGCCGCGTCGCCGTCCCGCGCGAGCTGGTCGACCTGATCGTGACGGGTCAGCCCGTCTCGTCGGAGCGCGCCGTGCGCGAGCTGGGACTCGGGTTCGAGCCCCTCGCCGACGCCCTCGACCGCGCGCACGACTGGTACCGGCGCTTCCGCTACATCCCGGCGACGCGGGTGGCGGCCGCCGGCGAAGCACAGCCTTGAAGGAGACGTACGATGGACGCCGACACCCGACGCGAGCGCGTGACCTCTTTGATCGCCGAGATCCTGGAGGTGGACCCCAGCACGGTTCGAGCCGAGTCGCGGCTGCGGGAGGACCTCGGGATGGACTCGCTCCAGAGCCTCGAGCTGCTCTCCACGCTGAGCGAGGAGCTGCGGATCGACCTCGAGATGGAGGAGGCGATGGACATCGCGACCGTGGCCGATGCCTGCGCTTTCGTCGAGCGGAGCTGGGACGCGCAACGCGGGGAAGCCGCGGCCGGCCATGCTTGAGCTGGTCCTGTCCCAGACCCGCCGCTTCAGCGAACGCGAGATCGATCCTGCGGCCATCGACCGCGATGGCGCCATCCCGCCCGAGATCGTCGCGCGGGCCTCGTCGCTCGGGCTGTTCAGCCTGACGATCCCCGAGCGATGGGGCGGCCTCGGGCTGTCCCTCGGCGAGGCGTGCCAGGTGATCGCCGAGGTCGCGCGCGTGGACCGCTCGGTCGCCACGATGCTCGGCCTGCACGCGGGGCTAGGGACGCGAGGCCTCGTCGAGCTCGGCCAGGACGAGATTCGGGACGAGTGGCTGCCGCGGCTCGCCAGCGGTGAGTGGATCGCGTCGTTCTGCGCGACCGAGCCGTCCGCCGGCAGCGATCTCACGGCCGTCCGCACGACCGCGGAGCCGGTCGACGGTGGGCTCGAGCTGAACGGCGAGAAGGCCTACGTGACCAACGGTGCGAAGGCCGGGCTCTTCACCGTGCTCGCTCGCAGCCCGAAGCTCGGAGGGGCGCGGGGCACGTCGCTCGTCTGTGTGCCGGCGGACACGCAGGGAGTGATCATCGGGCGCGAGGAGGACAAGCTCGGCCTGCGCGGTTCGTCGACGGTCACCGTGACGTTCGACGGTGCCCGCGTCCCCATGCGGAACGTCCTCGGCACGCCGGGACGCGGCATCGCGCACGCCCACCGGGTGCTCGAGTGGGGCCGCACGCTCATGTCGGCCGGGTGCGTCGGCACGGCGCGGGCCGCGCTCGAGGCGACGCTCGCGCACGTCGAGACCCGCCGCCAGTTCGGCCGAACGCTGTCGAGCTTCGGTGCGACGCGCGCGCACGTGGCCTCCATGGCCTGTCGGCTGTACGCGATGGAGGCGCTCCTCGACCACGTCGCGGGGCTCGAGGACCGCAACGAGCCCATCTCGCTCCCGTCCGCTTCGCTCAAGGTGATCGCGAGCGAGGGGGCGTTCGACGTGTGCGACCGGGCGCTCCAGCTCCACGGCGCGCTCGGCTACGTGGAGGACACGGGGGTCGCCCGCATGCTCCGCGACTGCCGCGTCACGCGGATCTTCGAGGGCGCCAACGACGTGCTGCTCGTGCACGTCGGGACCGCCCTCGTCGGCGTCTCGGGCGACCCGGGGCGGCGAGCCCACGAGGACGTGCCGGACTCGCTGGCGGGGGCCGGTGCCCGCTGGCAAACGACCGACGAGCGTCTGACGAGCGCCACCCAGGCCGTTCGCCGCGAGCACGGCGTCGGGGCGGTGCGCCACCAGCTCGTCCTCCAGAGACTCGCGCGCGCGCACAGCAGCCTGCTCGCCGCATCTGCCGCCATCCGGCGGGCCGGTCCGTCGCCGTCGCCGCGGCAGGCGCTCCTCGCCTCTGCGTGCGTCTCGCGGATGGCGACCGAGGCAGAGCGGCACCTCGACGCGCTCGGGCGCGCCGAAGAAGACGAGGAGAGGGACCTCCGGCTCTTCGAGCAGCTCGGCCGGGACGAGGGACCCGCCGAGACGTCAGAGGCGCCTGCCCGGCTCCGACAAGAGACGGCGCAGCGCGAGTGACGTCCGCCTAGGCCTGGTTCCGCGGCACGCGGAGGCTCACCCGGTCCCCCACGTCCTCGCCCGGTGAGGATTGACTGGGAGGAGCGGGCGCTTAGCCAGCGGTCTCCACCAACCAACAGGGGGAGATACGCATGAAGACGAACATGATGATCGTGGCCTGGAATCGACCGATCACGGGCCGGGAGAAGATCACCCACGGGATGTTCGAGGAGTTCGTGGGCTACCTGACGGAGCTCAAGTCGAAGGGGAGCATCACGGGCTTCGAGCCGGTGATGATGGCGGCGCACGGCGGCGACATGAACGGGTTCTTCATGATCCGCGGTGAGGGCGACAAGCTGCACGAGATCAAGCGAAGCGACGAGTGGACCCGCTGGATGATGCGCGGGAACCTCCACCTCGACCGGTTCGGCATGGTGGACGCGTTCAACGGCGAAGCCGTCCAGGGCTTCATGAGGATGTGGGGCGAGACGGTCGCGAAGCTCTGACCCGAGGGGCGCGTTGCTGCCGGCGGGAGACCGACGGCCTCGCCGGCGGCATCGCACCCGATCACAGGGCTCGCACCGCGCTCCAGGCGGCGGTGCCGAGCTCGCGGCCGGCGGCGGGCGGCGCCGTCCTGGCGATGCCGGCGAGCCACTGCCGTGCCC
>JBDIVX010000166.1:0-16624 GCA_039794305.1 Candidatus Neutrinellum sp.
CCATGGTCGAGAGCATGAAGCGCGGCTCGGTCATCGTGGACCTGGCCGCCGAGCAGGGCGGCAACTGCGAGCTCACCGTCCCGGGCGAGGACGTCGATCACGGCGGCGTGAAGATCGTCGGGTTCTCGGACCTGCCCAGCCGCATGGCGACCGAGGCCAGCGGCTTCTACGCCAACAACGTCTACCACCTCCTGCACGACATGGGCGGCGCCGAGTGGAACGTCGACTTCGAGGACGAGGTCACCCGCGGCGCGATGGTGGTGCACGAGGGCGAGATCACGTGGCCGCCGCCCAAGCCCAAGATGCCGTCGGAGCCGCCGCCCAAGGTGGAGCCGAAGTCTCCTCCTTCGAAGACCGAGATCCGCGAGATCCACGAGGAGGGCGTGGAGCGGAAGAGTGGACCGCAGCTCGGCGGGGCGCTCGCGGGGCTCGGGGTGGCTGCGGGGCTCGCGCTGCTCGGCCTGTACGCGCCGCCCGGCTTCTTCTCCCACTTCACCGTCTTCGTCCTGGCGGTGTTCGTCGGCTGGCAGGTGGTCTGGAACGTCACGCCGGCGCTCCACACACCGCTGATGAGCGTCACGAACGCGATCAGCGGGATCATCATCGTCGGCGGCATGCTCCACCAGCAACTGGGGGAGCTGAACGGCGCCACGGTCCTCGGCGCCATCGCCATCCTGATCGCGATGATCAACGTGTCGGGTGGGTTCCTCGTCACGCAGCGGATGCTGCGGATGTTCCGGAAGTGAGGAGGAGCCGACCGTGACCGACAGCCTCCTCACCGTCGCCTATCTCGCCGCGAGCGTCTTGTTCATCCTGAGCCTCGGGGGGCTGAGCGCGCAGCACACCGCGCGGCGCGGCAACCTGTACGGGATCGTCGGGATGGGCATCGCCATGGTGGCCACGGCGCTCGCCCCGGAGGTGACCGGCTACACCATCATGGGTGGAGCCATCGCCGCTGGCGCGGTCATCGGCGCCGTCCTTGCGGCCCGCGTGGCGATGACCGCCATGCCGCAGCTCGTCGCGCTCCTGCACAGCTTCGTCGGCGCCGCGGCCGTGCTCGTGGGGCTCGCGAGCTACCTCGATCCCGCCGAGGGCCTCGAGGGCATCGAGCTGCCGATCCACGAATCGGAGATCTTCATCGGCGTCTTCGTCGGCTCGCTCACCTTCACCGGCTCGGTCGTGGCCTTCGGGAAGCTCCAGGGCTTCATCCGGAGCAAGCCGCTGCTCTTGCCGGGGCGGCACCTGTTCAACCTGGCCATGGTCGTGACCGCGACCTATCTCACCATCGACGCGATCTCGGTCGGCCACTCCGAGGTCGGGCTGCAGTGGCTCCTCGTCGTGACGGCCATCAGCGCGGTCCTCGGCGTCCACCTGGTCATGGCCATCGGCGGCGCCGACATGCCCGTCGTCGTCTCCATGCTCAACAGCTACTCGGGATGGGCGGCCGCGGCGGCCGGCTTCATGCTCGAGAACGACATGCTCATCATCACCGGCGCGCTGGTGGGATCGAGCGGCGCCATCCTCAGCTACATCATGTGCCACGCCATGAACCGCTCCATCGTGAGCGTCATCTTCGGCGGCTTCGGGGCGCAGGAGGGGGCGGCGCCGGCCGGTGCTGCGGCGGGCCCGGTGGGCACCGTCACCGAGGCGCAGGTCGACGAGGTGGTCGACATGCTGAAGGAGGCCCGGAGCATCGTGGTCGTGCCGGGTTACGGCATGGCGGTCGCTCGGGCCCAGACCCCGCTCTGGGAGATCGCCCGCAAGCTGCGTGACGGCGGCGCCAACGTGCGGTTCGCCATCCACCCGGTCGCGGGGCGGCTCCCCGGGCACATGAACGTGCTGCTCGCCGAGGCCAACGTCCCCTACGACATCGTCCTCGAGATGGACGACATCAACGAGGATCTTTCCGACACCGACGTCGTGCTGGTCATCGGCGCCAACGACATCGTCAATCCGTCGGCCCTCGAGGATCCGGCGAGCCCCATCGCCGGGATGCCGGTCCTCGAGGTGTGGAACGCCGGCACGGTGGTCGTCATGAAGCGCTCGATGGCCTCCGGCTACGCGGGCGTGGACAACCCCCTGTTCTACAAGCCGAATACCCGGATGCTCTTCGGCGACGCGAAGAAGAACGTGGACGTCATCCTGGCGAAGATGACAGGGTAGCGGCCGGCCCCTTGCCAGCCGCCCCGGGGTTGTCATATTGCCGGCCGGGACCAAAAAACTGGTACAGGACCCGTTGCGAACGCGACGGACCGGTGCAATCATCCCCGAGTACGGTTCCTTTCATAGCCCGGTGCTGCGCCGCCGGAATCCCGATCCTGCCCCAGGGGAGTAAGTGAGCAAGGGGGCGGCGTGGTTCGGCGCGAGACGCAGGGCCGTCCGCTGCGGGAGACCGTCGCCGGGTGCGCTGCTGGCACCCGGAGGCGTCCCGGCAGGAGGCCGACGAAGAAGATGGCCGAGAGCCCGCTCGCAGAGAGCTCAGACAACGATATCCACGACGAGGAGTCGAACGGCGCTTACGAGCAAGGATCGGAGGCGGACAAGGCTCCGATCCGTCGCTTCGCCGGGAGGCTGTCCGACCGCGCGATCCAGCGCATCACGGGCGGCAACGCCTTCCTGCGCGGACGCATCTACGCGCGTCGCAACTCGGTCGAGGACCTCGAGGCGGACGCCGACGAGGCGACCGCGCGGATCGCCGTCCGCAACGCCGAGGCTCCGTACGAGATCCAGGTCGCGCTCGACGACGAGCACAAGGTCGTCTCGAAGTGCACCTGTCCGGGATGGCGCGGCCCCACGGGGCACTGCAAGCACGTGGCGGCGCTCCTCGTGGCCCTGCGCGACCGCGAGCGGCCTCCCCGTCCCAAACAGCCCCAGGAGGGGCAGAAGAGCACCAAGAAGGAGGCGCAGACCGGACCCCTGCACGTCCCGCAGACCGTCTCGGTCGGAGGCAAGCGTCGCCGCTCGCGGCGCCGTCGCCGCGGGGGCACAGCCACGGGCACGAGCGAGCCGGCGCTGTCCAAGCTCGAGGTGCTCTCCGCGCGTGACCTCGGCGTCGCGCCGCCGTCCGCGCAGGACCGCGGCAGCCTCGACGCGTGGATGCCCGCCGAGCAGCTCCCGAGGTCCCACGACTTCGAGTACCGCCTCGTCGTGCGCTCGGCCTCCATCACGGTCACGCCCGTGATCGCGGGGTCCCGGTCCGCCGTTCCCATCACGGACGCCCTGGCCGGCTTCAACATGGTCTCGACGCAGGATCGGAACCTGCTGCGCGCCCTGGCCCGCCACACGACCCGTGGCGCTCCGGCCACCGCCGAGCTCCGCGGCGAGGACGCGGCCGAGGTCCTGACCATGCTCAAGGGCCGCCGGGTCCTCATCGAGCCGGCCTCCATGGAGCTCCGGTTCATCGACCAGCCGCTCGAGCCCCGGATCGAGCTCGACCTCGCCCAGTCGGACGGCGTGCGCGTCCGCGTGGTGTTCGTCGGCGACCGCGGGCGACGCTTCCCGCTGTCGAGCGGCGCGTGGTTCGAGGGCACGCCGGGCTGGCACATCGACCAGATGGACGGGTTCGCGCGTCCCATCGCCGAGGCGGTGACGCCGGCGTGGCTACAGCGCCTCTACCGGTCGCCGGCGCTCGTGCACCCGATGAGCGATCTGCCGAGGCTGCTCACCGAGTTCATCCCGCGCGTCGCGGCGTCGCTCGGCGCCGAGTTGCCCGATCTGAGCTCGGTCGCCGACCTGGTCGACGCGCAGCCCGCGCTGGTGCTCAAGGCCGATGGCGACATCGTCGAGGCCCACGTGCGGCTCAAGGTCGCCTACGGCGAGCACGAGTTCGACGTGCCCGTCGAGGGCTTCCCCTCGCCGCTGGCGTTCCTGCCGCCGAAGAACGGCAACCGGGCCCGTCCGCGCGTCGTCCGGCGCGACGTCGGCGCCGAGATGGCCGCCGTCCAGGAGGTCATGAACCTCGGGTTCGAGGTGGACGAGTCCGGCGAGGCGCTCTCCGCCCGCGGTGACGACGCGATTCACTTCTGGACCGAGGGCATCGGCACCCTGCCCGAGACGTGGGATCGCTACGTCCCGGACGACCTGGTGGACGTCACCATCCGCAAGGAGGGCGTCACGCCCCAGATGCGGGTCTCGAGCGGCGTCGACTGGCTCAGCCTGGAGATGAACTTCGACGCGGGCGGCGTGGCGGTGGACGAGCACGAGCTCAGGCTGGCGCTCGAGAAGGGGCGCCGGCTGGTCCAGCTCTCGGACGGAACCTGGGCGCCCGTCGACCCCGAGCGGGTCGGTGAGGTCCTCGAGCGGATGGCCGAGATCTACGCGACGAGCGGCAACGGAGCGGCGAAGAAGCTGCCGCTGAGCCAGGCCGGTCGCGTGCAGGACCTCCTGCGTCTCGTCGACCGCTCGAACGTCGCGCCGAAGGCGCGGACGTTGTTCGACAAGCTCGAGCACGTCGACGGCATCGAGATGATCGCGAAGCCGAGGACGCTCAAGGCGACCCTCCGCGACTACCAGAAGATCGGCTTCAGCTGGCTCGTCTTCCTGCACAACCTCGGGAGCGGGGGCATCCTCGCCGACGACATGGGCCTCGGCAAGACGCTGCAGGCCATCGCGCTCCTGCTCTGGACCAAGAGCAAGACGAAGAAGAAGGGGACGAGCCTCGTCGTCGCTCCGACGAGCGTCGTGCCCAACTGGCAGCGCGAGATCGAGAAGTTCGCGCCGTCGCTGCAGACGGTCATCTGGCAGGGACCGGGGCGGCACGACAAGAAGGACAAGATCGAGGACGCCGACGTCGTCATCACGAGCTACGCGCTGTTGCGACGCGACGAGGAGCTGCTCGGGAGCTTCGGCTTCTACTACGCCATCCTCGACGAGGCGCAGCACATCAAGAACCCGATGAGCGCCACGGCGCAGGCCGCCAAGGCCCTCGAGGCCCAGCACCGGCTGGCGCTCACCGGCACACCGATCGAGAACCGCCTGAGCGAGTTCTGGTCGATCATCGACTTCGTCTCGCCGGGGCTGCTCGGGAGCCTCAAGACCTTCGAGGAGAAGGTCGCGCGGCCCATCGACCGCGGCGATCAGGAGACGGCGGAGAAGCTCCGCAACACCATCAAGCCTTTCGTCCTGCGCCGCACCAAGAGCGACGTGGCCCCCGAGCTCCCGGCCAAGATCGAGCAGGAGATCGTCGTCCCGCTCGCGGAAGAGCAGTCGAAGCTCTACAAGCAGATCCTGCGCGAGATCCGCAAGAGCGTGCTGAGCGAGGTGGAGAAGCAGGGCGTCAGCAAGGCCCAGATCCAGATCCTCGCGGCGCTCACGCGCCTCCGCCAGGTGGCCTGCGACCCGCGGCTCATGAAGCTGCCGGGCGAGTGGGGCCACGACGAGAGCGGCAAGCTCGGCGCGCTCCGGGAGATCCTCCAGGAGGCGACGAGCGGCGGCCACCGCGTGCTCGTCTTCAGCCAGTTCGTCGAGATGCTCAAGCTCGTCCGGCAGGCGCTCGACGAGGACGGCATCGTCTACGAGTACCTGGACGGCTCGACCAAGGACCGCATCGAGCGCGTGGACCGCTTCAACGAGGACGACTCGATCAGCGCGTTCCTCATCTCGCTCAAGGCCGGCGGCACCGGCCTGAACCTCACGGGCGCCGACACGGTCATCCACTTCGACCCGTGGTGGAACCCGGCGGTCGAGGATCAGGCGACCGACCGGGCACACCGCATCGGGCAGACGAAGGTCGTGTCGGTCTACCGGCTCATCGCGCGCGGCACGGTGGAGGAGAAGATCCTCCAGCTCAGCGCGAAGAAGCGGGAGCTCGTCAGCAACGTGCTCAGCACCGAGGGCAGCCCGCTCAAGGGGCTGACCAAGGCCGACATCGACGACCTGTTCAGCGAGTGATCAAGGGGCGGGTAGCACGCACGTGCCGCCCGTGTCCTTGCAGCAGTACGACTCCGCGTCCCACTCGGTGCCGGCCGGGCAAGCGCACTCGTAGGTGGTGTAGTCGAAGCAGCACCCGATCTCGCAGTCCCACATGAACGGGGATTCGCACCGGGGCTCGCAGCGCACCGTGGCCCCGCCGCAGCCGCAGTCGGTGCAGCACATGGCGCCGGCTCCTTCGAGGCACGCGGGGTCGCACGTGCCCTGGGCGCCGCTCCCGCCGTCGGTGCCCGTGCCTCCGCCGTCGGTGCCCGTGCCTCCGCCGTCGGTGCCCGGGGTCGCCCCGTCCGTGCCGGCGCCGCCCCCGTCCGTGCCGGAAGCCGAGCCGTCGGCGCTCGCGTCCGAGCCGCCTCCGCCCCCTCCGCCGCCGCCGCGGTCTCCGCGGCCGTGGCATCCCCAAGAGAAGAACGTGGCGGCCGCCAAGGCCACCGCGAGCATCGAGCCGGAAAAGCGCATCCTGTCCATCCTCCCGCGGGCGATTGTACGCGCTTCGGCGTCGAGATCCCCCCACCGTTGCCCGCCCGCGCTACATTGACGCGGCGATGGGGGACGCGCAGGAGGAGTTGCGAGGCCACCTGCCGGAGGGGTTCGACCCGATTCCGCCGGAGCCCTTCGGCAAGTACACCCTCGTGGCGCGGGTGGGGACCGGCGGCATGGCGGCCGTCTTCTTGGCGATCGCGGCCGGGCCGGCGGGGTTCCGCAAGCTCGTCGTGATCAAGCGGCTCCTCGAGCACCTCGAGGATGACCAGGTGTTCGTGCGGATGTTCCTCGACGAGGCCCGGCTCGCGGCGCGCCTGAACCACCCCAACGTGGTCCAGACGCTCGAGGTGGGCGCGGTGGGCGACTCGCACTTCCTGGCGATGGAGTACCTCGAGGGGCAGACCTTCGGCCGCGTGATGGGGCGCTTCCGGAGCGCGGGGCGGCCGATGCCCATCCCCATCGCTGCGCACGTGGCGAGCGAAGTGCTCGAGGGGCTCCACTACGCGCACACGCTCGAGGACTTCGACGGGACGCCCCTCAACGTGGTGCACCGCGACATCTCGCCGACCAACGTCATGATCACGTACGACGGTGTGATCAAGATCGTCGACTTCGGCATCGCCAAGGCGAAGACGCAGGACGAGGTCACGGACCCGGATCAGAAGAAGGGGAAGTTCGCGTACATCGCGCCGGAGCAGGCGCTCGACCACTTCGACGCGCGCGCGGACCTCTTCAGCTTGGGAATCGTCCTGTGGGAGGCGGTCTCGGGCAAGCGGCTGTTCTACACCGACAACCCCGCCGACACGCTCCAGAAGACCCTCACGATGCCCATCCCGCTCCTGTCGGAGGCGGTCGGGCGTCCCATGCCGAAGGGGCTCGACCAGGTCGTGGCGCGTGCGCTCGAGCGGGAGCCGGACAAGCGCTTCCAGAGCGCGCGGGAGATGCAGGTCGCGCTCGACGAGGTGATGCGCACGGCCAAGGGCATCGTGCGCAAGTCCGACATCCAGCGGTTCATGGGGAAGGTCTTCGAGGACGTCCGCGAGGCCCACGGGCGGGCCTTGAAGCAGTGCGTCGAGATGGGCCTCGACAGCGCCACGGCGATGTTCGAGGTGCTCGATCCGCTCGCCACTCCGCGGCTGGTCGCGCACGAGGAGCGGGAGGACGCCGAGACGGGGGAGCTCCGGGAGCGACGCCCACGCGCGACGCGGCGGGTGTGGCTCGGCGCAGGGCTGGGCGGCCTGGCCGCGTCGGCCGCGTTCGTGTTGCTTCTGTCCTCGGGCGACGCGGAGACGGAGGCCGTCGACCCGCGGGCGGTCGCCGCCGCTGTCGAGGCGGTGCAACCCGAGCCGCCCGACGCCGCGCCGTCCCAGCACGAGCGCGACCTCGCGGAGTTCGAGCGGCAGCGCGAGCTCGGCCTCGGGCACTTCCGCGCGGGCCGGTTCCGGGAGGCCGCCGATGCCTACCGCACGGCGGCCTACCACAACCCCGCACACTCCGGCGTGCACGCCGCGCTTGGTGCGTCTCTGCTCCGGCTCGAAGACTCGGAGTCCGCGGTCGAGGCCTACCAGGAGGCCGTCCGCCTCGCGCCGACTCATTCCGGCTACCACGCCGCCCTCGGCCGCGCCTACCGGCTGGCCGGGCGCGACGACCTCGCTGCCGAGTCCTTCCGGCAGGCCCTCCGGTTGGACCCCGACAACCGCGCAGCGACCCGCGCCATCGAGGAGCTGGACGCGAACTGACATCTCCGAAGGCGACCGCGGGACGCGACCTACGCGAGCCCGATCGTGACGACGACCTTGCCCCTCGCCCGACGCGTCTCGACGTAGGCGTGCGCCTCGCGGGACTCTTCGAGCGGCAGCACCCGATCCACCACGGGCCGGAGCAGGCCGGCGTCGACCCACGCCGCGAGCTGCTCGAGGTCCGCGCGGCGGCTCCGGACGAGGACCAGCGCTGCGCGGTGGAGCCCGGCCCGCCGCAACAGCCCGCGAGCGGCGGAGCGGGGGCGCGGGATCGTCGTGCAGTAGCGCCCACCCGGACGGAGCATCCCCTTCGCCCGCGCCCAGGGCAGGCTGCCGAAGATGTCGAAGACCGCGTCGAGCCCCCGCTCGTCCTCCGCCCGGCGCGCGGTATAGTCGACGACACGGTCGGCGCCGAGCCCCGTCACCAGCTCTGCGTTCCGACCCGAGCAGACGGCGATCACGCGGGTACCGAGAGCCTTGGCGATCTGCACGGCCAGCGTGCCGACCCCCCCGGAGGCGCCGTTGAGCAGCACGGTCTGACCGGGCTCCACGGCGAGCTCGTCTCGCAGCGCCTGGAGCGCCGTCAGCCCGGCCAGCGGCAAGGACGCCGCCTCGACCATGTCGAGCCCGTCGGGCTTGCGCCCGAGCTCGTCGTGACGGAGGGCCGCGACCTCGGCGCAGGCCCCGCCCGCGTTGGACTGGATCATCCCGAACACGGGGGTCCCGGCGGGAAGGCCGGGCGCCGGGTCGAGGAGCTCGCCCGCCACGTCGTACCCGGGGATGCGCGGAAACGGAGCGCGCGCGACCCAGCGCATCCTGCCCTTTCGGAGCAGCACGTCCTTCGGGTTGAGCGCGGCCGCGTGGACTCGGACGCGCGAGACGCCCGGCCTGGCCGGTGGCTCGGGCACCTCGCGAACCTCCAGCACCTCCGGTGGTCCGAACCGGTCGTAGGCGGCGGCCCTCATGCGCGTGAACCGTAGCAGAGTACCGGCCGATGCGTGTCGGCCCCGGCGCCCACGCCGGCCCCATCTCCGGCGCCGATACCGGAAGGGCCAGCGGGTCGTTCGCGTGGTGGCTGCCCGTTCAGACCGGGACCCGGAGCTCGGCGATCAGGGGACGGTGATCGCTCGCGACGCGAGCGAGCTGCACGCGGGACGCGCGGCAATCGCGCACCTCGATGTCGCCTCGGACGAAGATGCTGTCCAGCGGTCGGGCCGGGGCCCAGGCGGGGAAGGTCGGCTCGCGGCGGTCGGCGCGCCGGAAGCCGGCGGGCTCGAGCAGCTTCGGGCCGAGCGTGCCGTACAGGTCGTTCAGATCTCCGGCGAAGAGCACCGGAGTGCGCTCGTGCAGGCCGCGGAAGGGCGCGCTGGCGAGGAAGATCTCGAGCTGCTGCTTGCGCTCGGTCCCGGCCAGACCGAGGTGGAGGTTGTAGAGGGCCACCGTGCGCGTGTGACGGCCATGGCGGACGCGCGTCTTCGCGTAGATCGCGCCGCGGCGCTTCCTGCGCCCGATGGTCAGATCGATGTAGTGCTCGTCGTAGAGCGGCCAGTGCGAGAGGATCGCGTTGCCGTAGCGTCCCCCGTTGCGCAACCGGTGCGTCACGTGGAAGAGGCGGTGGCGCATCCCGAGCGCGTCTCCGATCAGATCGACCTGCCGGTGATAGCGCGACCGCCGCGCCCCCTCGTCCACCTCCTGCAGCAAGAGGAATTCCGGGCGATGGTGCGCGAGCAGCTCGATCACCCGCTCCGGCCGGTAGCGGCGGTCCACCCCGCCGATGCACTTGTGGACGTTCCAGGTGATCGCCGTGAGCCGCATCACTCGATCCCGAAGTCGCGCCGGAATTCGAGGCACTGGCGGCTGCCCTTGTCGAACTCGCGGCACGTGGTCCCGCGGATCTCGTAGATCCGGCAGGCGTTCGGGCTCGCTTCGGTTCCGAGGTGCACGCACGAGCCGTCCGGGCGCGTCGCGAACCCCGCCACGCCGAAGTGGCCGGGCTGGACCGCCTCGGCCAGGTCGTCGCGCCCCATGGCGCGCCAGCGGACGAGGTCCTCGGGCGGGATCGGGATGCGGCCGTCGGTGCCCGTGCGACAGCATGCCCCGCAGGCCAGACAGTCCAGATCTTCCGCCGCCGCCATCGCGGGAAGCCTGCCATGCCGTCAGGCCGCCGCCCATCCCGCCGCTCTATGGCACCAGCTTCTCGCAGACGTACGGGCGCGTATCGTGGCAGGCCGTGTCGTTCCAGGTCCGGTCGGAGAACGTGCACATCGTCGCGCAGTTCTCGCTGCTGAGCCAGTCGCCGTCGTTCGGCTCGCCGTCGTGCCAGGCGGTGAACGTCACCGGGGAGCCGTCCACCCACTCCCAGTCCCCCTCGCTGCCGCGGTCGTTGAAGCCGATCCACCAGGGCGTGTCCTCGTAGTGCACCGCTCGCTCGACGAGCCAGTCGTGCTCCGCCATGTCGTCTACGGTGACGAGGTGCGCCGAGCGGCCTCCGCAGTCGTCGCGCGCGTCGGTCCAGCTCCGGTGGGTCCGGCAGAAGGAGTAGACGGCCGATCCGCGCGCCTCTCCGATGCAGTCGCACCCGCCCGGCGCGTCGTCGATCGTCCCGTTGCAGTCGTCGTCGACGCCGTTGCACGTCTCCCCCGCGCCGGGGTTCACGTCGGGGTCGAGGTCGTCGCAGTCGCCCGGGACGTCCGACTCCCCGTCCGGCGGAGCTCCGCAATCCATCGACGTCGCGACTTCTCCGCCCCAGCCGTCGGCGTCGCGGTCGAGGTAGCGCTGGACTGCGTCGAGCGCGTCCTCGTCGACGTCGCCGTCGCAGTCGTCGTCGACGCCGTTGCAGACCTCGTGCGTGCTGTCGGTGGGGTCGTCGCAGACCGTGCGCCCACCGACACAGACCGTGCTCCCTTCCTCGCACAGGTCCTCGTCCGAGCCGTCGCACGCCGCTCCGATCCCTGGATCGTCCGCACCGTCCGCCGTCTCGGGGTCACAGTCGTTGTCGAGACCGTCGCACACCTCCAGGGGCGGCGAGGTGGGCGCGCACTCGTATTCGCAGCCGTTGTCGAGGTCGCCGTCCGCGTCGACGAAGCCCGCCGGGCACTCACCCGCGGGGCCCGCATCCTCGGACGAGGGCTCGTGGAGGCCGTGGCGGTCGATGGCACACGCCGCCATCCCCACCACGAACGAGAGCCCCACGGTCAGCCGACGACACACCGGCCGGAGGATACTTCGCATCGCACATCGCGTCCCGCCCGGCGTCTCCTCGCGCCTGCCGGCTCCATTTGCTAGCCTCCCGGCCCCATGAACGATCGGCCGGTGATCGACTTCTTCTTCGACGTGGGCTCGCCCTACGCCTACCTCGCCGCGACGCAGATCGAAGCGGTGGCGAAGCGCGCAGGAGCCGACGTGCGGTGGCGTCCGTTCCTGCTGGGCGCCGTGTTCAAGGAGACGGGCAACGAGATGCCGGCCCGCGTCGCGCACAAGGCTCGCTATATGATGAAGGACCTCGCGCGCTGGGCCGACCTCTACGGCGTGGACATCCGGTTCCCCTCGCGGTTCCCGCTCGCCACGCTCAAGCCCCAACGCGCGCTCGTCGCGGTGGCCCGCTCGACGCCGGACGAGCTCCCGAGGTTCGCCCTGGCGCTGTTCCGGGCATACTGGGCCGACGACCGCGACGTGTCCGACCCCGCGGTCATCCGCGAGGTCGCGGACGGCTGCGGGCTCGACGGCGCGGCCGTGACGGCCGCGGCCGAGGAGCCGGAAGTAAAGGACCTGCTCCGGAGTTGGACGGGGGAGGCGGTCGAGCGGGGCGCCTTCGGGGCGCCGGCGATGTTCGTCGGAGACGAGCTGTTCTGGGGCAACGACCGCCTGGTCCTGCTCGAACGATTCCTCGAGTCTCGCAAATGAAATACCTCTGCGTTCACTGCGACAAGCGCTTCGAGCACGAGGGCGAAGGCAAGCCGCGATGTCCCGAGTGCATGCGCGTGCACGGGATCGAGAAGATCGGCAAGGAAGCACCCGATGCCGAGCGCCCGAAGTGGCTCGTCCCCGCGGTGGTGGCCGGCGTCGCCGCTGCGATCGTCGCCGGCTACGTGATCTGGGCGCGTGAGACGCCCGACACGGTCAGCGGCGAAGCGCCCCTGCGTCCGCTCGAGCGCTCGGAGCTCCTCGGCCACCTCCGCAACCTCGGCGCCCGCGCCGAGGACGAGCTCGTGCGCATGCTCGAGGCCGGCGAGCCCGTGGAGCAGTGGGCCGAGGAGGCCACCGACGGCGCGGGCTCGGCCGGGGCCAAGGCCGAGGCGATCGTCGAGGCGATCCGGGAGCGGGCGAGCAAGCAGGCCTTCGTGCCGTGGCCCACGTCGTCGCCGCGCGACACGCCGATCCACGGTCCGGCTCGGACGCTCGAGGCGCTCGCGCAGGACGGCGCGCGCAAGAAGCTCTACCCGCTCGAGGTGGCGGCGCTGGCGGTCGCGGGGCTCCGGGCGGTCGGGGTCGACGCGATGGTGGCCGACGTGTACGCCTTCCCCGGCGACCGCTCGCCGCCCGACCCGTCGGGGCACTTCGGCTACTACGGCGTCGCGGTCTACCAGGGGGAGCCGGGCGAGGGTACGCCCCGGCTCTTCGACCCGTACGGCGGCAGGGGCACCGAGCCCGAGGAGGACGACGTGCGCGTGCTGACCGACGTGCAGGCGGTGGGCGCCGCCCTCAACCACCGCGCCATCCACCTGCTCGTCAACGAGGGCGACTCGGCGCGCGCCTTCGAGCTGGCGCAGAACGCGCTCGAGCTCGATCGGCGCTCGCCGCAGATCCGGAGCGTGCGGGGTGCGGTGCTCGTCGTGTCGGGTGGGAGTGAGGAGGGCGCGCAGGAGTTCGAGGCGGCCGCTCAGCTCCGCTCGGACGCCCCGCGCCACAACAACCTGGCCGGCCTCGCTCTCGCGAAGCAGGACGTCGATCGCGCTGCACGCGAGGTCGCCGCCGCGCTCGAGCGGCACCCGGACTTCGCGGGAGGGCACGCGACGCTGGCGGCGGTGCACCTGTCGCGCGACGAGGTGGACGAGTCGGGGGCCGAGCTCCGGCGCGCAGAGGAGCTCGATCCCGAGCTGCCCATGCTGCCGATGCTCTGGGCGAACTACTACCTCGCCACGCACGAGGCCGAGCGCGCCGCCGAGAAGGCCATGGAGGCGGTCGAGCGCCGGCCACACGACTGGACCGTCCGGCTGAACGCCGCGCGCGTGCTGCGGGTGGCGGGACGCTACGACGAGATGCGCCGGCAGGCGCACCGGATCCTCGAGGACGCCCCGGCCGGCCAGGAGCAGGCCGTGCGGCAGCTGATCGAGCAGGTCCTCGGCCCGACGGCCCTCGAGGAGGTCGCCGAGGAACTGGAGGACGAGGAATGGGCGGAAGGCGACCTGCCGAACGCCGACTTCCAGCTCGGAGGCGACTCGGCGCTGCTCGGCGGGCAGGACGCACCGGGGCCGTCCCTCGGCGGTGGTGGATCGCTGCTCGGCGAGGGCGAGGAAGGCGGTGGACCCTTGCTAAACCTGGGCGACCCGTCGACACTCCAACTGCGTGAGCCGGGGAGCCAGCTCAGGCTCGACCTCGGCGAGGAGTGATCGGATGGGCGATCCCAACGAGAACCTTGGCGTGGGTGGCGGGCAGTTGCCGTCGAGCCCGCTCGGCGGGCCTTCCCTCGACGCCGAAGAGAAGGCGATGCGCAAGGGCAAGGGCCGCATGCTCGCCGGGATGATCCTGGCCGTGGCGGCGGCCGTCGGGCTCACGGTGGTCCTGCTCGCCTCGGGGGGCGAGGGCGAGGCCTACCGGACGTTCGGGCGGAACGTCAACGGCCTCAAGCAGGAGCACTTCGACCAGTTCTGGGGCTGCGCGCTGCGCGGCGCGAACATCGCGGAGATCACGGACAACGAGGCGCTCCAGTCCCAGATCGACCGGCGCGCCTTGCAGGGCAGCAAGCGGTACGTCGCGCAGGTGCGCGACGACTGTCTCCCGAAGCTCGCAGAGCTGCGGCCGAAGCTCGACACGCTGATCCCGCCCGAGGACATGCAGGCGGACGTCACCCAGCTCGCCGAGGCGACCTCACAGCTCCGGAGCGCTTGGAGCAACTTCATCGCCGCGGTCGAGGCGTCCGAGTCCTACGACCCGGACGCGAACCGTGACGCGATCAGCCAGATCGCCCGTGGCTGGTACGACTTCAAGCGCAGCCATTCGCAGATCAACTCGAAGATCCGCGAGCGCATCGGCGACTGAGCGCCGAATGGACGACACGATTCGGCAACATCCGTTCCCGAACCGTGGCCGTCTACTCTAGAAGATCACCGGCTCGCACTCGACGACGATGCTGATGTCGTGCGACTCGCCGTCCTTGAGGTCGTCGCAGGGGGCGCCGACGAGGGTGACGGTGCGATCGCCCTCGAGGACCCAGCCGTTGCCGTCCCCCGAAACCGACTCGTGGGGGACGTCGGTGCCGTCGACCGTGACGCGGACGTAGCGGACGTCGCCGGGCGGCATGGCCAGCTCGTAGGTGCACGAGACCACGCTGCCGCCGATGTCGCGGAGCGTGGTCTCGAGGGAGGCCCGATCCCCGACGGGGAAGTGGGTAGCCCGTCCCGTGTCGCCGGCCGCGGCCATGGCGTCCAGCACGTCCGCCCACCCGGCGGTGTCGTAGCCGATGACGTAGGTGCCGATGCCGGCGGCCGCGAGCGCCTCCACGGCGGCGACCGCGTTCACGTCGTCGAGGCAGTTCAGGTTGTTGAGGAAGCAGCTCGGCCCCGTGCAGCGGCAGCTGGCCCCGTCGAGCGCGCCGTTGCAGTTCGGCGCCCCGTCGGTGACGAGGAGGACGTAGCTGTCGCCCTCGAGCGAAGCGAGCGCGGTGCGCGCGGCCATGAGGCTCGCGGCGATCGGCGTCCCGCCTCCGACGAGCGCCGACGGATCGCCCGATAGCTCGGCCATGATGCTCGAGGCGTTCATGGGGCCGCAGGCGACGCGCACCATGCCGGCGCTGCACTGGTCGACCGCGACGTTGCCCGGGAAGAGCATGAGCCCGAACTGAATGCGGTCCTCGAGCGCGCTGGTCGCGGTGTTGATCGCCATCACGGCGGGTGTCCACCGGTCTACACCGGAGCCGAACGGGCCCATGTCGTACATGCTGCCGGAGCGGTCGAGCACGATGAGCACGTTGGCCGTGCCGGGCTCGGCGGCGACGTCGATGCGCTCGCAGGCGGCGTCTGCGGCCGGCGCGATCGCGTCGCGTCCTCCGCCGGCATCGAGCCCGGAGCCGCCGCCGGAGTCCATTCCGCCGCCTCCTCCGCCGTCGCTCCCCCCGCCGCCTCCGCCGCGGCGCGGGTTGCCGTCTGCCGAGCATGCCGCGATCGCGGCGCACACCGAAACAAGCCAGACGAGACGCCGCATGACCCTCACCTCCACCCGCGTCACGAGGATGGCACGAAGTCGGTCACGGCACTACCTGCAGAGCGGAGCCTGGCGGAGCGAGTCGTCGGGCTCGAAGACGAGCGGCACCACGGCGTCCACGATGCCGGGAGGGCTCGGAGGCGGGAAGCGCGTGGCGCGGGCGGCCTCGAGGACGCAGCTCCGAAGGCCCGGGTCGCCGATCTCGTCGCTCGTGAAGCAGGCCTCGGCCAGCTCGCCGCCGGGGCCGATGCGCACCGCGAGCGAGACGCGTCCGCCGGTCGCCGCCGCGCCGGTCGTCCCGTCGAAGCAGCGTCGCGCGCCCTCTCGGAGCGGCGTGAGGGCCCCGACGATGTCGCGCACCGACAGCTCGCCCTCTTCGGTGCCGGGCGCAGGCTCGGGCAGTCCGTCGGGGCAGAGGTTGGACTCGTCGCCGGCGCGCTCCGCCGGCTCCGGAAGGCGAGTCTCCGGGGCGAGCGCCACCGCCAGCGCGGTCACCCCCGCCGCCGCTTCCGGAAGCCATCGCAGGAGGTCCGAGAGCCGTGCCAGGCTCACCCCGGCCTCGGCGCTGACGAAGACCGGCACGATGCGATCCCCGAGCGCCTGCGCCAGCCGCGCACCGGCGTGGTCGGCCGAGACGGGACCGAAGGGCTCGAGCTCGGCAGGGCCCACGCGGCGCAGGTACACGCCCTCGTCGGTCAGGAACACGGCGGCGCCGCCCTCGGCTCGGAGCGGCGGCGTGCTCGTGAACGCGACGAGCGCGAGGTCGCCGGCGGCCGAGGCGAGCTGGCCCCAGCGGGTGAGCACGCGCACCGGGGGGTTCGCCGGGTCGAGGCGCGCGTCGAGGTCGGGCGGCGCGTCCGGGAGCGGCCGGACGGCGACCGAGAGGTCGGCCTCGAGGCGCCAGGGCGTACCGGCGGCGCCGCGGAGCAGGCAGCCCGCCTCCGAGTCGGCCTCCTGCCGATCGTCGAGGCGGCGCGCCGCCGCCACGAGATCGGCGAAGGTCGCGCCGGCGCCGAGCACCCGCAGATCCTCGGCGGGCGCCGGAGCGTCGCCTCCGC
>JBDIVX010000167.1:0-16559 GCA_039794305.1 Candidatus Neutrinellum sp.
CGAGTAGGTGTTGCCGCGCTCGGGGATGCGGATGTTGTCGTGCGAGAGGAAGAACTCGCCGACGCTCGGGTCGTAGGTGAAGCCGTAGACTCCCTCGCCCGTCGAGTAGACGAACATCGTCGAGGAGCCGTAGATGACGTAGCCCGCCGCGACGAGATCGCGCCCGGGCTGCAGCAGGTCCTGGAGCTCTCCCGGCCCGTCGCCCGCGCTCTTGCGCCGGTAGACGCTGAAGATGGTCCCGATCGAGGCGTTGATGTCGATGTTGCCCGAGCCGTCGAGCGGGTCGAAGAGCAGCACGTACTTGCCCTTCGGGTAGCCGTCCGGGACCGGGATGACGTCCTCGACCTCCTCGCTGCCCATCGCGCAGACGTAGCCGCCGGCCTCGACCGACCGGACCAGGGTCTCGTTGGCGAAGTCGTCGAGCTTGGCGACCATCTCGCCCTGGACGTTGATGTCGCCCGTCATCCCGAGGATACCGGCGAGCCCGGCGCGGTGGACGCGGCTGTAGATGATCTTGGCGGCGAGCCCGATCTGCTGGAAGAGGCCCGTGAAGTCACCGGTCGCGCCGGGCGCGCGCCGGCCGCGCTCGAGGATGTGGCGATCGAGGCTCGTCCCGGGCTGGATGGGCCCGGCGGGTCGATACGAGGGCTGCGAAGTCATGGACAGCCCTGTAGTGCAGCCTCGGAGGCCGATCAACCCGCCGGTGACTTCTTCGGCTTCGGACGCTCGCCCGCCGTCTTGGGCGGCTTGCCCGTGTTGTCGAGCTCGACGATCGCACCGTAGACGCCCCCGATCGCGGGCGCGTAGAGCAGGGGGAGCGACGTCCAGTCGGCGCCGTCCGGTGCCCCGCCGATCGCGAGCGGCAGCCCGAAGGGCGCGAAGCTCGACCCGAGCCAGTAGAGGAGCGCGCCCACCCCGACGCCGAACACGCCCTTGAGGACCGCTTCGATCCAGGCCTCGCCCTTCCACGGCGGGGTCCCCGCCAGCGTGCCCGCGGTCGCGCCGGTCGCCATCGCGAGCAGGTAACCGAGGAGCCCGGTCGTCTGCGTCCAGCCGAGGCCGAGCTGCAAGGCCGCGCCGACCGCGCCCCCGACGACGAGCCCCTTGAGCAACCCGATGCCCAGCCGCTTCAGTAGCTTCACGACGAAAGCCTAGCGCGCCTGCCGCCCCGACGCAGCGACACGCGCCGGCGTCACGTGGAGAGTCATCCGCACGTCCCGAGTCGCGTGCGCGCCGAGGTCGAGGACGAACGAGGCGCCCCCCGCACGGGCGATCGCCACGTGCATCCCCCGCGTCCGCCCGGGCGAGGCGACGTCGCGCCGCCCGGTTCCGTCCTCGACCAGCACGAGGCATCCGGCGGTCTGATCCTGGTGCGCGACCAAGGCGCGGCCGGCGGCGTCGTGGACCGCGAGCGCTGCGCCGACGCGGTGGGCAGGCTCCCCCGCACGGCTGCCGTCGTCGACCGTCCGAGGCGCCTCTCGGACCTCGCCTCGGTGAGCGCGCGCGACGAGCACGCCCTCGTCCTCCGCCCAGCCGACGAGGAGCGCGTCTCCGCTCGGCGCGAGCGCGACCTCGCGCGCCGGCCGGTCGCTCAGCCGAAGCTCGGTGTCCCGCCATCGAACGACCACCCCGGCGGGCGAGGCGAACGCCGCGACCGGCAGGTCTTCGTCGAAGGCCACGGCCACGTCGAGGGCGGCGCTCTCTGGCGCGAGCGGCAGCTCCTCGGCGCCGCCCGGCCCGACCGCGAGCACGCGGGCGGCGCCGTCGGCCCCCACCCATCCGACGAGCGCGGGCTCGCCCTCGCGCGCCGCGACGTCGATCCGCGTCGCCAGCGCGCCGTCCGCGCGGCCGATCGCCTCGACGTCCCCGTCCCCGTCGATCGCGTGCAGCCCGATCCCGCCCTCGTCCGCGACCGCGAGCACCGCCGGCTCGCCGCTCGCAGCGATCGCCACCGCCCGCGCCGGCCCGTCGCCGAGCGGCCGCAGGCGCAGAGAGCTCGGGTCCCACGCACCCCTCACGATCCGCGCGACCCCGAACACGACCCGCCCGTCGCTCCGCCGCGCCGCGACCGCCACCCGGTCCTCCCCCACCCCCGCCGCCGCGAGCGGCCCGCGGAAGTCCACCTCCTCGCACGTCGCCTCGCACCGCACCTCGGCCGCCGGCGGCACCTCCGCCCGCGTCGCCCCCCCACCACACGCCGCGACCAGCACCACCCCCAGTTGCATTCGGGCGTGTCCCCAATGCAAGTGGAGCATCAGTCGGGCTCCACGCGGAGGTCGACGAGGAGGGCGCGGGCGCCCTGGGCGGTGACGCCGCGGGTGCGAACCGGGACGAGGCGGCCTGGCACGGGGATCCGGTCGAGCGGGATCACTTCGGGGACGACGCCGACGGCCGCGAGCGAGAGGGCCTCGAAGGTGTCGCGGAGCTCACCCTCGTCCGCGCCGAGGATGGGGGCCGACCACACGGCCGCGACGTCCATCACGATGGAGTCGAGCGGGATCTCGATCGCGAGCGCGCCGTCCCGCTCGCCGATCCGCGCCACGCCGCGCGCGTGGAGCGTCCCCGACGCGAGACGCAGGCGCCGGCCGTCGACGGTCGCCTCGATGTCCATGCGCAGATCGCGCGCCTCGATCCGCACGGTTCCGTCGTCCTCGACGTGGATCTCGGGCGGCGCGAGCGGGCGAACCGCCACCGAGGGAGCGGAGAGGCCGAGCACCGACAGCCGAATGCTCGACGGAAGCACGATCGCGAGCATCGCCGCGTCGAGCTGAGGCACCTCTTCGGGGCCCACGTCGACGCAGCCGACTCCCGTCTGGTGGAGCGCCCACGCGGCGCGCGAGACGGCGGCCTCCGAGAGCGCGACGCGCAGGTGAACGCCGCGCTCGTCGCCGCCCTCGAGCACCGAGCGCGGGAGCGGTGTCGCGCGCGGCGGGTCGGCTTCGGGTGCGCATCGGTGGCGGCCGTCCGGCCGCGCCGACAGCCGCAGCGCGACGTCGAGCCCGCCGCGCCGTACGCCCACCTCGTCGGCGAGCGCGACCGCGACCGTCGCCCGCCGCCTCCCGTCGTGGGACCGGACCTCGGCCGAGGCGGCGACGGGACGCCGGACGCAGGCGCCGTCGCTCGACCGGCAGACGCCCGCGTCGCGGCTCGCGCCCGACGGGCAGCCCGCGTCGCAGGGGAGGCACGTCCGCGCCGCGGCCTCGGCCGCGATGGCGCCGGTCAAGGCGCGGTTGGCCTCGTCGGCGAGCCACCGTCGCGCGATCCCGACGTTCGCGAGCGTGCACCATACCTGCCCGCAGCCGTTCGCCCCCGCGATCTCGACGTCGCCGCCGTCGAGCCCCGCCGGGACTCGCGCTTCGCCCACGCTGAGCGAGGTCAGCCCCGTGTGCGCGTCGACCTCGGTCGCGACGGTCGCGCTCGCGGTGATCGCCGTCGGCGCCTGCCGCGCGGTGTCGACCCCCACCGTGCACGCCGGCCTGCCCGAGAACGCGCAGGCCCAGCTCTGCTCGTAACGGACGCCCACCGCTTCGGCGACGGCGCGTACGCCGAGGGAGAGCCCGAGCGTCCCCTCGGCTCGTGGCGACACGCTCATGCGCTCGAGGCTCAGACCGATGGCGCACTGCCCGGACGTGCACACGGTGAGGTCGCCGTGACGCAAACGCGGCACGTCGATCGAAGCTCCTTCCGCGGGGAGCGATGCGGCGAGCGCGGCCGGGAGCGCTTCGAGCCCTTCGGGCGTCACGCGCATCCACGCGGACCGGGCGTCCGCACGGGAGGTGGCGCGAGCCGCGGCCACGGCGCCGGCCGAGTCGCCCGCTCCCTCGCACCCGAAGGACGCGAGGAGCAGCGCGGCGACGAGGTGACCTCGCATCGCGCCGCCCGTGGGCGCCTCAGCCGACCCTGGAGAACTGGCCGTCGAAGACGAACAAGTCCTGCGTCTTCACGTCGTCGCCGCGCGCGCTCGTGACCTCCGCGATGCGGGTCACCCGGCGCGTGCCGTCCGCTGCGCACTCGAGCTGGACGACGAGGCCCACCGCCTGCGAGATGAGGTCGGCCACGCCGTCGGCCTCGTTCCCGCCCATCTTGGCCAGGCGCTTGACGTGATCGACCGGATCCCGACCCTGCGCCGCGTGCACGCCGATGAAGTTGCCGGGTCGCCGAGCGGCCACGGTGGCCAGCACGTCCCAGCACTCGTCGCCGCGAACGTCGTCCACGACCAGCCGGTCGGACCGGAGCTTGCTCGCCTGCGCCAGCACCTCGCGGAACCCGAGCGAGCCGTTGGTGCTGCCCGCGCCCAGGCCGATCACGTGCTCCCGATCGATCATGAGGTCGGGGACGTCCTCGACGGTCACGAGCCGCTCGTGCGCGTCCGTCAGGCTGGCGAGCGCACCGAGCACGGTCGTCACGCCCGCGCCGACGGCGCCGGCCACGAGCACGTTCCTTCGCTGGTGCACCGCATCGCGCAGGAGGTCCAGCATGTCGGGGCTCAGCCATCCCTGCTCGACGAGCGTCTCCGCCGAGGGCGTCCGACCCATCCGCCGGATCTCGATCACGGGACCCCGAACGGCGACGGGCGGCAGGACGATCGTCACGTGCGGGCCGTAGGGCAGCGTCGTCTCGTAGATCGCGCGCGCCGGGTCGTAGTGCTCCCCCGACTGCGCGATGAGGCGTCGCGCCACGGTGATCACGGAGTCGACGGACGAGAACCCGGCACGGACCGGCTCGAGCCCGTCGCCGAAGTCGGCGACGATCTTCGTCGGACCCTCGACCACGATCTCGCGCACCGACTCGTCCGAGAGCAGCGGCTCGAGCGCGCCGAGGCCGACCGCCTCCCGCAGCGCAGCGCCCGCGAGCCCGTCCCGGTCGACGTTCGCCGCGATCTCGCCCTCGCCCTGAAGCTGCCCGATCGCGTTCTCGATCGCGTGCTGGGCCTGGCTCCAGCGGCCCTGATCGTGGATCGCGGCAGGCTCGGCGTTGCTCACGTCGAACGCCTGTGCGAGGCGCATCATGAGGGAGCGCAGCCCCGGGTCCGCCTCTCCGTGGGCCGGGCCGCGCTCGACCTGGGGCGGCGCGGGGGCCGGTGCGGGCGCCGGTGCGGGCGCCGGTGCGCGGGCCTCGGCACGTGGGGCGAGCTGCTGCCGTGACGGCGTGACCCTCGGTTGCGGCGCGGCGCGATCCTCCGAAGGCTCCTCGTCGAGCGGGAAGCGCTCGGCCGGCGGCGGCGGCTCCGACTGCCGTGCCGGCAGGGGCGGCGGTGCCGCTGCCGCCGCCGGTGCGCGTGGCGGGGCCGCTGCGGCCGGCTGCGATCGCAGCGGAGGCGGAGCGGTCTGGCTGCGGCGGCGCGGCGCCGGCTGCGGCGCGGGCGCGGGCGCGTGTGCGCGGGGCGCGGGAGCCGGAGCCGGCTCCGGGTCGGGAGGGGGCGGCGCGACGCTCGGCGGCGGCGGGGCCGGAGGCTCCTCGAAGGCCGGCGCCGCCTCCTCCAGCGTGAGGATGAAGTCGCCGATGTAGATCTTGTCGCCCGACTTCACCACGAGCGGCGACGTGATCTTCCGTCCGTTGACGTACGTGCCGTTCGTGCTCTTCAGGTCGACGACGATGAAGCGGTTGTCCTTGAGGACGATCCGCGAGTGGCGCTTCGAGACGTTGCCCTTCGGCAGGATGATGTCGTTGCCCTGAACGCGGCCGATGGTGACCTCGTTCTTGTCGAAGTCCATTCGACGCTGGGCACCACCCTTCTCGGTGATCACGACTGTGAACATTCGGCCTGGCCCTCGGTCCTCCCCCGCGGTCTGCGCGAGGCGCCCCATTGAACCGAGGTAGAGCCCCGAAAGTCAATGGGTTTCGGGTGTTCAGCCCCGTCTTTTTTCAACCGATCCTTCCCGCGCTCCGGTGGCCGGCGCCGATGTGCGCGGCGGTCCCACCCGTCCCAAATCCCCGGAGATCCGCCTACTCCTCGCCCCGCGTGCGTGGTCAGTCCACCAAGCGCAGGCCGGGCGGGAGGCTCTCGCCGAAGATGCGGCGCTCGTCGGCCTCTTCGAGGTAGGTGACCTCGCGGACCATGTGCCGCCACGACTCCGGGGCGTCGACCTGCTCGAGCCGCGTCTGCACCTGGGCGCCGAGCGGCGGCGAGACGTCGCGCGCGCGGTCGCCGCTCTTGCGCGCGAGCAGCGTCGCCGCGAAGGGCGCCTGCTCGACCTTCCGCCAGTCGGCGGCGAGGCACGCCTCGAGCCACCGCTCGGCCACGTCGGGCGGGACCACGTTGTGGGCGCTGCCGTAGAACGGCACGCGCGCCCCGAGCCGTCCGACCGCCCACCATGTCTGGACGTTCTCCCCGTGCTTGGCGAGGCGCTCGACCAGCCAGCCGCCGATGCGCGTCTTGCGCTCGGCGCTCACGTGCTCGAGCGACCCCGCGAGCCGGACCATGTCGTCGTACCCGAGCATCTTCGGGCCCGGCGGACGCTTGCGCGGGATGCGCGTCGGCGGGTGCAGGTGCCACTCCACGTCGTCGAGCAGCTTCTCGTGCGCCTCGGGCGACAGCCCCCCGGCGACCCGCCGCCACATCGTCCACCACTCGGACCAGTTCTGCGCCTCCGGAGCGAACTGGACCCCCTGGCCGTGGATCGACCAGAGCTGCTCGACGCGCCACTCGTCGAGCGGATAGCCGAAGCCCGGACGCAGCGCGAAGCCCGTGAGGTTGAACCACACGCGCTCGTGGTCGTTCGTGCGGCGCCGGCGCTTCATCCCGGCGAAGAGCGCGCCGAACAGCTCGCGGAGCAGCGCCGTGTCCCACTCCTGCCGCGCGCCGATGATCTTCTCGAGGTCCTGGCGCAGCGTCTTGACCTCGCGCTGCTGCACGTCCTGCGCCTTCTTGCCGTAGACGCGGTGGACGCGGTCGGTCGCCTCGGCGAAGCGGGGGTGGAGCTGGGTCACGCGCTGCGCCGTGACCGCCGCGTGGCTCTCGCCGCGGAGCTGGAACTCGAGCGCCCATCGCCGCGACGGATCGCCGGCGCTCACGCAGTGCATCTCGAGCGTGCCCACCTCCGTCAGCGCCGTCACGAGCTGGACGTCGACCTCCTGGTCCGAGCCCTCGGCGCCCTTGGCCTCGAGCACCGCCGCGATGGGCGGGAGGTCCTGGTACGCCTCGCCCGCGATCTCGACGAGGTCGCCCGGCCGGTAGTGCCTGACGTCCGACGACGTGGAGACGAGCGGGAAGCGGACCGGCCGCCCGAGCCGGAGCGAGAACGTCCGCTCCCGGAGCTCGATCTCCTCACCCTCCTCGGAGCCGCGAGGCAGGATGCAGACCCCCTTGCGCGCCTCGCCCTGTTCGGACGAGACCGCGAGGAAGTAGCTCCGCGGTGAGCCGCCGCCGATACGAAGGCCCACGCCCCGGCGGGCGAGCCCGTAGGCCACCGCGCCGCGGGCGACCGCCAGCTCCGGCGCGTCGTTGTCGAGGAGGCGAGGGCGCGCGCCGCGCCAGCTCCCGAGCACGTCGAGGACGCGATCGGCCAGACGCTGTCCCCGGAAGACGCCGCCGTTGAAGAGCACCGCGTCGGGGACCGGCATCGCGTCGCCCGAGGGCGCGTGGTCGGCGAGCGCCTCCCGCGCGAGCTCGGCATGGTGTGCGAGGAACGCCGCCACGTGCCGCGTGACGGCCGGGTCCGCGACGTATGGCAGGCCGAACTCCACGATGGCGCCCCGGCGCTTGTGCGGCCGCTCGTCGGGACCCACCGACGGGAAGAACCCGTCGAGCACCAGCTCCTGCACCTCGGCGCGCGTGATCGCCGTCGAGCGCGCGCCGCCGACGAGCTTCGAGCCGGAGCCGAGGACCGTGATGCGGGTCTCCTCGGGCGCGTCGGCGGCGAGCAGGCGCTCCTTGGCCGCCCGCGACTGCTGGATGAGCTGGTGGAAGCGCGCGGTCCCGAGCTGCGCCCCGCCCGAGACGCGCTCCTCGGCCCTGCGCGCGAGGGCGAGGTCCATGTTGTCGCCGCCCAGCATGAGGTGCTCACCGACGGCGATGCGCGTGAGCCGCGGCCCGGTCTCGCGGAGCTCGATCTGGATGAGGGTGAGGTCGGTCGTCCCGCCGCCCACGTCGATCACGACCGCCAGCCGCACGTCGGCGAGCTCGTCCTCGAGATGGTCGCGTCGGCGGTCGAGCCAGTCGTAGAACGCGGCCTGCGGCTCCTCGACGAGACGGAGCCGCGGGAGGTCCGCCTCGCGCGCCGCCGCCAGCGTGAGCGCGCGCGCGGCCTCGTCGAAGGAGGCAGGCACCGTGAGCACGACCTCCTGGCTCGCGAGCGGCGCCCCGGGGTGCTGCTGGTCCCAGGCGTTGCGCACGTGCGCGAGGTAGCTCGCGCTCGCCGCCACCGGCGAGATCTTGCGGACGTCCGCCGGCGCGCCCCACGGCAGGATGTCCGCCGTGCGGTCGACGGCCGCGTGCGAGAGCCAGCTCTTGGCGCTGGCCACGAGCCTCCCCGGCGTGCGCGCGCCGAGGTCGAGCGCGAGCTGGCCCACCACCCCGAAGTCGTCGTCGCGCCACCCGAGCTGGCGGTCACCCTCCCGCAGCTCGCCGTCCGCCGGGTGGTAGCGGGCCGAGGGAAGCATCTCGCGCGCGGCCACCTCGCCCGGCGCGACGAGCTGCTCGACCGCGAACGTGCGGATCGCCGGCGGCGCTTCATCCGTCGCGTCGCGCGCGTCCGCGTACGCCACCACCGTGTGCGTCGTGCCGAGATCGATCCCGACGATGTACCGGGCCTGGGCCATCACTCGCCGCGCGTGTCGAACTCCACCTTCCAGCGCTGCTCACCGGTGCGGGGCAGCGCCTCGAGCTCTAGCGTGCCGACCTCGGTGACCGCGGCGCGCAGGCGCACGGGGACGACGTCGCCGGGGTCGCGCCCGTCCGCCGGGAGCGTGGCCTCGATCGCGTCGAGCTCCTCCATCTCGTCCTCGGTCCACCGATCGAGCACCGTGCCGACCTCGTCCTCGCGGCGCACCGACGAGCCGAAGAACCGGAAGCGCACCGGCTCTCCCACGACGAGCCCGAATTCCTGCGGCGGGAGCTCCGCCTCGCTCCCCTCCTCCATGCCGAAGGGCGCGACGCAGAGCGCCTGGATCGGAGGCTCGAGCCCGGGGACCGCGGGCATCGCCGCCTCGACCCCGACGTAGTACGACTTCGCCGTGCCGCCGCGGATGCGGACGCCGCCTCCGCCGCGCACGTAGCCGTAATAAGCGGCGCCGCGGGCGACCGCGAGGTCGAGGTCGGCGCCCTCGAGCACGCGCGGCGCGGGCGCGTCCTCCCGTTCGAGCCACGAGGTGAGCACGCGCACGACGCGCTCGGTCAAGAGCGGCGACTTGAACACCCCGCCGTTGAACAGGATCGCGGTCGGGTGCAGGAAGGTGCCCCGCTCTCCCTCGACCGCCCCGACCTGCCGGCCGAGGAACGCGGCGAGGTGTCGCGTGATGGCCGCGTCCTGCGCGTACGGGAGCCCGAGGGTGGTGAGGCCCGCGCGCGCGCGCCCCTGTGGCCGCGCCGAGGCCGGGACCTCCGGGAAGAACCCCTCGAGGAGCACCTGCGTCACCTCCTCGCGTGTGAGCTCGGTGCGGATCGAGCCGCCGACGAGCTTCGAGCCGCGGCTCGGGACGATCACCGGCGCGGCCGTCTCGTCGGCGTTCGAGAGGAGCAGCTCCTTGGCGCCTCGGCAGCCGTGCACGAGCGCCCGCATCTGCCAGTCGTCGAGCTGCTTGCCTTCCCGATCGAGCTTCGCCCGCACCACGTGTGCGAGGGCGAGGTCCATGTTGTCGCCGCCGAGCAGGATGTGGTCGCCGACCGCCACCCGCCGGAGCTCGAGCGACCCGCCTCGCTCCTCCACGCTCATCAGCGAGAGGTCCGTCGTGCCTCCGCCGACGTCGATGACCAGGATGACGTCGCCGACGCGCACGGCGTCGCGCCACTCGCCGGCCGTGCGCTGGATCCAGCTATACAGCGCGGCCTGCGGCTCCTCGAGGAGCGTGAGCCGCTCGTAGCCCGCGAGGCGGGCGGCCTCGGCGGTGAGCTCGCGCGCCGCGGGATCGAACGAGGCCGGCACCGTCAGCGTGACGTCCTGCTCCGCGAAGGGGGCCTCCGGGTGACCGTCGTTCCACGCGTTTCGGACGTGCTCGAGGTAGCGCACCGAGGCGTCGACCGGCGAAACCTTCGGCACCTCGTCCGGAGCGCCGGGCGGGAGGATCGGCGCGCGCCGGTCGGTGCCCGTGTGCGAGAGCCAGCTCTTGGCGCTCGAGACGAGCCGGATGGGAGTCTGCGAGCCGAGCCGGCGCGCGAGCTCTCCGACCACGTCCTCGGGGTCGGCGCGCCAGGGGACCGAGAGGTCGCTCTTCTTCAGCTCGTCGGGGTGAGGCAGGTACAGGAACGACGGGAGCAGCGTCCGGGGCTCGATCTCGCCGGGGGCGACCACCTGCGGGATCGACAGGACGTGCTGCGCCACCTCCTCGCCCTCACTCAGATCGAGGTCGACGTACGAGAGCGCGCAGTGCGTCGTGCCGAGATCGACTCCGATCGCGTATTGCGCGCGCTCCGTCAAAGCTCGACCTCGGCCGGCGTCACGACGGTCACCTCGTGCTCCTCGGTCAGCTTGGGGAGCTCGACCTTCACGATCCGCCAGCCCTTGTGCTGAAGCGACCCCGTGAAGGGCGGCTCGCCGACGACGTTTCCGGTGAGCCGGATCGCGGCCGCGTCGAAGCCCTCGGGGATCGTGACCTTCGTCCCCTCCTCCTCGGCGCGGATGGGCTCGAGGTCGAAGTGCTCGTGGAGCGCCTTGCGGCATCCGTCGTGGACGACGCGCGCCGCGGCGCCGACGTCGGCGTCGGAGAAGCCGGAGACGTCCTCCTCGAGGAAGTCCACGAAGCGCCCCTCGCGCTGCAGGATCCCGAGGAGCTGGAGCGCCGCGTCGGGCGTCGGCTCCTTCAAGACCACCGGCTTGGGCGGGGGTGCTTCCTTCTTCTCCTCCGCCGGCTTCGTCTCGGCCGGCAACAGCCCCCGGCGCAGGCGCGCGACGCCGGCGGCGAAGTCCGCGTCGAACAACGTGCGGAGCCACGCCACCCACGACAGGAAGAACAGCCGCACGAAGAACCCAGGCTTCTCGTCGGTCACGGCGCGATTCCCTACCACGAAAGAGCCCCGCGTGCTCCGGAGCCCGAGGGGCTCCCTGGTACCGGGGACCTTCCCGTGCAATTTCCGCCTTCGTCGTCTCGGCACAGCGGTTGCGATGGGGCTCTCGCGGCGTCCGCTCCCCCCGGTCGCGAAGCGCTCGAAGACGGAGGAGAGATGACCGATGGTTCTTCACGCAGGGGCGTGGGGGTCGTGTGCGCGCTCGGGCTCGTGATCGGCCTCGCGGCCGGTGACGTGCCAGAGCTGCATGACGGGGGTATCGGCCGCGTTCGCCTTCTGTTGCTGCGAGCTCGAAAGTCTGGAGGGGGACCGTGGCGGTGGTCCCCCCGGCGGCTTTCGGGAATCGAAAGTCTGGAGGGGGACCGTGGCGGTGGTCCCCCCCGGCGGCTTTCGGGAATCGAAAGTCTGGAGGGGGACCGTGGCGGTGGTCCCCCCGGCGGCTTTCGCATGGCAGGCCGGAGAACGCCTGTCCGGATCAGCCGCCGTGTTGCGGCGGCAGGTCGGTCGTGGCCAGCGCCGGGTCGATGAGGTGCTCCTCGTCGCCCTCCTCCTCGGGCTCGATGTCGAGCCGCCGTTCGAGACGCTCGAGGCGCGCGCGCAGCCGCTCGTTCTCGGCGCGCAGCGACCGCAGCATCTCTACCATCGGGTCCGGGAGGTTGGCGTGGTCGAGGGTGGCGTCGAAGCGGGCCCGCCGGTCGCCCTTCGAGGCGACGACGCGCCCGGGCACGCCCACGACCGTCCCGCCCTCGGGCACCGGACGGATCACGACCGACCCCGAGCCGATGCGGGCCCCGTCGCCGATCTCGATGTTGCCGAGCACGACCGCGTTGGTCCCGATGACGACGTGCTTGCCGATCTGCGGGTGGCGCACCCTCCGGGATTGCGACGTGCCCCCGAGAACGACGCCCTTGTAGAGGATGCAGCCGTCTCCGATCCGCGCCGTCTCTCCGATGACGACGCCCATCCCGTGGTCGATGAAGACCCCCTGCCCGATCTCGGCACCCGGGTGGATCTCGATCCCGGTCACGAACCGGTTGGCGTGCGATACGAGCCGCGCCGCCAGGGGGTGCTGCCGTCGATACAGCGCGTGGGCCGCCCGGTGCATCCACAGGGCGTGGAGCCCGGGGTAGGTGAGCACGACCTCCACCCGGCTCCGGGCCGCGGGGTCGTGCTCGACGACGGCGTCCACGTCGCGGACGAAGCACCTCGCCTGCGAGAGGACCCGCCCGAGCCGGCCCTTCCTCTCCGCCGTCTCGCCGCAGCCGGGCGACGGGGGCGTGACCGTGGGATCCGCTGCCATCTGGGAGCGATCGTAGTCCGGGCCCTGCCGAGCGTCGAGCAATGGGCTATGGCTTCGGGGTGGCCCGTCGGAGGAAGCCGAGGCGCGAGCCCGAGGAACCGAAGCCGCCGAAGGCGCCGGAGAAGCTCTCGACGCCCTTCGCGGAGGCGCTGCGCGACCTGCGGGTCGACTCGCCACGCGAGGACGGAGCCGAGCCTGCGCCGGCTCGACGGACGAAGCCGCCCGCCCGGCCCTCTCCACCCAAGCCTCGCGCCGAGCCCGAGCGCTCGGGCTACAGCTACGAGGACCGGGTCGCCATGAGCCAGCTCTACCGCGACGTCCGGCCCCTGTCCGACCCGCGGGGTCGCGCCGGCTCGCCCCCGCCTCGGCGCGTCGCGCCGGTGCCCGAGGAGGCCTCCCGGTCGAGCGACACGCTCGCGCGCGAGCGGCTCGCAGCGCTGGTGACGGGCGGCATCCGCTTCGAGGTCCGGCGCGACGAGACCGGGCGTGTCAGCGGCGTGCGCGCCGGCGGTGGCCCGAGCGCGCTCCGCGATCTGCGGGGCGGCCGCGCGCGGCCGGACGCCGAGATCGACCTGCACGGCCTCCGCGCCGACGAGGCGGAGGCGGAGCTCGTGCGCTTCGTGCGCGATCGGCACCGGCGAGGGGCGCGCATCGTCCGCGTCGTGCACGGCAAGGGCTTGCACTCGGACGCCGGGCTCGGCGTCCTCGGCGACCGCGCGCTCCACGCGCTCACCGAGGGCGGCGCGGCGCCCTTCGTGCTCGCCCTCACGTCGGCGGCGCCGGAGGCCGGCGGCACGGGCGCGCTCGTGGTGAGGCTCGTCCGGTGAGCCCGGAAGTCCGCGTCGCCACGCGGGCGGACGTCCCGGCGATCGTCACGATGCTCGCGCGCGCCTTCGCCGGTGACCCCTTCGTCCGGTGGATCGTGCGGCCCGGCGGAAGCGATCCCGAGCTGCGGAGCTACATGTCGCTCGCGCTCGAGCGGATGACGCTGCCCCACGGCGCCGTGTACACGACCGACGATCGTCTCTCGGCGGCCCTGTGGGCTCCGCCCGGAGCTTGGGATCTGTCCATCGGGCAGCAGCTCTCGCTCCTCCCGGCGGTCACGCGGATCGTGGGGCTCGGACGGCTCTCCACGGTGGCGCGCGGCATCGCGGAGGTGGAGGAGCGGCGCCCGCCCCGGCCGTGGTGGTTCCTCGCGCTGCTCGGCACCGACCCCGACGCGCGCGGGCGGGGCCTCGCGTCGGCCGTCCTCCACCCGGTCCTCGAGCGGTGCGACCGTGAGCGCGTCGCGGCGGTGCTCGACACGTGCGTCGAGTCGAACGTCCGGTGGTACGCGAGGCACGGGTTCCGCATCACGAGCGAGGTGCGCCTGCCCGCCGGTGGGCCGCGCTGCTGGTCGCTGGTCCGGGACCCGGCGCGCGAGTCGTGCTAGCTTCCGCCGCCATGCCGGACAGGAGCCTCGAGGAAGCGAAGCAGATCGCGCGTGAGGCGGGGCGGATCCTGCTCGACGTCTACGCCACCGACTTCGACGTGGCCTTCAAGGGCCTGGCCGATCCGGTCACCGAAGCCGACCGCCGCGCGAACGACTACCTCGTCGAGCAGCTCCGCGCGCGCTTCCCCGAAGACGGGGTCGTCGCCGAGGAGAGCGCCGACACGACCGACTCGCAGGACCGCGGCCGGTGCTGGTACGTCGATCCGCTCGACGGGACGAAGGAGTTCATCGCCAAGAACGGCGAGTTCTCGGTCATGCTGGGCCTCGCCGTCGACGGCCGCGCGACGCTCGGCGTCGTCTACCAGCCGGTGGTCGACAAGCTCTACGCGGGCGTGGTCGGGGGCGTGGCGACGCTCGAGCAGAAGGGCGAGCGCCGGGAGCTGCGCGTGAGCGACGTGGCCGATCCGGCAGAGCTCGCGCTCGTCGTGTCGCGCTCGCACCGGAGCAAGAGCACCGACCTCCTCGTCCAGCGGCTCGGCATCCAGCGCGAGGCGCGGAGCGGTTCGGTCGGGCTCAAGGTCGGCCTCATCGCCGAACGAGCCGCCGACCTGTACGTGCACATCTCGGACCGGTCGAGCGCCTGGGACGCCTGCGGCCCCGAGGCGATCCTCCGGGCCGCGGGCGGTCGCTTCACCGACCTCGCAGGCGAGGCCTACGTCTACGGCGGCGCGGGCGGCGACCTCAGGAACCGCCGGGGCATCCTCGCCTGCAACGCCGCCGCCTTCGACGCCGTCCTGCCGGTCGCGCGCGAAGTAGCGCGCGAGTCCGGCTTGCTCTGAGCGAAGTGATCGTTCGGGCCTGTCCGGGACAGGCCCGAGGGAGCGCTCACCGGCCGCGGCCTCGGCCTCGGCCGGGGTTGTCCTCGTCCTCGCCGTCGGCGTCGTTGCCGTGGCCGCGGTCGCGGTCGCCGTCGTCGCCGCCGCCCTGCCCGCGACCGCGACCCTGGCCCTGACCTTGCGCCTCCTCCCGATCCTGCTGCCCGGGAGGCCCGCCCTGCGGGTGCTGTCCGGTCTGGCCGGGCGGCCCGCCGTGCGGGTGCTGTCCCGTCTGGCCGGGCGGCCCGCCGTGGGGGTGGTTGCCGGTCTGGCCGGGCGGCCCGCCGTGGGGGTGGTTGCCGGTCTGGCCGGGCGGCCCGCCGTGCGGGTGACCGCTCGCTTCGCCGCCGGTCGAAGCCGGCTCCGCGGAGGCCTGCGTCCCGTCGCCGTCGTCCTGGACGACCACCGTGGTCGAGCTCGGCGGGGGATCGCTGTGGTGGGTGGTGGAGCGGACGGTGCAGCCGAGGCCGCCGCCCGCGAGGGCGAGCACGAGGCTCGTGGCCAGGTAGGTGCGAGTCATGAGCCCCATGGTACGCCTTTCGTGAGCCGCATCACACCCCCAGGGCGGCAAGGACCTGGGGCAGCTTCACGAGGTCCTCGTCGGGCAGGTACGGCGGTCCGTCCGCGCACTCGGCCGCCGCCGCGACCTGCGCGGCCGTTCGGGCGCCGACGACGGCCGTGGTCACCACCGCGTTCGCGAGCACGTACCGGATCGCCGCCGCCGCGAGGCTCGGGACCTTGCCGTGGACCAGGAACCGGAGCTGCTGGACCTGCTGCACGCGCGCCCGCAGCGCCTCGGGGGACCACCGGTCGCGGCGGTGGTCGCCCTCGGCGAACCGCCGCTCTGCGGACCAGCGTCCGGAGAGCAGGCCGTAGGCGAGCGGCGAGCGCGCGAGGACGCCGCAGCCGCTGACCGAGATGTCGCCCGAGAGGTCGTGCACGTCGTCGCCGAGGAGCACGTTGTAGACGAGGCACACGGCCTCCGCCCCCGCGGCGATGGCGATGCGGGCCGCGTCCGCGTCGCCTGCCGACACTCCCCAGGCGCGCACCTTGCCGTCCCTCTTCAGGTCCTCCATGGCGCGCCGCCACTCGTCCCTCCGGAGCACCTCCTCGTTCGGACAGTGGAGCAGGAGCACGTCGACGCGATCGGTCGAGAGCCGCTCGATCGAGGCCTCGCAGTCCCGCTTCAGGTCGTCCGGGCCGAACCGTCGGACGAGCCCCTCGGGTCCGAGCGCGGCTCCACACCGCGTCACGTACTGCACCTCGTCGCGGCGCTCCCTCGTGAGCCGACCGACGAGCCGCTCGCCCTCGCCCCACACCGGCGCCAGGTCGAACGTCGTGATGCCCTCGGCGATCGCGCGCTCCACCGTCGACTCGAGCTGCCTCGGCTCACGCGGCCCGTACGCGTCGGTGGCGACGCCCCACGTCCCCAGGCTCACCTCGGAGAGCCGTACCTCGGTCCTGCCCAGCGTCCGTTGGTGCATGCGCCGCAATCCTATCTCCTCGAAGCTCGACCCTCGACCCCAGCGTCCCGTAAGGTACGCCGCCATGGGGAGGAAACGACGGCTCGTCGTCGTGGCCAACCGCGGTCCGCTCCGGTCCGAGGTCGCGGGCGGCCGCCGCCGGTGGGTGCGCTCGGCGGGCGGCCTCGTGGCCGCGCTCGATCCCGTGCCTCGGGCGCGCGGCGGCGTGTGGCTCAGCGCGCAGCAGGCCGAGACCCACAGCGAGGCCTCGGCGGCGGGGCCGGACTCCGACTACCACACGCGGGAGGTGCGGCTCGCGCGCGCGCGC
>JBDIVX010000168.1:0-16276 GCA_039794305.1 Candidatus Neutrinellum sp.
TGGACGTGCTCGGTGGGCCCGCACGAGGCGAGCACCACCGAGGTCCACAACGCGAATGGGAGGCCGCGGCCGCGCCGCATGGAGCTGCGGAGGATAGCCTACCTGCGGCGCCGCAGGCGCAACCCCCCGAGCAGGAGGACCACGCCGAGCGCGAGCCAGCCGGCGTCGCCGCCGCGCGGGGCGCCGGCCGCCACGCAGCCGCAGCCGCCGTCGTCGTCGCCGTCCGTGTCGGGCGGCCCGCCCCCGGCGTCGGTCAGCGTGCCCGACCCGCTGTCGGTGCCGCCGCCCGTGCCGCTGTCGGTCGGCATGGCGGTGCCGCCGTCCGTGGGCGGGGTCATCGGCGTCGGCGGGCACTCGGTCATGCCACCGTCCGGGAGCACCGTGACGCCGGTGCTGTCGCAGATGGCCTCGGGGTCGGCGGGCGTGCAGCTCCCGTCGCCGTAGAGGTACTGCAGGGCGGCGATGTCGTCGTCGCCGAGCTCGCGCTTGGTGGTGTCGCCCGCCGTGTACCGCGGGTAGGTGGCGTTGCCCTCCATCGCCGACGTGATCCCGAACGACCGGCCGATGAGCGCGGTGAGGACGGACTGGATGTCGAGCAGGTCCGCCTCGCCCGTCGCCGACCAGGAGTGGTGGAGCGAGTTCAGGATGATGTCGGCGCCGATCATGTTCCCCGTGCCGTCGTGCGCCAACTGGAAGTGGCCGACCCGCGGGGAGGCGAAGAGCGCCGGGTCGTCGCTCCAGTAGACCTGGATGTAGCGATCCGTGGTGCTGATCCAGTGGTTCGGCATGGGCGTGTCGACGTCGTCGCCCCGGACGAATTCGATCGTGGCGCACTCGACGTCGGCCCAGGTCTCGAAGGCGGCCTCGATCGCGGCCTCGATGTCACCCTCGTCGCCTTCGGGGTAGGTGCTCGGGGCGGTGCGGTACTCCACCGGGTCCGTCGTGTCGTACTTCACCACGATGACGGCCCCACCGTCGGAGTGTGGGCGGGCCTCGATGTAGTAGGCCTGCGCTCCCACGGGGGCCGCCACCGCGGCGACAACGAGCAAGCGAGCGAGTCGGGTCATGCAAGTCTCCTCGGACCGAGTGTTGGGGGAGGTCCCGATCCTACATCACTCGCAGCGTCCCGCGCCCGGAACACACTGGTGCACCGTGCCGGTCCTCGTCCCGATGGCCTGGCAGTCGTAGCCCGTCGGGCAGCCCGAGGTCGAGCAGTCTGCGCTGCAGAAGGCGTAGCCGTCTCGGGCGAACAGGCACATGTCGGTCGCGCCGCCGCAGTCGCCGTGCACGTCGCAGTAGCTGCACAGGCTGCCGTCGGAGGCGCAGGTCGGCGCCACGTGGTCCTCGGGGATGAGGCAGTCGGCGTGTCCGTCGCCGTCCCGGTCCTCCTGGTCCTCGCAGCAGTCGTAGTTGAAGTAGAAGTACCGGCAGCCGCACTCCGTGTCCGGGCGATCCTGCAGGCCCTCGCGCGTCACCTCGGGCTCGATGCACGGGCCCCAGCGGCCGTCCGGCAGGCAGGTCTGCTTGCCCCACGAACAGTACGTGTGGTCGTCGCACCAGCGCTGGACGCCCGGCACGCACTCGTAGCCGCCGTCGTCGGGCGTGTCGCCGCCGCCGTCGTCGGTGCAGACCCGGAACTCGTCGGTGAAGTAGCAGTCCCACGGACCGTCGCCGCCCTCGTCCGGGTAGTCCGGGCTGTCGTCGCGGCAGATCACGAGGTCGCCGACCGACTCGCAGTCCCACTCGCCGCCGCCGCCGCCGTCGGGCAGGTCGCCGGTGCCCGAGCACACGGTCGTGCCGTCGGCGTCGTAGCAGCTCCAGTCGCGGTCGTCCGGATAGTCCGGCTCGCCCTGGCGGCACTCGCGCCCGCTGGCCGTGTCGTAGCAGGTCCAGCCGCCGCCGTCGCCGGGGCCGCCGCCGCTCTCGCACACGCGGAACTCACCGTCGAACCAGCAGTTCCACGGGCCGTCGCCGCCCTCGTCCGGGTAGTCCGGCGTGTTGCTCGTGCACTCGACGAGCTCGCCGCGCCGCTCGCAGTTCCAGTCGCCGTCCCCGCCGCCGTCGGGGAAGTCCGAGCCGCGGCACACGGTCGTGCCGTCCACGTCCTCGCAGTCCCAGTCGTGGCTCTGGTCCGGGTAGTCGGGGCCCGGGTTGGTGCAGCGCTTGCGCGCCCCGGTGGAGGTGGGGTGGTCCTCGCAGATCCAGTAGTCCGGGCACTCGTACAGGCTGCAGTCGCCGCCGATGGCGCAGTCCGGATCGACCGGGCAGGCGGGGACCGCCGACTCGCCCGGCGTGCCGTCGTCCGATCCGTTGCGGTGGTCCGGGGGCGTGTCTCCGAACGTCCCGGTACACCCCCAGAGCAAGCCCATGGCTGCTGCCACTCCCACGATCGACGACACGAGACGCATGGTATCCACCTCCGGTCGTCGCCAACTGCAAGGCGGGTGCCGTCACTTTTCGCTGCGATTTCAATGGACCTGATCCCGCATTCGGGGAGCGCGGAGCGTTCCATGCTCCGTGCCGGGGAACCGGGTCTCCAGCCCGGCTCGGCGTGCTATCACGATCGGGCAATGGGCCGGCTGGTGCTCGCATGTGCGCTCGTGTGCGCGGGGTGCGCCGGGCCGGTGGACTCTGGGCGGGATCCCATCACCGTGCGCGGACGGGTCGTCGACGCCGAGACCTGCGCGTCCACCGCCGGCTGCCAGGGCGTCCCCGGCGTCGTCGTCGCCCTGCTCACCGCGGCCGAGCGGGTCCGCTCGGAGCCGACCGGGCTCGAGGGGGCGTTCGAGCTCTCGGGCGTGCCGGCGGGTGGGCCGCACCACCTCGTCGGGATCCCGCAGGACACGGCCGCGGCGCGCTGGGCGGCGACGATCAACCCGATGGCCGTCGACTCCGGCGAGGACGTGTTCGGGCTCGAGCTGTACGTCCTGCCGCAGGATTCCGACGCGCTCCTCACCGCGCTCCGCGCCGAGGGCATCGATCTCGTGGCGACCGGGGGGTACATCGGTCAGGTCGTCGTCGCCGAGGGAGCCACGCTCACCGCGGTCGAGGGCGTCGGCGTCTCCGCGTCGCCGCCGCAGGGCGAGATCCGCTACGTGCAGGTGCTGCCCCGCTACGTGCCGGACGAGCCCGCGCTGAAGGACCCGGGCGCGACCACGACCAGCGCGTTCGGCCTCTTCGTCGTGCCCTCGGGCGGCGGCTCCCCGGAAGCCGTGCGGCTCGCACCGAGCGGCGGCGGGAGCTCCTTCGAGTGGATCACGACCCCGCTGCGTCCGGGGCTCGTCTCGTTCGCCATCCATCGAGCCCTCTGACGCGCCTGCTGGGGACGGAAGGCGCCAGGCCGTGGAGCGCCGGGTGTTCCGTTCCCGGCGCCGGGATCTCGAAATGCGCGGGATGCGCGGGTTTCGGCGCTGGCACGGGTCTTGTTCTAGGCCCGCGGCGGAGGTGCCATGTCCTTTCCCCGCGTCGCCAACCCGAGCCTCGTACTCCTCTTCGTCGTCACCGGCTGCAGCACATCGCTCGGCCCGAGTGACGGGACCGGTGCCACGGCCACCGACTCCACGGACCTCGCGCTCGTGAGCTCGAGCGCCGAGGTCGGCGTGCTGCGCCGAGGCGAGACGCTCTCCATGCGGTCGGCCGGCCTCGGCCTCGCGCCCGACACCATCTACAGGGCGCGCGTGGTCGCGGGCGGCGAGACGCTGAGCGAGACCGACGTGCTCAGCGACGCGCGCGGCGACGTGCTGCTCGCGGCGCTCATGCACGACGTGGGTGAGGAGGGCTCCGCCCAGCCGGGCGACCGCCTCGCGATCGAGCTCACGAGCAGCTTCGGCGAGCTCATCGCCGAGACCGACGTGTACCTGCACGCGCCGCCCCTGCTCCAGGTGCCCGGGTGGAACGTGGAAGAGGTCCAGCCGCCCCACATCTTCGCGGCCGACGCGACGGGAGCTCCCCAGAACGCGTTCGCCGTGGGCGGCGCCGATGAGGGCGAGGTCGTCGGCCCGGTGCACGTCGCGGGCGAGGGCTTCCCCGACTCGGTGGCGGGAGGCCTCGTGCACGTGTACGTCATGCGGGACGCCGACGAGTGGCGCGGGCGCGCCATCCCCACCTCCGGGGAGCGCTACGTCGCAGGGCCCATCGAGGTGTCCGTCAACGAGTTCGGCCAGCTCGCGCCCACGCCCGTCCTGTCGCCCGACCTCGAAGCCGTCGGCATCTACGACATCCTGGTCGACCTCGACCGCGACGGGCGGTTCGAGTGGAGCTTCGACCTCAAGGACGGGGCGGACGGTCTCGGCAAGGTCGGCTTCACCGTCCAGTACAGCCAGGCGTGGCTCCGCGAGCGGACCAGCCGGCACATCCTCGTGAACATCGCCTATGACAGCCACGAGCGCGGCGCCGGTACGTGGCGCAACGAGTTCGCCTCGGGCGAGCCGGTGTTCCTCTACCTGAACCCGCCGGTGATGCACACCTACCACTTCGCCGTCACCAAGGCGATCGTGCGCCACCAGGACTTCGAGACGTACTGGAACAACCCTGCCATGGTCGATCCCTCCTGCGGCGGAGTCCCCTACACGCCGTTCGAGAGCCGCAGCATGGCGGTCGTCACCGAGCGCGGCTGCACGAACACCTCGCCCACCTGCGTCGGCCCGCTGGACCTCCTCGAGGAGGAGGGCGGCATGGCCGAGGAGGCGATGACGTACGACGCGGTCTTCGACCGTGACGACGACGGCTGCTACGACATCGGCGAGGACCTCCTCGACATCGTCTCCATCGAGGGTGGCGACCTCGTCCCCGTCGAGTACTTCATGGGCCTTCCCGCCGAGCAGCGCGTCGGCTTCCGCGTGTCGCGCTGACCCAGGCCTTGTTTTCCACCTCCGTCATTCGAGCGAGTCCCCTATGGTGCGCGGCGGCGGTCCTCGCGACCGCCGCCGCGCCCACCTCCATACGGGCGTTCGAGCGCGAGACGGTGGAGGGACGGCCCGACACCCCGCTCTTCTGGTCGGAGCGGGACATCGCCGTCCGGCCCGCCGCCGACACGAGCGCGGACCTCCCGCCCGACGCGGTGGGAGCGGCCGTCGAGGCAGCCGCGGCCGAGTGGCAGCTCGCGGCGAGCGACTGCAGCGACCTCACGCTCTCGGTCGGCTCGCCGCCCCGCGGCACCGACACCAACCTCGGGGGCGGCGAACGGGACGGCGAGAACCGGATCGTCTGGCGGGAGGACGAGTGGCCCGAGGAGGTGTCGCCCGACGCGCTCGCGATCACGACGATGGTCTACCGGACGGCCACGGGCGAGGTGCTCGACGCCGACATCGACGTGAACGGAGTGCACTTCTACTGGACCGCCAGCGACGAGGCCGGCTCCGTGGTCAACGACGTCCAGAACACCGTCACCCACGAGCTCGGTCACCTCCTCGGTTTCGCCCACAGCAGCGAGGCCGAGGCGACGATGTTCGGTCGCAGCGACCCGGGCGAGACCTCGAAGCGCAGGCTGCACGCCGACGACATCGCGGCCCTGTGCACGGTCTACCCGTTCGGCGCCGCGAGCCCGGGCGCCCTCGAGACCCACTCGAGCGGGCTCACGAGCGGCGCGGGGTGCGCCGTCAGCGGCGGCGGCTCGGGCGCCCCGTCCGCCTGGCCCCTCGCCGTCCTCCTCCTCCTCGTCCGAGGAGCGCGGCGTCGCCGGCGCGCGCCGCCTGCGCGTGCGTGATCGCGACGGCCAGGGCGTCGGTGGCGTCCACCGCGGGCAGCTCGGTCCATCCGAGGATCGCCCCGACGATGGACGCGACCTGCTGCTTGTCGGACACGCCGCGGCCGGCGACCGTGCGCTTGACGAGCGCCGGGGGGTAGTCGTGCACCGGCAGGGCCGCGTGGGCGGCGGCGAGCAGCGCCACGCCGCGGACGTGCCCCAGCTTGATCGCTGCGTTCGCGAACTTCGCGTGGAAGATGCTCTCGACCGCCACGGCTTCCGGCGCGAGCCGCTCGATCACCTCGCAGAGGCCGTCGTAGACGAGCCCCAGGCGCTCCTCGAGCGGCCGGTCGGCCCCGAGGCGCAGCACTCCCGCCTCGATGCCGGCGATGCGGCTGCCGCGCCGCTCGACGACACCCCACCCGGTGCAGCGGGTACCGGGGTCGACGCCGAGGATCCGCACCGCGGATTCAGGCCTGGTCGAGCTGCGCGAGGGCCTCGTCGCTGAGCTCGAAGTCGGAGAAGACGTTCTGCACGTCGTCGTGGTCCTCGAGCGCTTCGACCAGGTTCATCAGCACCTCGGAGCCCGAGCCGGTCACGATCTTCGGGGTCTTGGCGATCTTCTCGAGGCCCGCGTCGTTCACGTCGATGCCGGCCTCCTCGAGGGCGGTCCGCACCGCGTCGAGCTCGTCGCGCGGCGTGGTGACGACCCAGCGATCGGACACCCGCTGGAGGTCTTCGGCGCCCGCGCCGACCGCCACCTCGAAGAGCTGCTCCTCGGTCGCCGCTTCGCTCGGCAATCGAATCACGCCCTTCTCGTCGAAGGCCCAGGCCGCCGAGCCGCTCTGACCGAGCTGGCCGTTGTGCTTGTCGAAGATCTTCCGGATCTCCGACGCGGTGCGGTTCCGGTTGTCGGTCACGACGTCCATGATGAACAGCACGCCGTCGGGACCGACGCCCTCGTAGACGAGCTCCTCGTAGGTCACGCCTTCGAGCTCGCCCGTGCCCTTCTTGATGGCGCGCTCGACGTTGTCCGAAGGCATGTTGTTCGCCTTCGCGAGGTCGACCGCGCGCCGCAGGCGCGGGTTGCCGTTCGGATCACCGCCGCCGACGCGCGCCGCGACGGTGATCTCCTTGATGACCTTCGTGAAGATCTTCCCGCGCTTGGCGTCGATCGCGCCCTTCTTGCGCTTGATGGTGGACCATTTGCTGTGGCCGCTCATGGGGGGCCAAAGGTAACTCAAGCGGCGCGAATTGCGAGCACGCGACGGGTCAATCCACCGCGAGGACCTTCCACTCCCCGGCCTCCCGGACGAGGACGATCTCCCGGCCGCTCGTCGTGAGGACCCTCGCCCGGTTGCCCTGGACCTCGATCCGGAGGTCCCGCTCGTCCTCCGTCTCGGACAGGATGCGGTCGATCTCGGCCTGCAGCTCGGCCCGGGGCTGGCGCGCGAGCACCCGCTCGACGCCCCGGAGGCTCCGGCGGCGGAGCGCCCGGCGCAGCGAGAGGACGGCGTCCCGAGGGGTCCTTAGGGCCGGCGCGTCGAGCACGCCCCCGTCGATCACCCACCGGCCCTCCTCGAGGACGAGCGTCACGGTCTCGCCGCTCTCGAGGGGCAGGCGCGCGCGGGCCTCGATGCCCTCGGCGCTCAGCCGCTCGAGCTCGGCCGCCTGGTCGCCGAGCTCGGCCCGGTTGTCCGCCATGAGCCCGCGGAGCTCCTCGAACGTCACCTCCGCCCGGGTGTCCTCGTCGAGCAGATCGTAGGCGGCGCGCGCGTCGCCCGCCCGGACGGCGGCCACGTACCGGTCGATCGCCCGGCCGGGCGGCTCGACCCGCGCGCCGCCCCCGCCGCAGCCGGCGGTGAGGAGGAGCGCGACGAGCAGGGGGTTCCGCGGCACGGCGCCCGGAGCTTAGCATCGGCTCGTTCACGCGCGCCCCCGTGAACCCACGTTTACTGATCGGCCCCCCGCCCCCGGAAATCACACGTGATCCTCCACGACACGCACGTGGCATGGATCCTGGATTGCTCCCAAACGTCTCGAACGCCGTCTGTGGAGGAGACCCGAGCGATGAAGCGAGCCTTTGCCTTCTGGACCCTCTCCCTGGCCGGCCTCGGCGCCGTGGCGGTCGCCGGACCCGGCTGCGCGGCCGAGGACTACTACTGCGACGACACGGGCTGCTACTACTGCGACGGCCTGGGCTGCCGCCCCGCCGATCCCCCCGGCGCCTGCACCCGGACCTCCGACTGTGGGGCCGGTGAGATCTGCCGGGACGGGACCTGCACCCCGGACGACGGAGCGTGCCGGACCGAGTCCGAGTGCTCGGCCGGCGAGGCGTGCGTCGCGGGCGAGTGCCGCGCGGACGAAGCGACCTGCCAGTTCAACCACGAGTGCGGCGAGGACCGCGTCTGCATCGACGGCCGCTGCGCCGCGCAGTGCGACGCGGAGCGCCCGTGCCCGACCGGCCAGAGCTGCGAGTCGGGGATCTGCCGGGACGATCCGGCCACCGGCGAGTGCACGAGCGACGCCGACTGCGGCGAGGCGCAGACCTGCATCGACTCGGTGTGCGTCGACGAGTGCTCGGCCGACGGCGACTGCGGCGAGGGCCGCTACTGCGACGGCGGCGTCTGCCGCGTCGACGACCGCCCGAACCCGTTCTGCACGAGCGACGCCGAGTGCAGCGCCGGACACCCGTGCATCGACGGAGTCTGCCGCACCCCGTGCGACACCCACGAGACGTGCCTGATGTTCGACGTGCAGTTCAACTTCTGCCTGGACGGCTACTGCCGGACGACGAACGAGGCGACGAGCGACTGCAGCCTCTCGAGCGACTGCTCGTCCGACGACGAGTGCATCGACGGCATCTGCCGCTGACGACTTCGTAGGACTCTCCTACATCCCCCGCACTACACACACCAACCCGCACCACACCACGGCTCGTCGGTTTTTCTCCGGCGGGCCGTGGTCCTATACTGGCCTCCCTTCCCCTGCCCGGAGGCTGCCGTGCGCGCCGGTGTGTTCTTGCTTGTCCTCTCGCTCCTGACCGCCTGCGGTGTCGACGGGGGTGAGCCGGTGGGCGCCGAGCGCGCCGCGCTGCGCGACCTCGACTCCACCGAGCAGGCGTTCCTCGACATCCTCAACGACTACCGGCGCGACAACGGCCTGTCGCCCGTGATGGCCGAGCGGGCGCTCAACAAGGGCGCGCGCGACTACAGCCAGCTCATGGGCGAGACCGGTCACTTCGATCACGTGGGCCCCGACGGATCCACGTTCGACCAGCGCATGTGCGAGGCCGGCTACGACCCGGGCTGCGGCCCGCGCACGTTCGTCGCGGAGAACATCGCCGCGGGACAGCGCACCGCGCGCGAGGTGTTCGAGGCGTGGCGAGGCAGCCCCGGCCACAACGCGAACATGCTGCAGTCGAGGGCGGTCGTCGTCGGCATCGGCCGGGCCGTGGTGTCGGGCTCCGAGTACGGCGTGTACTGGACGAACACGTTCGCCGGGATGACGACCTCCGAGACCGTGCCGCTCGAGCCGCCCGACGCGGGGACGGGCAGCGGCGCCGACGCCGGATCCGGCAGCGGCGCCGACGCGGGGACGGGCGGCGGAGCCGACGGCGGAGGCACGGCCGGCGACGGCGGGAGCCTTCCCTCACGGCGGCGCGCGCGGGGCGGCTGCGCGGTGGCGGCCGGAGAAGGCGGCGGCGGCGCCCCGCTCCTCGCGCTGGCGCTCGCCGGGCTGCTCCTCGGCCGGCGGCGACGGTTCGGCAAGGGCTGAGGCGCCGCGGCGGGGCTCTCGGTCGATCCGCGGCCGCTCACTCGGGGTAGTACCAGATGGGCGAGGTCCAGGCGCGCTCCTGGATCGTCTGGGGGCGGTCCGGATCGCAGCAGGCCCAGTGCGGGTGGTCCTCGCCGATGGCGGCGCAGTCGACCGCGAGCTCGTTGCACAGGGTGCGCGTCCACCGGCAGGTGGGGTTCTCGACGACGCGGGCGTAGTAGAAGGCCGGCTGCGCGGCGTCGAAGTCCGGATCGGTCCACACCGCGCACAGCGTGTCGAAGCCGTCCCCCTCGGGCGTGCAGCTCGCCAGGTCGACCGTCGCGCCGTTGTCGGCGTCGCCGGCCACCTCGTAGACCCGCTCGTGCGTGTCGCCGTCCGCGAGCCAGCCCTTGACGATCTGGATGCGCTGGAGCGGCGCGTTCATCGGGTCGCGCGCGGCCTGGACGACGAAGCGCGGTGGCTCCGCGCCCGGCCCGAGCTCGCCACCCATGGGCACCCCGCCGGCGTATCCCTGCTCGACGAGATCCGGCGCGTCGCACATCTCATCGGCGTAGCCGCGGCCCCCGAAGAAGCGCACGATCGGGCGCGTGCCGCTCGTCGCGTAGGTCTCGCGCCGGCGCATGGCCTCGAAGATCGCGTCGCGGCTGTTCTCCTCGGCCCACACGACCGTGAGGCCGCCCGGCGAGGTCGTGAACCCGCGCACCAGGGGCTTCGCCCCGACCGTGAGCATCTCCTCCGGGTCGTCCTCGCTGTCGCCCTGGTGGCCCGGGTGGCCCGCCTCGGCCGTCGCGCCCGCGGCGCCGTGGTGGGTGTCGGTGCCGCCCACGAGACCGAAGGCGAACGGGTTCGCGCCGGTCCGCATCCGCTCCGCGAGCCCGACCCGCAGCGCACCGCGCACGAAGTCCTGCGGCGCCACGCAGCCGCCGAGGAACCCGAAGCCCCCGCCCCCGGGCGCGCACGGCTCGACGCACCCGTCGGGATCGTCCGCCGCGCCGGTGCACAGCACGGGGTGGAGCTGCTCGAACCCGCACAGCTCGTCCTCGCTCGCCATCGGGTGGGGCACGCCGTCGAGGCACTCGCTCGCGCCCTTGTGCTGGTAGATCTCGACCAGCGGCTCCATCCGCGCGCGGCGCTCGGCGGTGGCGCGGTCGTACGCGCGCCCGTCCCGCGTCTCCGGCACGAACATGATCCCGGCGCCGAGGTTCGAGTTGTGCGGGACGACGAGCGCGTCGCAGTCGGCCCCGCTCTCGAGGCAGGTGGCGTCGAGGGCATCCCAGAGCTGCTCGGGCGTGGGCGCCTCGACGTAGCTCGTCGGCACGCGCGGCACCGCACTGCCGCGGAACAGGACGTTCCGGTGGATGTTCGTGCCGCCCGGCGCGGCGGTCCACTCCCAGCCGACGAGCGAGGTGAAGCTGCAGGCGCTCGTGCGGTCGTACGCGGCCTCCGCCGCGTCGACGATCTCCCGCCAGGCCGCGTCCCGTGCCGCGGCGCAGTCCTCGGGCTGCAGCGCGCAGAGCGCGGGGCGCCGCGGAGGGTTCGTGAGGAACACCTGGGTGAGCATCCCGAAGTCGCCGACCTCGTGCTCGCCCTCCCGGTACATCCGGCAGGTCGGCGAGTCGTAGCCGGGCGAGCCCGGCTCCCAGCACAGCGGCGTCTCGGCCAGGAACTCGGCGTGGTCGGTGACCGCCGCGAAGTCGAGCGGCCGCGCGAGCCGGAGCGTGCGCGTCGGCTCGCCCGACGCGTCGTAGGGCGGGAGCGGGAGCGTGTCGCCGCGTGCGAAGTCGTAGGCGTCGGCGGGGCGCACGCGCACGTCGAACGTGACCGCGTCGAAGCTGAGCGCCGTGTGGACGTGGAGGTCGCCGAAGTAGGGGTTCCGGAGCTCGTTCGTCTCTGCGCACTCCTCCCGATCGTCGTCGAGCACGATCACCGGCGGCCCGGCGTCGGGGACGTGTGCATCCGTCCCGGCGTCGGCGGGCGACGCGTCGTCGTCTCCGCACGCCCAGAGGACGACCGAGAGGGCGAGCAGGATGCGCAGGCGGGGCGGCATCGGGGCGGGTAGCATCCTGCCCCATGACGGACCCCGACGGAACCTCGGCGCGACCCCGCCTTCGGCGCATCGCGCGCGCGGCCCTCCGCGAGCCCCTCGTGCACTTCGCGCTCCTCGCGGCCGTCCCCTTCGCCGTGCACGGCGCGGCCGCCGAGGGCCGGGACCGGCCGCGCGAGCCGATCGTCGTGAGCGACGCCTTCCTCGAGGAGCTGGCGACCCGCACGGCGCAGCGCACCGGCGCCGATCCCGCGGCGGTCGACCGGGACGCGCTCGCCGGGGACTTCCGCCGCGAGGAGGCGCTCTACCGCGAGGCGCGCCGGCTCGGCCTCGATCGGGGCGACCCCATCGTGCGCCGCCGGCTCGTGCAGAAGATGGAGTTCCTCCTCGAAGGACGGGTGGAGGTGCCCGAGCCCGACGACGCGACGCTCGCGCGCTACCTCGCCGACGAGCCCGAGCGCTTCCGCGAGCCCGCGCGGGTCACCTTCGACCAGGTGTTCTTCGTCGGCGACGACGCGACCGCGCGCGCCGCCGCCGTCCTGACGGAGCTCGGCCCGGACGCGGACGCGCCCCGGGTCGCGGAGCGAGGCGACGCCTTCCCGCTCGGCGCGACGCACGGCCCGCTCCCCGTGGCGGCCGTCGAGAGCCGCCTGGGCGCGTCGCTCGCAGAGGCCGTCGCCGACGCCCCGCTCGGGCGCTGGAGCGGGCCGGTGGCGAGCGAGTGGGGCGCCCACCTCGTGCGCGTGCGCGAGCGGACCGAGCCGCGGCTGCCGGAGCTTTCGCCGATCCGGAGCGAGGTGCGGCGCGCGTTCCTGGAAGCGCAGCGCGAGGCGGCGATGGAGCGCCTCGTGCGCGACGTGGTGGATCGGTGGCCGCTCCGGCGCGGGGGCGACCGGGGGTGAGGCGCGCGGTCCTCGTGGGGTGCTTCGCGGTCTTCGGCGTCGCCTCGCCGGCGGCGGCGCATCCGCTTCGGTTCGGCACGCTCCTCGTCGAGGAGCACGCGCCCGGCGAGGCGACGGCGCGCCTCCGCTTCTCCGGGAGCGAACGGCGCCCGGACGCCGCCGACATCGTCCTCCCCGACACCTGCGTGGACCTCGCCCCGCCGACGGCGACGCCCATCCCCTATGGCGTCGCGCGCGAGCGGCGCGTGCGCTGCCGCCCGGGCGCCCTCGCGCGGGGCCCGGTCGGCGTCCGGGGCATCGGCGAGGGCGGGGCCGGCGACTCGGCCCAGGTCATGCTGCACCTCTCGCCCGCGGGCGAGCCCGCGATCGAGGTCGTCCTCGACGCCGCCGTGCCGCTCTTCCGTTCCTCCGCCGCCCCCGCGCCCTCGCGAGGCACCGTCGCGCGCTACGGCGCGCTCGGCGTCGAGCACATCCTCCTCGGCTACGACCACCTCCTCTTCCTCGTCGTCCTCTTGCTGGTCATCCGCCGCCGCCGCCCCCTCCTCCTCGCGATCACCGCCTTCACCCTGGGCCACAGCCTCACCCTCGCCCTCGCCGTGCTCGACGTCGTCCGCGCGCCCGCCGCCGCCGTCGAGGCCGCGATCGCCCTGTCCATCGCCGTCGTCGCCGCCGAGGTCGTCCGCCGCCGGCGCACCCCCCGTGACGACCTCGCGTCCCCGTCCCTCGGCAGCGCCGCCCTCGTCCCCGCGGCCTTCGGCCTCGTCCACGGCCTCGGCTTCGCCGGCGCCCTCCGCGACATCGGCGTCCCCGCCGATCGCCTCCTCCCCGCCCTCGTCTCCTTCAACCTCGGCGTGGAGTTTGGCCAGCTCCTCTTCGTCGCCGCCGCCGTCGCGGCGACCCTCCTCGCCCGCCGCCTCGCCTCCCCTTCCGACCGCGCCTCCCGCACCGCCGCCCTCTTCACCGCCTACGCCGCCGGCATCGCAGGCGCCTGGCTGTGCATCGAGCGGCTGGTGGGCTGAGGTCGCGTTCGACGTCGCCTCCGTCGAACCGCCTGCGCGGAGGGCCGTCGACGCTGCGCTCAGCTCGTGACGGGGTTTCGGTACACCGGCCTACCGGACCGCGGCGGCGGTCCTATGGGATGTCCCATGCCTCTACGACTCGTCGTCTTCTACGGTTCCGTCCGCTCGGCGCGCCAGGGGATCCGCGCTGCACGCTTCGTCGTCAACGAGTGCCGCGCGCGCGGCCACGAGGTCGCGCTCGTCGACCCGCTCGAGTACCCGCTGCCGCTCCTCGACAAGATGTACAAGGAGTACCCGGCCGGTCAGGCGCCCGAGGTGCTGGAGCGGATCGCCGACCTGATCGTCCCGGCGGACGGCATCATCGTGGTCTCGGCCGAGTACAACCACTCCATCCCGCCCGCGCTCTCGAACCTCCTCGACCACTTCCTCGAGGAGTGGTTCTGGAAGCCGTCGGCGATCGTCTGCTATTCCGCGGGCGCCTTCGGGGGCGTCCGCGCCGCGATGCAGCTCCGCATGATGCTGGGCGAGCTCGGCATGCCCAGCATCCCGTCCATCTTCCCGATCCCGAAGGTGCAGGACGCCTTCGACGAGGAGGGCAGGCCCAGCGACGCGGCCACGCACGATCGCGCCCGCAAGTTCCTCGACGAGCTCGAGTGGTACGGTTGCGCCCTGCGCGAAGCGCGCCGGAGCCCGCCCGAGCGGAGCGAGTGCGAAGCGCAGAAGCTCGTCGTGAGCGCGCGCTGAGTGTCGGGCGTCGCCTCGCGCCAGCGAACGCGCACTTCGACGCCGCAGCTCATCAGTGCGACGACGGTAGGGGACAAGCCGGGAGCGAGGGCGCCGGGCCGCAGTCGGCGCGCGCGAAGAGCCCGTCCCGGACGGCGTACCTCGCGACGCAGCCGGGCGCGGGCTCGACCCCTTCCCCGATCCATCGGTCGCCGACGCGGACGTGCGTGGCGTGCCATCGACCTCCCGGCCGTAGCTCGACGCAGTCGGGAGACAGCACGCTCGCGCGATGCGCCACGCCTTCGAGGTGGACGCAGTACCCGGGGTGACGTTCGCAAGCCTCACCGTCGCCGCCGACCCCGCCGAGGTCCAGAGTGTCGACGACCAGGCCGTCGTCGCCGGAATGCACGGAGACGAGCAGTCGACCTTTGTCCCTCGGATTCCCATAGGCGCTGGCGGCGGCGAGCAACCAGCCTCGAGCGGAAGAGGCCATTACCCCTTCGGCGCTGTCGATCTCCGTGGTGGCACAGTCCAGCCCTTCGGCCTCTCGAGCGCCGGCCACGCACAGAAGCACGCCCAACGGAACCCCGTAGCCCTCGTCCGCGGTCACCAGCACGAGCCCGTGAGACTCGTCGAGCGAAAGGCCCGAGATCCGGAGCTCGGGGTGCCGCGTGAAGACCTCCGTGATCCGAGGCGCCAACGGCGGCGGGTCCGCCGTCTCCCGCCGCCGTCGCGGCGGGCTCTCGCGATCCGGGCGCGAGCGTCCGCGCTGCGATGGCGGAAGCATCCAATACGGCGGCTCCAGCGTGACTCGCACCGGCGGATCGGCTGCCTCTGCCGCCGAAACCGCGCGACAACGAACACGAGGGGCGTCGGCCTCATCGTCCTCGAAGCACTCGAGCGTGCTGCCTTCGTTCGTAGCGAGCCAGCGGCCCGTGCGCGCGAGCGCCACGCCGGCGTCGGCGAGCTCGTGCAGGAAGGCGACGGCTTCGAGGGCCCGGTGCTCCACCAGCCACACTTCGGTCGGGCGCTCGCGGTACTCGACGCGGACCCGGATGGACCGCCACGCCACGGTGGCCCAGCCGCCCTGCGGATCCGCCGAGTCCTGCAGGGTGACTCGTGCGTCACGTAGGGTCCGCGACACGACCTCGCGAAGGCGCGCCCGGGTGGCCGCATCGTCGTCCGTCTCTGGGTTTGTCTCCGGGTCCGTCTCCGTCTGCGTCTGCGTCTCCGGCGACGTCGGCGCTCCTTCCGGAGCCGCCGCGGGAGCCGATCGGCCGGGTGCTGTGGACGGCGTGGCGCCACAGTTGCAGCCCGCGCCCAACAGCGCAGCCGCCATGGCGGCCACGAACGTCGAGTATTCGAATGGACTCGTCACGGACGCTCCTACTGTAACTCACGGATGCGCGCCCCCCCCCAGTAGCTCGTGGGTAGCTCGAAGGTCCCCGCGACGCGCGATCCGGCCGCGGTTCCCTCGCTCTCGAAGGTGATCTCCCCGGCCTCCCCGACGCGTCTGCCCCAGTCCTGGTTCTCGGCCGTGATGAAGTGGGCGTGCAGGTAGCTCTCGTCGCCGAACGCGTAGGTGCCGCCGCTCTCGACGAGCCCCGAGTCCACGTCCTCCCGGTAGATCCGTAGGATCACGCGGTCCTGCGCGAAGCCATCCGCACAGGTCTGCTCCAGCATGGCGAGCTCCAATCGACGCACTCCTCTATGGGCGCGTCGGAGCCCACGCAGCCCAGCGGCGTGGCCGCGACGCAGCCAAGCGCGATCGTCGCTCGAATCATGCGCGGAGCGTACAGCGAGCGGCGAAAACCGACCTCACCCCCACCGGGGGTGTGGCTCGATAGGGTGGCATCGGCGATTCCGGCCGGCCTCGTCTGTCAACCCGGGGGGATGGCAGTCACACGTTCAGTCTTCGAGTGTACGCCGAACTCTGCTATGCGCGCCGTTGAAGAGAAGACGGCGTCGGTGAGCATTGGCGCGTGGAGTCTGGTTGTCGTGCTGCCAGCGTTCAGCATCAAGGGGCCACTGTGAGGGCGTATTTTTCACCCTCATGGGGCCAGCGATTCTTCAGGGTCATGGGGCCAGCCCGCGAGGGGGCTGACTCGGAGTTTTTCAGGGTCATGGG
>JBDIVX010000169.1:0-16259 GCA_039794305.1 Candidatus Neutrinellum sp.
ACCGCGTGCGCTCGGCCGTCCTCGGCTGCTTCGTGCGCGAGACGGGCGAGGGAGCCGGCGTGCGCCTGCGCCTCGGCACCGGCCCCCGCGGCGAGGCGCTCTTCCCGACCGCCGAAGAGGCCGAGCGCGCCGCGCGCGAGGCCGCCGAGCACGAACGCGACGCCGAGCGGACCGCGCGCGAGGCCGCCGAGAGCGAGCTCGCCCGCCTCCGCGCCGAGCTCGACGCGCTCCGCCGCCGCTGAGCCGCCGCCCACTCCGGGGACCGTCCCCCACGGGCCGCGCCATCGTCCGTCCGGACGATGCCGCGGCCGTCCGGGCTCCCGTAGGCTGAGCGTGGAGGGCTCGTGACATGACTCGGAAGCTTCGTCTCGCGCTGGGCGCCGCGCTCGCGGCCCTGGCGCTCGGTGGTTGTCAGAACTTCGGCTACGAGGGCGGAGGCTGTGAGCCGGGAGAGCGCTGTGAGATCTGCTCGGACGACGGCTGCGAGTGCGTCGAAGGGACGTACTGCGTCGACGACGTCGACTGCGTGAGCGGCTGCGACCTCATCGTCAACGGCGAGCTGCAGGCCTGCACCATGGGCCGCTGCGCGTACTACGACGGCCGGCGCGGCTACGGCGTGTGCGCGCCGGCCGACTGGTCGCCCGCGCCGGCGGGATCCTGCAGCGGGACGGGATCGGACCCCACCTGCTCGTCGTCCCAGGTCGCCGCGCGGCTCGACGGGCGCGTCCAGTGCCTCGACCGGTGCACGAGCAACGGCGACTGCGCGTACTGCTGCGGGCGGCTCGGCGACGGCTCGCTGGCCTGCGCGCCGAGCGCGCCGTACTGCGGCGGGGGTGGGACGACGACGCCCGGCCCGATGTGCTCGGACCTGAGCTACTGCATCGAGGTGCTCGAGGCGATCCACGGAGAGCTGTCCACGTGCACCGGCACGAGCGGCCTCCGCGTGAGGTCCCGCAACAACTGCGACGCCACCATCATGATCAAGACCTGCCTCGAGCGGACCGACGGGAGCTGGGACTGCGGCCTCGAGACCTCGGTGAGCCCGGGCGAGACGAACAGCTACTGGACCTGCCGGAGCACCGGCCGCTACCAGCTCACCGGCCACGCCCCCGAGGACTTCGGCATGGGCTGCACCCCGGACCCCTGACCATGTGGCCACGGCAGGAGCCTCGTCCGCGCGGACGATGGTGCGGCCCGACGACTTTTCGTAGCGTGAACGGAATGATGCAGCGGGCGTTTTTTGTGGGTCTGGCGCTGCTCGCCTGGGGCGCCATGCCGGCGTGCGGCGGCTTCTCGCCCGAAGAGGATCCGGAAGAGGAGGGACCGGACCCGGGCCGGGAGGGTCGCTACCGGACCATCGCGCTCACGGAACGCGAGGCGTGTGCGATCCGGACCGACGGGAGCATGGCCTGCCACACCGAGTACCCGAGGTTCGGCGACCGGACCGAGGGCCCCCCGCGCGAGGGCTCGTTCCTCGACGTCGAGCCGCCGTGCGCCCTGCGCGAGGACGGGTCGATCGTCTGCTGGGACGAGGGCACCGGCCTCCCACCTCCGCCAGAGGGGACGTTCGTGCGCCTCGCGCGGAAGATGGGTACGTCCGGTCTTCGGTGCGCGCTCCGCGCCGACCACACCGTGGCCTGCTCGTCCTCGGCTCCGACCGTGGAGGTGCCTCCGGACCGCTTCGTCGACCTCGCGACCGGCGGGACCACCACATGCGGGGTGCGCGAGGAGGACGCGACCCTCCTCTGCTGGTCGCCCGGCGCGCCGGCGTCGTCCCCGCTGCCGGGCCGGTTCGTCTTCGTCGCTCCCTCGGACCGGGGGGGCTGCGCCGTCGCCGAGGACGGGTCGATGCAGTGCTGGGGCGGTGTCGAGACGCCGCCTGCCGGTCGGTACGAGTCCGTCGAGCTCTCCTCGTCCGGGTATGCATGCGCGATCCGCCAGGACGGCTCGATGGCCTGCTGGGGGTCGGCGGCTCCCACACCGCCCGTGGGGACGTTCGTCGAGGTCGCGTTCGGCGACCTCGAGACGGTCTGGGCACTCGACGCCGACGGTCACATCGTCTCGTTCGGCGACGGCGCCTGGCCGCCCCCGTTCTCGCGCCCCTTCGTCGACGTCGTCGTGTCCAGCTCGGGCTGCCTGCAGCGCTCCGACTGGACGTGGGCGTGCAGCTGGAACGACGAGGTCGCACAGCCCGACGGTGCATTCGAGGATCTCGCGATGGGCGAGGGCGTCTGCGGTCTGCGGCGTGAGGGACACCTCGAGTGCTGGGGCGACGGCGCACCGCCGACGCCGCCGGCCGGAACGTTCAGCGAGCTCGTCGACGGGTCGGCTTCGTTCTGCGCGCTCCGGGACGACGGCGAGGTCGTGTGCTGGGGGCCGGGCCGCCTCGGGACGGTCACGCCGCCGACCGGGCCGTTCTCGTCCGTCGTGGCGAGCGGCGACGCGGCGTGCGCGCTCACCTCCGCCGGGGCCATCCGCTGCTGGGGCGAAGGCTCCGTCACTGCCGACCCGCCGGCCGGCGACGGCTTCCGCGCCGTCGCCATCACGTCGGGCCGTGCGTGCGCGATCCGCGCGGACGGGCACGCGCAGTGCTGGGCGGACGCGGCCGACTGGCTCTCCCCGCCGGCCGGGCCCTTCGCCAACGTCGCGATCTCCAACGAGGCGGCCTGCGGGCTGAAGGAGGCCGACCGCTCCCTCACCTGCTGGGACGCGACGGCGGTCTGGACGCTCCCGCCGGAGCTGTCGCACCTCTCCCTCGCCAAGATCGTCGGCTGCGGCTTCGCGCCCTGCGCCATCACGCGCGACGGCGACGTGCTCGCCTTGCATCGTGCAGGAGCGGACACGCAGGTCGCCTTCTGGATCGTCGGCAGGTGACATGACCATGACGCGTGTGATCGACCGAAGCAGTGCCCCGTGGATCGCGACCCTGTGCGCGATCGCCACCCTCCCCCTCGCGGCCGCCGCGCAGGACACGCCGAACGGCCAGCTCACGATCGTGACCGAGCCTCCCGGCGCGCGCGTCTTCGTCGACGGGCGCGAGGCGGGCCTCTCGCCCGTGAGCGTGCCGGACCTGCTCCCGGGCGCGCACCTCGTGGTGGCGATCGCCGAGAGCGGCGAGCGCGTCCAGGAGGTCGCCGAGGTGGAGCCGGGGCGCTCGTCGCTGGTCCAGCTCACTCTCCCGGTGGCGTCTCCCGGGCCGCCCCCGACGCCACCCGGGACGAGCCCACCCACCGGCACGCCGCCCACCGGCCCGCCGCCACCCACCGGCGCCCCACCCACCGGCGCCCCACCCACCGGCGCCCCGCCCATCGGCGCCCCGCCCACCGGCACGCCGAGCGGTCCTGCCTCGCCTGCCACCGCGCTCGGCGCGGTCCCTCCGGCGGGTCCTTCCCAGGAGCTCGCTCCCTCCGACCTCTCGGCGAACGTCGAGCCCACCGACGACGGCGGCGCGCACGTCGAGGAGGTGCCGATCGCGCCGACGGGCTTCCCGGGGCTCCTCGGGCAGACCCTCGGCGTGCGCGTGGACCTGCCGATCTACGTCGGGCACCCGGAGGTCGTGCCGGAGGGCACGCGCCGCGACAACGAGGGCGCCATCGCGAGCTCGCGCCTGAGCTTCGAGTACACGTTCCACCCGACGTGGCAGCTCATCGCCGCCATCGACATGCCGAACGGGGCCTTCGGGCTGGGCCTCGGGATCAACATCCCGGGCCACATCCCTCTCTCGCGCCAGGTCCCCGTCGCGCTGCAGCCGCACCTGGCGTTCCTCTTCTACGGGTCTGGCGAGGGAGCGTTCGTCGCGGGAGAGACAACCCTGCGGCTCGGATACGCCCCCATGCCTCACCTGGTGATCGCGGCGCAGGTGGGCGTCGTGATCGTCGGGGTGGTCCCCTTCGACGACTCGAGCACCCTCACCGAGGGCACGTACGTCGGCCCCATGATCGGCGGAGGAGCGGAATGGGCGTTCTACTGAGACGAGCCTTCATCGCGGCCGTGGCCGCCTGGGCGATCGGCTGCACCAGCCACACCTTCCGGCTCCACGTGGACCAACCGGCGGGCGCCGAGCTCCGGGTCGACCCCGGGCCGTTCAGCGGCGAGCGCGTCCTGCCGATCCCGTTCCGCGCCACCTTCACGCCGATGAACGGGCGCGCGGCGTACTACGTGCGCCTGGTGCTCCCCGCCGAGGTGGCAGCCGACTACGGTGGACGAGGCGAGGTCACCCTGTACGGCGAGCTCTACGTCTACGGCGCGACGCGCCTGGCGCGGTCGAGCCAGGTGAGGCTTCCGATCGAGCCCGATCGCCTGGCCGCGTTGATTCGCGGCGAGCTCGCGGAGATCTCCTCGTGGGTGTACGACCCGAACGTCCGGGACGAGCGCTACCTCGCACGGATCGTGCTGCGTGGTCAGAGCTCCTGAGATCGCGGCCGCGCTGACCGCGTGCGCCGTGCTCTTCGGCTGCGGTGGCGTCGAGCCACTGCCGTACGCGGTCGTCCAGAACGGCGGCCAGGGCCCGACGACCGCGGGCTGCGAGGACGTGTCGCTCTCGCTCGCGCCCGATGGCGTGCGCACGCTCGCCGCAGCCGGTCCGGGGTGTACGCCGTCGCCCGACGGGATCGGCTCACCCGTCGCGGCGGCCTACGCCTACGTCCAGACGCAGGCGAGCGCCCATCTCGCCGGTCCCGTCATCGCCGACCCCGTCGAAGTCCGGCTGCTGCCTTCCGCCATGACCGGTTCGGACGGACGCGGCCTCGCGGCGGGCGCCGACCAGCGCGCCCTCGACACCGGCGCCGACCAGCGCGCCCTCGACACCGGCGCCGGCCAGCGCGCCCTCGACACCGGCGCCGACCAGCGCGCCCTCGACACCGGCGCCGACCAGCGCGCCCTCGACACCGGCGCCGACCAGCGCGCCCTCGACACCGGCGCCGACCAGCGCGCCCTCGACACCGGCGCCGACCAGCGCGCCCTCGCCGCGGGGGCGAACCAGATCCCCGCGCTGGCGCTGCGCAAGACCGTGAGCCGGGACGCCCTGCACGCGGGCGGCGAGGCGACCTTCGCGCTGACCTTCGTGAACGGCGGCACCACCCTGCTCGAGCGACTCGTGCTGGTCGATCGGGTCGATCCCTGGCTGCGCGTCACCGATGCGCCGGGTGCGCGCGCCTACGTGCTCGAGGACCAGAGCACGCTGCTCGTCTGGGACGACCGGTCGCCGCTCCCGCCCGGGAGCACGCGGCAGTACCTGGTCCGCTTCGTGGCCCGCGGGCAGGACGACCCGCCGCCGGGACGGTAGGCGGCCGCGAGCACACCGACCTACATGGCCGCCTGCCGCGTGGTGGTGCCGGGCGCGATGTCCCTGTACCGTTGTCTCGTGCGTCGTTTCCTGGCGGTCCTGCTCCTCGCGGTCACGTGGTCGGGGTGCGGCGGCGACGACCTCCTGCTGAACGTCGAGGTCAAGACCGACTTCGCTCCGGGCCTCGAGTTCACGCAGGTCCGCACCGAGCTCCGCCGCGACGGCGACGAGGTCGGCGGCGTGACCATGACCCAGAGCGCGACCGCCGGCGCCGCCATCGGGCAGGACTTCCTCACCGGACGCCGCGTCGCCGAGTTCGAGCTCGGCGAGGGCGGGACCTACCTCGTCCAGGCGAGCCTCCTCGGCCCCGACGGGAGCGTCCTGGTCTCGCGCGAGGTGCGCGTCTCCGTCAAGGAGACCCTCACGGTGACCATCCTGCTCACGCGCTCGTGCGCCGGCATCGACTGCCCGCTCGCGGGCGACGACCCGTCGGCGACGACGTGCTACGGCGGCCGCTGCGTGCCGCCCGAGTGCGCCGAGGGCGGCGACGAGGAGTGCGGGCCGCCCGAGTGCGAGGCCGACGTCGCGTGCACGACGCTCGTCGACTGCGCCGAGGGGCGCTGCATCGAGAGCGCGTGCGTGCAGGTGCCGCGCGCGGACGGGTGCGCGGAGGGCGAGTGGTGCAGCGTCGAGCGGGGCTGCCTGCCGCTGCCCGGCGACGGCGGCGTGGAGTGCGTGCCCGAGGCCGAGACCTGCAACGGCGCGGACGACGACTGCGACGACTCCGTCGACGAGGACTTCGACCTCGCGGCCGACCCGACCCACTGCGGCTCGTGCGGGAACGTGTGCGGCGACGCCCACGCGACCGCGGCCTGCACGTCGGGCGCCTGCACGCTCGACTGCGACGAGGGCTGGGCCGACTGCAACCTGGACGCGTCCGACGGGTGCGAGGCCGACCTCGCCTCGGCCGGGAACTGCGGCGCCTGCGGCACCACGTGCGCCGACCCGACGCCGCTCTGCGTGGGCGCCGGGACGAGCTTCTCGTGCGAGTCCTCCTGCCCGCCGGCGAGCCCGACCCTGTGCGGGTCGAGCTGCGTCGACACCGACACGAGCCTCGCCCACTGCGGCGGGTGCGACGCGCCCTGCGATCCGGCCCACGCCACGGGCGAGTGCGCCTCGGGGAGCTGCGGCGTCGCGAGCTGCGACGACGGCTGGGCCGACTGCAACGGCGATCCCTCGGACGGCTGCGAGGCGGACCTCTCCGACCCGGCCCACTGCGGCGGCTGCGCGACGAGCTGCGGCGCGAGCACGCCCTACTGCGTCCGCTCGGGCGGCGGCTACGCCTGCACGAACGGCTGCAGCGACGGCGTCCGCGGCGGCGGCGAGACCGACGTCGACTGCGGCGGCCCGCTCTGCGGCACCTGCGGGCTCGGCGACATGTGCGGGACCGACTCCGACTGCGGCGCCACCCTCGACTGCAGCGGCGGCGTGTGCGTCGCCTGCGGCGTCTGCGCGCCGGGCACGGCCGACAGCCAGTCCTGCGGCGACTGCGGCACGCAGACGCGCACGTGCACGTCGAGCTGCACGTGGGGCTCCTGGGGCGCGTGCTCGGGCGAGGGCGCGTGCAGCCCCGGCGCGGTCGGCACCCAGTCGTGCGGCTACTGCGGGATGCAGACCCGCACGTGCAGCTCGAGCTGCGGCTGGAGCGGCTGGGGCACCTGCATCGGCGAGGGCGTGTGCTCGCCGGGCGCCACCGAGAACCAGTCGTGCGGCGACTGCGGCACGCGCACGCGCACCTGCACCTCGAGCTGCGGCTGGGGGAGCTGGGGGACCTGCTCGGGCGAAGGCGTGTGCTCGCCCGGCGCCGTCGAGACGCAGTCGTGCGGCAACTGCGGCATGCGCACGCGCACCTGCACCTCGAGCTGCGGCTGGGGGAGCTGGGGGACCTGCTCGGGCGAAGGCGAGTGCAACCCCGGCGCCGTCGACACCGCGAGCTGCGGCAACTGCGGCACCCAGAGCCGCACGTGCACCTCGAGCTGCGTCTGGGGCGGCTTCGGGAGCTGCACCGGCGAGGGCGAGTGCTCGGCGGAGAGCACGACCTCGAGCGGCTGCTACAACTCCTGCCAGCAGCGCACGTGCACGAGCAGTTGCACGTGGCCGAGCGCTCCCGACGCCTGCACCGGCTGCTCCTGCTCGTCGGTCTCCGGCGTCTGCGGCTTCTCGTGCCCGGCGAACTACCACGTCACGCGCAGGGACTACCGGAGCGCCTGCGGAAGCTGCTGCAGCGACAACTCGGTCGACTGCGCGCCCAACTGCGGATCGTCGTTCACGACCTGCGGCATCGGCTGCCCCTCCGGCTATCATCCGACGCGCTACGACTACAGCAGCGCCTGCGGGAGCTGCTGCAGCGACAACTCGACGAGCTGCGCGCTCAACGCCGGGTCGTCCTTCACGTCGTGTGGGTTCTCCTGCCCGTCCGGCTACACCGTGACCCGGCACGACTACTCGTCGGCGTGCGGGAGTTGTTGCAGCGACAACTCGGTCACGTGCACGCGCATCTGAGGCGAGCGGCTGCGGGTTTGCTGGTATGCTCGCGGCCGATGGCGCGGATGGGTCGGCTCCTTTCCTTGTGCGGCGTGCTCCTCCTCGCCGCGTCCGCCGAGGCGCAGCGCGCGGAGCCGACCGACGCCGAGCTGCAGGAGGCGCGGGCGCTCTTCGTCGCGGGCGAGGCGGCGATCGAGTCCGGGCGGTGGGCGGACGCGGTCGAGCGGTTCTCGCGGGCCTACGAGCTGAGCGGCGTGCCGGTGGCGCTCTACAACGTCGCCTACTCGCTCCGGTCGCTCGGGCGGCACCGCGAGTCGCGCGACACGTTCCGGCGCCTCTTGCGCGACCACCCGGACCTCGACCCCGACCTCGGCGCCGAGTCCGAGCGCTACCTCCGCGAGGAGGAGGCGCGCGTCGCCGTGCTGTCGGTCGCCGGGCTCGACGCCGAGACCCGGTACGACGTGCGGCTCGACGTCCGCCCGATCGAGGACGACGGCGCGCGGCCGCTCCGGATCGACGCCGACCCCGGAGGGCACACCCTCACGATCCGCTCGCCCGCGACCGAGCCGTACATCTGGGAAGGCACCCTCGCGGAGGGCCAGGAGCTCACGGTGGAGGCGGAGCTCGTCCCGGCGCGGATCGGCGGTGGCGAGGTCGGCGGCGGTGGCGGTGGCGGACCGGTCACGCCGCCCGACGAGGGCGGGCTCCTGTCGAGCCCCTGGTTCTGGATCGCCGTCGGCGTCGTCGTGCTCGGGGCCGGGGCCGGCGTCGGGTACCTGCTCTACCAGGACGCGCAGCTCGATCCGCAGAGCCGCAGGGTGTACGAGCTGTGAGGGCGCTCGCGCTCGCCCTCTTCGCCGCCGCAGCGGGTTGCGCCGACAACGCCGTCCTCGAGCTCATGGTGGAGCTGCCCGCGAGCCCCGGCGACGATCCGGTCTACGTGCAGGTGCAGCCGCGCCGCGCCTCGAACAACCCCTTCACCGACGAGTGGCGGGGCGACGACGTCGAGCCCATCGCGCTCGGCGCCGAGCCGTTCGTCGACCACATCAGCGTCGTCTCGGAAGAGGCGGGGGTCGACCTGGCCGTGAAGGTGCGGTTCTGCGCCTCGCCGACCTGCACCGACCTCGCGGACGTGGACGCGCCCGAGCGCTGGTACCTCGTCGAGCACCCGTTCTACGTCGGCGAGCGCACCGAAGCGGACCTCGTCGTCTCCGAGGTGGCGTCGGCGACGTGCGTCGAGGGCACCGCGGGCTGCCCGACGGTCGTCGACCGCTGCGCGGTGCGCGGCTGCACCGGCGGCGACCCGCCGAGCACCTATTGCCGGCTCGACGGCCGGCACCTGTGCGAGGACTGACGCGGCTGCTACCCTTTTTCCGTGGAGTCTGCCCCCAGGTCCGACGCGGCCCCGCTCACGATGGGGCGGTACGAGCTGCTCTTCCGCATCGCCTCGGGCGGCATGGCGGAGGTCTACGCGGCGCGGGTGCGGGGCGAGGCGGGCTTCCAGAAGCTCCTCGCGGTCAAGCGCATGCTCCCCCAGCTCGCCGACGACGAGGACTTCGTCACCATGTTCCTCGACGAGGCCCGGGTCGCGGCGCACATCGAGAGCCCGCACGTCGTCTCGACGCTCGACCTCGGCCGCGCCGACGACGGCTCGCTCTACCTCGTGATGGAGCTCGTGGTCGGGGTCACGCTCGCGCGCGTGCTCCGGCAGATGGCGCGCGCGAAGACGCCCATCCCCGTCGGGACGGCCGTCGAGCTCCTCGCGCAGGCGGCGCAGGGCCTCCACGACGCGCACGAGGCGACGACGCCGGTCGGCGCGCCGCTCCAGATCGTGCACCGCGACGTCTCGCCGCAGAACATCCTGGTCGGCGTCGACGGGCGCGTGCGGCTCACGGACTTCGGCGTCGCGCGCGCCGTCCTGCGCGTGACCCAGACCGTCGGCGGCAAGATCAAGGGCAAGTTCGCCTATTGCTCACCCGAGCAGCTCCGCCGCCAGGACATCGACCGCCGCTCGGACGTCTTCAGCCTGGGCGTCGTCGCCTGGGAGTCGCTCGTCGGCCAGCGGCTGTTCGTCGGCGACCACCCGGCCGAGACCATCGAGCGGGTCCGCACCATGCCCATCCCGGACGTGCGCTCGGTCCGGACCGACGTGCCCGAGCCGGTGAGCGCGGTCGTGATGCGCGCCCTCGAGCGCGACCCCGACGCGCGCTTCGCGACGGCGCACGACTTCGGCGAGTCGCTGCGCGAGGCCGCGCGGAAAGCGGACGCGAAGCCGCCCTCGCGAGACGCCCTCGCGCGGTTCGTGCAGAAGGCCGGGGGCGAGACGCTCGACAAGATGCGCGACAACATCCGGCGCGCGCTCGCGAACACGGGCGCCGCGGTGCCCCTGCCGCCGGGCGTCGAGCCGCTCGAGCTCACGCCGACCGGCAAGAGCGGCGTCGTCGAGCGCTCGGGCGCGACCGACCCCACGACCGGCGCCTACGACACGAGCCAGCCCGAGCCCGACGCCTCCGCCCCGGGCCCCGGGGCGCGCGTGCCGAGCGACCTCCTGATCGACGTCCCCGAGCCCGACGAGCCGCCGACCACGATGATGGAGCGCGCCGAGGCGCGGCCGGCCCGCCCGCCGTGGATCGCCCTCGCGCTCGGGGCGCTGGCCGTCGCCGTCGTCGGGGCGGTGCTCGCCGTGCTGTGGCTCGGACGATCGGGCTCGCCGGGCACGGCGATCGAGCTCGAGCCGGCCGCCGAGCCCGCGCCCACGCCGCTCGCCGAGCCCGCGCCCACGCCGCTCGCCGAGCCCGCACCCGAGCCCGCGCCCGCCCGCACCGAGCCGGCTCCGGACGACGCGCCCCTGGCCGGCGAGGCCGAGCCCGCGCCGGCCACGCGGCGGTCCGAGCGCCCGACGCGTCCGGCCACCGCCGACCCCGCCGCCGGCGCGACCCGCGAGGAGACGCGCGCGGCGATGCTCCGCGAGGAGGAGCCGGCGCGAGCCGAAGCGCGCGCCGAGCCCGCGCCCACGCCCGAGCCGCGCGCGCCCGAGCCCGAGCCCGCGCCGACCGCGATGCGCGAGCGCCGGCCCCGCCCCGAGCCCGCGCCGACCGCGATGCGCCCGCGCGGCCTCGCCGGCGTCTACGCGTTCGACCGCGAGCTCGAGCGCCGCCAGTAGCCAGCGCGCGGTCTCAGGGCTCGGGGACGTCTGCCGGCAGCCGCGCGCGCACGACCTCCACGAAGCGCGACAGGTCCCCGAGACGGTTCGCCAGGATGTCACGGACGACGTCGAGGTCCACGACGTCGTAGCCGTGCACCAGCACGTTTCGAAAGCCGATCGCCTGCCGCAGGCGGCGGCCGAGCTCCGGCTCCAGCCAGCCCGCGCGCACCAGCAGGTCCATCAGCTCCTGGTTGGTGCGCGGCTCACCGAGGCGCTCGCCCGAGACGATGTGGGACGCCACGTCCTGACACGCCTGGATGGCGATCTGGAGCGTGTGCTCGACGAACCGTCGCTCGCGGACGTCCGCCTCGAGCGCCTCTGGGCGCGCCATCGTGGCGAGCTCCCGCAGGCACGTCTCGATGAGCGCGAGCTTCTTCGCGACGAGACCGGGGTCCGTCATCCCGTCCCCCCGGCCGCGCGGTACCGCCGCCAGATCGGAGCCATGTCGAAGTAGCGGGCGCGGGAGCGGACCTCGAAGCGCACGCGGCGGGCGGGGTCACGGTCCACGAGGAGCACCCCGTCGCGAAGCACGCGGTGGACGAGGTCGTCCGGCGCGCTCGCCAGCTCGACCACCTGCACCGGCCGTCCGAGCCTCCGCCCGAGCACGTCCTCGAGGCCGAGCGGCAGATCGTCGAGGGTCCGCGCGGGCGCGACCGCATCCCTGAGGACGGCGACGTCCACGTCGCTGGCCGGCCCGGCCGTCCCCCTCGCCACGCTGCCGAAGAGCCACGCCGCGACGACCGTCGGGTCGGCCTCGGCCGTCTCCCGGACGACGCGTTCGATCTCGTCGGTGCGCACCACGGGTTCGAGTCTAGCGCCCGGCCCGGCCCGCTTCTACGTCGCCCGCGACCGCCCACGCGCGAGCCCGCCAGAACGGCGCCTCGAGCTGCGACGTCCCGCGCGGCCTGTTCTGCATCCAGGACTGACGGCGCCGGCGGCGGGCGGGAAGGCCCGCCCGCCTCGGCCCGCGCAGCTCAGCGGCAGCCGTGCCTGCGGATGTCGTCGATGCACGCGGAGATGGAAGGCGAGGCGCACTCGGCGACGGCGCAGCCGAACCAGGTGCCGGAGGCGGCGAGCTCGTCCCCGAACGTCTCCCGCACGGCCGCGAGCCCCTCGGCCGTCTCGCCGTCGATCGGCGCGTCCTCGGACGAGAGGACGATGGCCAGGTGCTCGGCGCCCCGCGGACGGATCTCGATGGCCCAGAACGCGGGATCGGCCGCATCGGTGAAGGCCTCGACGAGCAGCTCCTCGCCCTGCGCGGCGACGCTCGTCTGCGCCACATCGGCGGTCCTACCCGCGCAACCGGCGGCTCCGAGGATGGTGAGCATGGTGACGAAGACATGGCGGCGCATCGGCGTTTCCTCCTGCCCATCGGGCGTCTCGTCTCGGGTCCCTCCCGAAGACGACCGCCTTATCGGCACGACGCCGCGCCAGTTGCGTGGGGTCAGCCTCTGAACGGCTCTCACCGACAGACGGGAGGCGTGTGCGTGGTGTCGCAGCTCCGGGGGATCGGGCAGTCGGCGTCGATCCTGCATTCGATGACGCAGGACGCGCCCGCGCCCGACGTCCACGCGAGACACCAGCCGTCGTCCAGCCCGAGGACGCCGCACTCCTCCCCCCAGTCCCCGGGCGACGCGCACGACGTACCGCGCACGCGGTCCATGTACGCGGGGCAGGTCGTGTGCGCAGGCGCGCAGACGGGGGCCGTCACGCCATCGACGCTCGTCACTTCCCGCTCCTCGGCGAAACCACGAAACGGGCAGGCAACCGGATCCTCCGACCGGGACCGCGGGAGGCAGTAGCTGCCCACATCCGTGCCTGCGAAGACCATGGGAACGCACAGACCGTCGGCCCAGCACTCACCGTCCGAGGCGCAGGACTCGCACGACATCCGAGCGCAACTCTCGGGAGGCACGCAGATCTCGATGCCGTAGTGGCCACTCGCTTCGTCGACTCCGGCTGGGGGATCCAGGTTCGCACAGTCTCCCCGGGGACCGTCCGGCACCGTGCTCTCCCTGAGCCAGTAGCACCGCCGGCGGTCGGAGGAGCGACCAACCGGCACGGCGCAAATCTGTCCTTCGCGGCAGTGTGCGTTCGAAAGACATGCGTCGCATTGGTCCGCTGAGCCAGCGGGCTCGTCACTGCACGAGTTGGCCGCCTCGTCACAGACCTTGTCGCCGCACGCGTCGACATTGTCGGAAGTACACTCGACGCAGCGATTGCCGAGGTAGCCCTCGTCCTCCGAATGGCAGGCGTTGCGGCCTTCGATGTGGCGGCAATGATCGTGGTCCCGACAGGGATAACACACCCCGCCGGAGCACAGGCTGGCCTCGGCGTCGGTGCAGTCCTCCGAATTCCTGCACTCGACGCAGATGCCGGCCTGGCAGTGCTCGTCATCGCAGTGCTCGTTCGCCAGGCACTCCACGCATCGGCCGCGTTCGACATCGCAGTAGGGCGTCGTACCACCACATTCCGAACACCCCCCTGCGTCACGCTCGCCGCCTTCACCCGCGTCCAGGGCGACGCAACGACCTCCCTCGGCGTGGCTTCCGGCAGGGCAGGAAGGCTCGCCGCCGCACGCCATGATGCACAACCCCGCGCTCACGAAAGCCATCCGTATGGGTCCGATACCCATGCTCCCCCCTCGGTTCCTGGTTCGCCCGGCTCGCTCAGGGGCACCCGATGCGCTGGAAGAGCAGGTCCGCCGGGGGGGGCGAAGCGACCGGTGTCGAAGCGAACACGACCGCGGCCTCGGTCGTCGAGAGGCGCGCAACGTCGAGGCCGCCGATGAAGTGCGACGTCCCGAAGCTCGCCGCGTCACCCCCGTCCTCGTCGGCCGCCGCCCAGCGAGCGACCACGGTCGTGCCGCCGGGCGCGCCGGACACGGCGGCGTCGGCCCGCCCGTGCGCGAAGCTGAGGGCGGGGTGCAACATGAACCCGAGCCCGCCGTCGGCGAGGCTCACGGTGCGCGCGACCGCCAGCGGGGAGCCGAACGCGCCGGGCTCGAGGACCCGCAGCTCGAGCCCGGAGGCCGAGCCATACGCGACGACGACGCCGACGGTGGGCACGCCGGCCACGACCGCGTCGGCCACGCCGACGCCCGCCACCGGGGTTCCCGACGGGCTGAGCGCGACGGGCGACTGGACGGTGAGCGGCCGCAGAGACAGGCGGGTGGCATACGCGCGGTCGCTGCTGTCCGAGCCCGTCTGGCCTCGATAGGCGAGGATCAGGTACGGGCTCGCGTCGTCGACGGCGCCCAGGCCGAACCCGCTGCCCGACGTGACCCCGGCGCTGAGCAAGGTCCGGGGCGAAGAGGCGCCGGTGAGGTCCAGCTCGTAGCTGCGACCCGCGAGCTGGCCCGCGTTGTCTCGCCACGCGACGACCACCAGGTCGTCCACCACGGCCGCCGCGGCCGGGTTCGAGAAGTTGGACACGCTGGACGTGATGGTCACCGGAGAGGTCACCGTCCCGTCCGAGGGGCGGATGAGGCGCGCGCGCAAGGTGCTCGCCTCGCGCCAGATCGCCACGAACCTGGAGCCATCGACGTCCACGAGCAGGACCGCGTCCTGATCGTCGCTGGCCGAGGGCTCGATGCGCGCGGCGGCGGCCGCCGACGATCCGTCGGCGTTCAGGCGCTGGTACATCGCCTTGCCGTCGGCCCCGGCGAAGCCCACCACGTACTCGGCTCCGAGCGTGATGAGCGACACCGCGTCCTCGAGCGCGCCGCGCTCTCGAAGCACGATCGGCGGTCCCAGGACGCCGCCGAGGTTCTCGTCGACGACTCCGTCGCAGTCCTCGTCGACACCGTCGCAGACTTCGGTGGCGCCGGGGTGCCTCGTCTCGTCGTCGTCGTCACAGTCACCGTCCGTGTCGACGTACATCGGCGGCGCGGCGCAGGCCTCGACGGTCGCCTCCTCGTCGCCGTGCCCGTCGTCGTCCATGTCCGCGTAGAACGTGGCGGCGTCGAGCCCCTGGTCGAGCGTGCCGTCGCAGTCGTCGTCGCGCCCGTTGCACGCCTCGGTCGCGCCGGGGTGGATGTCCGGGTCGCCGTCGTCGCAGTCGCCGTCCTCCTCGGCGTACCCCTCGGGTGCCGTGCAGGCCATCATCGGCTCGCCGTCGCCGTACCCGTCGCCGTCCCCGTCCGGGTAGAACGGCAGCGGATCACACCCGTCCGGTGAGCCGCCGTCGTCGGTCGACGCGTCCACGTCGCCACCGTCGTCGCCGGCGCCGGCGTCGGCGTCGGTCATGACGCACCGGCCGCCCTCGGCCCGGCTCCCCGCCGGGCACGACGGATCGTCGCCGCACGCGGCGAGGGTGAAGGGGACAAGCGTGAGGGTCAGTAGCAAGCGGTCCATGGTTCAGCCTCCGCAGTAGTCGTCGCCGCCGGTGGGTCCAGGATTTCGAGCGCGAGGAGCGCGGGCCGGGCGGGCGTCGGAGTGCTGGCGGTGAACAGCATCGAGGTCCTCACATGAACTGGCAGACGCGCGGGGAACCGCTCGTGTTGCAGTTGAAGCCCACCGGGCAGTCGTCATGGCTCCCGCAGAACACGGTGCAGCGGTTGGCGGCGGAGTCGAACATCCGGCAGACGCCGTCGCCGACCCCCTCCATCCCGCACCGCGCGTCGCCCGCCGCGTCGAGCGTCATGCAGTCGACGCTCCGGAAGTCCGCCTGGGCCTCGCACGTCGACAGCGCCAGCGTGCACACCGTCGCCGTCACCCCGTCGACGCTCGTCGCCTCGCCGCTCCGGACGTACGGGCGGATGGTGGAGCACGCCCCGCCCGGCGCGCCCGCGCCCGACGCGTCCTGGCGCCACGCGCACTGCGTGCCCGCCGCCACCGGGTCCGCCTCCGCCGTCCGCGGGTCGTCGTACGTCCACGGCACGCACAGCATCCCCGCCATGCACTCGGCGTCCGCCACGCACGCCGTGCACGCGTCGGCGGAGCCGCCCTCCGGCGCGCAGGCGTTGTCGGTGAGCAGGCACACGCCGCTCGCGCACGACGCGCGATCGTCCGCCGTGCACTCCACACACTCCCCCGCCCGCGACCCCTCCGTCGCGCACACGTTCGTGTCGCCCACCCCCGCGCACTGCGACGAGTCGTCGCACGCCACGCACGCGTGCGCCGTCGTGTCGCACTTGGCCGCCGTCGGGTCCGTGCAGTCCGCGTCCTCGACGCACGCCACGCACTCGCCCGCGTCCGTGTCGCAGCGCTCATCGGTGCAGTGCTC
>JBDIVX010000170.1:0-16180 GCA_039794305.1 Candidatus Neutrinellum sp.
GTGGGCGGGTTGGTGCGCGGGGGGGTGGCGGTCCTGCGGGGGGTGCGGGGGGTCGGGCAGAGCGTCCGCCGCTTGGGCAAGGGCGAGCTCGGCGCGCGTGCCCGGGTCTCGGGCGGGGCCCACGAGCTGGCCGCGCTCGGGCGGACGTTCAACGACATGGCCGACTCGCTCGCGGCGCGCCACGGCGAGGCGCTCGAAGCCGAGAGCCGCCTTCGGGCCCTGTCGGCGAGGCTCCAGGTCGCGCGCGAGACCGAGGCGCGCCGAATCGCCCGCGAGCTCCACGACGAGATCGGCCAGGTGCTCACGAGGCTCAAGATCGACATCTCTCGGCTGCCCGCGTCCTGCCGGCCCGAGCGGTCGCCCGAGGAGTGCACCGAGGCGCTGCGCCGGGGAGTCGACGAGGCGCAGGAGCAGGTCGCGGCGGCCGTGGACCTCGTCCGCAGGCTCTCGTCCGAGCTCCGGCCGAGCGTGCTGGACCAGCTCGGCCTCGCCTCCGCCCTCGAGTGGCAGGCTCGCGAGATCGAGGAGCGCACGCACCTGGCCATCCACGTCGAGGCCGAGGAGATCGAGCCGCCTCTCGACTGGCTCATTTCGGTCACGCTCTTCCGCGTCGCGCAGGAGGCCCTGACCAACGTGATCCGTCACGCCGACGCCGAGAAGGTGGACATCACCCTCGAACGGAGCGGCGACGAAGTCACGCTCAGCGTCGAGGACGACGGCCGAGGGATCGCGACGACCGAGGCCGAGAGCGCCGAGTCGCTCGGGATCGTCGGGATGCAGGAGCGGGCCCTGCTCGTCGGCGGGCGCCTGTCGATCCGCGGCGAGCCGGGCCGCGGGACCACCGTGTCGGTGACGGTGCCGCTCCGGCCTGGTAACGAGAGGGACCATGCGCCTGCTCCTGGCTGACGACCACGCCATCGTGCGCTCCGGGTTGCGCCACATCGTCGAGGAGGCGTTCCCCGGCGTGACCATCGGGGAGGTCTCCTCCTGCGAAGAGCTCCTCTCGAAGGTGCGGGAGACGAGCTGGAGCGTCCTCGTGCTCGACGTGGCGCTCGGGGACCGGAACAGCCTCGTCCTGTTGCCCGAGCTGCGCCAGGTCAGGCCCGCGATGAAGGTCGTCGTGCTCAGCATGTACGGCGAGCGGCAGTTCGTCGTGCGCGCGCTCAAGGCCGGCGCCTCGGCGTACCTGACGAAGGATCGCGCGCCGGAGGAGCTCCTGCGCGCGATCCGGAGCGTCCTCGAGGGCAAGCGCTACCTCGGTGAGTCGGTCGCGCTCGAGCTCGCCGAGCACGTCGCCGTCGCCGGCGAGGGAGGCGCCGAGCCCCACGAGCTGCTCTCTCCGCGGGAGCACGAGGTCTTCCTCTTGCTCGCCGGCGCGCGCTCGGTCTCCCAGATCGCCACCCAGCTCGGACTGAGCGTCAAGACCGTCAGCACGTACCGCTCGCGCATCCTGGAGAAGATGGGAATGGGGTCGAACGCGGAGCTCATGCGCTACGCGATGCAGCGCGGGCTCGTGAAGTAGTCCTGTAGGACGGACGCCGACAGGCTCGGTCCGCGACGTCTGACGCCCGGGTCGGATGGGCACCGATTCCGCGCCCGCCGCCGGCAGCCTAGCTTCATGGAGTGGACGTAGCTCCGACACGGACTGTTCGGGATCGCGGCGTCTTCGCTGCGGGCGCCGCGCGGCTCGCGGCGCTCCACCCCGCCTACTTCGCGCTGGTCATGTCGACGGGCATCGTGTCGATCGCCTGCCAACTCCAGGGCCTCGAGGAGATGGCGGAGGTCCTGCTCTGGATCAACCTCGTCGCCTATCCCTTGCTGTGGGTGCTGTTCGGCGCGCGGGCGGTGCTGTTCCCCCGGCGCGTGATGGCCGACTGCAGAAGCCACCAGCGGGCCCCCGGCTACTTCACCATGGTGGCCGCGACGGGCGTGGTCGGGAGCCAGCTCGTGGTCCTGCGGGAGGCGGCGCTGGCCGCGAGCATCTTGTGGTGGGTCTGCCTCCTGCTCTGGGTCCTGTGCACGTACACGATCTTCGCGCTGCTCACGGTGCGCGATGACAAGCCGGCCCTCGCCGACGGGATCCACGGAGGGTGGCTCATCGCCGTCGTGGCCACCCAGTCGGTGGTCGTCCTCGGCTGCGCCGCCGGCGCCGACGTCGTCGGTGACCGCGACACGTCCCTCCTCCTGCTCCTGAGCTTCTGGCTCTTCGGGGGGATGCTCTACTTCTGGACCATCGCGCTCATCTTCTACCGCTACATGTTCTTCCGGTTCACGCCGGACGACTTGATGCCCCCGTACTGGATCAACATGGGGGCGATGGCCATCTCGACCGTGGCGGGAACGCAGCTCGCCACCTCGGTGCAGGGCTCCACCATGCTCGAGCCCCTCACGCCGTTCGTCACCGGGTTGACCGTGATGTTCTGGGCCACCGCGACGTGGTGGATCCCGTTGCTGCTCGTGCTGGGGGTCTGGCGACACGTCGTGCGCCGCCACCGCGTGCGGTACGACCCGCTCTACTGGGGGCTGGTCTTCCCCCTCGGGATGTACTCGACGTGCACGCTCCGCCTCTCGGAGCTCCTCGGAGCTCCATTCCTGTCGTGGATCGCGGCCGCGTTCGTCGTCGCCGCCACCGCGGCGTGGCTGCTCGCGTTCCTCGGCGCGGCGAGGCGAGCGCTCGAGCTGCTGGTTCTCTGGCTCCGGCCCGCCGGAGTCGCACGAGACGAAGATCGCGTGTCCGCCGAGGTGTGGCGGACAGGAGGTACGCCGGGATGAATGGGACCAATACCTACTCGGCCGCGGATGCGGCGGTCGAACGGACGGAAGTGGAACGCAGCGAACGGGTGGCGACCCCCGAGCAGCGCATGCGCCGCGGCAAGCGGCTCGTCCTCGCGGGGTTCGTCGTGGCCATCGTCGGCATGGTCGGCTACTGCGTCGCCTGCCTCGCGGGAGGCGCGGACGCGCGCGTCGGGACGGCCCTGCTCGAGCGGCCCGAGTGGCTCATCGTGCCCACGCTCGGGACCATCGCGCTCGGCACGCTGCTCTGGCTCGTCGGGTCGTTCGTCTTCCTGATGGCCGCGATGGACAGCGACTCGGACGAGGAGATCAACTTCTAGCGACCGTCGCCCCGCGACGGGCTCGGCCGGGGTCAGCAGGGGATCTCGGCGTTCTTCCGCGCGTAGTACCACCAGTTCACGGCGAGGCAGGACACGTAGTACCCGGCGAAGCCGTAGAGCGCGTACTCGGGGGTGCCGGCCTGGATCTGGCCGCCGAAGATCTTCGGGATGAGGAACGAGCCGTAGGCGGCGACGGCCGACGTCCAGCCGAGCACCGGCCCCGCCAGCTCCTTCTCGAAGATGAACGGGACCATGCGGAACGTCGAGCCGTTGCCGATGCCCGTGCCGATGAAGAGCGCCATGAAGAGCGCGAAGAACGGCACCCAGTGGCTCTCGGGTGTCTCGGACGCGCCCGCGGCCTTCACGGTGACGGCGAGCAGGACCGCGCAGGCGATCATCAGCACGGTGGTCCACTGCGTGACACGCGCGCCGCCGAGCTTGTCCGAGATCCAGCCGCCGGCCGGACGCGCCAGCGATCCGACGAGCGGGCCGAGCCAGGCGTACGCGAGCGGGTCGGGCGCGTTCGGGTTGAGCGACCCGTCCGGGAGCCGCCCGAACACGTCCTGGATCAGCTTCGGGAACGCGGCGGAGTACCCGATGAACGACCCGAAGGTCATCGTGTAGAGCCACGTCATGATCCAGTTGTGCTTGTGCCGGAAGATGACGAACTGCTTCGAGAGCGCCTCGCGCACCGGGGCCGGCGAGCCGTACCGCATGAAGGCGAGGGTCGCCAGGATGGTGATCACGAGGACGAGGAAGATCTTCAGGAGCTCGGGCAGGCCCAGGTCCACGAACAGGAGCAGCGCGATGCCGACCGCGGCGCCCGCGAACCCCATCAGCTCGAGCCACAGCATCTTGCCCATCGCGACCGGCGCCGGCCCGCAGCGGTGCATCGGCAGGTTGTTCATGAAGAGCGCGGCGGCGACGACGAGCACCACCAGCACCGGCGCCCAGACGAGGGCGCCGTTCTGGATCCACAGCTCGCCCTCTCCCTCGACGAGCGGTTGGGGGCCGCCTGCGAGGGCCCCGAACAGGGCCGCCGTCATCGCGAGCGGAGCGACCACCTGCATCACGCTCACGCCGATGTTCCCGATCCCCGCGTTCAGCCCGAGCGCGAGCCCCTGCATGCGTTTGGGGAAGAAGAAGCTGATGTTCGACATGGACGAGGCGAAGGCCCCGCCGCCGACGCCCGTGAACGCCGCCAGCACCGCGAACACGGCGAAGCTCGTGTCGCGATCCTGGAGGGCGACGCCCGTCCCGAGGACCGGCAGCAGCAAGAGCGCGGTCGTGACCACCTTCAGGTTCCGCCCGCCACAGATGGCCACGAGGAACGAGTTCGGGATGCGAAGCGTGGCGCCCGCCAGCCCGCCGATCGCCGGCAGCGTGTAGAGCTGCTCCTTCGAGAATGGATAGCCGAGCCGCTCCATCTGGACGATGAGCACCGACCACATCATCCAGACGGCGAACCCCATCAGGAGGCAAGGGATGGACACGAGGAGGTTTCGGGTGGCGATGCGCCGTCCCGTCCTCTTCCAGAAGCCCGTGTCTTCGACCTCCCAGACTGCGGGATCCCGGCCGGTCGTGGTGCCGTCTTCGCGGCGGCTCTTGGACACCGAATCGATATCGTTCACGCGACTGTCTCCGATCCCGCCCCGAAGGGGTGGCTCACCCTGCGCGACGCCGTCGCCGGGGCCGGCTGAGGCTCACCACGGTCGTCCATCGCGCGCGCCATGGCCGGCGCCTCGCGCTGGTACATCTTGCGAATGACGGTGTGCATCCAGAGGAGGCACACGACCACGACGACCAGGAAGAACATCCAACAGGTCGTCCAGAGCCCCGTCCACTCGAGCAGGTAGCCGAACACGACGGGGCACACGAAGCCGCCGAGCCCACCGATGACCCCCACGAGGCCGCCGACCGCGCCGACGTCCTTCGGGAAGTACTCGGGGATGTGCTTGTAGACGGCCGCCTTGCCGATGCCCATCACCGAGCCGACGACGAGGCTCAGGAGCGTGAAGATCCAGATGTTCGCCTGGAAGAAGATGTGCGTGACGCCGCGGGCGAGGAGCTGCTTCTTGCGGACCTGGTCGCCCACCTCCACCGTCGCCTCGTGCCACGAGCCGGACCGGGGCCAGATGAGGACGTCGCTGTGTCGCTCGTCGGCCGTGACGATCGGGTTGCCGCGCGCCTCGAGCCCGTAGGTGAAGTCGCGGCCGAGCCGCTCCGAGTGGACCACGACGCGCTCTTCCGTCACCTCGGTCACCACGCCGTCCGCCTGCGCCATGATTCCGCTGCCCGGCGACCAGATGTCCATCTGGGGCACGACCAGGAGCGCGCAGCAGGCGAGCGACGAGCCGAAGACCCAGTACATGACGCGGCGCGCGCCCCACCGGTCCGACATCCAGCCGCCGAGCGCGCGGATGACTCCCGACGGGAAGGTGTTGACGGCGGTCAGGGCGCCTGCGAGGGCGACCGTCGTGCCGTAGGCGTTCACGTAGTAGGGCACGAGCCACTGCGCGAGCGCGACGAAGCCACCGAAGACGAAGAAGTAGTACAGGCCGAAGCGCCACACCCGCATGGTCCCGAGCGGCCGCAGGCGCTCGCGGAGGGGGCGGTCCTGGTTGCCCTCGGGCACGCGGTTGGTGGTGGTGACGAAGAAGACGATCGCCGTCACGACCAGCACCGCCGCGTAGATCTTCGGGAGCGTGCGCCAGCCATCGAGGTTCTGGCCCGAGTCGGTGAGCCAGCCGAGGGCGGAGGGCGCCAGCAAGGTCGTCAGGGCCGCTCCGGCGTTGCCCGCGCCGAAGATCCCGAGCGCGAGGCCCTGGCGCTTCTTCGAGAACCACACCGAGCTGAACGCGATGCCGACGGCGAACCCGGCGCCCGTGAGGCCGAAGCCGAGGCTCGCCGCGAAGAACTCCCAGTACGAGTCGCACGAGCCGAGCAGGAACATGGGAATGGCCGCCGCGAACAGCAGCACCGTGAACACGGGCCGGCCGCCCCACCGATCGGTCGCCATACCGAGCGGGAGACGGAGGATCGCGCCCGTGAGCACGGGGACGCCGATGAGCCACCCCATCTCCTGTGGCTCCCAGCGGTACACGCCGTTGTCGACGAGGAACGTGACCAGGACGCCGTTCGTCATCCAGGCCGCGAAGCACACCGTGAACGCGAACGTCGTGAGGGTGAGGCTCCACCACGAACGCCGCGTATCGAGGCCACTATCGCTGGTCGCACGCACAGCTCACCTCCGATACAGCGCGGGAGCGGATCAACCGATCGGCGCGCCCGCGCACGTGCACTGACTTCTCGCCTGCCGCGCGGAACCCGCGCGGCCGTCTCTTCTACCAGCCATTGGCGCGATCCTCCTGCATCCCGAGGCCCTTTCGGAAGGCACCGACGAAGGGCCGCAAATCCCGGGCCGCGCCGTGGATCGCGACGATGCCGTGCCGGCTCTCGTCCCACACCAGGCCGACGATCGCGGGATCGTCCACGGTCGCCTGGACCGAGACGTACACGAGCCCGTCCGGGTGGCGGCGCCACCGCACCTCGTACTCCCGCTCGCCCTCGACCACGCGCGCCTCGCCGGACTCGAGCGAGGGGTCGGACGGGTCGATCTGCCACTGGAAGACGGGGATCGAGCCCGCGTAGGGCTCCCCCGGGGCCCCCGGGGGCGGGAACGGATCGGGGCCGCCGGCGGGCGAGCCGGCCGCCTCTGACGTGGCCGCGCCGCCGGGTCCGACGAATGCAAGACGCCACGGCTGCTCGCCGTCTCTTCCATCGGTTCCCATCTCTCGCGCGCGGAAGCTGCCCGCGTGCTCTTACGAGCCGCTTACACGGGGTCGCGGGGGGCCGGCGAGCGCTGGTCGAGCAGCAGGCGCCCGAGCCGGCGGGTCTCGGGCATGGGCGAGACCCCGAGCTCGTCGCGGAGGATGCGCTCGCAGACGTGGTACTGGGCGAGGGCCTCGACCCGGCGCCCGAGGCGCGCGAGCAGCTCGATGAGGCCCCGGTGCAGATCCTCCTCGCGGGGCTCGACCCTCAGGCCGCGCCGGAGCCACTCCGCCGCGCGGTCGTGCTCGCCGAGCTCGCTGCTCACGGCGGCGAGCTTCCTCGTCAGATCCAGGAAGCGGCGCTCGGCGTTCGTGCGCTCGAGGATGCACCAGTCCGCGTAGGGCTCGTCTGCGAAGAGGTCGCCTCGGTACAGGGACGCCGCCTTCTCTCCGAGCGCGAGGCACTCGTGGAGGTCTCCGCGGTCTCGGGCGCGGAAGGCCAGGGAGGACAGGCGCTCGAGCTCGAAGAGGTCGATCCGGTGCGGGACGTCCGTGTCGAAGTAGTACAGGTCGCCCTCGTTGCGCACGAAGAGCCAGCGCTGCTCGGCGTGGAACGGCTCGATGGCCGCCCGGAGCGCGTGCACGGTGACGTGGAGGCGGTTCTTCAGCACGCTCTTGCCCGACGCCTCCGGCCAGAGCAGCGCGCACAGCTCGTCGCGCGCCACGGGGTTGCCGGCGCGCAGCACCAGCAGCTTGAGCAGCGTCAGCGCCTTCTTGCGCGCGAACGAGTCGTTCGGGACGAGGCGCCCGCCGAGGCGCACCTCGAAGGGGCCGAAGCAGCGCAGGTCGATCGCGGGCGCGGGCTTCTCGGCCGTCGGCGGGGAGGCGCGCAGAGGCTTCGCGAGGTGGAGCGCCGCCTCGCTCGCCATCGCGAGGAGCGGCACGAGCGGCCCGGAGGGGACCTCGGACGGCTCTCGGGCCTCGAGCACGATCGCGCCGAGCAGGCGTCCCTCCGCGATGAGGGGCAGGCAGTAGGAGGGCGCGCCGCGCCTTCTCTGGTCGCGGAACGACTTGGGGAGATGGGGATCGTCGCCGCCGAGCGCGAACCCGTGCCCCTCGCGCAGCCGGGCCCACAGCCACTGCTCGGCGCGCGCGAAGCCGTGAGGCAGCGTCGGTGGACGACCCACCGTGACCGTGAGCTCGGCGCGTGCTCCCTCGTCCACCACGAGCAGGGTCGCGCCCGACGCCCCCGCGGCGCGCCGCAAGGCCTCGAGGCAGGCGCGCGCGCGCTGCTCGACGCCGTCGGTCTCGCCGAGCGCGGCTTCCATGGCCTCGCGGCGGGCGGCGAGGCCCGCGGCGACCGCCATCCCGACGACGCGGGCGCTCTCGACCAGCGTCTCGCTCGCGCCGGCCGGAGCGCGCTCGGGCACCCGCCAGGCCAGGCTCAGCGCCCCGAGCGGCCCGAGCGGCCCGGGGACGGGCACGCACTCGTACCGGCGCACGCCGGCCTCGCACACGGCTCGGCGGCGGAACGTCCCGTCGCGCGACAGATCGGGCGAGACGAGGGTGCGGCCGCTCGCGAGGACGGCGCCGGGGTAGCCGTCCCCCGGTCCGAACCGGTCCCGCTCGAGGAACGCGTCGCGATCGATCCCGTTGTGCGCGACCATCACGACGTCGGTCCCGCCCGGCTCCGCGAGGAAGAGCTCCGCGTCGTCGGCGCGGCAGGCGCGCCGCAAGATCTCGAGCGCGCGGTCGAGGCCCGACGAGAACACGTCCCTCGACAGGACGCTGCTCAACGCTCCGAGCAGGAGCAGCCCGGGGACCGAGCCGCCGTCCCCGAGGAGCCACACGAGGGCCTGATCGGGCCTCGCCGGGAGCGGCAGCGGAACGCACTCGCCCGACGAGCTCGTCCCCGCTCGGTCGCCCACGGGCAGGCAGCCGCGGCACTCCGCCGGCCGCCGGCTCGAGGCGCGCCCGGTCCGCGCCTCCCAGCAGCGCCGGCCGAGCGCGTCGGACGGACGGAGGCCGGTCGCGCGCGCCGCGCCCTCCGACCAGGCCACGACGCGCTGCCGCGGGTCGACCACGAAGCACGGCGCGCCGGCCCCGAACACACCCGTGATCGAAGCGGCGTCCGATCGGACTGCTCGTCTGGCCATGGGCTCTCTCGGGGCGCCCTGCGCCCGCCCGATCGTTGGGGGTCGGGGCCTGCTGCGGATTGATCTGACGCAAGCACCGCGCCCCCGTCCGATCCGAGCTTCCGGGGGCAGAGATGAACCCCTGGGCAGCGATCGTCGGGCGGAGCTCGGACCGCCGCTTCGAAGTGACGCGGTCGGTCGTGACCGCCCTTCGCGAGGCCGGCCTGCGCGTCGGGGGCTTCGTCGAGGAGACCGTGATCAGGGACGGTCGAGTGATCGGCTGGGACGCGGTCGACGTCGCGGGCGGAGATCGCGTCCCGCTCGCGCGCGCGGACGCCGATCCGGAGCTGTGCGATTGGAGGTTCGACGCGGGCGCGCTCGAGGCGTGCCGCGGCTGGGCGACGGCGCCCGCGCTGGACGTCTCGGTCCTCGAGGTCGGGACGCTCGAGGCGCGCGGGCGCGGGCACTGGGCCACCGTGCGGGAGGTGTTCGAGGGGGCGCCGCGGCTCTTGCTGATCTCGGTCCGGCCACGCGCGCTCGCGGCCGTGGGCCTCTCGCTCCCCGATCCCGCCGCGGGCATCGAGCTCCCCGTGGACGGCGGCGCGATCGCGCGGTTCGTCGAGGAGGTGCGCTCGGCGGCCGAGGAGCGAGCGGTCTCGGCATGACCCGCCACGGGCAGCTCCCGGTGATCGCGCGCACGGTCTCCACGCCTCCGGTCCCGCCTCCGGTCCCGCGGGGCTTCGGCGAGGACGGTCTGCCGCCGCTCGTCGACGCGACGGGGCGCGTCCACACGTACCTACGCATGTCGCTGACCGATCGCTGCGACCTCGCGTGCACCTACTGCAGGCCGCCGTCGGGCGGGCCGCGCCACGCGCGCCGCGCCGAGATGCTGCGCTTCGAAGAGGTGGCGCGCGTGGTCGGCGTGCTCGGGCGCATGGGCATCCGGCGCGTGCGGCTCACCGGGGGCGAGCCGCTCGTGCGCAGGAACGCCGTCGGCCTCGTCGAGAGGCTAACCGCGATCGACGGGCTCGAGGTCGTGATGACGACCAACGCCACGCGCCTCGCGTCCATGGCGACGGACCTCGCGCGCGCGGGCCTGCGCTCGGTCAACGTCTCGCTGGACACGCTGGACCCGGCGCGCTTCGCCCGGCTCACGGCCGGAGGCGACGTGCGCCGCGTGGTGGCGGGCATCGAGGCGGCGCTCGACGCGGGGCTCCCCGTCAAGCTGAACACGGTACCCCTCATGGGCGTCAACGAGGACGAGCTCGGAGCCCTCGTGGACTGGGCCTGGGCGCGGGCGATCACACCGCGCTTCATCGAGCTCATGCCGATGGGCGCCGGCGGCTCGCTCGACCCGCGGGCGCGCATCCCGACCGCCGAGGTCGTGCGCCGCCTCGGCGATCGCGTGACACCGGACCGGGCGCCCCGACGCCCCGACCGGGGCCCCGCGCGCTACCTCCGCTCTCGGGACGGGCAGCGCACCGTCGGCTTCATCTCCGCGCTGAGCGAGCGGTTCTGCGAGGACTGCAACCGGCTCCGCATCACCAGCCGGGGCGAGCTCCACGCGTGCATCGCGTCGGGCCGGAGCGTGTCGCTGCGGGAGGTGCTGCGCGGCGGCGGGAACGACCGCGACGTCGCGTGGACGGCCGCCTGGGCGCTCTCCGGCAAGGACGCGGGGCACGGCTGGTGCGCCGGCGGGCCGGCCGAGCCGCTCGCGATGTGCACGATCGGGGGGTGATCGGCGCGACGCCGGCGGCCGCGCCCGACGAAGGCCATGACATCGCCTCGCCGGCGGTGTCAGAATGAGCCGTGCACGAGCCAGGGCGTGCTGCGGCGGATCCGTACCGCGAGCTCTTCGAGCGCTCGGCGGACGCCATCCTCGTCATCGACGGCGACCGCTTCGTGGAGTGCAACGACGCGACCGTGCGCATGCTCCGCTACCAGGACAAGGCGGAGCTGCTCCGAGCGCACCCCTCCGAGCTGTCGCCGCCGTTGCAACCGGACGGCCGGAGCTCCTACGAGAAGGCGAACGAGATGATGGCGACCGCCTTCGAGCGAGGCAGCCACCGGTTCGAGTGGGATCACGTCAGAGCCGACGGAGAGATCTTTCCGGTGGAGGTCCTGCTCACCGCCGTCGAGCGTGACGGCAAGCGGATGTTGCACGTCGTCTGGCGGGACATCACCGAGCGAAAGCGCCTCGAGGAGGAGCTCCGGCAGGCGCAGCGGATGGAGGCCGTCGGTCGCCTGGCCGGAGGGATCGCGCACGACTTCAACAACGTGCTCGTGACGGTGCTGCTCAACGCGGGCATCCTCGTCGAGGAGCTCGCCGATCGCCCGGAGCTGCAGGAGCGGGTGCGCGAGATCCGCGGCGCCGGTGACCGCGCCGCCGCCCTCGTCAGGCAGCTCCTGACGTTCAGCCGCAAGCGGGCGCTCCGGCCGCGCGTCTTCGACTTCGGCGCGGTCCTCGGGGACCTCTGGACGCTGCTCCGACGGCTGATCGGAGAGCACATCCGGCTCGAGACCTCGATCCCGGACGAGCCGGTGCCGATCCTGGCGGACCCGGGACAGATCGAGCAGGTGGTCGTCAACCTCGCGGCCAACGCCCGCGACGCCATGCCGCACGGAGGGGATCTCCGGATCGAGCTGGCCGCCGCGACCGCCCCGGACGGCTCCGGCCCCGCAGCGGTCCTTACGGTCACGGACACGGGCGTGGGGATGGACGAGGCGACGCGGAAGCTCGTGTTCGATCCCTTCTTCACCACGAAAGAGGTCGGACGAGGCACGGGCCTCGGGCTGTCCACCGTGTACGAGATCGTCACGCGCAGCGGTGGGACGGTCGACATCGACAGCCGGCCGGGAGCAGGGACGACCGTGCGCGTCCACCTGCCGCTCGCGCCGCACACGGCGGCCGTCCGCGAGCCGGCGGCACACGAGCACCCCGCCATGGGCGGTACCGAGACCATCCTCGTCGTGGAGGACGAGGACGCGGTGTCGGACGTCATGCTGGAGGTGCTCCGGGGCAGGGGCTACTCCACCATCCGGGCGCGTGACGGTCTCGAGGCGCTCGAGCGGTGGCGCGAGCGAAGCGCCGCGATCGAGCTCGTCGTGGCGGACGTCGTGATGCGGCGGATGGGTGGAGCGGAGCTGCTCGAGCACCTTCGCAGGGAGGGCTTCGGGGGACCCGTCCTGTTCGTGTCGGGCTACACGAACCAGTCGCTCCTGCCGCTGTCGAGCCTCGGGGAAGAGGTCGACCTCCTGGACAAGCCCTTCACGGCCGCCCAGCTCGTCGCGCGCGTCCGCCGGGCGCTCGACGGCCCTGGGCGAGCCGCGAGCGATCGCCGGCCGCAGGCGCCCTGACGGCTCGGGCGACACGCGCGCACCCGCGCCCGCTGGCACGCGGTGGCACAGGGAGCGGCGCACGCGCCACGGTGCGGAGCCGGAAACCGCGGCCCGATGCGCGATCCGAGGGCTGGCACTGCACGTGCACTGGCCGGTCCCCGAAGGAGGTGCGCGTGCGACGGATGGCTTCGCTCATGGTCCTGGGGGTCCTCCTCGCCGCGGGTTGCGGCGAGATGGGCTCCTCCGAGAGCAGCGGCACCTACACCGGAGGCCCGAGCGGAGGGCGCGCCATCGGCGACACCGGCGGCGGCGGCGAGGGCGGCGGCGAAGGCGGCGGCTGCGACGGCTGCGAGGAGATCCCGGCGGGCCAGCTCACGGCCGGCGAGTGGCGCGACCTCGATCACTGGAGCGACTGGCTCGACGTGCTCGAGGGACACGCCGACGCGGCCGACTGGGGCTACGACACGACCTCGCGCATCCCGGTGCGCGTCGAGGGCGGCGGCTACCCGGTGGTGGACGCGCGCGTGTCGCTCCTCGACGCGACGGGCGCGGTGGAGTGGGAGGCGCGCACGGACGTCGAGGGCGCCGCGGAGCTGTTCGCGGGAGTGCTCGGGTCGTCGGAGGGTCCGTACACCGTGCGCGTCGAGGCGGGCGGCGAGGTCGCCGAGGTGAGCGACGTGTCGCCGAGCTTCATGGAGACCTTGGAGGTCGACCTCGGGGCGGCGTGGGCGCCGCGCCGGTCCCTCGACCTGATGTTCGTCATGGACACGACGGGGTCGATGGGCGACGAGCTCCGGTACATCCAGGCGGAGCTGCGCGACGTGATCGAGCGGTCGCAGCGCGAGAGCCTTCAGAGCTTCGATCTCCGGACGAGCCTCGGGTTCTACCGGGACAGCGGCGACACCTACGTCGTCCGCTCGCACCCGTTCACCTCGGATCTGGACGAGGCCATGAGCCACCTCACCGGCGAGAGCGCCGGCGGCGGCGGCGACTGGCCCGAGGCGGTCGACCGCGCGCTCGCCGAGGCCATCGACGGGCGCGAGTGGCGGGACGAGGCCACGGCGCGGCTCCTGTTCCTGGTGCTCGACGCGCCGCCCCACGAGGAGCAGGAGATCCTGTCGCGCCTGCGAGAGGCCACGGTCGCGGCCGCCGCGAAGGGCGTTCGGATCATCCCGCTGTCGGGCACGGGGATCGATCAGCGGACCGAGATGCTGCTCCGGCAGGAGGCCATCCTGACCGGCGGGACGTACACGTTCCTCACGGACCACAGCGGCATCGGTGGCTCGCACATCGAGCCGACCCTCGGCGCGTACGACGTGGAGCTGCTGAACGACCTGATGGTCCGTCTGATCGTGGAGGCGATGGACGGACCGGCGTAGGAGCGCGGTCGCTTACAGCGCCATGGGTATGCTGGGTCACAACTGGATCTGGAGCCCTTTCGTCTTTTCCATCGTGGCGGCTCGTTGAAACGTCCGCTACCCGACCGGATCGTGGCGCGCTAGGCTTCGCCCGGCTCGGGGGCATGAGCATCGAGGACCTACGGCGCGAACGCGAGCGCCTGCAACACGTGCTCGACCTGGCGCGCGGCGTGAACTCGTCGCGCGGTCTGGCCGACCTGCTCGAGGCGTGCTTCCAGGGGCTCGCCGGCGCGCTCACCTATGACGAGGCGGGGCTGCTCCTCGAAGAGGGTGAGGCGTTTCGGGCCTTCTTCGTCGCGCGCACCGAGGACGGCCTGTTGCAGGACGAGGCCGTCTTCGAGCGAGTGGACGCGCCGATGACGCGGTCGGTCCTCGAGGGCGGCAAGCCGCTGCGCCTCGGGGACCTGACCGACCCGGAGACGGTGAAGCGCTACCAGCCGCGCACGCACGTCACCAACCCGGACGACCCGTCGGTGATGCGCGCGTTCATGGCCGTGCCGGTGCGCGCCGATCCGGTCGCCGGGGTGCTGAGCGTGCAGTCGGCCACACCGGACGTGTACACGGAGTCGGACCTCGAGCACCTGGCCACGCTGGCCGAGCTGATCGCCGTCGCGCTGAAGCGCGTCCGGTGGGACGAGCACGAGGCCATCCTGCAAGGGCTCGGCCGGATCGGCCGTCACGCGTCCGACTCGCAGCGGTTCTTCGAGTCGCTGCTCGACTGCGCCGTCACCGCGTTCAAGGGCACCGCGGGTGCGGTGTGGGAGGCCGTGGAGGGCCGCTTCACGCTTCGCGGCGCCGCGGGCGTCGAGCTCCTGCCCGAGGCGGGCGCCGAGGAGCTCTTGCGCTCGCTCCTGCCCGAGGACGGCGCGGCCTCTTCCTTCCGATCCCCCACCGAGGCCGCCGAGCCGCTCCGCGGCGCGCTCGCCGCCGCCGGGCTCGAGACGCTGCTCGCCGTGCCCCTGACCGCGCCCTGCTTCGAGGGTCTGGTCCTCGTCGCGGCGAACCGGAGGTTCACGCAGTGGGACCTCGACCGCGCCGGGTTCATGCAGCGGGAGCTCGTCCCGCACCTCGAGAACCTGGCGCTCTACCGGCGGCTCGCAGAGGAAGCCATCCGCGATCCGCTCACGGGCGCGTTCAACCGGCGCTACTTCATGATGAAGGCCGACGAGGTGATCACGCACGCGTCGCGCTACTCGCACCCGCTCGCCTTCCTGGTCGTCGATCTCCAGCGGTTCAGCGAGGTCAACAACACCTACGGCCACCAGACGGGCGACCGCGTGCTGGCGATCGTCGCCGCCACCTTCCAGCGCAACCTGCGGGCGAGCGACACGTTCTTCCGGGTGGGCGGCGACGAGTTCGTGCTGCTCCTGCCCCAGGCCGACTCGGAGGCCGCGCGGCGCACGGCCGAGCGGTGCGCGGCGGCCCTCGCCGCCGAGCCCGAGCTCGCGCGCTACGGCGTCATGGCGAACATCGGCTGGGCCGCCTACCCCGACGACGGCAAGGAGCTCGACGCGCTCCTCGAAGTGGGCGACCGCCGCATGTACACGGCGAAGGCGGCGGGCGAGGCCGTGTTCGAGCCCATGGGCGAGTGAGCTCGGGGCCGGGCGCGCCGACGCCGCAGAGGCGCAGATTCTACGGTCGGTTCCCCTGTCGCTGAGCCTCGAGAATCGTCGTGCAACGCCCGTCAACGCATGCTGCAGGACGAACTTCCCAGACGTGCAGGGATGGTGCGAGTAATTCTGACCAACACTCGTCCCCGCAGTGCCGTTCCCGCCAGGCTCTCATGTAGTCGAGGTACGCAACCGACTGCGCAGCGAATGTCGTGTAGCAGCAGCCGTCGGACGTCGTGATCACCGGCGCGTAGGCGCAGTCTGAATCAGCAGAGCACTCGCTGGTCGCTGGTGCCCCTGCCGGACGCGCCAGAGTGTCATCGGTTTCGGCCGTGTACGGAGGATCTCCGGCGGAATGCTGGCACGCAAGGAGCGAGATGAGCGCGAGGCTCACGAGCGAAGCTCGACTCATCTTGTCCCCGAGCTGAAGACTGACCTTCTCCACTTAAGAGGAACCGTCCAAGAGGAACCCAAGAGGAACCGTCCGACGTGCGCGATAGTCTGGCAAGCGGCGGATGGCACAGGGGTAAGAGGAACCGTCCAAAGAGGAACCGTCCGACGTGCGCGATAGTCTGGCAAGCGGCGGATGGCACAGGGCTGGCGGCCGCCGGCGACTGTCCGCCAGTTTCGCCGATCGGGGCCTGCAAGTGCCCGGAATGACGTGACCGAGGCGCGGCATGGGGCGTGAAACCGCCCGGCGCCGTGACGGCACCTCGCATCATCGTCTCAGGAGCGACGACCGCGATGACGCGGCGGACGACGCTCCGCAAGGCGTTCCTCGCCCCGTGGGACCCG
>JBDIVX010000171.1:0-16123 GCA_039794305.1 Candidatus Neutrinellum sp.
GCGAGCTGGGCGCCGCCGCGGACGCATCGGCTGCGCAGCGGGCGCAGGGCGGCACGTTGCTCCTCGACGAGGTCGGCGACGTGTCACCGGACAACCAGGAGCTGCTGCACGAGATGCTCGAACGTGACGCGGACGGTGTGCGCGTCGTGGCGACCACTCACCGCGCGCTCGCGGGGCTCGTCGAGCGGGGCGCCTTCGCCCAGGCGCTCTACGAGCGGCTCACCGGGGACGTCGTCGAGGTGCCGCCGCTCCGCCAGCGCCCCGAGGACATCATCCCGCTCGCCGAGCGGTTCGCCGAGGAGGCGGGGGCTCGACGTCCGGTTCGGATGTCACCCGGGGCGCTCGCGCGCCTCCGCAGCTACCCGTGGCCCGGCAACGTGCTCGAGCTCCGCAACGCCATGGAGCGCGCGGTCCGCCTCGCGGGCAGCGGTGAGATCCTGGCCGAGCACCTGCCGAGCGACGTCCTGCCCATCGGCCACGGCGAGGGACGGCTCCGAGAGCACGTGGACTCGGTGGAGCGCGACGCCATCGTCAAGGCGCTCGCCGACGCGAACCACAACCAGACGCACGCCGCCAAGCGACTGGGCATCAGCCGCCGCGCTCTCATCTACAAGATGGAGAAGTACGGCCTGAAGCCACCTCCCGGCACGGCGCGGCGCTGAGCGCTCGGCCAAGAAAAAGGCCCGCCGACGGGAGGGGAGTCACCGCCGGCGGGCAGGGAAACGAGTCGGCTCTCGGTCGAAGGCGGGGGGAAGCGCCGGGCGCGACCGCCACCTCATTCCCTTCTGCGGTGGCTTCATGTGCGCACCATGCGCAGCGCACAACCCCCGAGACGTCGTTCGGGGGAAAAATTAGCGACGGCGGCTCGAGGGCGGGGGGGGTTCGCCCGTGCCGAGCCGCCGTTTCCGAGCCGGTGGTAGAGCAGACGGCGTGCCAGGGCCAAAAGCGCGCGTTTTCGCGCAGCCGTCGCCGAGATCCATTTCAGATCTGAAAGCCGAATCTTCAGATCTGAAGCGCAGGGCTCGTACGGCCGGCCGCTACTTGATGATCCTCAAGTACGGAGGGAGCTCGACATTTCGGCGATGTCGGCTCTTTCCATGGTCCCGGGCGCCGTCCGCCGGTGGGGGCGAGCTGCTGCGCCCACGCCGCGCCGGACCGCGGTCCTTGGCACACGAGAGCGGCGTCACGTCGGCGCCGGTGCGGCCGCCGTCGACGGGGCGGAGCGTGCGCTCGGCCGGCGACGCCCCGGGCACCCGCTGGCCCACCTCGCGCTCGACCTCCGCGGCGATCTCGGCGGGCAGGTCCTCGGGCCAGATCATCCCGCGCCCGTCCTCGCCGACCAGCGCGAAGATGCCGCCCCACGGCACCCGGCAGGTGAAGGGGGAACGTTGGAACGAGAGCGTGCCGTACACGCCCTCGTCGTCGACCCGGAGGTCGGGGATGGGGATGGGCATGTCGAGCCCGATCTGCAGGACCAGTTGCGGCTGGTTGCGGAGCCACTCGGGGACCACCATCCCGGCGGTCCGGGGATCGAGGTGAACGAAGACGCTGCCACGCAGAAGGAGCGCCCTCGCGACGTCCTTCTTCGGCGGCATGGTCTGCTCGGGCACGAGGCCAACGTAGCGCGACAGCGCCCCCGACGCCAATCCCGACACCTGCTCAGATGGGCAGCGAGAGCTGCCTCGGAGAGGCCTCTTTTCGCTGCTCGTCCGCGCGTGGCGGCTCGGCGGGCGGCCTCTTCACCGACCTCGGCGCGAGCTGACGGACCAGGCTCGACTCGCGGCGGAAGAAGCCCTCGGTGTGGAACGAGTCCTCGAGCGCGAAGAGGGCGTAGTCGAGGTGATGACAGAGCTCGTGCAGGAGCGTGCGCAGGAACGTGCGGAACGCGACGACACGCTGGTGGGCCGCCGTCCGCATCCAGACGTGCACGACCGGCCGCTTGCCCTCCTCGCGTACGTACAGGCCGTGAAGCTCCGCCTCGGCGTTGCTCGGCCGGACCGAGAGCACGCGCACCGACACGGGCCGAGTCCCGAGCCCGCGCACGATCTCGCGGACGAGCTGCCGGCACGCGCGCTCGGTCGCGGCGCGGTCGTCGGCGGCGAGCGCTTCGCGCACGGCGGACACGAGGGGCGTGAGAGCCTTCGCGTCGGGGAGGGGCACCTCGGCGATGCGATCGCTCTCACGGTAGATCGCCTGCTGCCGCCTGCTGAGCCGCCGGTAGTACGGGAACGGCATCCCAAAGGTCTAACACGGCACGCAGACCAGCGCGCCGTCGAGGTAGATGCGATCGTAGAGCGTGTTGTCGCAGGTGGGACGGCACTCCCACGCCTCGGTCTCGTACACGAAGGTCGGGCTCTGGCCGCTCGGGCAGCTCTCGTCGGGTCGGCCCGCGCACACGTTCCGGCCGCTGTAGATGCTGCCGTAGTGGATGATCAGGTCGCAGGGCGGATCGCAGCGCCACACGCCCGACGCCACGTAATTCGGGTGGGTGCCGTCGGGGCAGTCGGGCGGCGGCGGTACGCAGACCGGCATCTCCCCGACGCGCGCGACCCGGACCTGGCCCTCGGGGCAGTCGCCGTCCTCGCAGGTCATCGGCATGGTCGCGCCGCCCGGGCCCGCGCTGATCGAGCTGCCGCCGTGGGAGCTGCCGAGGTCACGCTCCCGGTAGGTCGGGGTCTGGCCGGGGGGACACGGTCCGGTGGCGCACGACGGATCGGCCGCGCAGTCGGCGTCGTCGCAGTCCAACTCGCCGTCGCAGTCGTCGTCGATCCCGCCCCAACAGAGCGTCTCGTCCGCGTCGCACCCGCCTGGGCATCGCGCCTCGCCGGCGCAGTCCGGGTCGTCGCAGTCGACCTGCGTGTCGCAGTCGTCGTCGCGGCCGTTGCCGCACGCGGCGCCGGACTCGTGGTTCGTCGTCGCCGAGCAGACCCCGTCCGGCTCGTCGACCGTGCCGTCGCAGTCGTCGTCGAAGCCATTGTCGAGGATCTCGCGGGCGGGCATCTGCGTCTCGTTGCAGTACCCCCAGGTCGCCGTCGCTCCCTCCGACTCGCACCGCTGGACGCCGTCGTGGCAGATGCCGACGCCGCGCGCGTCGGGCGGCCCGAGCCAGCACGCCCGCTCGGTGCCGACGGCGCAGTCGCATCCGTCGTCGATGATGCCGTTGTCGTCGTCGTCGAACTCGTTGCCGCAGATCTCGGCGCGGACGGCCCCGCGGCCGATCGGGGGACCGGTGTCCGGCAGGCCCGTCCCGGGTCCGGCGTCGGTGCCGGGCGGCACGCGGGCGTCCGTGGTGGCGTGCCCGCCGTCCGCCGCGTCGGTGGAGTCGAGCGAGGTGGTGCAGGCGGCGAGGGTGGAGGCGAGCACGAGCAGGAGCGGTCGTCGAGGCGTCATGTTCCCTCCTTGCGGCACGTGACGGCGTTGTCGCTGTAGCAGCTCGAGCCGCACGAATAGTCGCAACGCCGCGCGCTCACGTAGTAGCCCGACGGGCAGCTCGACCCGCACGCGGAGAACGAGGTCCCCGTGTTCAGGCCGCAGGTGACGGCGTTGTCGCTGTAGCAGCTCGAGCCGCACGAGTAGTCGCAACGCCGCGCGCTCACGTGGTAGCCCGACGGGCAGCTCGAGCCGCACGCGGTGAAGCTCATCCCGCAGTCCGGCGTGCACGTGACCGCGTTGTCGCTGTAGCAGCTCGAGCCGCACGAGTAGTCGCAACGCCGCGCGCTCACGTGGTAGCCCGACGGGCAGCTCGAGCCGCACCGGCTGCTCGTGGTGCAACTGCAGCCGAGGCACGCGTCGGGCCAGCCGCAGCTCGACGAGCACGTGCGTGTCATGCACGAGCCCGGGCAGCCGGAGCTCGAGGTCGTGCCGGGGCTGCACTCGCCTTCCCCCGTGCAAGGCGACCACAGCTCCCACGAGCAGCTCGAGTTGCACGACCGCGTCTGCGTCCCGCAGCTCCCGCACCCGCGGGACTCGCTCGCTCCGGGCGTGCACTCGCCTTCGCCCGAGCAACCGCCCCACGCGCCCCAGGTGCACGACTCGGTGCACACGCGCGTTCGCATGCCGCAGCGCCCGCAGCTCTCGGTCTCGCTCGTCCCCGGGTTGCAGGTGCCGGGCTCGGTGCCGCACGCGCGGCACGTCCCGTCGAGGCACGTGAGCGAGCCCTCGCACGGCGTCCCCGGGCAGCAGCTCTCGCCCATGCCTCCGCACCCCTGGCACGTCCCGCCCGCACAGGTGAGGCCGCTGTTGCAGGCGTCGCCCGCGCAGCACGCCTCGCCGTCGCGCCCGCACGCCCGGCAGGTCCCGTCCACGCAGACGAGCACGCCCGAGCACGGCGGCGGCGTCCCGCAGCAGGCGCCGCCCTCGAAGCCGCAGCCGGTCCCGCCGCCGTCGCGGGGCGGGACGACCCCGCCGGAGTCGCGCGTCGCGCCGTCCCGGACCACGCCCCCGCCGTCGCCGGCCACCGAGCCGTCGGTCCGGGCGCGGCGGGTCGGCAGATCCTCGCCGTCACCCGTCGCACAGCCGCCCAGCGCGACGAGCGCAAGCGCCACCACCGCCCTCCGCCAAGCCATCGTCGCGGAGTCCTCCTACACGTCCCGTGCCACGCTCGCCGCCCAGAATCGCCGGGATTCCGCGCGCGCGCAACCGTCACCCGGGGCCGGGCGACCCCCGCGGGCTGGTGACAGGGGGCCTCGGAGCCTCGGTGCTCAGCGGGGCGGGCCGCGCCAGGGCTCTGGCGCCTGCCCGGGTCGGCGCTGCCACGGCTGGTACGGCTCGGGCTCGCAGAGCGCCTCGGAGGGCACGTTCAGCGCCAGCGCCATCCGGTCGTGCGCGGCCATCACGCGGCCCCACTGCTCCGCCACGCGCTCGGAGTGCTCGGCCCGGTGCACGCGGAACACGCGCGCGCGAAGCCCGTGCAGATCCTCCTGCAGATCGTAGTACTCGGACAGCGTGGCCGAGTACGGCGCGCCCTCGCGCACGTCCCGGCGCAGCCGCTCGGCGCGCACGGCGAGCCTGCGTGCCCGCTCGCCGAGCTGCTCGTAGCCGTCCTCGCGGATCAACGTCCGGTAGAGCTGCGCGGTGCGCTCGGCAAACCGGTCCGCCTCCCGGCGCACCTCCTGCCGGCTCACCCACTCTGCCCGCGGCGCACCGTAGGTGGGGCCGCGCTCCGGCTTCCAGGGCTCCTGCTGCGCCGCGGAGAGGGACGGCACCACGAGCCACGCGCACACGATGATCGACAGCGACCGCATGCTCGCCGTGCGCAGCAATGCCCGTACCGCGCAGATTCCCTGCGACAAAGCACGCGCTGGTCGCATCTCGCCCCGTGGCACGCGCCCCGCCCCCGCCCCGGTCCGCCTCGTCCCGAGACGCGGTCCGGCCGTGGACGAGCGCCGAGGGACGACTGCGAAAGCTCCGGGGGGGACCCGCACGGCGGTCCCCCGGGTTGCTTTCTCGTGACTCGCCCTCTGTCCTACTAGGGGTAGCGTCCCGCCCCGACCTGGTTATAGTGGCGGTGTTCTTTGACAAGGGGGCGAACTGGTTTCGACGGGGATGTAGAAGCGTCGGTTGCGTGTCCGCTGGCCTGGGGACAGCGTAATAACCTCCAGGAACGTACAGAAGCCAACGATAACGGCCTTGCTCTCGCTGCCTAAACAGCAGTCCTAGAGAGCCGTCGAAGCGGGTAGTCGGTCGGTGCTCCCGCCGAGGCGTCATTTCAGCTGACTAGCGATCCGGAACCGCGGTCCGGCCGGAGAGCGAACCAAAGGACCGATAGCGTTGGAGCGAGCCTGCTCGTGGGCGCAACCCAACGCGATACCAAAACACGAGCTACGCACGTAGAAGCCGCCGTGGAGCATTCTCGGACCCGGGTTCGACTCCCGGCGCCTCCACTGCTCTTACCGTTTCGTTTCAAGCACCTGGGAACGGGCTTCCGATCCGTTGCCCACATGCGGCCCAGAGAGGTGCAGATCGTCGAGTGCGGCGACCGCATCCTCGTGCACGCTCGGCGCAAGGTGCGAATAGCGCATCGTCATCTCGATGTCGGCGTGTCCAAGCAGCTCCTGGATGACCTTCAGGGGCTTGCCCGCCATCGCGAGGTGACTCGCGAAGGTGTGCCGCAGCACGTGCCATTGGATCTCCCGGAGCCCTGCCCTTCGGCACGCCCTCGGCCTCCCCTCATTCCGCTTCTTCGGCGTTGAAACACGATAGGATGAAACTGATGGGCAAGCCGAAGACCTCGGACCGTCGGCCAGTCGCGCCGGGCGCAACGCCAGCCGCGGCGGAGTTCGACCTGTTCCTGTCTCACGCTTCCGAGGACAAGACTGCACTGGTGCGCCCCCTTGCCGCGAAGCTCACGAAGCTCGGCTTGAAGGTCTGGACCGACTGGGGCGAGATCAAGGTAGGCGACAGCCTCTCGCGCGCAATCGACGACGGCCTCGCACGCTCCCGGTTCGGCGTCGTGGTGCTGAGCGCGCACTTCTTCGCCAAGCGCTGGCCGGAGCGCGAGTTGTCCGGCCTGGTTGCTCGGGAGATCAACGGCACGACTCGGATCCTCCCCGTGTGGTTCGACGTAACCGAGGAGGACGTGCTCCGCTACAGCCCTCCGTTGGCGGACAAGATGGCCGCCATCGCCACGCGCGACAACATCCCCGAGGTCGCTGCCAAGCTTTTCGCGGCCGTCCGCCCTGACCTCCCGAGCCAACCGGGCGCGGCCGATTCCACGTCGCCGACGCTGCATGAGCGGGAGATCGGAGTGCTCTGGTCGCAGCGCGCCGACATCCCGGAGCACCGCGAAACAATCAGGTTCTCGGGAAAGTTGGTCGCTTGCGTCGAGCGCCGCGAGTCCTCCCTGACCGTCAGCGAGTTGGAGCTGTTCGCTCGCGATGATGGGACATTCCTCGTGTACACCGCGAAGATCGAGCACGCAGACTGGTGTGAAGCCTGGCTCGACGGCGATCCCGCGTGCACAGGGGCCCTGCGACTCTCGGACCTTCACGAGCGCTATCCCGACCTTGCCACCGCCGCGGGGCTCCAACGCGTACGGTACGTCTGATCGGGCGCGCGAGACACGTTCGTGCGCGGCGAGCCCGTTGGACGCGTGGATTCAGCGCGCCCACGGGATGACTACTCCGAGATCTCGTCCAGCATCCGAGCGTCGGCGATCGACGTAAAGTGCCTAACGTTCGTCGTGACGATGATGGCGTCCTCGTCACGAGCCTGAGCGGCGAGAATCACATCGCCATCGAGAGCGGCTGCGTCGCTCGTCGCCCGGCCGGCCTCGCGCATCACGGCCCAGAGACGCGCGGCAGAGCGCCACGTCGAGGTGGTTACCGGCAGGTATCGAAGCTCACGCCCCAGCTCGTCAAGGTGGGAGAGGGACCGGACGGCGCCGATCCGGATCAACTCGCGCCGAAGCTCATAGTCACAGACTTCACTGATGAGCACGTCGTGATGCATGACCGCCTCGGCCAACCATCGTCGCGCTTCGGTATGCTTCCGTGGATGCACCACCTTCCCGAGGATCCCGGTGTCGAGAATCAGCTTCATCGCCCTGGATCACCTCGGGAGTCGGGCTCCCGGATCGAGAGCCCCGCCACTTGCGATACATCCCAGTCCGGCTCCTCCCCGAGATCCTCGTGCGCCCAACGGTCGAGCATGGCGCGCACGCGCGCGGCACGCTCGGCGGCGTGATCATCCGACCACGGAGCTTCGGCCTCGTTGCGGCGACTCATGATGCGATCATAGCACCCAGTATGAGGCCGATCGAGACTGGGACCGTCGGCATGGACCTCCCTTCGAGGACTTCGCGGCTGGCGCGTCGCGCTGCGCCAGATCGATGTCGAAGGCCTCGACGAGAGCCTCGAGCGCACTCGCGACGCGCTCGATCGCCCGTTCGAGATCCTCGGGCGCGGGAGCCGCTTTGATGCGTCCCGCAGCAGTGGGATAGCGATACGTCGTCGCGTATGCGGCGAGGTACTCGATGTCGCGCAGGATCGGCTTCAGGGGGTTCTCGTCCGGTACGAGGTCGACCATCTCGTCCAGCTGGTGCCGGATGCCTCCATGCTGTGCCTCGGACGAGAGCACCGCGCGGATCAGCTTCTCCGCGGCCTGCTCGCAGAGGTAGATCGCGTTGCGGTTGTTGCCGCGGGCGAGAAGGCGTGCCCCGTCGAGATCCTCGCACGCGACTCTCACGAGATTCGCGACGAGACGCTCAACGCTCATAGAGGAGCTGGCCGCGCGTGCTCGCCTCGAATGCGAGCGTGTTCGGTGTAGTCTGGTCTTCGCGGAAGTCACTCGCGCGGCACGGCACGATGTCCGCGCGCACGCCAGCCTGCTTCCGAATGCGCCACGCGGCCACGGGATCCACCACCGACTCGTCGATCTGGTCGGGCACGACCACGAGCAGGTCCCAGTCACTCTCCGGCTGGGCCGAGCCGCGAGCGCGGCTCCCGAATAGCCAGACTTGCTCGGGGTTCCATGCGTCGACGATGCGACGCACGAGGTCCGCGATCGCCGGGTGAGCGATCGCCGACGAGTCGAGCGCAACGCCGGAGCCACGAGCGGCCATACGACGCATTGTAGCACCGTGCCGCGGCGTCGCCGGCACTGCCCAGGACCCCTCGTGTCGGGGTAGCTGCCGCATGACCTGATCGCAGACCACGGGGGCGAGAACCCCCCCCTCGAGATGGTCGCGAGGATGTCGTCGAGGTTCCGGGGGTGCTAAGCAGAACCAATGATCCGCGACGACTACGTGCTGCGGCAGATCCAGAAGGCCATCGAGGCGATCGCGCGGGCGTTCCGGCACCAGGCGGCGGCCGATCCGGACCAGGCGATCGAGCAGATCCAGCAGGCCTACTCGGATCTCCTGGAGCACAACCTCGCGATGATGGACGTCGTCGATCCGGAGACCCTCGCGCGGCTCGTGGGCTCGCATGCGAAGGTGCGCGCGCTCGCGCAACTCAGCCTCGCCGACGGCGAGCTCCGGCAGGCCGGCGGCGACGAGGCGGCGGCACGACGTGCATTCGCACGGGCGCACACCCTCGCGCGCATCGCAAACGAGGGAGATCCGCGGCCGGACGACTCCGAGCTGCTAGCGCGCATCGAACAGCGCCTCTGACCTCATCCGTCTACATCCCGAATCCTGGCGATGAGTCTGAAGAAACAAGCCCTCTTGCTCCGGGTCGGATTCGACCTGGGCCGCTACTCCCGATCGGATGTGTCCGATTGGGTCACTGCCGAGATCATGGAAGCCGATCAGATCGACGGCCCGCTGTTGGAGCTCGGTACCCTGGCTGGGAAGTCGGACGAAGACATCTCGGGCTTGCTGCGAGACCTCGCGGGTCCGGTACCAGAAGGCTTGGCCGCCCGCGTCGAAGTGGGCCTGGTTGGCCGGCTGGTCGAGGCGGGCACCATGAAGCTAGAGCCGGCGATCCGAAGACTCCTGTCCCTCGTCTACGAGGGCCTCGATGAGGAAGAGCAGGGCTGCATCTTCCAGCTCGACGACGCATACGATCTGGCGGCGGCTGGCACGTACGGAACCATGGAGCAGGTCCGCAACGACTTCACGGACTTCACCGGTCGATACCGCGACTTGGTCAACCTAGCGACCTACGGACCACTGCCAGGTGCTGGCCGAATCTCTGGCACGAAGGCCTAGGTACACAGTCTGCTGCTACGACTCGACGCCCCCGTCCGAGGTGGAGGCGGCGCGTGTGGTCGTTCTCGCCGACCGCGAAGCTCTCGTTGCCGAGCTCCCGCGGTAGCGCGGCGCCAGTCCACCGCCCGCCTACCTCTTGCCCTTCTTCGAAGCGCGCTTCTTGGTGGTGCGCTTCTTCGGCGCCTGCTTCTCGGGGGGCTTGGTCGCGCGCTTCGGGCTGCGCGGCGGCTTCGAGGCTGCTCGCTTCTTCGTCGCGGTCGCTCGCTTCTTGGTCGCCTTCTTCGCGGTGCGCTTCTTGACGACCTTCATCGAGACCCGCTTCTCGCCGGTCCTCGACGCGCTCGGCGCCTTCGCCGTCGCCGCCGGCTCGGCGTCCCGGGCCTGCTTCCAGAGCCCCCGCACGTCTCCGCTCACGAACTCGTCACGGAGCGCCTTCAACACCCGCGCCGTCGTCGCGACCGGCAGACCGTTCATCGACGCGATGTCGTCCACCGCGAGGCCCTCGAGGTCGGGCGCGTGGGCGCTGCTCGACGCGTAGTCGAGCCACCTCGCGACGATCCGCGCCTCGGGGCTCGCGAGATCGACCGCGGCGGCCGCCGCGGGCGCGCCCCTGCCGGCGGCGCGGTCCAGGTGCCACGCGATCGGGCTGTCCGGGGCGAACGCCTTCGAGGCGGCGCGTTTCGTCTCGGCCCTCGCCCGACCGACCGCGGCTCGCTTCTCCTCTTCCTCGAGCGGGATCCACGTCGTCCACGGCGACTCCGAGCGCAGCCGAGGGGCGAGCCGCTCGGCGGCGTGGCCCGGGATCAACAGCCCGGGGTGGCGCGGATCGTTCGCGACGAGCTCGCGGTACGAGCGCACGAGCATCGGCGGCGCCTCGACGGGTCCCGGTTGCCACCGGGCGTGCCCGCGCTCGCGGGCCATCGCGCACAGCGCCTGGTAGTCGGGGTGGTCTCCGCGCACGAGCCTGCGGAGGTTCTCCATGACCACGTCGAGCAGCCTGTCCTTCAGCTCGGGCTGGAGCAGCATGGCGTGCGCGCCCAGGATGCCCAGCATCGGGTCGTGGAACTTGCCTCGCAACAGGATGTCGATGGTCCGCTCCCCCACGAAGCTGCGGCCTCGGCGGAGGCCCGACAGGACGAGCTCACCGGCGAGGTTGCGTCGCTCGACCTCCGGCCCGTACGCGCGCCACCCGACCTCCATCCTGCTCATGTGCACCGACGCGTTCGCGCGCATCAGGCCCGTCTCCGGGCGGTTGGCGAGGAAGACGAGCGTGGTCCAGCCCTCCGTCAGATGAACCGCCTGATCGATGACGCGCTGCGGGTTCTGCCACACCGCCGACGATCGGCTGCGTGAGCGCGACCACCGCAGCACGTACGAGCCGGGCCTCGCGTCTACACACGCGCCGACCCAGCCGCGGTTGCGTTCACCTTCCGCGAGCTCTGCGAGCGAGGCGAGCGGCTCGGTCCGTGTGTTCCTGCCCGTGTGCAACCGCAACAGCGACAGCTCGTGGAACGGGATGGAGGCCTTCAGTCGACGCTGGTAGTCGGCGCTACCTTCGACTGCCATGTTGCGCGCGAAGACGACCAGCCGCGCTCCCTTGCCGAACGCGCGGCGGGGGCTGCGGGACAGCCTCTCGGCGGCGTCCGCGTGGAACTCGTGGGAGGCGTGGGTCCCGAGCGCGGGCGCCGCCGAGACCACCTTCGTCGGGAGGTTCAGATCCTCGTAGCCGCCGCGGTCGACCGAGATGAGCTGCTCGTCGGCCTGTGCGCCGGTGCTCACGCGCAGGCGATACAGTCCCTGAGGGACCTGCTCCCTGAGCTCGCCGATGCCGGACGCGACGACCTTGCGGTGGGCGTCCAAGAGCTCGATGCAGGCCGGCACGTCGGGCGTCCTGACGTGGAGCCGTGCCCTAGAGCTGGACATCGAGGTCCCTCCCTTCGACGTCGAAGATACCGCCGTTGTGGAACGGGCTCGCGCTCGCGCCGCGGCGTTCGGGTCGCACCCGATACAGTCCGTCCGGCAGCTCGACGACCCACGGCTTCGCGTTCGCTTCGTGTCGATCGAGGGCCTCGTGGGCACCGTCCTCCAGCACGACCTTGCTCGTGTAGCCGGCCGGGAACGCGATCTTCACGCGGTGCTTCCGCGCAGTCACCCCGGCGCGGAACACGACGGGATCGGGGTCGACGATCTTCGACTTCTGGCGCCCGCCGGTCAGCTCCTCGACTCTTCGCTTCACGAAGGCGCGGAGCGCCATGGCGTTGATCTCCCGAGTGGCTTCGTCGACCGCCGCGCCCCCGAGCCCCTCGAGCAGCGCCTTGGTGAAGTGGCCGTGCCGGCCGTCGTCCGACGCGCCGCTCGTACCACCGCCGCTCGACGGCTCGAGCGCGACGTCGGCGAACTCCGTCGCCCACCCCCAGACCTTGAGCACCCCGCCGTAATTGCGCGGCGTTCGGTTCCACGGAGGGCGTCCCGGCGTCGCGCCTCCTCCGGGAATCGTCCGGCAACAGTCCGCGAAGACGACCAGCTCCCGGAAGTACTGTCGGAGCTCGAAGTAGTCGATGAGCTCACGGCAGGACACGTTGTTGTCCTGGTAGTCGTTGCTCCCGGCGTCCGCCATCAGGAGGGCCGCGTCGCCCGCCTGGGGCGCGATCCCGTGGCCGGACACGAACAGATACAAGCGCGTCTGGTGGAACAGCTCGGGGTCGTTGTCGATCTTGGCGTCGACGTCGAGGCGGAATTGATCGATCGCTTCGAAGACTTGCTTCGCGATGGGCTTCGCGTTCGCTCGCTGCTTGCCCCGCATGCTCCGGTCCGTGACGGCGATCACCTTGACGTTCGCCTTGGGCAGCCCGCCGCCGTCCGCGTCCCGGAGCCATCGGCCGAACGCTCTCGCGTCACGACGGGCGTGCGCGAGACGGCCGATGGCCGGGTAGACGTTGATCCCGACGGCGACGCCGTAGTGGAGCGGGTTCCTCATCCAATCATCGCGTTGATGCTGTTCAACGTCGGCTCGTCCGAGTCGAGCTCCCCGTGCTTCTCGGCGGTCGTCTCCGGCGCCTTCGACCATATCACCCGCCCCGGACCGGCCATGAAGTCGCGAACGGGTCCGAGCTCCGGCTCGGGATACCGTGCGGCGTCGTAGTACCGCTGCATGCCGACGATGGGGCAGTCGGAGTAGGACTCGCCGTCTCGATCGCGCTCGACGACGCCGGACACGAAATACAGAAGCGAGCGCGGGTAGACCACCGGGACCTCCCAGTAGCCGGACTCGAGCGCGTCGCTCAGGGCGAACATCCGGAAGCTCCCGAACAGATCGTCGCCGAGCGCGAGCGTCCGGGCGAACAGATCGAAGCGCACGGCGGGGGCGAGGAAGACGAGGTTCGCGAGCCGGAAGTCGGCGGGCAACGGGTGGCCGGCGTCGTCGCGGGCGGCCTTGATGGCGGCGAGCAGGTGGCACGCGTAGATGGAGCCGGCGCTGTGGGCCACGACGGAGACGGGCGGCTTCTTTCCGGCGGCGTACAGCCTGCCGAGCTCGAGGACCAGAGACGTCCCGACGCGCGGCTCGCTCGCTGCGGGGTCGAACGTGTCCGCCGTGTCCTGCTTCATCGACGCCCACACGGCGCCCCCCACCTTGTCCAGGTAGGCCTCGCGCAGGAGCTCCTCGACGACGGTCGCGTAGACACCGTGGTGACGCTTCGTGATGTACCGCCTGACGACACGCGCGAGCACCCTGAGGGCGTGCCGCGCCAAAGTCAGCCCGGAGAAGACGGCCTTGTGGCCGTCCTGGTTCTCGTCGCGCAGCTCTTCGATGAGCGCGTCGTCGAGGAGCGTCTGCCCGTCCCCCGACCGCGCCGCCGCGCTGCGCGCGGTGTTCGACGGATCGATCGACTTGCTGTGCGTCAGCACGATCGCCTGCACGGCACCCTCGAAGTCCGGATCCGCCGTCAGATCCAGGAGGAACGCGTCCTCCTGCTCCTGGCTCAGGGGTTCGAGGTTGGCGGGGATGTCGAGCGCGTCGAGCGGCTCCTCACCGCTGGCGAGCCGCTTCTCGAGCTTCTTGACCTCGAGGTCGTTCGGGAAGCGAAGCTGGGCGCTCTTCGTGCCTGCCGCGTTGGACAGCTTGCCCGCGACCCACTTGAGCAGCTTCCGCAGGATGACCCGGAAGACCTTCTCGTCTTTCACCTGCGGGAGGTTGTTGACGATCGTCTCGAGGAACCCGGACTCCCAGATCGCGCACAGGGGATGCGCGCCCGAGCGCTGGTACGCCGGAACGAGCCGCTCCGCCTTCTCGAGCCCGCGCGTGCACGAGACCAGCCCTCCGTGCAGGTGGATCACCCCACGGCCCGCGGCGTCCATCGCGGCGAGCGCGCGTCCGAGGTCGTCCACCGAGGTCGTCCCGAAACGTCCGTCTCCCTCGCTGTGCGCGTAGTGCTTCGCATCGAGCGGCATCGAGTCCCTCCCGGGGAGCAGGCGTCGGATGCTACCAAGACGTCCGTTCGAAGGGCGAGCGCGATCGGAGGCGGCGCCGAGTCGCGGGCTCGGGTGTGTGTGTTACACCTGGGGGGCGAATGGCAGCGAGGAGGACATTCGTCGGAGCTGCGCTGGTCGGCCTCCTTTCGGTGGGCGCGGCGTGCTCGGAGGACGAGCCGGCCGAGCAGCCGATCGCGCCGGACGAGGAGGCCCCGGCCAACGCCGCGGCGCCCGCGCAGGAGCCCGCGCCCAGCGTGCCCACCGCGACGGCACAGGCGCTCGAGGCGCTCGGGTACGTGCCGAGCGCGCCCACGGACAACCCCGACGAGCGCGGGGTGACGGCGGTCGCCGAGGACGCCTCCCACGGGCTCAACCTGTACAGCTCACGGCGGCGGGCGAGCGCGCTCCTGACGGACATGGAGGGAGAGGTCCTCCATCGGTGGGAGGACCCCGAGCACGACAAGAGCTGGATGCACGTCGAGCCGCTGCCGGGCGGTGAGCTCCTGGTGATCACCAAGGACCGCGACGTATCGAAGCTCGCGTGGGACTCGACGCGGATCTGGCGCCAGGAGCTGCGGGCGCACCACGACCTCGCCGTCCGCGGGGACGGGCGCTTGCTGGTGCTGGTGCGCGACCGCCGGGAGCACACGTGGGAGGGACGGGAGATCCCGGTCCTCGCGGACGCCATCGCCATCCTGTCGCCCGACGGAGAGGTCGAGCGGCGGGTCGAGCTCCTGCCGCTCCTCGGCGACCTGATCCCCGCGCAACGGCTCGCGCGCATCGGCGAGCGGCTCGCCGACACGCCCGTCGCGCGGTTGGTCCGCCCGGGCGGCGCGGCCGACGTCTTCCACACGAACTCGATCGAGCTCCTGACGGTCGACATCCCCGGCGTCGCGCCCGCGGGCTCGATCCTCCTCTCGTCCCGGTCGCTCGACCGGATCGTGATCGTGGACGCCGGCATGACCCGTGTCCTGTGGACCTGGGGCCGAGGTGAGCTGCAACGGCAGCACGACGCGAAGCAGCTCGACGACGGCCGCATCCTCGTCTTCGACAACGGCCCGCACCGCGGACACAGCCGCGTCATCGAGGTGGACCCGGTCGCGGGAGAGATCGTGTGGTCCTACGAGACGCCGGACCTGTTCAGCCGGCTCCGCGGCGGGGCGCAGAAGCTGGCGAACGGGAACATCCTCGTGACCGAGTCGGACCGAGGTCACGCGCTCGAGGTCACGCGCGGCGGCGAGATCGTGTGGGAGTTCTGGAACCCCGACGTGCGAGGCGGCCCGGCGCCCGAGCGCGGCGTGATCTACCGCCTGAACCGCTTCCCGGCGTCCATTTTCGCCCCCCATCTGTCGCGGTGAGCGTGCGGGCCGCGCCGCTCGCCTGTGCCTCGCTCTTCGCCCTCTCGGCCGCCGCGTCGCCGGCCCGCTCCGAGGACGACGCGCACTGGCGCCTGTTCGCCGTCGAGTACGCGCGGTCCGACGGGGTGCCCGAGGGCAGGCTCGTCCGCGGCGCGCCGCCGGGCTCGCGGGTCGACATGAGCTGGTACTTCTTCGTCGCGACCGGCCGCGGCCGCGTGGTGCTCGTCGACTGCGGCACCGACGCGCTCTCCCGGCCGGGCCGCGAGGCGCTCCGCCGGCGCTGGTCGATCGCGCGCGCGGTCCCCGTGGAGGAGGCGCTCGGCCGGCTCGGCCTCACGCCGGACGACGTGACCGACGTCGTGCTCACCCACCACCACTGGGATCACGCGGGCGGGCTCGCGCGCTTCTCGCGCGCCACGGTGCACGCCCACCCGGGCGAGTGGCGCCGCGTCCCCGCGCGACTTCGCCGCGCGGTCGAGCGCGACGAGCGCCTTCGGGCGGTATCCGCGCCGCAGGAGCCGTGGCCGGGGCTGCGGCTGCGCGAGAGCGGGCGGCACACGGCGCACCAGCTGATGGTCGAGGTCGACTGCGCGGGCGGACCGGTGGCGATCGCGGGAGACGCCGCCTACCTGTACCGCAACGTCGA
>JBDIVX010000172.1:0-15932 GCA_039794305.1 Candidatus Neutrinellum sp.
AGGAGAAGGTGCAGTCGTTGTCGCAGCCGTCGCCCTCGTCGTCGTCGCCGTCGTCGCAGACCTCGGAGGCCTCGACGATCCCGTTGCCGCAGACCGGCGTGGTGCAGACGCCGCCGCGGCACACCATCCCGCCTCCACAGTCGGTTCCGTCGGCGGGAGGAGTGCCCGAGCCGCAGGTGTGGGAGCCGCCGTCGCAGACCTCGACGCCGTTGCACGGAGCGCCGTCGTCGCAGTCCGACGCCGCCGTGCAGGAGAAGGTGCAGTCGTTGTCGCAGCCGTCGCCCTCGGTGGCGTCCCCGTCGTCGCAGTCCTCGCCCGGGTCCACGATCGTGTTGCCGCAGCGCTCGATCACGCACGTCGCGCCGCAGCCGTCGCCCGTGTCGGTGTTGCCGTCGTCGCACTCCTCGCCGGGGTCGAGCACGTCGTTGCCGCAGGTCTCGTCGCTCGCGCAGTCGGCGCTGCAACCGTCTCCTCCGTCGGTGTTTCCGTCGTCGCAGACCTCCGTGCCCTCGACCGCGCCGTTGCCGCACACCGGCCCCATCGAGCAGTCGGCGCTGCACCCGTCTCCGTCCTCGGTGTTCCCGTCGTCGCAGACCTCGCCCACGCCGATGTCGACGATCCCGTTCCCGCAGCTCTCGTCGCTCAGACAGTCGGCGCTGCACCCGTCTCCGTTGACCGTGTTCCCGTCGTCGCAGATCTCGCCCACCGTCTCGTCCAGCGTCGCGTTCCCGCAGCGCTCGTTGCTGGTGCAGTCGGCCGAGCAGCCGTCGCCGTCGACCGTGTTGCCGTCGTCGCAGACCTCGCCGCCCTCGACGTCCTCGTTGCCGCACCGCATCCCGCCGTCGGGGCGCACCAGCGCGTCGACCGTGGCGTCCGCCGCGCCGGAGTCTTCTTCGCCGGCTTCGACGTCCCCGTCACCCGCGGCGGCGTCCGGGACGTCGGCGTCCATCGTGTCGATGGGGCCGTCGTCGCCGCCACAGGCGGACAGGACGCTGAAGGTCGTAACGACAACGATGCGAAGGAGGAACCGTTCCGCGCTCATGCGACCACCCCGACGTGCGATCAGGCTATCGCGACGGGGGGGTGCGACACTACCCGACGTCGACGCCTATCGGCTCAGTCGCACGGCGCGGGCGCCGGGCTGGGCGTCTCGATCCCACCCCAGGTCCCGAGGTACCCCGTGAGCGCTATCCCCACGCTGAGCGCGTCGCACGGCACGTCGGGCAGCGCCTCGGTCTCTCGCACGTCGGCCGCTTCGTTCAGGAGACGGTCGAGCGCCATCTGGTTCTCGTCTCCGGCGCAGAAGCCGAGCCCCTCGAACGCCTCGAGCACGTCGAGGACCGACCAGCGTCCCGAGAGGGTCACGTCCTCGAGCCTGGACGCGTCGTCCGAGATCCGCGCGGTCAGCACCGCGTCCGTGAGCACGACGCTGAGCGCGAGGTCCTCGCCCTCCCACACGAGCGGCGCACGCTCGGGCAGCGGCACGACGAGCGTGCGGCCAGAGACGTAGGCGTTGTCGTTCCGGGTCCTCGGCCGCGCCGGATCGCCGCCGACGAAGTCCGCGGTGCTGCCGTAGAACACGTCCGTCCCGTCCCACCGGGGCACGACCCCCCCGTCGGGCACGCCCGCGTCGGCCGCTTCCCCGAGCTCGGCACGCACCGAGTGGCTGAGGATGACGTCCACACGGGGGTCGTCGTCCTCGCCGTTCCATTCGCCGAGCCGCAGGAGCACGAGCCCGCGCCCCTGCTCGTGGACCGCCGCGAGGCGGGTGTTGACGTCGCCGACGAACGCGAACAGCAGCAAGGGGACGCGGTGGCCGAAGGCGTTGTCCGTGCCTCGCTCGCCGTCGGTCTCGGGCGGCGCCGTCTCGTCCGGCGGCCGGCACTCGACCTCGGGCTCCGGCGGCTCGGAGCACAGGCCGTCGAGGTCGTACCCGATGCTCCGCCAGCGCTCGGGGCGCTGGTCGAGCACCAGGTCCTTGAGCGCGAACATGAGCTCCTCGCCGTCCCCGTCCTCTGCCGGGGGCCGCCCCGGCGGCCGGATCGGCGAGCAGCCGGCGTCGTGCATCTGCGCGTCCGTTCCCGCGTCGCCGGGGCCGGCGTCGACGACGCCCCCGTCGGCGCCGGCGTCGAGGAGCGACTCGTCGAAGACGCGGCAGCCCCACCCCGCGACTCCGGAGAGCATCGCGAGCGCCACGGCGGACGGGGCGCGGAGGGCGAACATGCGTGCAGGGTAGCTCAGGCGAGCACCCCGTAGAAGAAGTCGGTCGAGCTGCTCAGCCGCCGTCGCCGACGCCGCCGTCCATCGCCGATGGATCGCAGGCGTCCGGAATTCCCAGGATGTCCGAGACGCCACCGAAGTGGGCCCGCGTGCCGAAGAGGCGGACGCCGACGCTGACCGCGTCGCAGGTGGCGCCCGGGCCCCCCGTGCCCGGGGCGGCGCGGACGTCGGCGGCGAGGTCGAGCAGGCGTGCGAAGCTCTCGTAGTCCCCGCTCCCGATGCAGATCCCCGAGAACGCCACGGACTCGAGCATGTCGGAGATGGGCCACCGGCCGGCGACCACGGCCTCCTCCACCGCCGTGAAGTCCTCCGAGAGCCGCGCCGTCAGGACGGCGTCGGTCAGCCGGAAGATGATCGAGCGGACGCCGCCGGTCAGGACGAGCGGCTGGTTGTCGGGGAGGCGCATGACGATGACGCCGTCGGTGATGTACGCGTTGTCGTCACGGATGCGGGGCCGCTCCGGGTTGCCCGAGAGGAAGTTGTCGGCCCGTACCCACCAATAGTCGGTGCCGTCCCAGCGCGGCGGAGGCAGCGTCCCGCCGTCGCCGTAGACGAAGGCGGCGTCCGGCAGCTCCGGCATCGGCACACCGCCGTCGGGCAGCTCCGGCGTGCCGAACTCGGCGATGGCGAGCGTCACGTCGACGAGCGGGTCGGTCGGGGTCCCGTTCCACCGCCTGACCCGCAGGATGAACGCAGAGACGCCGTGGTGCTGGTCTCGCACGGAGTTGCTGGCGAGGTCCGGGCGGGCCACCAGGAGCAGCGGCATGATCTGATGGCCGAGCACGTTGTCGATCCCGCCCTCACCGTCGGTCTCGGGGACCGAGGAGGAGGAGGGCGGCAGGCACTCGACGACGGGGTCGGGCGCCTCGGAGCACAGGCCGTCCAGGTCGTATCCGATGGTGGCCCACTCGGTCCCGGGCTGGTCGAGGTCGATGCCCTCGAGCGCGTACCAGACCTCGTCCACCGACGGAGCGTCGATCACCTCCGGCCGCGGCGGCGGTCGCGTGAGCGGGCAGCTCGGCCCCGCGTCCCGGCCGGCGTCGTCTGGGCCGGCGTCGTGGGGCGCGTCCGCTCCGGCGTCGGCGGGACCCGCGTCCTCGTCCTCACCCGCGTCGAGCAGCGACTCGTCGAAGACCCGGCAGCCCGTGATGAGGAGCGCGAGCGCGGCGGCGATGGCGGGCGACCGCATCGCGGCGAGGTTACAGGACTTGCTCCACCGAGAGAATCACCCGCCGTCCAGCCCGGCGTCCGAGGCGCCCGCGTCGGCGCACGGTGTCGGGATCTCGAAGAGGTCCGAGAGCCCCCCGAAGTGCGCTCGGGTCCCGCGAAGGGTCATGCCGACGCTGACGGCGTCGCAGATCGCCCCGGCGCCGCCCGTTCCGGGCGTCGCCCGGATGTCGGCGGCGAGGTCGAGCAGGCGCGCGAAGGTCGCGTAGTCCTCGGTGTCGCGGCAGATGTTCGCATGCTCGATCTCCACGAGGATGTCCGCGACCGGCCAGCGCCCGGCGAGCACCGCGTCGGCGTGCCGGCGATCCTCCGCGAAGTGGACCGTCAGCACGGCGCCGGTCAGCTTGAAGATGGCCGCGCGCTCGGTGCCGCTCAGGATGATGGGCACACGGTCCGGCAGCCGCATCACCAGCGTCCCGCCCGCCACGTACGCGGCGTCGTCCTCGAGCATGGGGCGCTCGAGGTCGCCGCCCAGGAACGTCTCGGTACGAACCCACCACCAGTCGTTTCCCTCCCACTCGGGGAGCGGCGGTACTCCGCCGTCGTCGTAGGACAGACCGCCGTCGGGGATCTCCACCACCGGCGGGCCGCCGTCCGGCAGGCCGGGCGTGCCGTACACCGACTGCGTCAGCACGGCGCGCACGTCCGGGTCGTCCTCCTCGCCGCTCCACTCGTGGACGACCAGGATCAGCGCCCCGATCCCCAGGTCTTGATCTCGGACTGCGGCGGTCGCGAGGTCGGGGACGGCGACCAGCGTGAGCGGGAGGATCTCGTGGCCGAGCACGTTGTCGATGCCGCCCTCGCCGTCGATCTCCGGAGTGGAGGACGCCGCCGGCGGGTAGCACTCCACGTCGGGCTCGTCGCCGACGGAGCACAGGCCGTCGAGGTCGTAGCCGATCGTCGACCAGCCATCGCCCTGGTCGATGTAGATGTCCTTGAACGCGAAGACGACCTGCTCCCCACCCGGTGTGTCGGGCACCGCGGGGCGGACCGGCGGGTGACGGAGCGGACAGGCCGGCGCCGCGGCGTCGGTCGCTGCGTCGACGCCGCCGTCGAAGGCCGCGTCGGGCCCGGCGTCGCGTCCACCGTCGGTGCCGCCCGCGTCGAGCAGCGACTCGTCGAACACCCGGCAGCCGGCGAGCCCCGTGGCCGCCAGCGCGACTGCGAGGGCCGAGACGCGCGCGACCATCAGCGGTTGCGGTAGGGGTTGTCGAGGATGTCGGCGGGGTCCATGGCCGACGGGCTCTCCATCATCGTCGGTGGCGGCTGCTCCTGCTCGCGGGCCCGTCGCAGCGCGCGCAGCCGGCGCAGCCGCTCGAGCCGCTCGGCGCGTGTCTCTTCGCGCGCCTGCTCGTCGGTTTGCTGCTCGTCGGTCTGCTGCTCGTCGGTCTCTTGTTCCTGCTCGGCCGGCGCGTGCTCTCCGGCAGCCTCCTGCTCGGCCGGGTCGGGCGCCGTCGCCGCCGCCTCCACCGGCGGCTGCTCCTCCGAGACGCTCGCGGGCTCGTCGGCAGTCGAGGGCTCGTCCTCTCCGGTGGCCATCCACACGACCGCGCCCAGGGCCGCGAGCACGAGCACGCCCGCGACGATCCACGCCGCCCGTACGGCGGGCGGCTTGCGGCTGCCGAGGGCGGGAGGACGCACCGTGTCCACCTCGATGTGGATGGCCTGCGCGCCCGTCGGCTCGCTGGCCGGCTCCGCCGGTCCCGCCTCGGCGATCGCGGTCTCGACGGCCGTGCGCTCCCGCTCGAGCTTCTCGTGCGCCAGCCGCCGCACCGCCTGCGCGACGGAGCGCGTGCTCGCGAGGCCGCCGACCTTCGGCGCGACCGCTTCGATCGCCTCCTGCATCTCGTGCGCCGTCTGGAAGCGCTCGTCGAGCGACCGCGAGAGCGCCTTCGCCAGCACGCCGTCGAGGGGGGCGAGGCGCGGCTCGACGCTGGAGAGCGCCGGGATCGGATCGTCGAGCAGCCGCCGGAGCGTCGCCTGGTTCGTCTCGGCTCCGAACAGGCGCTTGCCCGTGAGGACCTCCCACAGCACGACGCCCATCGCGAAGAGGTCCGACCGCTGCTCGACCTCGCCCGTGGCGGCCTGCTCGGGAGACGTGTAGGCGAGCTTGCCCTTGAACTGTCCTTCGCGCGTGGAGGAGATGCGGTGCTCGGCCTTGGCGACGCCGAAGTCGGTGAGCCGCGCGAGGCCGTCCTTGCCGATGAGGACGTTCTGCGGCGAGACGTCGCGGTGCACGAGGTTGAGCGGGCCGCCGGTGCGGTCCCTGAGGTCGTGCGCGGCCGCGAGCCCCGCCAGGCCGTCCACGAGGATGCGCAGGACGATCGGGACCGGGAGCCGCTCGCCCGCACGCGCCGCCGCCCGCGCGAGCCCTCCGAGGTGATCGCCCTCGACGTACTCCATCACCAGGAAGTACCCCGCCGCCGTCGGGCACACGTCCAGCGTCGCGACCACGTTCGGGTGACGGATCTGCGCGGCGAGCCGCGCTTCGTCGAGGAACATGGCGACGAAGTCTTCCTGGTGCGCGAGGTGAGGGTGCAGCACCTTGATCGCGACCAGCCGCTCGAAGTCCGCGACACCGCGGGCGCGCCCGACGTACACCGAGCCCATGCCGCCCGACGCGATCCGGTGGAGGATGTCGTAGCGGCCGAGCTTTTGGCCGACGAGCTGGTCGCGGAGCAGGTTCCGGGCGCGCTGCGAGGGGGCGGACGGGGTGGCGTCCTCCTTCTCCGCCGCCGCCCGGTCGCTGGTCATGGGAGCGGCCCCCGTGCGGAGAGCGCCACCCCCCCTTCCGGGAGCGGAACGAGCGCCGCCTCGGTGCCCTCCTCCTCGCCGCCGAAGTCCGTCAGCGCGAGGAACAGGATGGTCAGGGCGCCGAGCCCGGCGGTCGCGCCGATGAGGATGTTGGTGCGCAGCTCGAGATCGCGCCCGTCTTCGAGCTTCTGCCGGGTGGGCGCCTGCTCGTAGTCGTCGCGCGCGTCGAGGGTGTCGAGGCCGGACCACGCGAGCGCGGCGCCCGCGCCGACGGTGAGCACGCTGCCCACGATGGCGAACACGGGGGAGATCCCGCCGGAGGGCTCGACCGGCCTCGGGTCTCCCCCGCCTCGCCCGCCGGTGTCGCGACCGCCGCGCGTGTCGGCGTCGGGGTCGGGGAAGGGCGCGGTCACGTCGTCCGCGCCGCCGTCCGTGTCGCCTTCGACGGCCGGTGGCTCGAAGGTGAGCTCACGCTGCTCGCCGGGGCCGCCCATGACGTGATCCTCCACGTCTCCGCTCTCGAACCGCGCCACGATCAGGTGGTCGGTGTCGGGCCGGAGGAAGAACGAGCGGCGTCCCTCGGCCTCGCCGTCGACGACGAGGCTGCAGCCGTCGCAGGTCACGTCCACCCGGACGGCGGTCGGAGCGACCTCGTCGACGACGGGACGTGCGTGGCGTTCCATGCGCTCGCCGTAGCGATCGATGAGGTCGAGCGCGAGCGTCCCGGCGCGCTGGTGGTTGCCAGCGCGCTGGTGCGACCGCATCGCCTGGATGAGCGCGTTCGCCGACGGCGCGAGCTCGTTGGCGGTCTCGTACCAGCGCGCGGCCGTCGGGTAGTCACCTCCGCGGAAGGCCTGGCTGCCGCGGTCGTACGCAGCTTCGGCGGCGGCCTGGCGCTCCTCGGCCGACAGACCCTGCCCGAGGGCCGGCGCAGGGCCACCGAGCAGCAGCATGCACGCCGCCGCGGTCACCGCGGTCCAGCTTGTTCGCACGTTCCGACCGACCCCCATCCTTGGTGCCGTCGTCCGAGTACCTGTTGCAAAGAGGATAACGGGCCGTGACGGTTCCGGAAACCCCGTTCGGGCGACGGCGGCGGGTGGGGAGATGTGCGCGGCTGTGGCCGCGGCGGTTCGTGGCACGGGGAGGTCGTTCGGGGTACTCCTTGCCGGTGAGTCGGCGTGCCTCCCGGCGTGGATGGTTGTTCGCGGGCGCGGTCCTGGCGTCGCTGGCGCTCCACGTCGTGGCCGTCCACCTCGCGCCCCGCTTCGGCGACAGGCCCGCGCCCGAGGCGCCGGCGCCGATGCTGGTCGAGCTCGAGGTCGCGGCCGAGCCGACGCCGAGCGGGCGGGCCACGGGAGCCCCGTCGCCCGCACCTCTCGCTCGCGCCGAGCCGGTCCCCGAGCCCGCGCGTCGGGCCCCCGCACGTCGAGCGCGCCGTCGCACCGCGGTGACCGCTCCGGGCCGGGACGCGGTCGCCGTCGTCGTGGAGCCCGCACCCGAGGTCGCCGAGGGGCGGGAGCGGCCGGCGATCTGCGACGTGCTCGCACAGCCCGAGCGTCACCCGGGTTGCGTCCCGCGCGACGCCGGACCTTCCATCGACACGTTCCGGGTGGTCGCGCCCGGCGCGGTGGCGCGATCGGCGCTGGCCGGCGAGATGCCCGATGCAGGCGCGCCGGTCGACGAGGGGACGCGCATCTCCCGCGCCCTGTCGGAGGGCCTCGCCCGGCAGGCCAACGCGCGGCCCCACCTGAGCGAGCGCCCCCCTCCGCGCCTGCGCCGCCAGCGCGACGGGAGCTTCCGGTACGAGAGCGCGGCGTTCGACGCCGTCGTCGCGCCGGACGGGACGGTCACCTTCCACGATCGCCGCGGCGACATGCAGAGCATCGGCAGCTTCTCCTTCGACATCACCGACGAGGCGATGCGTGCCGCCGGTCAGGACCCCTACGTGGCCGAGCGCCAATGGGTCATGGGCGAGACCCGCGAGCTACGCGAGCGCTTGGCCGACCAGGCGCGCGAGCGCGAGCGCAGCGAGGGGCTGCGGTCGCTCGAGCGGCGCCTCGCCGTCGTGTGGGCCGATACGTCCCGGACCACCGCGGCGCGGCGCGAGGCGATCTTCGAGATGTGGGACGACTGCGCCGACGATGAGGTCGGGGCGCAGGCGCGCCGGACGGTCGAGCGCTTCGTCCAAACGCACCTGCCCGAGGGCAGCCCCGACGCGTACACGCGGAGTGAGCTCCGCGTCCTGAACGCGCGTCGGGTGAGCCCGGCTCCCTTCGCGCCCTACGGGTGACGCGCGCCGGTGCGCGACCCGGACGGGCGTCGCTCACTCGATCGTGCCGGCCGGCATGGCGACATTCGCGATCTCCCAGCGGTAGCCAGGCTCGCGCGTCTCGGCGTCGCGGATCTCGCGCACCGTCACGCCGTCGATTTGGATGGCCACCTTCGCAACCACCTCGGCCGGGCGGTTGCCCTCCGGGTAGTCGACCACGATCTGGTACTGGCCGCGAGCGCGGTCGACCGGCAGGCGGATGACCGAGCCGGCGCTCGGGTTGTCCTCCGAGACCGGCGCGGCATCGCACCACGCCGGGTTCGACGGCGAGCCCACGTAGCAGCCGCGGGTGCCGCGCAGGACGAGCAGGCGCGTCGCGGGGTAGGAGCTCGCGCCCGCCTGGACGGCATCCCACGCGAGGTGCACGGACAGGTGCTGCTGAGGCGGCCCGGCGAGGATGGTCGCGTCGGCGGTCGCGGTCGTGCCCTGCGGGTCGTAGATCGTGAGCCGCACCGTGTACGTGCCGGGTGCGTCGAGCACGAGCTGTGCCTGCGGCTCCTCGGCGAGCGGTCCTGCTGCGTGCTGCGAGGCCTCGGGCGCCGCGACGAGCTCCCAGGCGCCGCGGGCCGGGGCGCCGCCGCGCCCACCGTCGGTCCGGCTCCCGCTGCCGTCGCACACGATGGTGCTGCCCTCCGGCACGTGAAGCATCGTGCCGCGCGCGTCGCTGCCCTCCTGCCAGCACTCGAGCGTGGCGACGGGCGGCTCGAAGCAAGGCTGCGCCTGCGTCTGCGTGACGTGGACGCGCACGGGCGCCGCGACGCTGTCCATGGCGACCACCTGGCCGACCCACTCGGGCGACTGCGGGACTGGGCAGTTGGGGCCGGGCGCGCGGTGCTCGACCTCGACGTGGACCTCGCCGCTGGCCTCGCTCACGCGCTGCACCGTCAGCAGGTAGCCGCCGGTGGGGGCCATGCCGGCCGACGCCACGAGCACCATCGCCTGGGCGAAGTCCACCGGAGCGGGACTGCCGCCCCACTCCTCCTGGGTGCGCACGATCCGGAAGCCCGCGTCGGAGGACGGAGGAGCGGCGTTGACCGCGCCGAAGCGGATCGGGCGGCCGCCGGGCGGCGCGCCGCGGCCGCTCGTGTCGACCGTCGTGGGGAAGTTGGTCTTGGGCGTGCACGCGGCGCACGCGACCAGGAAAAGGAAGGAAAGGCTGCGGGTCATTCGCATCGCTCCACCGACGCCAACGCAAATACCGTATTCATTTCCCGCTGGGAAGAACCACTTTCGGAACTTTCCGGGGGCTCGGCCGTCTGCATCGTCCACGGAGGTGAGCGATGCGAGCGACTCGTCTGCGGACGGCAGTCGTGTGCCTGGTCGCCGCGGGGATGGGCGCCTGCGGCGGAGGGACCGGACGGACCACGGCGCGTACGGCGGAGCCCCGGCCCGAAGGCGCGCGGCGCGAGGTGGCGCGATCCGCCCCGCGACCGCTCGTCGCGCCCGCCCTGACGGTGGGCGAGGACGTGACCGAGCGCGAGAGGGCGCGCAACGCGGACGACGTGCGGCCGCCGCCGACGGTGTTCCGCACGATCCCGGTGAGCGCCATCGAGCCGCCGGAGGTCGCGCGGACCGAGCGCGGGTTCGAGGTGCAGCTCCCGAGCCGCGCGCCGCTCATGACACCGACGGTCTACGAGGACCTGGTCGTCGTGAGCGGTGGGTTCCGCAGCCGGCAGATGTACGCGTTCCACGCACGGAGCGGTGAGGCCGCCTGGGCGATCGGGCTCGGGGACGACGGTCCTTCGACGGCGGCCTGCGAGGATCGCGTGTGCGTCTTCAATACCGAGTCGTGCACGCTCTTCGCGGTCGACGCGCGCACGGGCGAGGGCCTGTGGTCGTGGTACCTCGGCGACCCGCTGATGAGCGCACCGGCGATCGCCAACGGGCTGGTCTTCGCGTCGTATCCGATCCGTGGAGGCGGAAGCTGGCCGGCCGGCGAGGACCGCCCGGTCCCCGAAGGGGCCAGCCACGCGCTCGCCGCATTCGATCTGCACACCGGCGAGGCGCGCTGGGCGCGGTGGATCGACGCCGAGGTGATCTCGGCGCCGGTGGCCATCCTCGACAAGGTCTACGCCACCTCGTTCGCCGGCACGATGTACCAGATCGATCAGCTCACCGGCGACATCGTCGCGGCGCGCGCGGCGAGCGCCACGAGCGCGCCGAGCTGGATCGACGGCGGGCTGTACTTCACGCGGCGCGTGAACGATGGCGACGAGGCCTACGAGCAGGTGGTCCGGAGCGGGGATGCGCCGGTCGCCGACGATGCGAGCGGCAAGCCGGACGGGCCGCCGGCGCAATCGAGCCCGCGCCGCTCGGCCGACTACCTGCGGTACGACTTCCAGGACTCGACCGTGTTCGCGGGGGAGTCGCAGGCGCACGACGCGGCCAACGGGTTCTCGGGGGGCGCGCCGTCGGCCGCGAACGTCGCGGTCGCGCGCGGGCTCATCGGCCGGAGCACGGTGCACGGGTTGCAGGAGTACCAGGGCTCGTGGGTGCTCGGTCTCGGCGGCGGCCACTACGCCACGATGGGCAGCGCCCTGGTCGGCTACGACCGGCAGACGGGCCGCGAGCGCTGGACCGTGCCGCTCCCGGGCGACCTGTCGCGGCAGGGCGGGGCGCTCGGGGCGCCTCCCGCCGCGGCCGGTGGCCGGCTCGTGGTCGCGACCGTCGCGGGCGAGGTGCTGGTGGTCGACCCGGAGGACGGCGACGTCGAGCGGCGCTTCGAGGTCGGCGCGCCCATGCGCACCCAGGCCGTCGTCCAGGGCGGCTTCATCTACGCCGGCACCGTCGACGGCAAGCTCGTCGCCATCGACACCGGCGACGAGCGCCTCACCGGCTGGCCCGCCTGGGCCCAGAACCCCGCCCGCACCGGCACCCCCCCAACAACAGACCCCCACCCATAGGGGACCACCCATAGGGGACGGACCTTAGTTTCTTGGTTGTGGACACGTAATCACAGTGCTTCTTGGTGCGAGAAACTAAGATACTAAGGTCCGTCCCCTATCGAGTCCTCTGTTGGGGGGGGGTGGTGGGGGTGGTGGTGGCGGTGGCCGGGTGGCCTGGGGGGCGGGCGAGCGGGCGGCCGCCGGCGCCGGCGTGCTTCGGGGTGGACCTGCTCGGGTCATGGGACGTGCATGACGGAGGGGGCGCGCGCGTTCTGTTTCTGCGAGGACGGGTACGCCGCCGAGGGGCGCGCCTGCGTTCCGGTCGAGGAGCCGCGCACGCTCTGGACGAACCGCCGCACCCGCTGGGCCGGCCCGCGCGTCGTGGAGATCGCCGCGTCGCAGGCGGGCATGGACGCTCGCGGCGTCGGCGCCGCTCTCCGCACCTACCCCTTCGGCCTCGGCCGCTACGTCTGGCGCGGCGAGCTGTGGTGCACCGACTTCGTCTCCTGGACCTATGCCGTCGCAGGCGTCCCGCTCACCGGCGGCTCCGAAGGCGGCTGGCTCGTTCGCAACAACGAGGCGCTGCGTACGTGGTTCGAGCGGCACGGCCTGTGGATCGATCGCGGCGGAGCGCAGTGGCCCGAGTTCGAGCCCCGCCCCGGCGACTACGTCCGCCTGCACACCCGGAGCGGAGTGGGGCACAGCGGCATCGTCCAGCGCCTCGACGGCGACACGCTGTACACCATCGAGGGCAACGTCGGAAACCGCGTCCGCCTCCGTCGACACCGGCGCTTCCGCGACAGCGCGCGCATCGACGGCATCGGCATGCTCACGCTTCCACCGGCGCGCTGAGCCTCCCGATTGCCTCTGGACACTGTCCCCGTCTCGGGTACCTTGGCTCGTTCGAACCGAAGGGGGGGTAGGGAGAAGAGACGTGTCCGAGCGCAGAACCTGGTTCCTGGTGGTGGCCCTGATCACGGCCGGTTGCGGGGGGAGCGGGCCCGCACCCGAGCCCGTCGAGCCCGACCCCGCCGCCCCGACCGCCGGCGGCGACAGCGAGGTTGAAGCGCCCGCCGCCGACCCGGAGGAGCCCGCAGCCGCGGCCGAGCCCACCCCGCCCGCGCGCCCGGAGCCCATGGACGCCGACTCGGCCGATGCCATCCGCGCCGCGCTGCTCGCCGCCGCGAGCGACGGTGCCGCGCTCGTGCGCATCGTGGATCCCGATCGCGGGATCGGGGCTTGGGACCGGGGCGAGGGGACCAAGGCGCACTTCTGCGACTCGTCCCGGTTCGCCAGCGAGAGCTCGCTCGGCTTCGAGCTCCGCGAAGGTGACACGTGGCGCTGCAACGACGAGCTCACGCGCTGCTCCTCGGTCGATCCGGAGGACGGGACGGGCACGGTGTTCCATCTGCGCGCCGAGGGCGGCGGTCGCTGGCTCGACTCGGTCATCCGCTACGAGCGGCGCGTGCCCCGCATCGACACTCCCGACGTGACCGCCTTCGTCGAGGCCGCGGACGGCGTGTGCGCTCTGTATCGCACGCTCACCGGAAGCGCCGACGGGCTCGCGCCGGCCAAGCTCTCGGTCTTCCGGAGCAGCTTCACCGAGGGCGCCGAGGGAAGCGACACCGCGTTCCACTGCGGCGACGAGGCCGTGAGCACCGCGCGCGAGGCGCTCTCGGGCGCCATGCAGGCGGGGCCGCCCACGATCTGCACGCGTGAGCCGCGCAGCTGCTCCTGGCTCGAGGCCGAGGAGATCCGCGTGTTCGCCGACGGCGAGGGCACGCCCTACGGCGTCGCGCGCCTGGGCACGAGCCTTCGCGAAGGACCGACCCGCCTCCAGGAGCGCGAGGTCGCCGCGTTCGCCCAGCGCGCTGCGATCCGGCGGTGCCAGTAGCTCAGAGCCGCGTGATCACGATCCGGAACGTGCCGGACTCGTATCCGGACCCGACGTAGTCGTACGAGGTCGCCGCGACCGTGATCGCCGCGCCGCCCGCGACGGAGACCGACGGGACCTCGGAGTCGTACGTCGCGCCCGAGGCCTCGTCGTCGTTGATCGCGAGGCACATCAGCGGGTCGGTCGGGATTCCCGCGCCCGCGTAGACCACCAGGAACGGATCGTAGAGGGTGAGCGAGGAGTCGCTGTCGGTCCCCTCCATGCGGATGCGGTAGCTCGCCGCGGCTCCCGAGCCGTTGCAGAAGACGAGCGGCTCGACGTAATGGCTCTCGGTCGTCTCGAGCGTGCTCGCCGGACACGAAGAGTCGTCGTCCGGGCGGTTCCAGTGCGCCGAGGTGGTGCCGAGCGAGCCCGGCACGGTGATGCTCCCCGACGAGGGCAGCGCGACGCAGCTCGCGCCGTCGGGCAGGGCCGCGTCCGCGAGGGCGGCGTCGGAGCCTGCGTCGTGGCCCCCGTCGGCCGCCGAGCCCGCGTCCATCTCGCCGGCGTCATCGCCCGCCGCGTCGAGCCCCGGTCCGGCGTCGAGCGCGGATCCGGCGTCCGGCGCTCCGCTGGCGTCGGGGCCCCCGTCGGCACGAGCGGCTCCGCCGTCGGCAGGCGCTCCCGCGTCGAGCTCGCCGCCCGCCGCGCGGTCGCGGTTGCTGCACCCCGAGATCGACACCCACGCCACCACGGCGACCGCCAAGCGAATGCTCATGGCTGGCCATCATAGCTTCGCAGCCAGCGGGCGGGCACGCCGCCACGCGGGGGAACCGAGGAACACGGTCTCAGCGGTGGATCTCACCGTTGCCCGAGACCATCTCCTCGCCCTGCACGGTGGTGTTCTCGAGGTGGATGTCGCCGTTGCCGCTCACCATGAGCGCCTCGCCGGAGCCCTGGACGGTGCAGCCCACGAGGGTGACGTCCGAGTTGCCCGACGCCGACACGCCGACGTCGCCGCTGAGCTGACAGTTGGTCAGGGTCACGTCGCAGTTGCCCGAAGCGGTCACGGCGGTACCCGCCCCGGCCTGGATGACGACCCCGTCGAGTCGGATGTCCTCATTGCTCGAGCACACGATCGGCTGCTGTCCGGCGGCATTCGTCGCGACCGGAGTCGGCGCGGGAGCCGGCTGCGCCGACGCCGGCTGGGCGGCCGGCTGCGTCACGACGACGGTCTCGCCTCCCTGGGGGGACGGCGCCGAGGGGGGCGGGGGGGCGGTCTGCACATAGCAGCCGCCGGCCAGAACGAGCCCACAGGTCAGTCGAAGAATGGTCCGCATCGCAGTTCCTCCTTTGGCGGTGGGTCACCTCCGCCACCCGGCGCTCCGCGCAGGCCGTCGTGCCCGGTGCGCCGTGCATCGCGGCGCAAAGTAGCATGACCCGTGCCGCGGCCGACACTGCCGCGATCTCGCGAAGGCATCCGGAGCCCACACGCTCCCGTCGCGCCGGATCGGCGCAACCGAGAGCCGGCTCGTGCCGGTCCGGCACGACCGGACCTACGTGAACGCTCGACGCCCATCAAGGCTCCGCGCGCACCCTCGCGGGACCCCGGCGGGCGAGCGAACCGAGGAGCAGACCGGCCGCCCCGTACAGCGCGACGAAACCCACGACGTGCTCGTCCGGCGGACGGGCGGAGGTCCGGCCCGCGGCGAGGCGGAGCGGCATCAGCGGCGACACGGCGTCGAGCGCGGGTGCGACCTCGGCTATCGAGCTCCACGCGGGCAAGAAGACCAGGAGCGCGAGAAACGCGACGACCCCGACACGCTCGCCGAAGCCTGGTCCTTTTCCGAGCCGCGCGAGCAGGGCCCGCCCGCCGCTCACGAACGCGAGGAGCGCCGCAACGGCCAGTGCCGGCACCGCGACGGCTCGGGCGACGAATTCTGGGACTTCGCCGAACGTGGCGTAGAGCGCGACGAGGCAGATCGCGGACAGCGCGATCGGCGCGGCCGCGCCCGCGAGGGTCGGACGCGTGTCGAGCAGCGCGTGGGCGAGGAGGAAGGGGTAGGCGAGCGCCACCGTCCGCGTCGCGGCCCAGCTCGTCCCGTGCGCGAGCCCGGCGAGGCCCGCCAGCGCCACGACGAGCACCAGGTACCCAGCAGCGAGCGCACCGAGCGTCCGGCGCCACGCGCGCTCCCCCTCGGCCCGTCGTGCGAGCGGACGCATGGCCGCTACGACGAGAGCGGCCGTCGCGGCCACGAGCCAGTACGCCGGCACGGCAGTGCAGAGCGCGAGCCGATGCGGCGGCATCCCGGAGGTCACAGCCTCGGCCCAGTCCCAGCCGCCCCGCGCTTCAGCGGTGTTGGCGCTCCAGCCGAAACCCACCGCGCCGAGCACGGTCAGCATCCACAGGAGCGCGACGCCGAGCGCAGCGCGCTTGCCGGCGATGTGGGTCGCGGTGCAGAGTCCGACCGCGGCGCCGAGACCCAGCGCGGCGAAGGGAAGACAAGCGGCGGCGGCCAGGGTGCCGAGAGTGAGGTCCGGGTCGAACGGTGGGACGAGGAAGAGCGGCAGCGCCGCCGTGAGG
>JBDIVX010000173.1:0-15901 GCA_039794305.1 Candidatus Neutrinellum sp.
ATGCTGCGGGACCGTACCCTTTTCGACGAGACGCGGAGGCTCGCCGCGTGATGCACGCGGCGTGTCAGGTACCGTGCCATGCATCGCAAGAAATCACTTGCCAACTGGTGGGGAGTCCCCCCCCCGCAAGCGTTCCGCGCTCGGCCTCATCGTCCTCGTCGCGGCCGCAGGCTCGTCCTGTCAGGGTTGCCCGGACGACCCGGGCGCGTTCGTCCCCCACGACTTCGGGACGCTGAACCCACTGTTCGATCGGGCCGGCTTCGTCGGCGTCGCGGGACAGGTGCTCGACCCGGACCCGGCAGAGCCGAAGCGCTTCCGGGTGGAGCTGGTGATGCCCGTGGATCCGGCGTCGATCACTGAGGGCAGTCTCCGCGTCTACGCGCTCCCGGACAGCATCGGCCAGCTCCGCGCCATCGACGCGCCGCCCGGCGACATCGGGGAGATCCCTCCACCGGTGGAGCTGCTCCCCATCGGCGTCGGCGCGATCGAGCCTCAGCTCCAGGATGGCAACGCCGTCGCGCTCGAGGCGCTCGTCGACGCCGACGACGTCGCGCTCCACGCGGGTCGCGAGATCGTCGTACAGCTCGATCCGTCCGGGTGGACGATCGTGGCGCCGGAGGTGGACGACGTCTTCTTCTCGCCGATGCGGTTCACTCATCGTGTGAGCGAGTCGGGTCCCGACGGGCGGCCGCCGTTCCTCGCCGATGTGGCCGCCATCGCGACGAGCCCGCTCGACGCTGTCCTCGGTGGCGCACCCATGCGCCGCCGCATGACCACGGTGGCCCCGCACTCCCCGCTGAGCTTCTTCTTCAGCGAGCCGCTCTACGCGGCGGCACCGGTCGTCACGCCGCAGGATCCCGTCGGCCTTCGGCTCGAGGCGCGCGAACGCGTGGGCCACGGCTTCCTCGAGCTCCGAAGCGAGACCGATGCCGGCCTGATCCCCGGGCAGGACTACTGCGTCAGCCTGCTCCCTCCACGCATGGCGAACCTGGGACCGCTGGCCGTCGGCACGCTCGATCTCTCCGGCGAGCCGATCGGACGTCACGGCCGCCGAGCCGGCGCCGACTCCGAGCTCGACGCGACCGAGCTGTGCTTCCGCACGGGAGCCGTGCGACTGGAGGAGCCGCGCCCCCACAGCTTCGTCCCGGCCGCCTCGGGGACGGTGCAGCTCGAGTTCCTCTCGGTGACGGACTGCGAGCCCGACGACTGTCCCGACGCCTATCGGGTCATGGTGCGTCTCGACGACGGCACAGACGACCAGCTCTCGCCCGACTGGTTCGACTACGGCATCTTCGAGCGGGACGACCTCGACATCAGGCCCACCAACGGTCTCGCGCAGGGAGAGCTGTTGGTCCCCGCCGACATCGTGCTCCTCGAGCTCCCTCCCCAGCCGCCCGGGGGACCCTGCGCGGGGCTCTTCGCGGAGTGCCCGGTGCAGTTCCGGATCGACGAGTGCGTCTTCGAGGGTTGCGACCTCGGAGACGTCATCGACGTCGTCATCGACCTCGTGCCACCGCCACCAGTCGAGGACGACGACGTGACGATCGAGGACACGGACATCAACGATGGCGTGATCGACCGAATCTGCGTCGTGCTCGACGATCCGGAAGCGGGCGAGTCGCTCGTCATCGAAGTGGAGGGCGAAGAGCTCGTCTTCACCGCGACCGATCCGCGAGTGCACGACGAGAGGTTGCCCGACGGTCGGATCCGTCGATGCATCACGGAGGTCGAGGTGGATCCCTCACCTGGTCCGACGGAGGAGGTTCGCGTTTGGCGTCGCGACCGCGCGGGCCAGGACGGCGACGGCGCGAGCTTCGACCTGCCCTGCCAGGCTCCGCCCCGCAAGCACGTAGCCTTCGACGGCCGCAGGAGCGCCGTCGCGCTCGACCGCGGCGGGATACCGCACGTCGTACATACCCAGGGCAACACGCTCTGGCACTCGCGTTGGGACGCGGCGAACGACGAGTGGACCAGCCGCAGGGTGGAGTGCCTGTGCGGCATCGACGCCGCATCGAACGTGTGCCTGGCCTGTCCCGGCGATCGCGTCTGGGGCTGGACGGTCGACATCACGATGAACGTGCTCGACGAGCCCGTGATGTGCTGGACGCGCGCGCAGGCGCCCTCCGACGGCGACGCCGTGACGCCGGGCTGGGAGCTCGAGGCCCCGCTCGACGTGCGCCTCGGCGTCGCGGTGATCCGCGGCGACGGGCACATGGACTCCACCGAGCTCGAGACCGACCCGAGCCGCCTGCGCAACCTCGGCTGCGCCATCGAGGCGCGGCCCTCGGTTCGCACCGACGCGCACCCCGGGGACTACATGATCGGCTACTCGGTTGCGGATCCCGCGGCGCCCTCCGGCCTCGGCCTCGCGCTCGATTACCTGGACGACCCGGGGATGGGCATGCGGTTCCCGCCGCCGGAGCGGGCCGGGTCTCCGTCGGTCGCCGTCCAGGTAGACGAAGCCGGTGGCGGCGGTGCCTGGCGCGACATCGCGGTGGACGGAGACGGTTTCTTCTGGGTCGTGGCGCAATCCCTGCCCGATACGTCGAGGGAGACCGAGCCCAACATGGTCGTCATGGGCGAACACGCGGACTACCCGGGTGAGATGGGCCGCGTCGTGCGGATCCAGCCGCTCCACGACGAGGACGTCCTCGCCTTCGCCAATACGAACCGCGCGCGGATCGATGCACGTGGATCGGGGGACGTAGCCGTCGCATACTCCGATGCGCTGTTCCGTCCCCGGTATCTGTTCCGCGGCAGCACCGAAGCGTTGGAAGCCCGCGCCCGGTTCATCGACGCCATGCCGGAGAGCATCACTGCCTACCAGCTCGAGGACGACTCCGGGCACCCCGGTCCCGCGGGCCAAGAGGAGGCCACTCCCGAGCTACTCAACAACGGCGGCATCGCCAGCGCCGACGGGCTGTTCACGGGGATTCCCATCGATGTGGACCTGCCGAGCGGCGAGCAGGGCCCTGCACGCCTCGCCTGGGCGGCCGGCACGCCCGGCGGCGTGGACTACCATTCCATGATGCTCGCGCGGTTGTTGACGTCGGAGCCTGGACGCGTGCTCCATGCGCTCGAGACGATCGACGGCCGGGTGGAGGGCTCGGCCGGGGTCCACCTCATTTCGAACCCCCGCGGCCTCGCGCGCATCGTGTTCCACCAGGGGCTCGGTGATCATCGAGAGGCAGAGCCCGTCGGCTCGATCCAGTTCTACAGGGAAGAGGACGAGGACGAGATCCATCGCACCCTGCTGGTCGGCGAGCGCGAGCCGCGAGGCTCCGCCCGGTGCTTCGACGGTCTGCTCATCGTACAGGACCAGCTCGATACCCTCGGCCGGCCGGTGGGCGAGCTGGCGGCGCTGGACGACGCCTGGGCCGCGCTCGTCCCCCGTCCGGCCGTCGATCCCGATCCGTGCGGCCGGACGACGGCCGCTGGAGCCACCCTCGAGGTGGCCTACAGATTGGCACAGCTGACCGAGGACCTGGTAACCGATCCCGGCTTCCAACCCGATCGGCGGCCGCCCTCGCTGTTCCGGCAGTTGCCGGGTGAGGACGACCTCGACTTCGCCAGACGCACGAACCGCTACCGCATCCGAACATTCGAGATCCTCAGGTTCCTCCTGGGAGATCTCGGTTTCCTGGACACCGTCTTCCCGAGGAGCGTGGACCCGTCGCGTCCCGGCTGGAACCACGTAGACACCGCGTTCCTAGAGCCCGAGCCGGGAGTGAGCCCCGATGATCTGCTGGACAACGGCGACAACAGGGCCGGCGGGCTCGACGCGGTCTTCCTCCTCCTCGGCGAGCTGTTCGACGACATGTGCGGGATGACCGACCACCCGGGCACGTGCCTGGACGACCCTGCCGCAGTCGAACGGCCGCGGCTCGAGGGCAGTGAATTCTGTCCGGCGCCCGGCGTGTTCCTCCGCAACCCCAACCCGTACTTCCCGGGTCTGTTCTACACGGACGAGACCCGGGCGCCCACGGTCGACGTGGACGACGACGGAACCCCCGAGAGCCTGTCGGACCTCCGGTTCGATCCGCGGCGGGCGGCCTTTCCGGAGTTCCGAGACAGCCAGGACGCGCGCGGCGGCACGAACGACTTCCTGAGCGACGACTTCACGCCGGACCGCGCGGCGCTCTCGCCCGGCGAGGAGCCCGGGATGCTGAGCGCGGCGCTCCGCGGCCTCCGCGCCGAGGACCGCCGCGGCGTCTTCCGCACGGGGGACCACTTCTGCGCACCGGTCGACACCGACTGCAGCGGGGTGGACGCCGTACCGATGGCGAGCGCCGCTTCGCGGCTGTGGGCGAGGGACCTGGGCCTGACCATCACGGCACCGGACACGGACCAGCAACCGACGTCGTGCCCGAGGGTGCGGAGCGGCGCGATCGCCAGGAACGCCGACCCGGTGCTCGCCGGCCTCATCGACGGTGGCCCCCCACCCGACGGCGGACTGCCCGACGGCGGCGTCGGAGACCCGCGCTCCCTGCGACTGCTCCAGGGCGAGCCGTCGGTCACCCGGATCGGGGCGAGCGGCTTTGGATGTTGCACGGGCTACTCGCCCGCGACCTGCGCGACCGACTTCGATTGCACGACGGTCCGGACGGCGGTGGTGGTCCCGGGGGGGATCGCCCCGCGATCGATCTTGGGTCAGTGCGTCGACGGGTTCTGCCACAAGGCGTTCGCCTGCGAGGTCGTGCCCACGGCGGACGGCGGCGTCCCCGACGGCGGGACGGAGACGGGCCACGACGTCGAGTGCGATTTCAGGCACGCCTGCATCGCGGACGCCTGCTCGGCCTGCGAGCCGATCTACTGCGACGACCGCCCTGGCCACATGGCGGCTGGCCCGATCCAGGACGCACTGTGCGCGGAGACCGGAGCATGTCGTGGCAACATCGCTCGCCTCGACGTCGTCGGAATACTGGAGCCGGCCCTCGATGGCCTCGGGGGGCGCGCGTGCAACCCCGGAGCGCGGTGCGTCCCGGACGAGGCGAACCATTCTCCGGCGTGCACGGCGAGGCAACTGCTCGGCCACGGCACGACGCGTCTGGCCCTTCTCGCGGGCCTTCTGGCGGAGCAGCCGAATGGCGGGCTCCGGCGGCTCCTCGACGGCGTCGCCAGCCTGTTCGCCTTCCAGGACATGCCCATCGAGGGCAACAGCGTCGAGGAGGTCGAGGTCCGGTGGAAGCAGCGCTTCGACGGCGCCCTGCGTCTTCCGGGCCAGCTCGAGCTCGTCGCCCGGCTGTCGGCGCCGGTCACCGTGCTGGTGGACATCCTGCCCGACCCCGAGATCGATCCGTTCGAGATCAGGCTCTCGTACCAGCCGTACTTCCATGCGGCGCCGCCTCCCGACTTCCTCGGCGCGTGCGACGGCTGCCGCCGCCGCCGGCTCGACATGACCATGCACCTCCGCGGCGTGCGCGCCGGGCTGTTCGTTCCGGGCACCGACGAGGTCGTGGACGAGGTCTCGAGCTGCGACTGCGCGGGGGTCGACGTCGGCGAGCTCTTCACCGACTGCCTGCTGTCGCTGAAGACCGGCTGCGGGTGCCCGCAGGAGCTCGACGGCCGGAATCTCGGCCGCATCAGCCGCGCACCCGGCGTCATCAGCGCCGCCATGACGGCCGCCGCCCAGGAGGCCGAGCCCGAGATCGACCAGGGCTTCTACCTCATGCTGTCCGACCCGATCGTGGGCGGGATCCTGCTCGGACGCAGGGATGCGGTGGACAAGCTCTGGGATGCGCCGTCGTGCCAACCACTCGATTTGGGCGACGATGCGGATACGCCACCGGACCCCTTCGGCCCTCCCAATCCCGCCTGCCCACCGCCCGACACGGTCGGAGCAGATACGTCCGTGGAGAGGATCCGGGGGGCCGACACCATCGAGGCCATTCACGTCACCGACGACGGGCTCGGCGTCGTGCGTGCCCGGGACAATCGATGACCCGGTGGCTCGCGGTCGTGGTGGTCATCGCGGCAGGATGTCATGACCGCCCGCCCGAGGACGAGACCGACGCCGGCGCTCCCGACGCCGAGGTCGATGCCTTCGTCGTCGAGCCCTGCCTTCGCGTCTCCGACTACGGCGAGCCGCCGCCGGCGCTGGATCTCGAGGCGTGCGGCGTGTGCCTCGAACCACACGCCCGCGCGCTGGTCCCCTACACGTTGAGCAGCGGCCAGGGCTGGTCGACAGCGGCAGTGCCCGGCGGGCTCATCGTCGCGGTGCACGCCACGGGTATGCCGGTCAGCTTCGTGACCACCGGCGGCTTGGTAGTTTCCCTGCCCGAGCGGCCCTGGGCAGAGCACCCCGATCCCTTTCCGTACTACCTCGGTGTTCCACAGGTGGCAGCCGTTCCGGGCACCAACCGCGTGTGGATCGCGGTCCGATGGCGTCGCCATCCGTGGCGCGGGGAGGGGGAGTCCTTCACCGATCTCGTGCTCTACGAGTACGGCGAGGACGGCTGGCGCCGGCTCGCGTCGGCCGGGCACGAGCGCGAGATCGGGATGGTGTCCGCGATGCCGAGCGGCGAGCTCATCGGTTGGGCTCGCAACAACTCGGTCGGCGGTGCCATCTACCTGCGTGCGCGCGCAATGGACGACGGGACCGTCGATGTCCTCGAGAGGACGGAAGCCGACGATCCTGCGCTCTTCCACAGCAGCGCGATTTGGTGGAGCCTGCCGCTCGAGACGGGCGACATGGCCTTGCTCGTAGAGATGAACCCGCCGGGCATGGCTGGGAACGTCGAGGAAGCCTGGCTCCTCGTCGTCGACGCGGAGCTGCAGCTCGTCCGGCCTCCACGCCGGATGGGCGCCGCCTACGACGACCCGGCCTACGAAGTTGACCCGGACGTGATGATCCCGCTCAACCCGCGGTTCTACTCGGCCTACCAGCGGCCGGACGGCATCGGCGTCGTCCTCATGGCCGGAACCCGCGTGGATAGCGGCGCGATGCGTATGGCCGAGCTCTGGCTACAACGCATCCTGCCGGACGGCGAGCTCGCCTACCCGATCCCGGGCGTCCCCGTGAACCCCACGGACTACCTGCGCCGAGAAGATGTGGATTCGCCGGGCTTCATGCTCCCATTCGCGGTCCCGTTCGGCCTCGGCTTCGACGGTGTCGTGTGGGACGAGGTGGAGTACGGCGACAACGACGGGAGCGTCAGGGTCCAGGTCATCGACGACGACGGAGACCGGCGGTTCCCCGAGGCGCGCGACATGGGCCACAACCACGAGGTGGCCCTTCGGCTTTGGGCACAGCTCGGAGACGTGGCCGGACCGTACCTCGGGCGGGCCGAGTTCCTGCACGAGACGGGCACGGAGAGGAAATACAGCGTGGTTCGCTATGGACCCGATGTGGAGTGGGCGTGGCCCGACCGAGTCTACGTCCAGCAGTGCGAGCCCCGCCATGCCGAGCCGGGGCTGATGGTCGTCGCCGCCCACGGCGGCGAGGGTGTGTGGGTCCTGTGGGACGACCTCGAGTGGGACATCAACGGCGCGTCGGTGGGGCTGGCCAAGGTCGCCCTCGTGCGCGACGACGGCACCTTCGCGTGGGGGATATGATACGTGCGGACGGCCTGGGAGGGCCTGCCCGACCCCGAGATCGATCCGTTCGAGATCAGGCTCTCGTACCAGCCGTACTTCCATGCGGCGCCGCCTCCCGACTTCCTCGGCGCGTGCGACGGCTGCCGCCGCCGCCGGCTCGACATGACCATGCACCTCCGCGGCGTGCGCGCCGGGCTGTTCGTTCCGGGCACCGACGAGGTCGTGGACGAGGTCTCGAGCTGCGACTGCGCGGGGGTCGACGTCGGCGAGCTCTTCACCGACTGCCTGCTGTCGCTGAAGACCGGCTGCGGGTGCCCGCAGGAGCTCGACGGCCGGAATCTCGGCCGCATCAGCCGCGCACCCGGCGTCATCAGCGCCGCCATGACGGCCGCCGCCCAGGAGGCCGAGCCCGAGATCGACCAGGGCTTCTACCTCATGCTGTCCGACCCGATCGTGGGCGGGATCCTGCTCGGACGCAGGGATGCGGTGGACAAGCTCTGGGATGCGCCGTCGTGCCAACCACTCGATTTGGGCGACGATGCGGATACGCCACCGGACCCCTTCGGCCCTCCCAATCCCGCCTGCCCACCGCCCGACACGGTCGGAGCAGATACGTCCGTGGAGAGGATCCGGGGGGCCGACACCATCGAGGCCATCCACGTCACCGGCGATGGCCTGGCCGCGGTACGCGCGCGAGAGAACCCATGATTCGATCCGTTCGGCTGCTGGTCGCCGTAGCGCTCGTGACCGGGTGTCACGAGCGCGCGAAGCAGGAGCCGGATGCGAGCCTGCCCGATGGCGGTTTCGACGCGGGCGCGCCCCCGTGCCTCGACTACGGCTTCGGCGAGCCGCCGCCGGATCTCGAAGGCTGCGGGATTTGCATGGAGCCCCACGCGAGGCACCTGGCGCCCCACACCCTCGGCAGTGGTCGAGGTTGGGACGCGGCGGCGGTGCCTGGAGGACTGGTGGTCGCCATGATGGCCGACGGAGTGGTCGCGAGCTTCGTGACGGAGGATGGCGACGTCGTGCCGCTGGCGGAGCACCCGTACGCCGATCACCCAGGAGCATGGCCGTACGGGTACCCCGTGCCGCAGCTGGCGCCGATCCCCGGCACGAACCGCGTGTGGATCGTGACTCGGTGGCGTCGCAGAGCGCTTCAGCCCGAGGGGGAGAATTGGACCGATCTAGTGTTGTACGAGTACGGACGCGACGGATGGCGGCGCATCGCAGGTCGGGGGCACGAGCGCTCGATGGGGAACATCGTGGCCCTGCCCACCGGCGAGGTCGTCGGTTGGAGCTACCGAGCCGTCATGGGTGGGGCGATCTACCTTCGCGCGCGAGCCACCGAGCACGGGAGCGTGGACGTCCTGGAGCGTACACGCGACGACGATGAAGGCTTCCACAGCGCGCTGTGGTGGGGAGTCGCACTGGACAGTGGCAACCTCGCCATGCTGGTTACGCGGAACCCCGTCGAGCACAACGGGAGCATTGAAGAGAGCTGGGTCCTCATCGTCGACAGCGAGCTCCGACTCGTGGAGCCGCCTCGCTTGTTGGGAGCCGCCTACGATGATCCAGCCTACGAGGTCGATCCCTGGTACGGTTTTCCACTGAATCCCCGCTTCTACTCTGCGTACCGCCGACGAGATGGCACGGCCGTGGTTCTGCTGGCGGGGACGCGGGCCGACAGCGGCGCCATGAAGGTGGGCGAGTTCTGGCTTCAACGCATCGAACCCGACGGAAGTCTCAGGTATCCCGTTCCCGGAGTACCGGTCAATCCCACGGACTACCTGCGCCGAGACGAAGTCGAGACCGACGGCTTCCAGCTCCCGTTCGCGGTGCCGTTCGGAACTGGGGGCGACGGCGTGATCTGGAACGAGACCGAGTACGGGGACACCGACGGTAGCGTCCGGGTGCAGGTCATCGACGACGACGGCAACCGCGTCTTCCCCGAGGCGCGCGACATGGGGCGGAACCACGAGGTGGGGCTTCGAACCTGGGCGCAGCACGGGGATTTCGCCGGACCATACCTCGGCCAAGCCGAATTCCTCGACGAGACGGGGACCGAGCGCAAGTACAGCGTGGTCCGGTACGGCCCGGACGTCGAGTGGGCCTGGCCGGACCGACTGTACGTCCAGCGGTGCGAGCCACGCACCGCCGAGCCGGGCCTCATGGTCGTCGCCGCCCACGACGACGGGGTGTGGGTCCTTTGGGATGACCGCCAACCGGACGTGCAGGGTGTCTGGCGCGTCCTCGCCAAGGTCGCCCTCGTGCGCGACGACGGCACCTTCGCGTGGGGGCGGTGAGCCCGGTCGCGTGGCTGGCCGTGCCGGCCGTGGTCTTCGCGGCGGCGTGCAACCCCTACGACCAGATGCCAGAGCCGCGATGCGGCGCCGCGGAGCACTGCCTGCCCGGCGAGGAGTGCAGGCGTGGCTACTGCATCGCGCCGGGCAGGGCCCGGGCGCGCGTCGTCGGCGACGCGGGCTCGGTCCGGGCCCTCGTGATCGCCGCCCCGGCCTCGGGACCATCGCCGTGGCGCGGAAGAGCGGCTCGCGTCGTCCACGGGATCGACGAGCCGGTCGCCATGGAGAGCGGCGCGGCGGACCTGGACCTCCACGACCTGCCGCTCCTCGACTCTTGGTTGGTCGCCTGGGCGGGCGACGACGACGAGCCGTGCGCGGGAACGCGCTACGGAGCCACGCGGCTGCCGGTCACCGAGGCGCCCTCGCGCCCGCTCGTCGTCGTCATGAGGAGCCGTTGGTCTTCGCCGTGCCTGGACCGCCCACCGGACCTCCACCACGTGGACCGGTTGCTGTTCGATCGCTGACCGAGCGGCCCCGCACGGCGATGACGGCAGCCATACCGGCGGAAGCCAGGACGAGGGCGGCCATCATCGTGGCCGGCGCGCCCGCGACCATTCCGCGGTAGTCGGCGCGGAGCGCCTCGACCGCCACGCGGAGCACGCCGTAGCCCGCGAGGAAGGAGGCGAAGCGCAGCCAGGTAGGCTTCCGGGGCAGCCTCCACAGGACCACCGCGAGCACCGCCGCTCCCGCCGCCTCGTAGATCTGCGTGGCGTGGAGCGGGACCCCGATGGGACGCGCGACCGTATCGAGGCGGTCGAACACGAGAGCGACGGGGAACAGCGTCGGCTTGCCGTAACAGCATCCCGCCAGCGCACAGCCGATTCGCCCCATCGCGATGGCGGCGGCGACGCCGGGCACGGCCGCGTCCAGCCACGCCGGCATGCTGGCGCCGATGCGCCGGTTGACGAACCAGGTGGCGGCGCCGCCCAGGACCAGACCCCCGAGGACGCTGAGACCGGAGCCCGCGAAGACGAAGCCGGGCTCGAGCTCGCCCGTCAGCGTCCACCGCTCTACGACGACTGACCACAGGCGCGCGCCCACCAGCCCCCCGAGCGCGCCGGCCAACGCGGCCGCGAGGAAGGGCCGACCCGTCAGGCCGTCGGCTCGGGCCCGCGCGTGCGCGATTCCGATCCCCGCAGCGAGCGCCACGACGAGCAGGACCGTGTAGGACGGGACCTCCCAACCGAACAGGTGCAGGGTCGGATGCACGAACGGGAGAGGTTACCACGGGCCTCCACGCCCGGCGGCCTCGACGTGGCAGCGGCTGGCCTCGACATGGCAGCGGCTCCGCGCGCGGCCTACGATGACGGGGAGGTGGCGCCCGGAACCCGCGCCATGCCTGCGGTACGCCATGACCCTCCGCGCCCAAGGATAGAGGAGGATCGGCCGACGTGAAACTCACCCTGCTCGACGGACCGCTCGGGACCGAGCTCGATCGGCGCGGGATCGACACGGGCCTGCCGCTGTGGAGCGCGCGCGCCCTCTCCGCGGCGCCCGAGGTGGTCTCGGCGATCCACCGCGATTACGCCGAGGCCGGCGCGACCGTCCACACGGCCAACACCTTCCGTACCCGGCACCGAACGGTCGGGCCGCGCTGGGAGGACCTCACCCGCCTCGCCGTCCGGCTCGCGCGAGAGGCGGTCCCGGCCGGTCACCGCGTCGCCGGGAGCCTCGCCCCCATCGAGGACTGCTACCGGCCGGACCTGAGCCCCCCGGATCCTCGGCCCGAGCACCGGGAGATGGCCCGGGCCCTCGCGGACGCGGGGTGCGATCTCCTCCTGTGCGAGACCTTCCCGCACGTCGGCGAGGCCCTCGTCGCGGTGGAGGAGGCGGCGGCGACCGGGGTCGAGACGTGGCTCTCCCTGACGGCGGGCCCGTCGGCCGACCTGCTCGCGCCGGACGCGATCGGCGCGGGCGCCGAGGAGGCCGCGCGGCGCGGGGCGCGCGCGGTCCTCGTCAACTGCGTCCCGGCCACCCGCACGCTCGACTTCGTGCGGGCGCTCCGCTCCGCCGGCGTCCCCTTCGGCGCCTACGCCAACGCGGGCGCGGCCGACGAGCGGATCGGCTGGCTCTCACCCGAGGAGACCGACCTGGCCGCCGAGCGATATGCCGACCTCGCCCAGGGGTGGGTGGACGCCGGTGCGACGATCGTCGGTGCGTGCTGCGGGACGGGCCCGAAGCACACCGCCGCCCTCGCGCGACGCTTCGCGAGGGGCTAGCTCGTCGTCGCGCCGGCCACGCCGCCGACCGCGCTCGCGCCGGTGGAGCTGCCGCCGTCGTCCCCCGAGGAGGTCATCGTGCCTCCCGAGGTGGTGCTGCCCGAGCTGCCGCTGCTCGGGCGGCTCGGCTGCGGGTTCGGCTCGCCCTCGACCGGCGCGCTCGGCTGCGGGTTCGGCTCGCCCTCGGTGGGCGACAGCTCGGTCCGGGGGCGGACGCCGTCGATCGCGTCGCCGTCGTCTCCGCGGATGCTGGGCTGCGGGTTGGGCTCGCCGCCGGTCGGGTTCGTGCTGGTCGCGGCCGAGTTGCTCGCGAGCGGCTGCATGCCGTGCACGGTCACGAGCCAGCTCCGCTCGAGCGACTCGGCGCCCTCCTCGAGCCCGAGCTCCTCGAGCTCGAGCTCGATCCCCGCGAGCGCGTCGACGCACAGGATGGCACCGTCACGCAGGGCGCCGACCAGGCCGTCGGGCACGGTGACGGCGAACTGCTCGCCGCCGTCGAGCAGCCCCTCGCATCCCGCGGTCGCGTCGGTCCACGCGTCCATCCCGAGCTCGGGGAGCGGTACGGCCGCGAAATCCGCCGACAGCGCCTCGCGACGCCCGCCCACCGGCTCGGAGGGTCCCGCCGCGCATCCGGCGAGCGCCACGACGCATGCCATCCACCAGTGCCCAACCCTCTTCATCACGCCTCTCCTGCCGACGGGCTCAGCCCGTACTGCTTGACCAGCTGCGACAACCTCGGACGTTTCATCCCCAACAGCGCCGCCGCCTGGGTGATGTTGCCGCCCGTCTCGTCGAGCGCGCGCGCGATGCACTCGCGCTCGATGGCCTTCTTTAGCTCGAACAGGGAGTGGTCCCCGTCCCGGACCTTGTCGTAGATGAGGTCCTCGAGGTTCGCCGGCGCGCCGCAGGCGCTCGCCCCGTCCGGCCGCGCGCTCGTCTCGGGCTCCGGATCGCCGCCCCGGAACGTCTCCGCGAACGCGGCGAAGTCCGCCACGTCGAGCACCGAGGAGTCGGCGAACAAGGTGGCGCTCCGGAGCACGTTCTCGAGCTCGCGCACGTTGCCGGGCCACCGGTGGGAGGTGAGGAGCGCGAGCGCCTCGGGCGAGAGGACCTTCGCCGGCTCGCCGCGCTCCTCGCCGATCCGGGCGAGCAGGTGCGTGCAGAGGTCGACGAGATCCTCCCGGTGCTCGCGGAGCGCCGGCATCTCGACCATGACGCCGCGCAGGCGGTAGTACAGGTCCTCGCGGAACGTACCCTCGCGGACCATCGCCTCGAGGTCGCGGTGAGTCGCCGTGATGATGCGGACGTCGACCTTGATGGGCTGGGTGCCGCCCACCCGCTCGAGCTCGCGCTCCTGGAGCACGCGCAGGAGCGCCACCTGCGTCTTGGCGGAGATGTCGCCGATCTCGTCGAGGAAGATGGTCCCGCCGTCGGCGATCTCGAAGCGGCCCTTCTTGCGTGCGTTGGCGCCGGTGAAGGCGCCCCGCTCGTGGCCGAAGAGCTCGGACAGGAGGAGCGTCTCCACGAGGGCGGCGCAGTTGACCTTGACGAGCGGCTTGTGGCGGCGCGGCGAGTTCCTGTGCAGCGCCTCGGCGATGAGCTCCTTGCCGGTCCCGCTCTCGCCGCGGATCAGCACGAGCGCATCCGTCGGGGCCACCTTGTCGAGCAGAGTCATCACGTGCGCCATCGCGGGCGAGCTGCCGACCATGTCCGGGTAGCGCTTGGCCCACTGAGCGCGCACGTCGGCTCCCGGACCGGCCTTCGGCGCCGGCGGGACGCTGGACGGCCGCCGCGGCGGGACCGACTCGCGCCGGCCCGCCCGCCACGCGGCGGCGAGCCGAGCCGACAGCTCCGTGAGCTGGGCGCGCACCGGACGGTCGGACCACGCGCCGAGCGACTCCTCCGGCACCCGACCGGTGAGGTCGCCTTCGACCTCGTTGGCGCGGTCGACGAGCCTCGACGCCTCGTCGAGCTGTCCGTCGTCGACGAGCGCGCGAGCGGCGCGCAGGAGCGCAGGCAGGAGCAGCTCGTCGTCGTCCGCCCGCTCGGCCAGGTCGAGCGCGCGGCGCGCGACGGTCAGGACGTCACCGCCCGCGGCGCGCTCCACGTCCGCGGCGACGAGCGCCACCTCGGCCTGCCGCTTGGGCGACTCGGGAACCGGGATGTCGGCCAGGATCCCGCGCGCCTCGGCCACCTCGCCCTCGGCCAGCGCGACCCGCGCGAGCTCGAGCTTGGCGAGGATGATCCTGGCCTCCTCGCCCAGCCGCTCGTAGATGCGGAGCGCGCCGTCGAAGGCGGCTCGCGCTGCGGTGTGGCTCTGGTCGGCCAGCTCGGTGCGGCCGCGGAGGATCAGGCTCTCCGCCGTCACCGAGGGCGGGAGCGCGGTCCCGCCGACGTGCGCGGAGAAGTCGCAGAGCGATCGTGCGCGCACGATCTCGTTCAGGTCGAGGTACAGCTCGCCCAGGTTCACGGCGACGCGCGCGAGCATCGGGCGGTTGCCCAGGCGCTTCAGGAGGGCGACGGCCTCGTGGTAGTGGTCTTGCGCGCGGGCGTAGTCGTGGCGCCAGTGCGCGAGGACGGCGACGTTCTCGGTGGCGATGGCGCGCTCGCGCGAGTCGTTCGCCTCGGCGGCGACCTCGATCGCACGCGCGAAGATGCGCTCGGCCTCTGCGAGCTGCTGGCGCCGAAGCATCGTGACGCCGAGGTTCGTGAGAGCCTGCGCCTCCTGCCGGCGAAGCCCCGCGGCCTCGGCCTTGCCCCAGTTGTCCTCGAACAGCTCGGCCGCCGCGGCCGCGTCCTTGCGTGCGAGCGCGACCTTGCCGAGCGTGTTGCGCGCCTGGAGCTCGAGCACCAGCACGTCCAGGTCGCTCGCCGCCACGAGCGCCTCTTCGGCGAACCCGAGCGCCTCCTGGTAGCTCGCGCGCTGGTAGTGCAGCTCGGCGAGCAGGACGTCGACCTCGACCACGGCGACCGGGTCCTCGCTCGCCGCCGCGAGGCGACGGGCGCCCTCGAGGCTCTCGGCCGCGTCGTCGAGCTGGCCGGCGAGCGTCAAGAGCTCGCCCACTCGGCGCGCGGCGGTGGGGGACTCGGGCGTCGCCGCACGCACGACGCGCGCGTGCGAGAGCGCCTGCTTGTAGTCGCCGGCGGCGCGGTACAGATCGGCGAGGTGCTCGCGGAGCGGGACGGGGACGGCGTCGGGCATCGCCGCGACGACGCGCTCGAGGATCGCGGCCGCTTCGCTGTGCGCGTGGCGCGCCGCGAGCGAGCGCGCCGCATCCATCGCGAGCGGGACGGCCTCGTCGCAGTCGCCGGCCGCGAGGGCGTGCAGCGCGGCGTCCTGCTCGCCCCCCGGCCGCTCGAGGCACACCGCGACGCACCGCGCGTGCAAGAGGCGCCGGCGACGGTCGCCGACCAGCGCGTAGGCGTGCTCTCGGTCGCTCTCACGCGCGAACGAGAACAGGATCGAGCCGTCGACGATGCTCCGCGTGACCAGGTCCGACTGTCCGAACTCGGTCCGCGCGGCGGCTCCCACCGGCACTCCGGCGACGCGGGCGAGCTGCTCGGCGTCCGCGGGGTGGCCGATCACGGCGAGCGCCTCGATGAGCGCACGGGCCTGCTCGCCGAGGCTCGTGACGCGCCGCTGCACGCGGCCCTCGGGCGTCAGCGGATCGCCGTCGAGCAGGAGGTCGATGGCCTCCGGCATCCCGCCGGTCCGCTCGAGCACGCGCGCGACCGTGTCCGGCGACTGCAGGTAGGCGCGCCCGCCCTCGGCGTCGAGGTGGCCCA
>JBDIVX010000174.1:0-15900 GCA_039794305.1 Candidatus Neutrinellum sp.
GTCGAACGCGTCGTCGGCGCCCGCGATCCGCGCCTGCTCGCGGATGTTGTTTCCGTAGTCGCAGGCGAACGCGCCGCGGCGCACCATCTCGAGCATCGCGCGCACCTCGGAAGCCATGCCCTCCCGCGCGCGTCGCACGTACTCGTCGGGATCACGGCGGCGCAGCTCGGCGGCGGCCGCGAGGTCGAGGTCCGGCGGGACGTAGCCGGTCAGCGGATCGTGCGCCGAGGTCTGCTCGGTCACGAAGTCCGGAGTCACGCCGCGCCGCACGATCTCGGGGTAGACCTGCGCGGCGTTGCCCACGAGCGCGACGGACACGGCCTGCCCGTCCTTCGCCGCGGTGGTCACCCAGTCGAGCGCCTCGTCGAGGCTGTCGGTCGTCCGATCGACGTAGCGCGTGTCGAGGCGCCGCTTCACGCGCGACGGATCCACCTCGACGCCGAGGAAGCTCGCGCCCGCCATCGTCGCGGCGAGCGGCTGCGCGCCGCCCATCCCGCCGAGCCCGGCCGAGAGGATCCAGCGTCCCTTCCAGCTCCCGTCGAAGTGCTGCCGGCCTGCGGAGACGAAGGTCTCGTAGGTGCCCTGCAGGATCCCCTGCGTCCCGATGTAGATCCACGAGCCGGCCGTCATCTGGCCGTACATGGTGAGCCCCTCGGCCTCGAGCCGGCGGAACTCGTCCCAGTTGGCCCACGCCGGCACGAGCAGGCTGTTGGCGATGAGCACGCGCGGCGCATCGGTGTGGGTGCGGAAACGTCCCACCGCCTTGCCCGACTGGACCAGCAGCGTCTCGTCGTCCCCGAGCTCCTCGAGCTCGCGGACGATGACGTCGAACGCGTCCCAGCTTCGCGCGGCCTTGCCGGTCCCGCCGTACACCACCAGGTCCTCGGGGCGCTCGGCGACCTCGGGGTCCAGGTTGTTCATCAACATGCGCAGGGCGGCCTCCTGGGCCCACCCGCGGCACCGGAGCTCGGCGCCGCGCGGCGCGCGCACTTCGCGGGGTCCGCTCATCGTCTCCCTCCGAAGATCATGGGGGGCGGAGGCTAGATAGGCGGGAGGGCTTCCGCAAGGTGCGTGTGCCGTGACCGCGGCCGTGGCCGTTTCCGTGGCCGTTTCCGTGACCGTTTCCGTGACCGTTTCCGTGGCCGTTTCCGTGGCCGTTTCCGTGGCCGCGGCCGTGGAACGTGGCCGTGACCCGTGGCCGTGACCCGTGTGCCGTGACCCGTGTGCCGTGACCGCGGCCGAATCGGTGTTCGGCCGCGCGCCTGGCGCAGCTCGCGCGCCAGCCTGCGGCTGTCACGCGAGTTGCGCCTGGACGGCGCGCTCTCGTCTCGCCGGGGCCGGGAGCTTGGTGTGTGAGCTGGGAGAGCTCGTCCGGTTTGGGTTGGGGCTCCCGACGGGCGTGAGCCCCAACCCAAACCGGAGGAGGTCGCCTTGGCACTCGTCGTTCACTCACTCGCTCAAGAGCTCATCGTGGAGCTGCGGCCGCTGGTCGGGCCGATTCGGCGGCACGACCGGGCACTGGCCGATCAGTTGAAGCGGGCCGCCAGCAGCATCCTGCTCAACATCGCCGAGGCGGAGTACTCGGATCCGGGCACTGGCCGGGCGCGGCTCTTCAACGCGGCGGGCAGCGCCAACGAGACGCTGGCGGCGCTCGAGGTCGCCGAGGCCTGGGGATACATCTGCCGGGACCAGGCCTTGCGGCCGGCGGCGCTGCTCGACCGGATCAAGGCGCTCCTCTGGAGGCTCACCCGCGGCCGGCAGTGACCGTCGCGTGTGCCCGCGACCCGCGAGGCGCGGCTTGCTCGCGAGAAACGTCGTCATTCCCACGGGCCGCGCGGCCCGTGAGAGTCAGCGAGCTTCCAGCGAGGCCCCTCCTTGCGAGACACGCAGCTTCCCGTCACTCGAGGCTACCGCGCGCTGGTGGGCCGCTCCGAGGCCCGCACGGTCGTCGGGCGGGCTGGAAGCCGCAGCCGGAGCTCAGGAGAACCGCCTCGGGGGGTAGCCGGAGTTTCTCGCTCAGCCGCTCGAGGTCGCCCGACAGCTCGCCGAGCCGTGCCAGGTGTCCGAAGCGAGGGACCACGAGGACGTGGCTGTCGTCGACCCACTCGGGAGCGCTAGGCACCGCACGTGGGATCTGCTCCCGCGATTGCACGAGTCCCACGGAGACCAGCAGACGCTCGAGATCGCTAACGACCTCGGCCGGTGCGGGCTCGGCGTCGGGTGACACGACGAGGGCGATGCCCTCCACCTCGTGCGCCGTGGCCCGCAGGCGTGCACCCACTTCAGCGGCCGTACGCGCGCTCGGCAGGTCCAAGACCGTCGCCGCCGTCATTGGCCAGGCAGCCATGCGAGCCGAGCGGTCTGCCCGTGGGCCATTCTGCGGCGCATCCCAGGCACGAATGCACCTCACCGCCTCCGCTGGACAGCGTCCGAGCCCCCGCACCGAGAGCCGGCCGTCGGCCGACGTCCACTCCGCGGCGAGCAGCGCGGCGGCTGCGGACCACGCCGGGAGCAGGTCCCGCTGGAGATCCGAGCGTCGCTCCTCGAGCGGTGCCTCGTCGAGATCGACGATGAAGGGGTTCGTCGACGCCTCCAGACCGGACACCGCCCGCGCGACCGTCGCGGTCAGCCGGTCGCGGCGCACGTCCGGCATCGTCGCGAGCGCGAACGCGAGACTCTCGGGCGAGAGCCGCGGCTCGACTTCCCACACCGAATCGTGCTGCACGACCTGGAGGACCGGTCCCGCGCGCGTGCCCGCGCTCACGCGCTCGGCATCGAGATCGGTGCTGTCACAGGAGGCGACGAGGGCAGACGTGATCGCGAGGAGCCACGCCCGCCAGGAGAGCACCGGCTCACCGGCGGATTGCGGAGAAGTCCAGGCCGTCACCGGTCAGGCCGCTCGCGACGTCGCCGGAGAAGTGAACCTCCACGTATCCATGAATCCAACCACTCGTGGCACGGGGACAGTCACAGGTGAAACTACGTCCAGCGAATGTCGCCGTGCATCGCTCCACACCGTCGTAGGAGACGACCCAAGTCCCGCCCAGCTCGCCGAAGATGGAGCTCGCGCGCGACGTACGGACCGCTTTGCCGGTGTGGTAAGCCCCCTTCGGCAGGGGCCACGGCGTCCAGCCGAAATCGGCATCGCAATTCGCCGTGGCGGCACCGTCCTCGACGGTCGCGTCGCACCAGTTGGTGCCGTGGCTCCACCGCCAGGTTCCCCCCAGGGCGAGGGGCAGCTCGCCGTAGTCAGCGGCCCGCGCGGCGTGCTCCGTGGCGATCGTGATGGGTGACCCACGTCGGGTGTAGCTCCAGTGGGTCGTGGCCGTCCCTCCTTCCTCCGTAAAAATGAGCTGGCTCCGATGGGCGTCCCCAAAGCTGGCTCGAAAGTAGCCCTCCCCGATTTCGATATCGCCGGCTCGCTCACCCTGCGTTCCGACCACGTCCCAAATGCCGGCGAGCTCACCGCCACCGCCGCCGACCGGATCACCACCGCCCGTTCGCCGGCCACCGGTGCAGCCGGTCGCGAGCACCACGAACAGCAGGCTCACCCGGGAAGGCGTACCCATGGTGGTCGAGTGTATCGCTCCGATCGGAGATCGGATAGTGCGGTTGGCCCGGCGTAGGGGGGCGTCGCGTGGCCGACCGTAAATATCCGGACCCGTCGGACCGTCCGAGGCTCGGACCCCCCACCCGCGGGCGTTGACCGCGTGCGTCGTTTTGACGACCCTCGGCGGCGTCCGTGCAGGAGAAGACGATGGTCTCGAAGATCCTGGTGGTTGCTCTCGGCGCTTTGACCCTGCTGGCTCCCGGCCCCGCGCTCGGCCAGCCGCGCCCCGTGATCGAGCGGATCGAGCCGACGAGCGGGCCGCCCGGGACCCAGGTCGAGATCATCGGGCGCCGGATCCACCCGCACAGCCGGATCCTGCTCGGCTCGGCCGAGCTCTCCGTCCTGCGGCGGTTGCCCAACCGGTGGACCGCTCGGATCCCCGACGGCGCAGCGAGCGGCAACCTGGTGGTGGAGACCCGGTGGGGCAGCTACCGCGGGCCCTACTTCCGCGTGACCGCCGCGCGGCCCGCGCCCGTCGCCGAGCGCATCGTCCCCGAACAGGGGCCGCCGGGCACCGAGGTCACGATCCACGGACAGAGCTTCTCGCCGCGGCCGGGCGACAACGCCGTCACGCTCTCGGGCCGCCCGGTCGTCGTGCGCAGCGCCACACCCACCACGCTCGACGTGATCGTCCCGACCGGGGCCGGCTCGGGCCCCTTCGTCGTGCGCGTCGAGCAGGCCGGCGAGACCCGGACGGGCACCTTCACCGTGACCGCCGGCACGGCGATCACCGACTTCCAGCCGCGCCTCGGCCCACCGGGGACCCACGTCACGCTGACCGGCACCGGCTTCTCCCGGACACGCTCGCACAACCGGGTCTTCCTCAACAACCTGCCGGTTCGGGTCGAGCGCGCCCGCGAGACCGAGCTCGTGGTCACGCTCCCGGCGCGCGCGGCCACGGGCCACATCCTGGTCGACGTGCGGGGCAGCGGGCGGGCGCAGACGCCCGAGCCGTTCCGGATCCAGTACCCGCCCACCGTCGCGCGCTTCGCGCCGTCGGCTGGACCGCCCGGCTCCGCCGTGGTGATCGAGGGCAACCACTTCGGGACCGATCCGCGCGACGTGCGCGTGACGCTCGCGGGCCGGCCGGTGGTCCTGCGCAGCGTGTCGCCGCGGCGGATCCAGGTCGAGGTCCCGGCCGGCGCGGCGACCGGAAAGCTCGCCGTGACCGTGAGCGGGCTCGGGCCCGCCGAGTCGTCGGGCGACTTCCGCGTGCTCGCGCCGGTCGCGATCGCGGGCTTCACGCCGCGGAGCGGCCCCGCCGAGGCGGTCGTCACCATCACGGGGCAGGGGTTCTCGGCGACCCTCGCGGACAACACCGTGACCATCGGCAACGCCCGCGCGCAGGTGCTCTCGGCCTCGGAGACCGAGCTTCGCGTGCGAGTCCCCTCCACCTCGAGCGGCACGATCCAGGTGACCGTCGCCGGGAGCGGATCGGCCCGCACGAGCGTCCCGTTCCTCGTGACCGAGCCGCCCTTCGTCGCGGGGTTCGCGCCGGCCGCCGGCCCGCCCGGCACGGACATCACCATCCGCGGCCGCAACTTCGGCACGAACCAGGCGCTCGTGCGGGTCACCTTGAACGGGCGCCCGCTGGCGATCCGGTCCCTCGCCGACGACCGCATCGTGGCGACCGTCCCCGACGGCGCGACGACGGGCCGGATCGGGGTCTCGGTGCGCCTGCAGGGCTCGGGCAGCGCGAGCGCGGACTTCCAGGTGACCGCTGCCGGCGCGCCCGAGCCCCCCGCGGCGGGGCTCGCCGTCACCGACATCGAGGCGGAGTGCACCCGGCCGGGCTGCCACGCCGTCCTGCGCGGCCGGGGGTTCAGCACGCGCGTCCGGTTCAACCGCGTGTTCTTCGGGACTCGCCCGGTCCGCGTCGAGGGGGCCACGGCGACCGAGCTGCGGATCGCGCTCCCGGCCGCGCCGGGCACGCACCCCTTCCGCGTGGACGTGCGCAACGGGGGCGAAGCCCAGAGCGCCCCGTTCACGATCACGCGGTAGCCCTTTCGAGGGGATCCTCTATACTCCGCGCCTCAATCCATGGAGGTGCGGTCGTGATCGAGGAACGCTTGCGTGAGGCACTGACGTTCGACGACGTCCTGTTGGTGCCGGGCTACGCGGACTTCCTGCCTCACGAGGCCGACACCCGGAGCCGCTTCACGCGCAACCTGTCGCTCTCGATCCCCATCGTGTCGAGCGCCATGGACACGGTCACCGAGTGGCGGACCGCGGTGACCATGGCCCGCGAGGGAGGGCTCGGCATCCTCCACAAGAACCTGACGCCGGAGGAGCAGGCGCGCGAGGTCGTCAAGGTGAAGCGCGCCGAGAGCGGGATGGTCATCGACCCGGTCACGGTCACTCCGGACCTCCCGCTCCACCAGGCGACCGCCATCATGCGGGACCACAACATCTCGGGCCTGCCCGTCGTGGACAAGGGCAGGCCGGTCGGGATCCTGACGAGCCGCGACATCCGGTTCGAGAAGAACCTCGAGCAGCCCGTCGAGAAGCTGATGACGCGCGAGCTCGTCACGGTGCCGCCGGGCGTCACGCAGGAGCGCGCCAGGGAGCTCCTGCACCAGCACCGGATCGAGAAGCTCCTGGTCGTCGAGGACGGGACGCTCGTCGGCCTCATCACGATCAAGGACCTCCTGCAGGCCGAGCGCTACCCGAACGCCATCAAGGACGAGCTCGGCCGGATGCGCGTCGGAGCCGCGGTCGGCGTCGGCACCGATCGCGCCGAGCGCGTGCGTGCGCTCACCGAGGCGGGCGTGGACGTGCTCGTCATCGACACGGCCCACGGCCACACCAAGGGCGTGGTCGAGGCCGTGCGCGCGACCAAGGAGGAGGCGCCCCACGTGGACCTCATCGCCGGCAACGTGGCGACGGCGGAGGCGACCGAGCTCCTCATCGAGTCGGGCGTGGACGCGGTGAAGGTCGGCATCGGCCCGGGCTCCATCTGCACGACGCGCGTCGTCGCCGGCATCGGCGTCCCGCAGATCACCGCCATCACCGACTGCGCGCGCGTCGGCGAGAAGCACGGCGTCCCGATCGTCGCGGACGGCGGCGTCAAGTACTCGGGCGATCTCGTCAAGGCCATCGCGGCGGGCGCGAGCTGCGTGATGATCGGCTCGCTCTTCGCCGGCACGGACGAGGCCCCGGGCGACCTGGTGCTCTACCAGGGACGGACGTACAAGAGCTACCGCGGCATGGGGTCGCTCGGCGCGATGCGCAAGGGCTCGAAGGACCGCTACCAGCAGGCCAACGTCACCGAGACCGAGAAGCTGGTGCCCGAGGGCATCGAGGGCCGGGTGCCCTACCGCGGGCCGCTGTCGACGGTGGTCTACCAGCTCGTCGGCGGGCTCCGCGCCGGCATGGGGTACACCGGGTGCCGGACGGTGGACGAGCTCCGGACCAAGGCCCGCTTCATCAAGCAGTCGCCGCAGGGCCTGCGCGAGAGCCACGTGCACGACGTGGTGGTGACCGAAGAGGCGCCGAACTACCGCGTCGAGCGTTAGTGCGGCTCACATGCAGCCGATGAAGCGGAGCTGCACGTCGTTGCTGCGCGGAAACGCGAGGACGTGGCGGTAGTCGCCGGACGTCATGCTCGCCATGTCGCCCACCTGTCCGATCCCGAGCGGCACGTCGCCGGGGACCGGGGCGTTGTCCGAGGGCCTGAACCGCCGCAGCGTGCCGGCCGTGTCGGTCGACCCGAAGGCTATGGTGTAGGCGCCGTCGCCCGCCCAGCCGGGCAGGGCGCGCGTGGCGCCCGAAGGCAGGCCGAGCTTGCCCGAGTAGTCGAGCAGGTTCGACGAGATGTGCGACCAGGCTATGTGGGGAAGGCTGGGCGCGCCGTCCATGAAGGCCGTGATGATCCGGTCCAGGGGGCCCGCGAACGCGATCTCGTGATCCCGCTCGACCGCCGCGTCGGCGTCCCTGGAGAAGATGGCGCCCACCGTGCCGAAGGTGGCGTCGACGCGGCGGTAGCGCGAGTGGCCGTCCCCGGAGAGGGAGTCGATCGAGCCCCAGGCGACTGCGAACTCCCTCGAGCTGAGGTGTGTGATGGCCGGCCAGGTGAGGTCGTTCGAGTCGTGCTGATCGATCTGGCCCGAGGTGAACAGGGTGCCCGAGTCGTAGCTCGCGAACCTGACGTAGTCGGGGTTGGCGGTGCCGGATCGGTCCTCCACCCACGCGATCATGACGGTGTCGGTCCCGGTCGCGTACGCGATGCGCGGCAACGACGGACCCGCGGTGCCCGTCATGGGGCCGGGGAAACTCCCCCACGTCACCGCCCCGCTCGCCGAGACCATCGCGAACTGCCCGAAGTCGCGCCCACCGGTCGGCTCGTTTCGCGTGAAGACCACCGCCCAGCCCCCGGAGGCCGCCGTGACGTCGGGATGGTAGAAGTTGGCGCCGGAGTCGAGCTCGATCGTCGTGCCGATGGCGGTCCCGTCGGGGTAGGCGCGGGCGAGGTAGAGGGTCTTGGTGCCCCCGGCGTCCCAATCCCAGAAGATCGCCGCCGCCTGGCCGAGGCTCGGGCTCCAGGCCACGCGGACCGCCTGCGGCATCATGCCCGAGTACACCGAGAAGGCGGGCTCGGCCGCGAGCACGTTCTCGTCGACGAAGCCGTCGCAGTCGTCGTCGCTGCGGTTGCACGCCTCCGTCGCTCCCGGGTGGACGTCGAAGGCCGAGTCGTCGCAGTCGCCGTCCCTGTCGGCCCACCCGCTGACCGTCCAGCCGGGGCACTCCGGCCTCGTGGTGGCATCGACGCCGTACCCGTCGCCGTCCATGTCCCGGTAATAGGTGACGAGCGCGGCCTCACAGCCGGTGGTGTAGTCGTAGTCGCAGTCGCCCCAGCCGGGGTCGCACGCCTCGACGACACAGGTCTCGGAGGCACATCCCGGGGTGCCGTGGCTGACGGAGCAGACATTCCCGCATCCGCCGCAGTTGTCCACGCTGTTCAGGTCGATCTCGCAGCCATCCGACGGCGACCCGTTGCAGTCGGCCCAGGACGTGTCGCACGACGAGACGAGGCACGCGCCCGCCGGGCACGTGGCGCTGGCGTGCGGGAGCGAGCACATGGAGCCGCATGCGCCGCAGTGGCTCGCCGTGCGGAGGTTCGTCTCGCAACCGTCCGACGGCAACCCATTGCACTCACCGTACCCGTCGTCGCAAGCCATCCCACAGGTGCCGGAGCTGCACGTGGGGGAGGCGTGCGGCGGGTCGTCGCAGGCACGGCCGCAGCTTCCGCAGTTGTTCGGGTCGCTGTCGATGTCGACGCAGCTCCCGCCGCACAGGTCGGGCGTCGCCCCCGAGCACCCGGTCACGCACGAGCCGCCGCTGCACACCGGCAGCTCGGTCGGGCACGTGGTGCTGCAGTCTCCGCACGTGCTCGGGTCGGCCAGGCTCGCTTCGCAGCCGTCCGAGCCCACGCCGTTGCAGTCCGCCCACCCGTCGTCGCACGCCCACTCGCACCCGCCCGCGCCGCACGAGGCGACCGCCCGCGCGCGGTCCTCGCAGCTCGTCGCGCAGTCGCCGCACGTGGCCGCCGTGGAGAGGTCGGCCTCGCACCCGGTCGACGCGTCCGAGTCGCAGTCGGCGAAGCCGCCGGTGCACTCGGACAGCTCGCAGCTCCCCTCGGCGCACGCCGGGATGCCGTTCGGGTAGCTGCACACGTCGCCGCAGCCGCCGCAGTCGGCGACGGTCCCGAGCTCGGTCTCGCACCCGTTCGTCCCGCCGTCGCAGTCCGCCCAGCCGTCGTCGCACGCGAACCCGCACTCGCCGGAGGCGCACGTCGGAGACGAGTGGGCCGCGGTCGGGCAGACCTCGCCGCAGCCGCCGCAGTGGAGCACGCTCTCCGACGTGTCCACGCAGCTACGGCCGCAGCCCATGGTGCCGCCGGGGCACTCGGCGACGCACCCCTCGGACGCGCAGAAGGAGCCCCCTTCGCACGACGCGCCGCACGCCCCGCAGTCTTCGGGCGAGGTCAGGTCGACCTCGCAGCCGTTGTCGTAGACGCCGTCGCAGTCTGCGAAGCCGCCCTCGCACAGCGGGGTGCACGCGCCGTCCGTGCAGCTCGGAGCGCTGTGCTCGACCTCCGGGCAGTCCCAGTCCTCGTCGGTCGTGCCGTCGCAGTCGTCGTCCTCTCCGTTGCAGGGATCGGTCGTGGCGGTGCACCCGCCCGAGTCCGAGCCGGCGTCGGCCGTCGCCGCGTCGCGCTCCGTGCCGGCGTCCTCGCGCCCGTGGAAGCGGTCGAAGTCGGTGGTCAGACTGCATCCCGAAGCCACGAAGAGGCTCAGGAGGGCTGCGGCGGACGAGCGGCGGCGGTCGTGCATCGTGAGGCCCATTCAGAAGCGAAGACGAACCGAGGCGGCGCAGCCGTCGCCGGCGCACGCCGCCGAGACGGCGGGATCGCGCTCGGCGGGCCCGTCGTCGAGCAGGAAGAGCAGGGCGAGGCCGCCCGCGGCGGTGAGCGCGCCCGCCACGAACAGCACGTCCGCGACCGTGGCGAGGGTCTTGCCGCGGTCGCGCGTGTCCTCGAACCCCGGGTCGCACGCGTCCATCGGGCAGGTGTCCTCGAGGTCGCTCTCGGCGGACAGCGCCATGAGGCCCGTGACCGCGCCGCCGATCGCGAGCGCGCCGCCGGCGCCCACGACGATCCACGGGACGAGCGAGCCTGAGCCCTCGGACGGCGGCTCGAAGACGTCCTCGCTCGGGCCCGCCCCGCCGGCGCCCTCGGCGCGCTGCTCGGTCGTCTCGTCGGGCGTGGTCGTCTCGTCCGGCGGGGGCGTCTCGGTCGTCCCGCCGGACGCGTCGGTGGCCCCATCCCTGCCGGGCCCGGCCGAGCCCTCGCGCGACGCGACCTCTCGCTCGTGCAGCCGCCGCATGCTCGCGAGCCGCGCGGTGAGGTTGTCGCGGTCCTGGGCCTCGGGCACCTGCGCGAGGTACTGCTCGAGGGCCTCGATCGCCGGGCCGAGCTGCCCGGCGTCGCGGTGCGCGATGAAGACGTTGTAGAGGAGCTGCGGCCGGCGTGACAGCGCGTAGGCCTGCTCGAACTCCCGGGCGGCTTCCATGAACCTCCCGCTGTCGTAGTACGCGCGGCCGAGCCGGAAGTGGACCCGCGCCTCGTCGTCGTCCTCGGGTTGGGCCATGGCCGGCCCGGCGGCCAGCGTGCTCAGGACCAGGGCGAAGGCGAGGGCGAGACGAAGCATGGCTCCCGATGATACACGCAATCGGCGGCTTCTTGGGGCCGGTGACGCGTCGACTCGGCCCCGGCGCCATGATAAACCGCGCCGTGGTGAACCGGCCGCTCGTCCTCATCCTCGACTACGGATCCCAGTACACCCAGCTCATCGCGCGCCGCATCCGCGAGCAGCACGTGTACTGCGAGATCCACCCGTGCACGCTGCCGCTGTCCGAGGTAGGCGCCATGGAGCCCCTGGCCCTGGTGCTGTCGGGGGGGCCGGCGAGCGTCTTCGGCGAGGGTGCGCCGTCGGCGGACCCGGCGCTGTTCGAGATCGGGGTCCCGATCCTGGGGATCTGCTACGGCATGCAGCTCACCTGCCACCTGCTCGGCGGCAAGGTCGAGCAGGCGTCGCACCGCGAGTACGGGCCGGCCACCGTCCAGGTCGACCGCCCGGACGGGCTCTTCGGCGGGTTCGAGGCGGGCGAGCGGGTGGACGTGTGGATGAGCCACGGAGACCGCGTGGCGGCGATCCCCCCGGGCTTCGAGGTGCTCGCCAGCAACGACAGCACGCCGTTCGCCGCCATCGGTGACCCGAACCGGCGCATCTACGGTGTCCAGTTCCACCCCGAGGTGGCTCACACGCCGCGCGGCGTCGAGATGCTCGACGCCTTCCTGTTCCAGGTGGTGGGCTGCACGCCGGACTGGACCGCCGGCTCGTTCGTCGACGAGGCGGTGCAGCGCATCCGAGAGCAGATCGGCGAGGGTGCCGCGGTGTGCGGGCTCTCGGGCGGCGTGGACTCGTCGGTGGCGGCGATGCTGGTCTCGAAGGCGATCGGCGACCGGCTCACGTGCATCTTCGTCGACAACGGCGTCCTCCGGAAGAACGAGGCGAAGGAGGTCGTGCGGATGTTCCGCGATCACTTCCACCTGCGCCTCGTGCACGTCGACGCCTCACGGGAGTTCCTCGGCGCGCTTCGGGGCGTGACCGATCCCGAGGAGAAGCGGAAGATCATCGGCCGCGTCTTCATCGACGTCTTCGAGCGTGAGGCCAAGAAGATCGAGGGCGCGCGCTACCTCGTGCAGGGTACGCTCTACCCGGACGTCATCGAGAGCGTCTCGTTCAAGGGCCCGAGCGCGGTCATCAAGAGCCACCACAACGTCGGCGGGCTGCCCGAGCGGATGGACCTCGCGCTCGTCGAGCCGCTCCGCGAGCTCTTCAAGGACGAGGTGCGCGAGGTGGGCGAGGCGATGGGGATGCCGCGCCACGTCCTCGGGCGTCACCCGTTCCCCGGTCCGGGCCTCGCCATCCGCTGCATCGGGGAGGTCACCGACGACAAGCTCCGGATCCTGCGCGAGGCGGATGCGATCTTCCTCGAGGAGGTGCGGGCCGCGGGGCTCTACGAGAGCATCTGGCAGGCGTTCTGCGTCATCCTGCCCGTCAAGACCGTGGGCGTCATGGGCGACGAGCGCACCTACGAGCACGTGGTGGCGGTCCGCGCCATCCACTCGCGCGACGGCATGACCGCCGACTGGGCGCGCCTGCCGCACGAGCTCCTCGGGCGCGTGTCGGCCCGCATCACGAACGAGGTGCGCGGGTGCAACCGGGTCGTCTACGACATCTCTTCGAAGCCGCCATCGACGATCGAGTGGGAGTGATGCGGCGGGGGAGGGGGATCGCCGTCGTCCTCTTGGTGGCGCTGTGGGCGTCGGCCGGGTCGGCGGTGCCGCCGTTCGAGGTGCCCTTCGACGACCGTCCGCCGCGCCTGCACCGCGCGCCGGCGGTCGTGCGTACCGCGGCGCTCGGCGCGCCGGACGAGCGGCTGGGGCGGTTCGGCGCGGCCAGACGGAGCGCCCGCTTCGCGGCCGAGGCGCGCGCGAGAGCGGCGCTCCACGCGTGGGTCGACGACGCGCTGGCCGCCGCGCGGGCGTGCCCGTGGGAGGCCGACCGGGTCCACGCGGCCGTCGAGGAGGCCGCCACGGTCGTGGGCGTGCGTCCGCTCGTCGACGGTGGCGCCGTCGTGCTCGTGGACGTGCCCGTCGCCGCGCTCGTCGAGGCAGCGGCGCCCGAGGGGGTCCCGTGGGCGCGGTGAAGGGAGGCGCGCTCCTGCTCGTGGCCCTCCTCGCGGGCTGCGGGGCGGCGGCGCCCGCCCGCGAGCCTGCGCAGCTCCGGGTGGTGGCCGAGCCGGACAACGCCAGCGTGTACGTCGACGACCGCTTCGTCGCGACGGCCCGCCGCCTCTCGCGCCGGCCCGAAGCGCTCCGTCCGGGCGTCCATCACGTCACCATCGCTGCGCCCGGCCACTTCCCGCACGATCTCGAGCTGGACCTGCCGGCGGGCGTGACGACGGTGGAGATCTCGCTCCGCCCGATCCCGCCGTAGTGCCTCACTCCGTGCGGACGAGCTTGTCCGGGGGGATCGCGTCCCGCATGGCGGTGAACGCGCGCTCGACCGCGTCGGGGTCGCGGCCGTCGAACGTGAGCTTCACGCGGTAGTCGGGCTCGCGCCACCGCAGGTAGCTGCCGATGGTCACGTTCGGGTGCTCGGCGGCGACGCGGCCGAGCGCGTCGGCGATCTCGAACTCGTCCGCGCCCGTGTAGATGGCGCGGCTCACGAACGGAGCATCGGCGCGAAGACGATCCTTGAGCATGGGGAACTTCATCCGGAAGATCTCCGGCACCCCGGGGAACACGTACACGTTGTCGACCGCGACGGTCGGCCACGGCGCATCGCCGCTCCGGACGAGCGCCGCGCCCTCGGGCACGTCGGCCATCCGCAGGTGCCCCTCGGTCGTCCCGTCGCCGAAGAAGCGCCGGATCATGAGCTCGATCTCCTGAGAGCGGATCAGCTTGCGTCCGAGGGCCTTGGCGACGGCCACCAGCGTCACGTCGTCGTGGGTGGGGCCGATTCCCCCGCTCGTGAAGACGACGTCGTGCGTTCCGCGAAGGTCGTCGAGATCGCGGACGATCACGTCGACCTCGTCGGGGCAGACCACGACGCGTCGCAGGGTCACGCCGAGCTCGAACAGCTCCCGGGCGAGGTACGAGACGTTCTGGTCCTGGATCTTCCCGGTGAGAATTTCGTTGCCGATGATCAGCGCCGCCGCCGTCTGCGCCATTCGCGGGAGCATAGCATCGCGCTATGCTTCCGCCCGATGCGCCGGCTCGGACCGCTCGTCGCCTTTCTCTGGCTCGTCGTGGCCTGCGACTGCGGAGCCGATGCGCCTCGCGCCGCGGACGACGACGAGCAAGGGACCGAGAGCCCGCCCGCGCCGCCCGAACCTTCGGCTGAGCCGTCGGGCGCGCCCGAGGCGGTGCGTTTCGAGACGGCCGACGGCGTGACGATCGCGGGCACGCTGCGCCGGGGCGAGAGCGCGTCGGCGCCGGCCGTAATCCTCGCGCACCGCCTGGGCGCCGACCGTGGCGAATGGGACCCGCTCGTCGCGAAGCTCGCCGAGCCCCCGGGGCTCACGATCCTGGCGATCGACCTGCGCGGGCACGGCGCGAGCACGACCGGCCCGTCGGGCGAGATGCTCGATCCGAGGAGCTTCGACCAGCCGGCCTTCGAGGCCATGGCCGCCGACGTGATCGGAGCGGTCGAGTACCTGCACGAGCAGCACGGCCCGAGCCCCCGCGCGCTCGCGGTGGTCGGCTCGAGCATCGGCTCGAGCGCGGCGATCCGGGCCGCGGCCGAGGACGCGCGGATCGGGGCGGTCGTCGCCGTCTCGCCGGGCCGTGCCTACCGCGGCGTGGACGCCATCACGCCGGTCCCGCGCCTGTCCGAGCGGCCGCTCCTGGCGATCGCCGCCGCCGAGGAGCCGCCGGCCGCCGAGGCGGCCCGCAACATCGCGCAGATCGCCCCTCGCGGGCAGCTCCAGCTCTACCCCGGCTCGGCCCACGGCATGGCCATCGCCGCCGAAGCGCCCGAGATGCTGGACCTGGTCGACGGCTTCGTCCGCGAGGCGCTCGGCGCCGCACGCTGAGCCGGGGCACCGGGGCCGGACTGGCGTAACTCCGCACGGGTCTTAGGTTGCGGGGCGTGGCACGCCCCAGCGGAACGGGACCTCCCCGTCAGGGCCGCTCGCCCCAGCGAGAGCCGGGGGGACCTCCGTCCGGGCCGACGCCGCCCGGGCCGCGGAGGTTCCCCCTCCTGTTCATCCTCTTCGCGGTGATGGCCCTGGCCCTGTTCCAGACCTACAGCGGCCTCGCTCCGCGGGACCCGATCCGCTACGACGAGCTCACCCGCTACGTCGAGGAGGGTCGCGTCGACTGGGTCCAGATCGGCGAGGGCGAGATCCGGGGCGGCTACGAGCAGGGACGCAAGCCGGCGCCGCGCCCCGCCCGGGGCGGTGAGGTGCGCGAGCGCCCGGACGTCTTCGTCACGGGGCGCGTGGACGACGACGGCCTGGTCCCGCTGCTCGAGGAGCACGACGTGGCGTTCCGCGGCGTCTCCGATGCCGGCTGGGGCGATCAGTGGCCGTGGCTCGTGTACATCGGCCTGACCGTGGTGTTCATGCTGTTCCTGTGGGGCGGCCTCTTTCGCCGCATGGGCACGCAGACCGGCAGCGTCCTCGCGTTCGGCAAGAGCCGCGGGAAGGTCTTCCAGGAGAGCGAGGTCAGCGTCACCTTCGACGACGTGGCCGGCGTCGACGAGGCGAAGGAGGAGCTGCAGGAGATCATCAGCTTCCTCGAGACGCCCGAGAAGTACCGGCGCATCGGAGCGAAGATCCCGAAGGGCGTGCTGCTCGTGGGTCCGCCGGGCACGGGCAAGACCCTCATCGCGCGCGCCGTCGCAGGCGAAGCGAAGGTGCCGTTCATCTCGATCAGCGGATCGGAGTTCGTCGAGATGTTCGTGGGCGTGGGCGCCGCCCGCGTCCGCGACATGTTCGAGCAGGCGGCGAAGTCTGCGCCTTGCATCGTGTTCATCGACGAGCTCGACGCGCTCGGCCGGTCCCGCGGAGTCAACATCGGCCCCGGTAGCAACGAGGAGCGCGAGCAGACGCTCAATCAGCTCCTGGTGGAGATGGACGGCTTCGAGCCTCACCAGGCCGTCATCATCATGGCGGCGACGAACCGCCCGGAGATCCTCGATCCCGCGCTGCTCCGGCCG
>JBDIVX010000175.1:0-15876 GCA_039794305.1 Candidatus Neutrinellum sp.
ACAGGGACGCCGAGTGGCGGTCCCTCACGAGGGCGTGGGAGAGCGACCAGCCCGAGCTCGTCTTCGTCGTCGGCCGACGCAGGATCGGAAAGAGCTTCGTGCTCGCCCGCTTCGCCCGGCAGGTGAACGGCGTGTACTACCAGGCCACTCGGCGGACGGAGCCGGAGCAGCTGAACGGCCTCTGCCGCACTCTCGCCGAACGCTTCGACGACCCGGTCCTGCGCTCTGGCGCCGTGTTGCCGTCCTGGGAAGCCCTCTTCCAGTACATCGCGGACCGCGCGGGTGACGGCCCATTCCTGCTCGTGCTCGACGAGTTCCCATACCTCGCGTCCGCCGCTCCCGCCCTGACCTCCGTCCTCCAGAGGCTCTGGGACCATGACTGGACTCGGAGCCGCCTCCGCGTGGTGCTCGCCGGCTCGTACATCACCGCGATGCAGCAGCTCGAGCGGAGCGACCAGCCCCTGTTCGGGCGGCGCACGGGGAAGATCGCGTTCGCGCCGTTCACATGCCGCGATCTCGGGGGCTTCGTGCCGAGCTGGAACGCCCTCACGCGGATGAAGCTCTATGGAACCGTGGGCAACTTGCCCGGACACCTCGCCCTCGTCGATCCGAAGTCGAGCTTGAAGCAGAACATCGCGAGGCTCGCCCTCGATCCGACGGGACGATTGGTGGACGAAGCGCAGCACATGCTGGACGCCTTCCTCGGAGAAGCAGACGTCCACTACTCGATCCTTCAGGCCATCGCGAACGGGGACCGGACATGGAGCGGCATCACACGCCGCGTCGGCAGGAGCGGCGGAGCAGTATCCAGACCTCTGCAGTGGCTCGAGGCGATGCAGATCATCGAACGGGTGGTTCCGATCACGGAGAATCGACCTGCGCGCTCCAAGCGCGCCGTGTATCGGCTCGCCGATCCCCATGTCGCTTTCTGGCACACGTTCGTCGCCCCGCTGCTCCGTTCGGGGAGCATCGGGCTCGCCGAGCCGGGGGTGCTTTGGGACGAGCTCGTTGCGCCGCGTCTCGACGACCACATGGGACACACATTCGAGCGAATCTGCGCCGAGCATGCTCGCAGCTCGAAGCTCCCGTTCCCGGCCATACGGGCAGGGAGCTGGTGGGACGCCGCTTCTCGCAACGAGATCGACATCGTCACGCTCTCCGCTGACGACCAGCTCTTCGTTGCGGAGTGCAAGTGGGGGAGAGTGAGCGGGCGAGACCTCGAGAAGCTGCGGGACCGAGCACGGCTCGTCGCGGCCGAGTTGCCACGCGCTCGGCGGATCCACTACGGACTCTACAGCGCACGCGGCGAATGCGACGCCACGATCCGTGCCGCGGTCCAGGGAGGCGACACCTGGTTCTTCGGACCCGAGGACATCCTCGGCACGCCTTGACTCAGCGCGGAGGCGTGGCGCTCGAGCCCGTGCCCGAGGGCGTCCGCGAGCCGCCCGGGCCGGGCGAGGGAGCCAGGGTCTCGGTGCGCCCGTCGGGGTAGATCGAGACGGCCCACGTCTCGCCGCCGTACGGTCCGCCGGGGACTCCCGCGTTCCAGTCGAGGTTCAGCCAGACCCCGCACTCGTTCGAAGAGCGGAAGTGGATCTGATCCACCCGCTGCCGGCCGAGGTACCGGTCCCAGGTCTGGCGGTAGTGGCGCGACAGCCGCCGCGCCGCCTCCTCGGGGCTCTCGCGGATGCACGCCTCCGCGTAGGCGTGCCCGCCGTTGGGCCCGTCCATCATGACGAGCCGCGCGTCGCCGCCGATGGCCGTGATCATGGCGATGAGCACGATCGCGAAGTCGTCGCAGTCGCCCGCGTAGTCGTTCTCGATGGTCTCGCTCGCCGTGGCGAAGTACTCGCCGCCGCGCGGATCGTTCACGTACCGCCAGCGCCCCCGCACGTGCGTCCAGAGCTTCGCCACCTGCTCGGCGTGGTAGGGGCCCTGGTCCTCGGCCGCGATGCGGACCGCCGTGTTGCGGGTGACGGCGTGGGTCGCGTCGACCGCGGCGAGGACGAGCGGCACGGTGTGCGCGCGGATGGATGCCTCCTGGGGGCTGCGCACGTCCTGTGCGCTCCCGCCCCGTATCCCGAGCCGCTCGGCCGCCCCCTCGAGCGCCACCCCCGGCGACGAGCCGGTGAGCAGGAATCCTCCCACGGCGATCCCCACGGCGGCGACCGCGACCGCGACGAGCCCCCAGCGCAGGCCGCTCGTCGACCGGCCCACGACCAGGCTCGCCCCGCAGGTGCCGCACTTGAGCGCGCCCTTCTTCCAGCCCTCCGGCATCAGGCCGCGCGCGCCGCACGAGCCGCAGATGAACCGGCGGCCGGGCAGCGGCGTCCCGACCATCGTGTCACCCCGGGCCCCGGCCCGCAGGAACGGGCGGATGCGGGGGTCGCTCCACGGGATGGACGCGTTGCCGAGCCGCACGTCGTCCCCGGGGCGGACGAATCCCCGCTCGACCCTCTGGCCACGCAGGAACGTACCGTTCGCGCTCCCCAAGTCCTCGACGAGGATCCGCCCTCCCTTCCACGAGAGGCGGGCGTGGCGACCCGACACCGACGCGTCCTCGAGGACGAGGTCACAGTCGCGGCTTCGGCCCACGACGATATAGGGAGGACGCGACACCCTTCCTTCAGACGAGTGTAGCTCGCGCGGAGCCACCGTGCCGACGGGTGAGGGGGACCGGGGGTCTGACGCGCCGCGGCTCACGAAGGACCGTGGTGCCCGGCTCGCGCGTGCGCCATCCCGTCGATCGCGGCGGTGAGCGACCCGCCGGCCGGGCACGGGGCGCGCGCCTGCACCCTACGGCGCGGACTGGGCGGCGAGCACGCGGAGCACGTTTTCGCCATAGATCGCGCGGACGTCGAGGCCCCGCCGCTCGAGCTCGGCGCCGAGCGCGGGGAGCCTCGACACGTCCTCGAGCCCGATCGGCAGCTCGGGGACCCCGTCGAAGTCCGAGCCGAGGCAGGCGGCCCCGGGTCCGCCGACCTCGGCGACGTGCGCGAAATGCGCCCCCAGGGTCTCGACCGTGGGTGGGGAGATCTCGGGGTCGAGCTCGCGCGCGAGGTCGCGCTCGGCCGCCGACCGGGCCATCCAGTCCTCGCCGTGCCGGGCCGCGACGGCCTCGAAGCGGTCGGCGTGCTGCTCGCGCAGCGCGCGGATGCGGTCACGGTAGCCGACGTCGATGTACTGCGAGTAGTAGTTGATGCAGACCGCGCCGCCGCCCTCGGCCACCCGGCGGATCATGTCGTCGCCCATGTTGCGCGGGTGCTCGGCGAGCGCGCGCGCCGAGGAGTGGGAGGCGAGCGCGGGGCGCTCGGTCACCTCCATGATGTCCCAGAACGTGCGGTCGCTGACGTGGGAGACGTCCACGATCATCCCGAGGCGGTTCATCTCGCGGACGACGGCGCGGCCGACCTCCGTCAGCCCCCGCTCTGGGTGGGCCCCGGTGGACGAGTGCCCGAGCGGGTTGTCGGTGGACCACGTGATGGTCATGTAGCGCGCCCCCATCCGGTGGATCTCGCGGAGGCGCTCCATGATCACGGCCGGATCGTCCGACCCGAGCGCGTGTGCGCCCTCGACGCCCATGAGCAGGCACGCCCTGCCCTCGGCGGCCGCCCGGCGCACCTCCTCGGCCGTCGTGCACACGGCGGCGAGAGCGGGGTGCCGCTCCGCGGCCGCGCGCACGGCCCCGACCAGCGCCTTGGCGCGCTCCCAGGCCGCGTCGCCGTCGTAGCGGCTCGGGTTCACCCAGATGCTGAAGAACGCCGCGTGCAGGCCGCCTTCGCGCATCCGCGGCAGATCGAGGTGCCCGTCCGGCAACCGCTCGGCGATGTCGTCCCCGTCGTCCAGCATCCGCTGGGGCGTGTCGACGTGCGTGTCGATCGCGATCGGCACGGCGGGCGGCTCGGCGGCGCTCTCCCCCCCGACCGGGGCGGGCTCGGCCGGCGGCGGCGGCGCGGGCGCCCGGTCCGCCGCGCCCGGCCCACACGCCCCCGCCCACATCCAGACGAGCCACAGCCGTCGCACCATCCGGCGGATGGTACCCGCGCGGGCCGGCTACCGGAAACCGGCGGAGAGGCCCTATACATGGGCCATGGACGCTCCCGCCGACCGCCGGTTCCAGGTGGAGGGGATGACCTGCGCCGCGTGCGTCGGCAGGGTGGAGCGCGCGCTGCGCCGCGTGCCGGGCGTCACGGACGTGGCGGTCAACCTGGCCACCGAGCAGGCACGCGTGAGCCTCGAGCCGACCGTGGCCGACGCCGAGCTCGTGGCCGCGGTCGAGCGGGCCGGGTACGCGCTGCGAGAGGTCGTGGCCGACGCGGAGAAGAGGCCGGCGCCTGCGGGCGAGGTCGTCCGGCTCGCCCTCGCCGCCGCCCTGTCGATCCCGCTGATGCTGATCTCGATGGTGCCGCCGCTCGGCTTCGCGGGGAGCGGGTGGGTGCAGATGGCCCTCGCGGCGGCCGTCACCTTCGGCGCCGGGTCGCTCTTCTTCCGCGGAGCCTCGAAGGCCGCGCGCCACGGGTCGGCGAACATGGACACGCTGATCGCCGTCGGCTCGTCGGCCGCCTTCTTCTACTCCCTCTACCAGCTCCTCCGGCCCGCTCACCACGGCGAGGCGCACCTGTACTTCGAGACGGCCGGGATGATCGTGACGCTGATCCTGGTCGGCAAGTGGCTCGAGGCCCGCGCGAAGCGGCAAGCGGGGGACGCCATCCGCAAGCTGATGCAGCTCCGCCCCGACCAGGCGCGCGTCGTCCGGGACGGCCGCGAGATCGTGGTGCCGGTCGACTCGCTCCGGGTCGGCGATCGGGTGCGCGTCCGCGCCAACGAGCGCATCCCCACCGACGGCGTCGTGGTCGAGGGTGAGAGCGCGGTCGACGAGTCGATGCTCACCGGGGAGAGCATGCCCGTGCACAAAGCCCCGGGAGCCGAGGTGACCGGCGCCACGCTCAACGGCCGGGGCGTGCTGCTCTTCGAGACGACCCGCATCGGCGCCGACACGACGCTCGCCCGCATCGTGCGCCTCGTGGACGAGGCGCAGGCGAGCAAGGCGCCGGCGCAGCGCCTCGCCGACCGCATCAGCGCCGTCTTCGTCCCGGCCGTCATGCTCGCGAGCGCCGCCACGTTCGCCGTCTGGACGCTCGTCCTCGACGCGCCGCTCGAGCCGGCCCTCCTCACGGCCGTCTCCGTCCTCGTCATCGCGTGCCCCTGCGCGCTCGGGCTCGCCACCCCGACCGCGATCATGGTGGGGACCGGCGTGGCCGCGCGGCGGGGGGTGCTCGTCAAGGACGCCGAGGCGCTCGAGCGAGCCCACGGGCTCACCGCCCTCGTCGTCGACAAGACCGGCACGATCACCCGCGGCGAGCCGGTGCTCACCGACGTGATCCCGCTCGGAGACGCCGACCCCGACCAGGCGCTGGCGCTCGCCGCCGCCGTCGAGCAGGAGAGCGAGCACCCGCTCGCGGCGGCGGTGGTCGCCGGGGCGCGGGCCCGAGGGATCGCGCTCCGCCGCCCCGAGCAGTTCGAGTCGATGACGAGCGAAGGCGTACGCGGCCGCGTCGATGGGCGAGAGGTTCGGGTCGGGAGCGAGGCGCTCACGGGCGCCGGGGACGTGGCCGAGGCGAAGGCCGTCCTCGAGCGCCTGCGGGACGCGGGGCGCTCGGCCTTCGCCGTGTCGGTCGGCGGGCAGCCGGCCGCCGTCCTCGGCGTCATGGATCCGCCGCGCGAGGACGCCGCCGAGGCCGTCCGCCGCCTGCGGGCGCTCGGCATCGAGCTCTACGTCTTGACCGGAGACGACCGCCGCACGGCCCTCGCAGTGGCGAAAGAGGTCGGGATCGCGGAGGACCGCGTGCACGCCGGCGTGCGCCCCGAGGACAAGGCGGCCGCGGTCGCGCGGCTGCGCGCCGAGGGGCACGTGGTCGGGATGGTGGGCGACGGGGTGAACGACGCCCCGGCGCTCGCCGCCGCGGACGTGGGGATCGCCATCGGGACCGGCACCGACGTGGCCATGGAGACGGCGCCGGTCACGCTCATGCGGGGCGAGCTCGGCGCCGTGGTCGACGCCATGGAGGTGTCGCGGCGGACGATCCGGACGATCCGGCAGAACCTCTTCTTCGCCTTCGTCTACAACACGCTCGGCATCCCGATCGCGGCCGCGGGCCTGCTCGCCGCGCTCGGAGGGCCCATGCTGGCGGCCCTCGCGATGGCGATGAGCTCGGTCAGCGTGGTCACGAATTCGCTTCGGTTGAGGCGCTGGTGAGGAGCTCCGGGGTCTCGCCCTTCGCGGGGCGCACGACGCCGCGCTCGGTGTAGATCGCGTCGACGAGCCGCGCCGGCGTCACGTCGAAGGCCGGATGCCGGCAGGGGATGCCGTCGGCAACGAGCTGCGCTCCGCCGAGCCGGGCGACCTCGTCTCGGCCGCGCTCCTCGATCGGGATGTCGGCCCCGCTCGGCGTGCCGAGATCCACGGTGCTCCACGGCGCCGCCACCGTGAACGGGACCCGGTGCTCCCGCGCGAGCACCGCGACGCCGTAGGTCCCGATCTTGTTCGCGACGTCGCCGTTCCGGGCGATGCGGTCGCTCCCGACCACGACGAAGTCCACGGCGCCCTTCTGGAAGAAGTGGGCGGCCATGTTGTCGGTGATCACCTCGACCGGGATCCCGTCGGTGTGGAGCTCCCACGACGTCAGCCGGGCCCCCTGCAGGTAGGGCCGCGTCTCGTCGGCGAGGACGCGGACGTTCTTGCCCGCCTCGTGCGCCGCGCGGATCACGCCGAGGGCCGTGCCGTAGCCGCCGGTCGCGAGCGCGCCTGCGTTGCAGTGCGTGAGGATGGTCGCGCCGTCGGGCACGTCTCGTGCGCCGAGGCGGCCCATGGCGCGACACGCGAGGACGTCCTCGCGGTGGATCGCCTCGGCCTCGGCGAGCATGCGGCCGAAGCGCTCCTCCGGGTCGAGGCTCGCCACGTCGGCGGCGACGCGGCTCATGCGCGCGACGGCCCAGGCGAGGTTCACCGCGGTCGGGCGCGTCTCGTTCAGGAACCGCCCCGCGACCCCGTTCGCGACGAGGAAGCTCGCCGCGTCGCCCGACTCGCGCCGGGCCTGCAGCACGAGCGCGTAGGCCGCCGAGATGCCGATGGCCGGCGCGCCCCGCACGACCATGGCCCGGATGCCCTCGGCGACCTCGTCCGGGCTGCGGTAACGGTAGTAGCGGACCTCCCCGGGCAGCAGGCGCTGATCGAGCATCACGACCTCGCCGGTCGCGGGGTCGTACTCGACGGCCGAGTAGGACGCGCCGCTGAGCGGCGCCCGGGACAGCTCGAGCTTCGTCATGAGAGGACCTTTCTGAGCAGCTCGTTCACGATCTGCGGGTTGGCGGTGCCCTTCGTCGCCTTCATCACCTGACCGACGAAGTACCCGAGCACCTTCGTCTGACCGGCGCGGTACTGATCGACCTGCTTCGGGCTCGCCTCGACCACCTCGCGGACCACGCGCTCGATCTCGGCCGCGTCGGTCACCTGGGCGAGCCCTCCCTCGTCGACGACCGCCCGCGCCGAGCGCCCCGAGGCGCGCATCCGTGCGAGGACGTCCTTGGCCATCTTGCTGTTGATGGTTCCGTCGCGGACGAGCCCGAGGAGCTCGGCGACGCCCTCGGCGGGCACCGGGAACCGCGCCTCGAGGCCGTCGATCGACACGTCACCGAGGATCTCCGACTGGACGAAGTTGGCCGCCTTCTTGCCGGCGTCCGGCTTCGCCCCCTCGCCCCACGCCGAGACGAGCGCCGTAGCGGCCGCGTCGAAGTAGTCGGCTACCCTCGGGTGGCTCGACAGCACCTGCGCGTCGTACGCGGTGAGCCCGAGCTCGCGCTGCCACCGCGCGCGGCGCGCGTCGGGCAGCTCGGGGAGCGCCTCACGCACCGCGGAGACCCGCGCCTCGCTCACGACCAGCGGCGGCAGATCGGGATCGGGGAAGTAGCGGTAGTCGTGCGCCTCCTCTTTGGTGCGCATCGCGACCGTCGTGCCCGACGCCTCGTTCCACCCGCGCGTCTCCTGCACGACGGCGCCGCCGCCGGCGAGCACGGCCTCCTGCCGCACGATCTCGCTCTCGATCGCCATGCGGACGAAGCGGAAGGAGTTGATGTTCTTGAGCTCGGTGCGCGTGCCGAGCCGCTCGTCGCCGACGGGGCGCAACGACACGTTGGCGTCGCACCGGAACGAGCCCTCTTCCAGGTTCCCGTCGTTCACGCCGGCGAACATCAGGATCTCGCGGATCTTCCGGAGGTACGCCTCCGTCTCCGCGGCCGACCGCATGTCGGGGCGGCTGACGATCTCGACGAGCGGGACGCCCGCTCGGTTGAAGTCGACGACGGTGGTGCGACCGCCCCCCGAGCCATGCAGGTTCTTCGCCGCGTCTTCCTCGAGGTGGACCCGCTCGATGCCCACGCGGCGCGTCACGCCGTCCACGTCGATCTCGATCGCTCCGTCCGTATCGAGAGGCAGCTCGTACTGGGAGATCTGGTAGCCCTTCGCCATGTCCGGGTAGAAGTAGTTCTTCCGCGCGAAGCGGCTTTCGAGCTGGACGGTGCAGCCGAGCGCCAGGCCGGCCCGGATCGCCAGCTCGACGGCGCCCCCGTTCGGCGCGGGCAGCGCGCCCGGCAGGCCGAGGCAGACGGGGCACACGTTCGTGTTGGGCGCCGCGCCGTAGGCCGCCGAGCAGCCACAGAACAGCTTCGATCGCGACAGGAGCTGCGCGTGCACCTCGAGCCCGATCACCGGTTCCCATCGCGTCGCCGAAGCCATCCCGCGGGGTGCATAGCACGGCGGCCCGCGTGGGCGCAGCAGCGCCGGCATCAGGCGGTCGGGGCGCTACGCCGGGTGCCGCTCGTGCCAGGCGGTGGCGTCCTGGTAGGCGGCGGCGGCGCGCACGAGGCGCGCCTCCTCGAACGGCGGCGCGGCGAGCTGCAGGCCGATCGGCAAGCCCGCGCGGGTGAAGCCGCAGGGCGTGCTGATCGCGCACAGGCCCGCGAGGCTCGGGGGCAGCGTGAAGACGTCGGCCAGGTACATCGAGAGCGGATCGTCGACCCGCTCGCCGAGCGCGAAGGCCGCGGTCGGCGACGTGGGCGTCAGGACCAGGTCGCACCGCTCGAAGGCGCGGTCGTAGTCGCTGCGGATGAGCGTGCGGACCTTCTGCGCCTTCAGGTAGAACGCATCGTAGTAGCCCGCGGACAGCGCGTAGGTGCCGAGCATGATCCGACGCTTGACCTCGGGGCCGAAGCCCCGAGCACGCGTACGCGCGGTCATGGTCTCGACGTCTTCGGCGTCGACGCGCAGCCCGTAGCGGACCCCGTCGAGGCGGGCGAGGTTGCTCGAGGCCTCCGCGTTCGCGACGAGGTAGTACACGCTCACCGCGTGCTTCGCGTGCGGGAGGTCGACGTCCACCACCTCGCAGCCGAGCGCGCGGAGCGCCTCGATCGACGCCCCGACGGCCGCGATCACCTCGGGGTCGGCCCCCGCGCCGAGCGCCTCGCGCACCACCCCGACGCGCATTCCCGCCGGGCCGCGCTCGCACGCCGCCGCGTAGTCGTCCACGGGTCGGTCGGCGCTCGTCGCGTCGCGCTCGTCTCGGCCGGCGATCACGCCGAGCACGCTCGCGGCGTCCCGCACCGAGCGGGCGATGGGCCCGACCTGATCGAGGCTCGAAGCGAACGCGACGAGCCCCCACCGCGAGACGCGGCCGTAGGTGGGCTTGATCGCGGTGACTCCGCAGAAGCTCGCCGGCTGCCGGACCGAGCCCCCGGTGTCGCTGCCGAGCGCGACGGGCGTTAGACCCGCCGCGACCGCCGCCGCGGACCCGCCCGACGATCCGCCGGGGACTCGATCGAGGCTCCACGGGTTCTTCGCCGGGCCGAACGCCGAGCTCTCGTTCGACGAGCCCATGGCGAGCTCGTCGAGGTTGGTCTTCGCGACGACGACCGCGTCGGCCTCGCGGAGGCGCTCGACCACGTGCGCGTCGTACGGAGGCCGGTAGCCCTCGAGGATGCGCGAGCCGCAGGTCGTCGGCACTCCACGCGTGCAGAGGTTGTCCTTCACCGCCACGGGCACGCCGGCGAGCGGGCCGAGCACCTCTCCCGCCGCGCGGCGCCCGTCCACCCGGCGCGCCTGCGCGAGCGCGCCGTCGCGGTCCACGTGGAGCAAGGCCCCGAGCCGCTCGCCCTCTCGCTCGATCCGGTCGAGGAACGAGCCCACCAGGTCCTCGGCCGAGACCTCGCCGCCCACGACGCGGTCGCGCAGCGCGCGCGCGTCTTGCCAGCGCGTCTCGTCGCTCACGTGTCCAGCACCCGCGGCACGGCGAACCCGCCGTCCTCCACCTGCGGCGCCGCCGCGAGCACCTCGTCCCGCGGCAGCGACGGCCTCACCCGGTCGTCCCGCAGCGGCGCCCGAATCGCGACCGCGTGGTACGTCGGCTCGACCCCCGCGACGTCGATCCGGTCGAGCTCCGCCATGTACCCGAGGATCGCGTCGAGCTGCGCCCGGTACCCCTCGAGCTCGCCCTCCGCGATCTCGATCCGAGCCAACCGAGCCACGTGCCGCACTTCCTCGACGCTGATCCTCGTACGGGCCGACATCGCGCCGCAGCCTACCCTCACCCCACCGACACGCAACCGCCCGCGCCCCAACTGATCATCCGGCCCCGCCCCCAACCCAACCGCGCGCCGAAGGCGCGCCCGGCGATGAGCGAAGCGAATCGCCGAGGGGAGCGCGAGGGTCCCCCCTCGCGGGCCCCGCCGCCAAAGGCGGTGGGGTGCGCGGTTCCGGCGCGAACGCGCCGGAAGCGTGCAGACGATCAAGGCGCGAACGGGGAGCAGCCCAGGATCGGGATGCAGTACGGCGTGAGCCCGCTGCACTCGGTCATGCCGGCGCAGGTGCAGCCGCCGCCGGTGCAGCCGTCGGACGTGTCGGGGTTGCAGGTACGGCCGCACGAGCCGCAGTGGCTCGGCGTGACGTCCGTGTTGATGCACGACCCGGTGCAGCAGCTGTCGGATGCGCCGCACGCGCGGCCGCACGCGCCGCAGTTGAGCACGTCGCGGTTCGTGTCGCGGCACTCGCCGCCGCAGCACCTCTGGCCGGTGGGGCACGCCGCACCGTCGCCGCACCTGCACACGCCGCCGACGCAGGACTCGCCCACGTTGCAGGCGGGCGTGCACGGCGTGTCGGTCGTGCACGTGCCGGAGACGCACGCCTGGCCTGAAGGGCAGACGACGCCGCAGCCGCCGCAGTTGTTCGTGTCGGTCGCGGTGTTGATGCACGCGCCCCCGCAGCAGCCGCGGCCCTCCTCGCAGGGCGCGCCCCCGCCACACCTGCAGTCGCCGTCGACGCACGTCTCGCCCGTGGCGCAGGCGGGCGAGCAGGCCGGCATCATGCAGACGCCGGACACGCACTCCTCTCCCGCGTCCGTGTCGCAGGCGACGCCGCAGGCGCCGCAATGCTCGCTCGAGGTCGCGAGCGTCGCGCACGTGCCGCCGCAGCACGTCTCGCCGGCGCCGCACGCACCCACCGATCCGCACAGGCACGTACCCGACACGCACGTGTCGCCCGAGGGAGAGCACACGGTCCCGCACGTGCCGCAGTTCGACGGGTCGTTGCCCGTGCTCGCGCAGATGCCGTCACAGCATTCCGTCGTACCGCCGCAGCCCATGCCGGCCCCGCACGCATCGAAGCAGCGCCCGTACCGGCACGTCTGCCCCGCCGCGCAAGCCGGGGTGCACCCGGACCCCGCGTCGCTGCTCGTCGCCGAATCGCGGCCGGCGTCCACCGCGGCCGACGCGTCGGACGAGCTCCGCCCGCCCTCGGCACACCCGGCGAGCGCCAGCAGGACGACCGCCCAAATGCCACCCAAGTGTAAGAGCTTTCTCATTCCTGCCCGCAAGCCGACCGGATGCGCACGCATCGTACACGGTCGAAATGATCGGTCAACGCACGTGCCTGTTTGACCCACCTGGAAAACCCGGTCTATCGTCCTACTGTACCGTAGGATTCCGATGACGGCAGACCCTTTAGGTTGGCTCGCGTCCGAAGCCGGGTTCCCGGTCGTCGAGGAGCGCGAGGGGATCGTGCAGGCGAACGCGGCGGCGCGCGACAAGATCGCTCCCGGCACGCCGTTGCCGGTCGCGGTCGCGAGCCTGACCGGGCTGCCGGTCCACGACTCCACACTGACCGAGATCGTGCGTCACGCCCGCGACGGCCTCCGGGCCTCGCTCCCGCTCGGCGGCTGGCTCGCGATCTCGGTGCCGAAGGACGGGACGGGCGCACGCATCGTGTTCGTGCCGCCGCCGCGTGCCGCGGGCGAGACGGACGTCGCCGCCGGCGTGGCGCACGAGCTCGCCAACGCGCTCGGCGCCATCCTCGGCTGGGCCGAGCTCGCGCAGCGGAGCGGCGTTTCCCACGAGCCGACCGCCCGGGCGCTCGACCGGATCGAGAGGAGCGCTCGCTCGGCGCGGGAGAGCGCACGCCACTTGCTCGATTCCCGACGCGGCGCCGTGCCGCCGAGCGAGACGGTCTGCGTAGGCTCGCTGGTGTCCGAGGTGGTCGAGCTGCTCGAGCCGGTCGCCGTGGGCGCCGGCGTGCGCGTCGAGACGCGCGTCGCATCGGACCTGCGCGCCCGCGCTTCGCGCCCGCAGCTCTTCACCATCGTCTGGAACCTCGTGCAGAACGCGATCGAGGCGAGCCCACGCGACGGCGTGGTCACCGTCGAGGTGAGCCCGAAGCGCGGGTGCGTCCGAGTCGAAGTGGCCGATCGGGGTCCGGGCATCCGCGAGGCCGACCGCGCCCGCGTCTTCGACCCCTACTTCACGACCAAGCCCGGCGGCACGGGGGTGGGGCTCGCGCTCGTGCGCCAGACGGTCGACGCGATCGGAGGGCGGCTCGCGGTGCGAAGCGAGCTCGGCGAGGGGGCACGCTTCGCCGTGGACCTGCCCCGCGCTGCCGCTCGGGCGCCCGGGCTGCGCCGGCCGAGCATGACCAAGCAGAGCGGCGTCCACGCCCGAGGGCGCGGGCTCGGGCTTCGTGTGCTGGTGGTGGAGGACGATCGGGCAATGCGGGAATTGATGGCGACCGCCCTCGAGCTGGCGGGCGCGCGGGTCGTCGCCGCGGCCACGGCGGCCGAGGCGCGCGCAGCGAAGGGACCCTTTGGTCTGGCGCTCCTCGACTTCGGGCTCGACGTGCGCGGCGACCACCTGCTCGCCGAGCTGCGGCAGGCCGGATCCGTCTCCACCGCGGCGCTCGTGTCCGGCTCCGCCCCGCCCCCCGACCTCGCCCCCGACGGTCGCCCCGAGGCCTGGATCCGCAAGCCCTTCGACCTCGACGACCTGGTGGAGACCGTGGCGCGGCTTCGGGCGGCCTCCGCCGACTCGGCGGCCGGCGCGAAGTAGCTCGACGGATCGGCCAACCTGCTACCCTTGGCCCGAGCCATGGGCCACGAGGAGCAGGGCTGGACGACCGCGTCCATCGAGGCGGTGCCGCGGTTCGACGCCTCGCTCGATCCGACGCCGGGTCTCGTGGTCGTGTTCTCGCGGCTCCACGAGCAGCTCCCGAGCGCCCTGCCGTTCGCCTGCTCGCCCACCACCATCGGCCGCGAAGCCGACAACACCCTCTCGGTCCCGGAGGCCGCCGTCTCTCGGTTCCACGCCCGGGTCGAGCAGCGCGGCGACGTCTGGTGGATCTGCGACAACGGTTCGACGAACGGCACCCTCGTCAACGGCGTCCGCATCGAGGAGGCGCCGCTCGAGGACCACGACGTCGTGCGCGTCGGGGACACGATCTTCCGGTTCGCGGCGTCCGGCATCTACAGCTACAGCGCCTACCGCGTCGACGGATCGGTGGTGGAGCAGGCTCGCCCCTTCTCGCACGGGGTGCGCGGCTCGCTGCTGATCGGCGGCTTCCAGATGGACTCGGTGCTCGACCGCATCGCGAAGGTCGCGCGGACGGAGCTGTCGGTCGTGATCACGGGCGAGAGCGGCACGGGCAAGGAGCTGGTCGCGCGCGAGGTGCACCGCCTGAGCACGCGAGGCGGCCCTTTCCAGGCGATCAACTGCGCGGCGCTGCCCGCCAACCTGATCGAGAGCGAGCTCTTCGGCTATCGCAAGGGGGCGTTCACGGGCGCGAGCCAGGACAAGACGGGGCTCGTTCGCGCGGCCCACGGAGGCACGCTGTTCCTCGACGAGATCGGCGACATGCCGCTCGAGGCGCAGGCCAAGCTGCTCCGCGTCCTGCAGGAGAAGGAGGTCCTGCCCGTCGGGGCGACCACCGCCGAGCCCGTCGACGTGCGCGTCGTGTGCGCGACGCACCGCGACCTCGATCAGTACGTCGCCCAGGGCCGGTTCCGCGGAGACCTCCTCGCGCGGCTGCGCGAGGTGCGCGTCGAGCTGCCACCCATGCGCGAGCGCCTCGAGGACCTGCACGGGCTCGTCCGGCACTTCCTGCGGCGCGCCGGGCGCGGCGACGCGCGCACCACCTTCGCGTACATGCTGGGGCTCGCGCACTACGACTGGCCCTACAACGTCCGGGAGCTCGAGAGCGCGGTGAAGCTCTCGGTCGCCCTCTCCGACGGCCGCGAGGTCGACCTCGTCCACCTGCCCGACACGGTACAGCACGCGCTCGAGGCGCACGGCAGCCGGCCCGCGGCGCAGCTCCCATCGCCCGCGGGCGGCGGCGTCGTGCCCCGGCCGGCCTTGGCGCCCGACGAGCGGACGCTGCGGGACATGCTGGCCCGCCACCGGGGGAACATCGCCGCGGTGGGCCGTGAGCTCGGCAAGGAGCGCATGCAGGTCCACCGCTGGCTCAAGCGCTACTCGATCGACGTCAACGACTACCGGCCGTAGGGCTGAGGACGGGGCGTAAGAAAACGCACGGTGGCCGGGCGGCGATGCACGGGTCCGGACGGCCCTCGCGCCCGAAAAAGCCCTGATCTTACGCGGCGGTGTGTCACCAAGCCGCGGTACGCGCCTTGCACAGCCGGCGTGGCAGGATGACGCGGACCAAGGGTTGGCCGCTTGAACGCGGGGTTTGTGGACCGTACGCTGCCCGTCCGATGGAGGGGCGCGACGGCCCGGTGTCCCTCCGCGCGCGGGAGCCGTCCATCATGCAGCAGTACCCGTCCACGCCCTCGTCGTCCTGTGTCGGTCGGGAGACCGAGCTCGCACGCCTGCACCAGATGGTCGCCGAGGCGCACTGCCACGGCGAGCGCCTGGCGCTGCTCGAGGGGCCGAGCGGCGTTGGCAAGTCCCGCATTCTCGCCGAGTTCCGCAACCGCGTCCGCCTCGACGGCGGCATCGTGCTCGAAGGACGCTGTGAGCCGGGCCGCGCCTTCGGCCCGTTCGCCGAGATCGTCGACAAGGCCCTCCGGTTCCTCGACGAGGTGGGACGCGCCCCCACAGTGGACCTCGACGGTCTGTCGTGCCGGGCCGGCTGCCACCGGTTCTGGTACCACCACACGGCCGAGGGCGCCTCCGAGCCCGAGCCGCAGCCGTCGGTGCTCGTGGCCGGGGTCGACGTCGAGGCGCTCGAGAAGCGCCTCCGGTTCTTCGAGACGCTCCACGGCCTGTTGCGCGACGTCGCGGCCGTGCGCGCGCCGGTCGTGCTGCTGCAGGATCTGGAGCGCGCCGATCGCGGCACCGTGCAGCTCCTGTCGTTCCTCCTCGAGGGGAGCGGCCCGTTCCGCGACGGGGTCGCGCCCGAGCGCCTGCTGCACGCGCTCTTCGTCGTGAGCCTCCGCTCGGACGTGGGCTCGCCGCACCTCGACGCCGTCCAGGCGCTCCGCCAGCACCCGGGCGCGATCCGGCTCGAGGTGGGCCACCTCGCCGCCGAGGGCGTGCGCGCCTACCTGCAGT
>JBDIVX010000176.1:0-15670 GCA_039794305.1 Candidatus Neutrinellum sp.
CGACGACCACGTCCGCCCGCGGGACGAGCTCGGTCGCCACGAAGTGCGTCATCATGGTCGTGTAGGTGCCGTTCCGGTCCCCCGGGAAGCTCCGGTTGAGGTCGAGGCCGTCCACCGGGCACAGGCGCGTCGACTCCCGGAGCGCGGGCAGGTTCATCCCCGGTACGACGATGACTCGGCCCCGCACGTGCGCGGGCTCGAGCTCGCGCACGAGCCTGGCGAGCGCCAGGGGGCCCTCGTACTCGTCTCCGTGGGCGCCTGCGGTGAGCAGCACCGTGGGGCCGTCGCCGTCCTTGACCTGGGCGATCGGGACCTGCACCGAGCCCCAGGCCGAGCGGTTGCGCGACCACGGCACGCGCAGCCGCGTGACCTGCTTGCCGTTCTGCTCGAAGTCGAGGTCGCACCCGATGCGCGTCGTGGCCACGGTCACTTCCCGTAGAGCCGGGGCTCCATGCCGAAGAACGACTCGCACCCGCGCTCGGTCACGCGCACCGTGTCGCTCAACGCCACGAGCTTGTCGCCGTCGATCCCGTAGAGCCAGGGGATCAGGTGGAAGGTCATGTTGGGCCTGAGGACCGTGTTCTCGCCGGGCTTGAGGCTCAGGATGTACCCCTCGTCCCAGCTCGGGGCGAAGGCGATGCCGATGGAGTAGCCGGCACGCGTCACCAGCGTGCCGCCGGACGTGTTGCGCGACAGGATGTTGCGGGCGATGCCGTCGAGCTCGCCGGCGGTGAGGCCGGGGCGGACGTGCTCCTTCATGGCGTGGAGCGCCTCGACGACGAGCTGCTCGCCCTCGAGCATCGAGGCGGGCGGATCGCCGGTGAACGCCGTGCGCATCATCGCGGTGTGGTAGCGGCGCCAGCAGCCGCCGATCTCCAGGAACACGCACTCGTTCGCCTGGATCGTGCGGCCCTCCCACGTGGCGTGGCCGATCAGACACCGCGGCCCGCTGGTGACGTAGGGCGCGACGGCCGGGTACTCGCCGCCGGCCTTGTACATGGCATGGTGGATCTCCGCGGCGACGTCGTTCTCGGTGACCCCCTCGGCGACCGCGGCCAGGCCGGCCTGCATGGCCGCCTCGGTGGCGCTCGCTGCCTTGCGCATCGCGTCGATCTCCGCCTCGCTCTTGATGATGCGCCCCTCCTCGACGAGCCCCGAGCAGTCGATGAGGTTCGCCTCGTACAGCGTCGCCTGCATCCGGTCCTGCTGGTAGGCAGGGAAGAAGTAGCTGTTCTTCTCGTAGCCGATGCACTTGTCCGCGAGGCCGTTCTCGACCAGGGCGTGCCACACCGTCTGGATGGCGTCGCCGGTGTCGTTGTAGGGGAACGTGCTCTCGACCCAGGTGCGCGGCAGGATGTTCGAGTCCTCGAGGAGCCGGGAGACCATGAACGGCTCCTCGTCCTGCGGGACGATGAGGGCCTGGAAGTACGAGTAGCCCGTCGTCTGGTAGCCCGTGAGGTAGAGGAGGTTCTCGGGGTCGGTGATCATCACCACGTCGAGCTGCCGCTCCGCCATGCGCTCCCGCAGCTCGCGGAGCCGGCGCTCGTACTCGTCGATGGGGAAGCTCAGGCCTTCGTGATCTCTCACCGTGTCTCTCCTGCCCGGGCCGGGCTCGCGCGCGACCCCGGATCTCTAGTCCGGGGGAGCTCCCTCGCCAGCGCGTCGCACCGCCGCCCCGAGCACGTCGAGGAGCCTTCGCCCCTCGGGTCCGGCCATCTCCACGTACTGCTCGCGGACGGGCAGGCTCCGCTCGCGAAAGGCCGCGCGCTCCTCGGCGGTGAGCTCGTAGATCTGCATGTCGGGCTTGCGCTCGCGGATGATGTCGAGGCGGTCGCGGTTGAACCGCCGTTGCACGTCGAAGATCTCGCCGTGGAGCTGCTCCACGATCTCGGCCACCATGCGCCGCCGCGCCTCGGACAGGCCGCCGAGGAGCTCCGAGCCGGCCATCAAGGTGGTGTAGAACTGCGCGTGCTTCGGGAAGACGAGGTAGTCGGTCACCTCGTAGAAGCTCATCTCCTGGATCGCGAAGACGGGGTTCACCTGGCCGTCGATCATGTGGAGCTGCAGCCCGCTGTACACCTCGGCGTAGGGCAAGGGGGTGGGGCTCGCGCCGTAGGCGGAGTAGAGAGCGAGGAGCAGCGGCGAGGTCATCACGCGGAATTTGATGCCCTCGAAGTCCTCCGGGCGCCGGACCTCCTCGTTCGTCGTCCAGGCCATCCAGCCCTCGGTGATGACCGACAGCAGCTCGAATCCCTTCGCGCCGTACAGCCGGTCGAGCTCGGAGAGGAGCGCAGGGTCGCGGAGAGCCCGGTTGTTCACCGCCTCGTCCTCCGACATTACGAAGTGGAGCAGGAAGACCTGGACCGCCGGGATGAGCTTGCCGAGGAAACCCGGCGACGCGAAGGCGAAGCTCACCGTGCCGTTGTGGACCTGCTCGGTGAGCTGGTCGGACGTTCCGAGGGCGCCATAGGGGTACACGACGACCTCCACCTCGCCGTTCGTGCGCTCCTCGACCAGCTCGGCGAACCGCTGCGCGTATGCGTCCTGGACGCTGCCCTGCGTCTCCTCGATCGCGAACCGCCACACCTCGCGGTCGGGGCGCCGGTCCTCGCAGGCGACGAGGAGGCCGAGGGCGAGGCAGAAGATGACGGAGCGTCGGAGCATCAGTCGCCGAAGGCGAGGTCGCGCAGGAAGAGCGCGACCTCGGGGAACGCGATGAGGATCACCGAGGCGGCGATCAGCATCAGGATGAAGGGTGGGGTGCCGCGAATCACGTCCAGGTAGGGTCTCTTGAACACCGCGATGGCGGTGAAGATGTCGCACCCGAACGGCGGGGTGGCCGATCCGATGGCCACCTGGAGGGTCACGACGGTGCCGACGAGGACCGGATCGATGCCGGCGGCCACGGCCACGGGATGGAAGATGGGCGTGAGGATCAGGATGACGACGATCGGGTCGACGAACATGCAGCCGATGAAGAACGCGATGGCGATCGTGGCCATGATCGTCGCGTAGCCCGAGTCGGGGCCGAGCCCGAGGGTGTCGCCAATGAGCTGGCTCGGGAGCTGGGCGTAGGAGATCACCCAGGAGAACGCTGCGCCCGCCGCGACCAGGATGAAGACGACCGCCGTGACGAGGCCGGTCGAGCGGGCGATGTCGACGATCTGCCCGAGCCGGAGCTCGCGGTAGACGCCGACCTCGAGGAGGAGCGCGTAGAGCACCGACACGGCGGCTGCCTCGGTCGGGCTGAACATCCCCGCGTAGATCCCGCCGATGACGATCACGGGGAACCCGAGCGGCAAGAGCGCGCGCCGGAGGGCGCGCCGGCGCTCCGGCCACGTGGCCTTGGGCAGCGGCGCGATCTTCATCCGGACGGTGGCCACGTACGCGTAGACGCAGAAGAGGACGAGGATCAGCAGGCCCGGGCCGATCCCCGCGATGAACAGCTCGCCGATCGAGGTGCCGCTGACGACGCCGTACACGATCATCCCGATGCTCGGCGGGATGAGCAGCGCGATGTCGCTCGCGTTGATGATGAGCGCGGTCGTGAACGAGTCCGAGTACCCCGCCTCGAGGAGCTTCGGGCGGAGCGGCCCGCCGACGGCGACGACCGTCGCCTGGGTCGAGCCGGAGAGGGCGCCGAAGAGCGTGCAGCTCACGGCGCTCGTGATGGGGAGCCCCCCGCGGACGTGTCCGATGAAGCGCGACACCATGTCGAGGAGCCGGTCGGCGGCCTGTCCCCGCGTCATGATGTCGGCCGCGAAGATGAACATCGGCACGGCGATCAGCGCCGAGGGCTGGACGCCGCCGATCATCTGCTGGACGAGCGTCGCCGGATCGGCCCCGGGCATGAACAGCACGACCGCCGCGATCGCGGCGGCGGTCAGCGGGACCTTCATCGGATACCCGAGGAAGAGCAAGAGCAGCATCAGGCCGAGGATGACGAGCGCCATGGGTCAGATGTCGGCGGGGGGAAGCTCGTCGTACTCGTCCTTCTTGTCGAAGGAGAGCCAGACGTCGTCCGCGACGAGGTTCTTGAAGAACGTCATCAGGTACTGGATGCCGGCCAGCGAGAAGCCGAGGGGAGCGGAGAGGTAGACGAGCCAGAGCGGGACCTGGAGCGCCGGCGACACCGTCCCGAGCGCCCGCACCGTCCCGAGCACGTAGTCGATGGACAGGTACGTCAGGTAGAACATCATCGCGCTCGTCGTGAGCGCGATGGTGAGCATCAACGACTTGCGCCAGCTTGTCGGAAGCTGGTCGTAGATCGCCGTCATCCGGATGTGACGGCCCTGGCTGACGGCGTAGCCGAGCCCGACGAACGTCACGAAGACGATCAGGAACTGGCTGATCTCCTCGGCGAACGCGAGGCTCGAGTCGAACAGGCTCCGGGCGAAGACGTTGGCGATCGTGAGCGAGGCGATGCCGATCATGCCCCACGCGAGGCAGACCTCCTCGAGCTTCGTCACGGCCCGGAAGATCGCCCCGGTGGTCTCGCGCGCGCCCGGCACGCTCCTCCGGTCAGCTCGCGCTCGGCGACTCCGCCTCTTCCGGCGGAGCGTAGGAGCCGTCCGGCCGATGCACTTCCTTGCCGGTCACGGGAGGGTTGAACACGCACACCATGCGCATGGTCTCCTCGGCCTCGAGGACGTGGTCGTCGTGCTGATCGAGTGCGTAGACGGTACCGGGCTCGATCCGGTGCACCTGCCCGTCCGACAGCGTCTTGACCGTCCCGCGCCCTTCGATGCAGTAGACCGCCTCGAGGTGGTGCTTGTAATGCAGGTGGAGCGGCCCGCCCGGGCGGATGATCGTGTCGTGGAGCGAGAACCCCATGCCGTCCTTGGCGAGCAGCAGCCGGCGGCTGTTCCACAGCGCCGTGTCCACGTCGGCGTCGGTGCCGCGGATGTCGTCGAGCTTGCGTACGATCATGGTCAGGCCTGGGCCGAAGCCGGGTTGGCGCTCTTCGTCCCGTGGGACTTCATGACCGCCTCGAACGCCTCCTCGACGAGGTCGAGGCCCCTCGAGAGCTCCGCCTCCGGGATGACCAGCGGGCCCAGGAACTTCAGCACCTGGCCGTCGATGCCGGCCGTCTCCATGACGACGCCGCGCGAGAAGGCGGCCTTCGACACCTCACCTGCGATGTCGCCGGCGCAGTCGAGCCCGACGATCATGCCGCGGCCGCGCACCTTCCCCTGCGCCGCGGGGAACCGCTCGGCGATCTTACGGAAGCGCTCGGCGACGATCGCGCCCTTCTTCTGCACGCTCTTGGTGAGCGCGTCGTCCTTCCAGAAGAGCTCGAGGGCGCGGGTGGCCGTGACGAACGCCAGGTTGTGCCCGCGGAACGTGCCGTTGTGCTCGCCGGGCGCCCACACGTCGAGCTCCGGCCGGAGCAGGACCAGCGCCATGGGCAGACCGAAGGCGCTCAGCGACTTCGAGAGGCAGACGATGTCGGGCTGGATGCCGGCGGGCTCGAAGGAGAAGAACGGCCCCGTCCGCCCGCAGCCGACCTGGATGTCGTCCACGACGAGCAGGATGTCGTGCTTCTCGGTGAGCTCGCGCAGGCCCCTCAGCCACTCGAAGGAGCACGGCCGCACGCCGCCCTCGGCCTGGACCGTCTCGAGGATGACCGCGGCGGGCTTGTCGACGCCGCTGCCCTTGTCGGCCAGATAGCGCTCGAACACCTCGAGCGTGTTCATCTCGCCGAGGTAGCCGTCGTAGGGCAGGTGGGTCACGTTGTGGAGCGGGACCCCGGCGCCGGCGCGCTTGAAGGAGTTGCCGGTCGCGCTCAGGGCGGCGAGCGTCATGCCGTGGAACGCGTTCGTGAAGGCGACCACCTCGTGGCGTCTCTTCACCTTGCGCGCGAGCTTCAGAGCCGCCTCGACCGCGTTCGTCCCGGTGGGCCCGGGGAACTGCAGCTTGTAGTCGAGGCCGCGCGGCTCGAGGACGATCTCCCTGAAGCGCTCGAGGAACGCCCGCTTCGCCACGGTGCCCATGTCGAGGCCGTGGACGATGTTGTCGCCCGCGACGTACTCGACGAGGGCCTTCTTCAGCTCCGGGTGGTTGTGCCCGTAGTTGAGCACCCCGGCACCGGCGAAGAAGTCGATGTGCTCGCGGCCCTCCTCGTCGACCAGCCTGGCTCCCTCCGCCCTCTGGAATACCGTCGGGAAGGATCGGATGTAGCCGCGGACCTCGGACTCGAGCCTCTCGAAGGTCTTCACGCGTCGGCTCCCCAGGTCTGGAACGGCCCGATCCGGTAGAGGTCCTCGGTGTCGTGGCCGTTGGGGAAGACCCCTTCGTCGAAGCCCTGGCGGACCTCGACGCGTGCGTGTCCCATGTGACGGGCGAAGGAGCGGAACAGCCGCTGCGAGGCGACGTTGTCCGGGGTGATGTTGGTCTCCATGTACCGGACCCCGACGCAGGCGTCCCGGTCGACCAGGAACTGGAGGATCCGCCCGGCCAGCCCCTGGCCGCGCATCTTGCTGTGCACGCCGATCTGCCAGACGAAGATCACGTCCGGGTCGCGCGGCGGCCGGAAGGCGGTGACGAAACCGACGACCTCGCCCTCGTGCTCCGCGACGACACACGTGTCGGCGAAGCGCTCGCAGAACATGATGTACGCGTAGGACGAGTTCTCGTCGAGGACGCCGCCCTCGCGGACGATGTCCCACATCGCGGCGCCGTCCTCGGCGCCGGGCTCCCGGAAGACGACGTCGAGCCGTGGCCGGTCCTCTCTGGCCTCCCGTGCGCGGCGCTCGAGCGCCCGTTCGACGGCGACATCCGTCATGCCGACACCCCGGCCTCGATCAGCGCGCCGTGCATGCGCTGCATGCCGAGCTTCACCCGGTTCGCTGGCACGACGCACGTGATCGACTCGCTCGACGTGAAGCTCGTCAGCATCGGGATCCGCGCCTCACGGAGCGCCTCCTGGGCCAGCTCGAGCGCGACCGGCCTGTCACCGACGCCGAGCCCGACCGCCGCGACCGAGCCGATGGGTGCCGCGACCTGGACGGAGTCGTCGAACGTCTCGCCCAGCCGCGTCGCGAAGGTCTCGCGGCAGGGGATGTTCGTCCCGCTGATGACGACGTCGATCTTGTCGCCGTCGGCGTGGAGGATGTCGTGTTCGCTGAGCGCGTCGATGACCTCGGTCGGACGCGGGCCCGATCGCTCGGACCAGACGCGGACGAGGTCGTCCCGACCCGCGACCCCGCAGATCCGCACGCCGTCGTCGTCCGCCGGAGGGCTCATGTCCCGGATGACGCTGAAGGAGTCTCCCCCGAAGGTCGACCGCGCGTAGATCGCGATGCCCTTGCGCCGCGCGAACTCGACCGCCTGCTCGTTGAGCACGCGGGCACCCAGCCGGGCAAGCTCCTGCATCTCCTGGTAGCTGAGCTCGTCCATCCGCTGCGCGGTCGGGACGACACGCGGGTCGGCGCTGTAGACGCCGTCGACGTCGGAGAAGATGTCGCAGTGCTCGGCGCCGAGGGCCGCGGCCAGCGCCACCGCCGAGGTGTCCGAGCCGCCGCGCCCGAGGGTCGTGACCTCACGCGTCTCGGCGCTCACGCCCTGGAAGCCCGCGACGACCACGACCCGGCCGGCGGCGAGCTCGCGGGTGACGCGCCCGGGGTCGATCTCGAGGATGCTCGCGCTCCCGTGCTGCGAGTCGGTGAGGATGTTGCACTGGCTGCCGGTCAGCGAGACGGCCGGGACGCCGAGCTGCTCGAGCGTCATGCTGAGCAGCGACATCGAGATCCGCTCCCCGCTCGACAGCAACATGTCGAGCTCGCGGAGCGACGGCTCCGGCGTGACCTGCCGCGCCATGGAGAGGAGCTCGTTCGTCGTGCCTCCCATGGCCGAGACGACGACGCATACCGCGAAGCCCTTGCCGCGAGTCGCCGCGACCTTGCGGGCGACCGCCTGGAGCTTCTCGACGGTGGCTACGGACGAGCCCCCGTACTTCTGAACGACGATGCGCATGACCCTCCGGTGGTTGTGTCCCATGGACCGTCCCAACCCGTTCGGGTAATACTGAGTTGGGCGCTAACGAGTAGGGTAGGAATGAATCGTGGCGAAATGAGTTGCGCGAGAATCATTCGTGCGCAAACGACCTAACACGCGGATGCGGCCCTGACAACCCCTTTCCCGGTCAGAAATCCGGGTAATTTCGCGAGAACCATGGTCTCACACCTCGTCCAAGGTACGGATCCTCCCGACATCCCAAACGACATCCTGCGGGCGATCCGGCGGATCATCCGCGGGGTGTCGATCCAGTCGAAGCGGCTGTCGAAGGAGAGCGGGCTGACCCTTCCTCAGATCGCCGTCCTTCGCGCCATCGAGAACGCGCCCGAGAACGAGCTGTCCGTCGCGGTCGTGAGCCGGAAGGTGCAGCTCAGCCCCCCGACCGTCTCCGGCATCCTCGACCGGCTCGAGCGGGCGGGGCTCCTCTACCGCGAGCGCGGCTCGGCCGACCGCCGCAAGGTCTGGCTGCGCCTCACCGAGGCCGGCCGGCAGAAGCTGCGCCACACGCCCGCTCCGCTCCAGGACCGCTTCGTCCGGCGGATCACGGAGCTGCCCATCGAGCGGCAGCAGCTCCTGCTCGACAGCTTGGAGACGCTCGTCTCGTTCATGGAGGTCGAGACGATCGACGCTTCGCCGTTCCTCGTCGCCGAGTCCGAGATGAAGAAGGCCGCGGAGTCCGAGATGAAGAAGGCGGGCGAGTAGCTCACAGAGACCGTCGCGGGGGGACGGCGAGCGTGGCGAGCAGCACGCCGGTGCTGAGGGCGGTCGCGATCATCAGCACCTCGAACGCGGTCTGGACGGCGGCGGCCGGATCCTCGGCGAGCAGCGCGGAGAGCCCGAGGAAGCCGATGCTGCCGGGGACCATCATCAGCACGCCGGGAACGAGCAGGACGAGGACCGGCCGGTCTTTCCAGCGGGCGAACAGGTGGCTCACCACGCCCACGAGGAAGGCGCCCAGGAACGCGCCGACCTCGGGACCGACGATCGTCCCGCCGCCGCGCGAGCCGAGGACGGCGAGCGAGCAGGTGACGAGCACCCAGGAGAGATCGCGCGGGCGCACGCGAAGGAGGACGCCGAACGCGAGCGCCGCGCCGAGGGGTGCGAGGGCCTGGGTCCAGGCTGGCAGCCCGTCGTTGGCCTCGACCCGTGGGACGACGAAGAGCGAGTGGGCGAGGCGATGACCGAGCGCGATGCCGAAGCCGAGCTGCAGGAAGGTGACGACGGCGCCCATCAGCCGCGCCGTGCCCGAGACCAGGTTCGCCATGGCGAGCTCCATCATGGCGATGGTCATCGTGAGGCCCGGCAACAGGCTCATGATCGAGGCGAGCAGCAGGATCGAGGGGTGAACGGGCAGCCCGAGGCGCGAGGCGGTGATCGACAGGACCGACACGAGGGTGGCCGCCACGGCGGGCAGCAGCCTGCCGAGCGTGGGCAGCCGCGACGACAGGCTCGACAGCAGGCCCACCAACAGAGCGATCGCCGCCGCGGCGGCGAGGTCGGTGGCGTTGCCGCCGAGGAGCTGAGCGGCCGCGAGCGACAGGAGCCCGAAGGACAGGACGCGCACCGGGCCGCGGTAGCGGGGTGGCCGCGTGAGGATCGCGTCGATCCTGGCGGATCCCTCCTCGGGCGCGATCTCGCGGCGCTCGACGCGGCCGATGAGCTCGTGCAGAGCGGCGAGCCGCTCGAGGTCGACGTCGCCGGGCACCGCGTTGACGACGCGCGTGCGCTGCTCGCCGCCGCTTCCGAACGTGAAGATCAGCCCCGTCGGCGTCATGTAATAGGCGGCCTCGAAGCCGAGCGCGTCCGACAGGCGGAGGAGCGCCTCCTCGAGTCGGTGGACGGGGAGCCCGTAGCCGAGAAGCGCCGACGCGAGCTTCATCGTGAACTCGAGGGAGCCGTCGATCTCGGGGTCGATGGCGGCGCGCGCCGGCGGGCTCGCGACCACGGTGTCCAGGGTGGACTCCGCCGAGCCCCACTCGCGGAGCGGAGCGACCACCCGACGGGCCTGCGTAAACCACGATTCCATAGCGATGCGGGGAGTCGCTGCTAGCATGACGCACCCCGCGGGACCAGCCGGGCCGATGCTCTCCACGGCACCGAACGTTCCGCGACCCGGATTCGATGCTCTTCAACAGCCTCGAGTACGTCCTGTTCCTCTTCGTCGTCTTCGTCCTGTTCTGGTCGATGGCGCGCGCGAAGGCCGCCCGGACGGTCCTGCTCCTGTTCGCGAGCTGGCTGTTCTACATGTCGTGGAACGCGACCTTCATCGCGCTGATCGTGGGCTCCACGGTGCTCGACTACTTCGTCGCGCTCGGGATCGCCGCGACGGAAAGACCCCGCCTGCGCAAGGGGCTCCTGCTGGTGAGCCTCGCGGGGAACCTGGGCGCGCTCGGCCTGTTCAAGTACGCCGACTTCTTCATCGACGTGGTCGCGGACGCGCTCTCGGCGTCGGGCATCCACGTGTCGGCGGGGCGTCTCGACCTCGTCCTGCCGGTCGGCATCTCGTTCTACACGTTCCAGACCCTGAGCTACACGATCGACGTCTACCGCGGCCGGCTCGCGCCGACGCGGAGCTTCGTCGAGCTCGCCACCTTCGTCGCGTTCTTCCCGCAGCTCGTCGCGGGCCCGATCGTGCGCGCCAAGGAGCTCCTTCCCCAGTTCCAGCACGAGCCGCGGCTCGGTCTTCACGAGGCGGGCGAGGCGGCGTTCCTCATCCTGCGCGGCATGGTCAAGAAGGTCCTCGTGGCCGACTTCCTCGCCGCGAACCTGATCGATCGCGTCTGGGACGACCCCGGCGCGTGGAGCACGCTCGAGGTGTGGACCGCCGTGTTCGCGTACACCTGGCAGCTCTACGGCGACTTCTCGGGCTACACGGACATCGCGCGCGGATCGGCCAAGCTGTTCGGCTTCGAGCTGCCGATCAACTTCCGGCGGCCGTTCGACTCCACCGGCCCGATCGACTTCTGGGACAAGTGGCACATCACGCTGTCCACGTGGATCCGCGACTACGTGTACATCCCCCTCGGGGGCTCTCGGCAGGGCAGGGCGCGTTCCTACGCAAACCTCTTCCTCGCCTTCCTCCTCACCGGGATCTGGCACGGCGCGGGCTGGACGTTCGTGATCTTCGGCCTGTGGCACGCCACGACGGTCAGCATCAACCGCATGTGGCGGGACTTCCGCGGCAAGAGAGGCTCGGACGCGACGGGCTCTCGGCGCACGGTGCTGGTCGTCCTGAACCTGACCCTCTTCGTCGTGCACTGGCCCATGTTCCGATCGCCGAGCCTCGAGAACATGCTCGCCATGTACGAGCGCATGTTCGCCTTCGAGGGGACGGCGTTTCGTGTGGCCTGGTACGTGGTCGCGGTGATCGGTGCGTTCACGCTGATCCACTTCACGCCCGCGCGGTGGGTGGACCAGGCGCGGGAAGGCATGGCGCGGGCGCCGGCGCTCGCGCAGGCGGCAATCGTGCTCGCCGTCACGGCGGCCCTCGTGTGGGTGGGCCGGCAGCAGGCTGCGCCCTTCATCTACTTCCAGTTCTGAGATGAGTGGAGACGACGAGGAGCGAGAGGGGGAGCGCGGGGATCCGATCGCGCCGCATCCGGCCGGGATCCGCCGGGCGGTCTATCTCTTCTTCGCCCTCGCGATCGGCGGCGTGGCGACGTACCTGACGCCCGCGCTCGAGGAGCTCAGGCCCTGGACGCCCGGCAGCCACGTGCCGTTCGGCAAGCTGCTCGAATTCCGCCCTCCGACGCGCCCCCGTCTCGCCGGCCTACAGGAGCGCGAGCGGGGCCGCCGGAAGAACGCCGACGAGCTCCTCGAGGCGGCGCCGCTCCCCGAGGCCGTGCCCACCGAGCCGGCCGCTGCGCCCTCGGACTCGGAACCCGTCGACCCGGCCCTGCGCATCCCGCCCGAGGCGTGGGCCGGCATGACGCGCCCGATCGAGGATCCGGAGGGCTCGATGGCGCACTTCTACGGTCGGCTCGCCGCGATCGCGCGGGGCGAGCCCGTCGTCGCCCGCGTCGTGCTCTACAGCGACTCCATCAACGGCTCGGATCGCACCTCGCGCGCGCTCCGCGAGCTGTTCCGGGAGCGCTTCGGACACGCGGGCAAGGGCTTCGTGCCGATCTCGCCGGGGTGGCAGTACCAGCGCCCCAAGAACGTCCGCTGGGGGCACGAGGGCTGGCGGGTGTCCGTCGTGAACCGCGGCGAGGTCGAGGACGGGCGGTACGGGCTCGGCGGCGTGCTCGCCGAGAACCGACGGCCGCGCGCCTTCGCGCGCTTCGGCACCGTGGACGACGGACCGATCGGCGCGGAGGTCTCCACCTTCCGTCTCTTCTACCAGGCGTTCCCCGGGGGCGGCGACCTCTCCCTCTCCGTCGACGGCGAGCCGCTCGGCCCGCTCTCGACGGCGGCCGACTCCGTCGTCGACCGGGTGCACGACGTCTCCGTGCGCGAGGGTCCGCATACGCTCGAGGTCCGCGTCGCCGACGGTGAGGTGCGGCTCTACGGCGTGGTGATGGAGAGCGAGCCGCCCGGCGTGGTCGTCGATGGGATCCCGCTCATCGGGGCCTTCACACGCGTGCTCCGGAACTTCGACGACGCCCACTGGTCGCGGCAGCTCGCGCTGCGCCAGCCCGATCTCCTCGCCTTCTGGCTCGGCGGGAACGACGCCGCGAGCGAGACGGTCGGCTTCCGCTACGAGGAATACGTCGAGGACTACCGGGCCGTGCTCGGCGCGGGGCGGGCGGGACGCCCCGAGGCCTCGTGCCTGGTCGTCTCGGTGCTCGACTCGGCCGAGCGGACCGGCGGCCGCGTGCGGTCGCGCCGCCGGGTCCCGCGTGTGGTCGAGGCGCAGCGCGAGGCCGCACGCGCGGCCGGCTGCGCCTTCTTCGACGGCTACGAGGCCATCGGGGGCGCCGGGACGATGCGCCGCTGGGCCCGCGCGAGCCCCCGGCTCGTGTCGGTGGACTACCGTCACCTGAGCGGAGAGGGCGCGATGGTCTTCGCGACCCTGCTGTACAAGGCGATGCTGCGCGCCTACGACGAGCATCTGGTCGCCTCGGCCCGGTGACCGCTCGAGAGGCGCCGACGGGCCCGAGAGGGGAACGGACTCTCCGCTCACGGAGCGAGGGCGGTCCCGACGGTCAGCTCTCCGACGGCTCCGTTCGTGGTGACGGAGACGTGGTATGTCCCGGCGGGCAGGTCGGCCCAGGTCCGCGTGACCGTGGCCCCGGCGTGGCACTCGGTGTCCGGTCCCGGGTCGCCGCAGCTCGTCGTGGACACCGAGACCTGGTGGATCGCCGGAGCGGTCGTGGTCAGCGTCACGTCGCGTGATCCGGCGAGCGTGAAGGTGAAGAACGCGTCGCGCGTGCCTGGCGCGGTGGCGGGCGGGTCGCAGCGGTTGTCGCCGTCTCGGTGCAGGGTCGCGAGCGGCACCGAGACCGCCCGATCGGTGATGTCGAGCGCCGCCGCGCAGGTGTCGGCGGGCAACGGACCGGCGCTGTCCCCGGTCGTGACGTCGAGCCGCCATCCCGGCGCGCCCCCGTAGCTCGACTCGACGAGCACGTGGTAGGTCCCGGGCTCGAGAGCGCGCACGTCCAAGCGCGCGGGCGATCCGCCGGCGCACGCCACCGTCGCCGCGTCGTCGAACCAGCGCACGCAGTCGCGCACCAGGGCCACGAAGGCGTTGCGGGTGGTCGTGCCCGCGAGCGAGGCTTCGAGCGTCACGTCCCACAGCGCATCCGCCGGCACCACGAGACGATACGCCGCGTCCGGCTCGCCCGTGATCGAGGCGCACGCGAGGCGGTAGTCGTCCGCGACGTCGAGGAACGAGCCCGAGAAGCTCCCGCCCGCCGACACGTCGGGCGCGGCGACGTCGCATCGGTCGGCGGCGGAGAGGGGCGAGGGGGGGGCGGCGGCGACTTCGAGCACGAAGGTCTCCGGCTCCACGGTCTCGACGATGACCGCCCACGAGCCGGCGGGCAGGTTCCGGAGCACGAGCTCCGGCACGTCGCCCGAGCCGACCGCGGCGTCGCACGCGCGGTCCGGCCCGGACTCGCACCCGACCAGCGGACGGAGCGCGAGGGCGGCACCGTCGCCCGCGCCGAGCACGCGCAGGGTGACGTCCCGCTCGTCCGCCAGCTCCAGGCGGTAGACCGCGTCGACTCCGCCGTCGCCGCAGCCGAGCTCCACGTCGTCCGCGAGCCCGACCGTCGATCGCGGGTAGGAGCCCGGTCCGGGCAGCGCGGGGAGATCGGAGGCGCACGCGTCCGCGGCCTCCACGCAGTGCGTCTCCTCGTGGTCGACGAGCCCGTTGCAGTCGTCGTCGCGCCCGTTCTCGCACCGCTCGATCTCGTCCGGGCCGACGACGCCGCCCGTGATCGGGTCGTCGTCGCAGTCGCTGCCCCCGCACTCGGGGGGTGGGTAGCCGTCGCCGTCGTGATCGAGCGGCGCGCGCACGCATCCGGTGGCCGGGTCGCACCAGTCCACCGTGCAGGGGTCGGCGTCCTCGCAGGCAGGTGCCGTGCCCGGCACGCAGCCGCGGTGGAGCACGCACTGCTCGACGCCGTTGCAGAGGTCGCCGTCGTCGCACTCCTCGTGAACCGGTTCGTTGTGACAGCTCGGGCCCGCCTCGTCGCACGTGTCGGTCGTGCACGCGACCCCGTCGTCGCAGGCGGGCTCTCCCGCGGCGCACGTCCCGTCCTCGCACGCCTCGACGCCGTTGCACACGCAGCCGTCGTCGCACTGCCAGTCCGCCCCGCAGCTCGTCGAGAGCGTGCGGCCGGGCGTGGTGCACTCGACGCGCGGCGGGACGAACGCGTCGGCGGCGCCTGCGTCCGGGTGCGGCGGTGCCTCGCTGAACGCGCACCCGGCCGCGAGCGCCGCGAGCAGGCAGGAGCTCACTCGATGCGCAGCATGGCTCCGCAAGTCACACCTTCCGTGGTGAAGAGGAACATGGCGTCGGCGTCGGGATCGAACGCCATGGCCACGTCGCCGACGCGTCCGGCGTCGGTGACCGGCCCTGCGTAGAGGGGCTGCGAGCCGTCGGGATCGACCACCACCTGGGGCTCGCCCGGGCTCGACGGGCGGAAGTAGAGGTGATCGGGGTCCACGAGGTCGTCGAGCGCCATTGGGGTCGTCACGCCCGTGCCCGGCGCGCGGGTCGGGTCCGTGCCGGACAGGGCGAAAGCGTAGGCCGGGGCCAGGGGGACGACCGTGGCGGCGGGCTCGTCCAGCTCGGCGCGGGCGACGCGGAAGATGCCCTGCCGGCCGTCGTGGTAGCCGGCGAGGTACAGGTGCTCGCCGTCGGCCGCCATCCCCGTGACGTTGCCGACCGGCACCGTGCCGATCGGCCGCGCGCTGCCTTCGATCCCCGGCGAGAGCGCCCAGATCTGGGTCGTCGGAGTGCGCAAGGCGTACAGGAGCTCGGCGCCGTCCCAGGTCATGGCGAACGCGACCGCACCCGGGTAGCTCGCGCCCACGTCGTACGGCTCCGGCGCCCAGAACGCCGAGGCTCCGTCCCACATCTCGTAGAGGCGGCGGTAGGACGTGCTCGACGAGCCGTACAGGCTGAAGAGGCGCTCGCCGACGGCCGCGCCCGCGTAGCCGAGCGTGCCCGCCGAGCCGTAGGTGCGCACGCCGGACTCGGTCCCTC
>JBDIVX010000177.1:0-15659 GCA_039794305.1 Candidatus Neutrinellum sp.
AGTGATTGTGATTTTGTTTGTGGTGGGGTGTGGGTTGGTAATTTTGTTATATGTTGTGGTTGTGTATGATGTGGTGATTTATATTAATGTTTGTTTTGTTGTGTATAGTTTCGCGCATCGTCTCATGTCGGCTTCTCGCGGGCATCCCCTGATGGGGACATAAGTTCCGCGAGGGCGCCGTCAACGAAATCGGGCTCGGGCAGAGAGGGTCGCCGCGAAGGGCGGGAGGATCGGGAGCATCACGTCGCCGTCGAGGCATCGCGGACGGTCGTCGGACGGGCAGTGGATGCGCACGTGGAAGTGGTCGTCGTGGCGGCCACCGCGACGCGGCTGGTACATGACGAGCCGTGCGCGCTCGTACAGGTACGGAGGCGCACCGCGGCGACGCGCCTCCGCGAGCAGGCGCCTCTCGACGTGCGCCGCCACGAGGATGGCCTCGACCTGTGCGCTCGGGTCGGTGAGCAGGCTCTCGACGAGCTTCCAGTTGCGTCTGTCGTCGAACCGGAGGTGCCGCGCGGTTCCGTCGTGTCGGACGCGGACGAGCCGCATCGAACGGGCCGGGCGCCCACGGTCATCGGCGAGGTAGAAGGCGAGATCCACGTCGCGCCCGTTCCGGTGCGACAGATGCGGCTGCATCGGCCCGCCGTCGCGGCGCGACAGATCGCCGACCGGGAGTGACGCGCCGGGCAGGGCGTCCGCCACGCGCCGAGCCACGCTGCGGATCAGCGACACCAGCTCCTCGGTGCCCCAGCGCTGCGAGACGGGAGAGGCGTGCTTGAAGTGCAGGTGTGCGGTGGGCCCGAGGCGTACGCCGTGCTCGAGCCGGCCGTCGCTCGGGCTCCCGACGGCGACGCTCCGCGTCCGGCGCGGGCGAGGCGGCTCGCGCGAGGCGGCGCCGGCGACACCACCGGAGACCAGCAGCAGAGCCAGCAGGATCGACAGCGCAGGCAGCCGACGCACTACCCGAACCATGACTGCAGGAGGACCAGGACGAAAGTGGGCCGTGGGTTCACGCTGACCGTGCCTCACGCGAGGTTCCGACGGGAAGTCGGCGCGTTGCCGCGCGAAGGGGTCGCACAGGATGAAGCGAGCCCGAGTGGAGCGCCAGCGCATCGACGCATCTGTGGCGATCGGCCCCGGGGGAGATCGGCCGCCACCCGCCTACGGCCCGCGCTCGAGCAGGCCCGACTCGAAGAAGCGCATGATCTCGTCGGTCAGGTGTGTGGGGGAGGGCGGGTGGCCGGCGGTCACGGCCGTCAGGAGGATCTCCTTCAGGCCGCCGAGGCCGAGCGCGACCATGATCGCGCGGTCGCCGTCTCGCACGAGGCCGATGCGTTGTCCCTCCTCGAGGCTCTCCTCGAGGAACCTGCGGAGCGCGGCGTAGAAGTCGCGCAGCTTCGCGTCGAGCTCCGAATCGAGGCCGGGGACGTCGTAGAGCAGGATCTTCATCAGCGCGGGCTCGGCGAGCGCCAGCTCGCACAGGCGCCGGAGGTTCGCGCGGAGCTGGAGCAGGGGAGGGCGGTCGGCGTCGTCGAGGTCGATGCTCTTGATGGCCTCGGTCACGCGCACGAAGAAGTCGTCGACCATCGTCTCGAGGACCGCACGCTTGTCGGGGAAGTACAGGTAGAACGTCCCGCGCGCGACCTCCACGCGGCCGACGATGTCGTCGACGGTGGTCGAGTGGTAGCCCTTGTCGACGAACAGATCCCGGGCTGCTTCGAGGATCTGCGCGCGCCGCACCTCCCTCTTCGTTCGCTCGTGCGCCATCGGGCGAGTGAGCCTAGCACCAATGCGTCCTGCCCTCGGCGCTCACAGCGGGCAGTTGAGCTGCACCTCGACCGACCGCACGACCGGCGTGCTGCGCTCGTCGCCCGAGACCAGCGTGATCTCGACCTCGAGGAAGCGCTCGGGCGGGACCGGACCCGGGGGGAGCGACAGCTCGGCGGGCGTCGAGCGGAAGGGCCCGATCCACGGCGTGCCACCGAGGGCGGCGCGGGTCGGCGCGGAGCGCACGCGGACCTCGACCGACGTCGGGCCCGGCGTGCTCGCGTCCCACCGGACCTGCTCCCACTCGGTCGGACCGGCGGCGCAGCCCTCGATCACGGTCCGCAGGTACCCGTTGGGCGCCGTGAACGTGCGCAGGGCATAGCCGGTGAAGTCCGAGTACGTGTAGGGCGACTCGCCCGTCGGGTACTCCCGCGTCGAGCCGGTCGCCGTGTCGAGTCGCACGGCGGTGCTCGAGGTCTGGTTGATCACCCACACCCTCCGATCGGGCCCGAGCCCCACGCCGATGCCGGACAGGCCGGGCAGCTCCCAGAGCCGGACGCCGCTTCCGTCGTCCGCGCGGAACCGGGTGACGCGTGAGATCTCGTCGCCCAGGGTGAACCCGCCCGGGCCGATCGAGAGCCACTCGTGCGAGGCGCTCACGTAGACGAAGCCGCGGTCGTCGGCGGCGATGCCGCGGGTGACTCCGCTCATCGGCAGCTCCACCTCGAGCCAGCTCCCGCTCCTCGGGTCGTAGCGAAACGCGCTCGTGCACTGGAAGCCCGCGATCCAGACGCGGTCCTCGGCGTCGACCGCGATGCCGTAGGAGCCCGAGCAGCCGTCGCGGGACCGCGCGGTGCGCGGAGTGCCCACCGTGCCCGTCGTGGTGTCGATCGAGAGGATGCGCCCGGAGCCGGCCTCGGTCAGCCAGAGCGTGCCGTCGCCCGCGATGGCGGCCCCGTAGGGCTGGAACCGCCGGGTACCGAGCGGTACGCGGTGCAGGATCGAGCCGTCGTCGGGGTCGAGCTGGAAGACCACCATCGCGGTGTGGAGGCCGACCCACACGGTGCCGTCCGCCGCGACGGCGATCGCCCGCGGAGTGCCGTTGGTGCCGCCCACGTCCACCGTCCACAGCAGGCACTCGTCGTCTTGCCCGAGAAATTCGCCGGGAACCGACCGCTCGATGCGCCCGTCGCCGTCCATGTCCCGCGAGGTGTCGATGCGCCCGTCGCCGTTCCGATCGACGCAGTCCTCCTCGAGCCCGGCGATCTTCGTGACCGTGCCCTGTCCGAAGAAGGCGCGGTTCGCCACGTAGACGGCGCCCCGGAGGTCCACGGCAGTACGGGACGGGCAGTTGCCGCCGCGGGACGCGGTGAGGCACTGCTCGCCAGGCGGCGCGGCGCCGTTGTCGGGCCCGGAGAGCACCGAGTCGTACTCCGCGGCCTGTACGCCGGTGCGCGTGTCGAGCTTCGTGAGCGTCCCGAAGAGGTGGTTCGCGATCCACGCATAGGCGAACTCGGTCCGCTCCGAGCTCAGCACGAGCGCCCCGTCGTCCCTGAGCTCGACGCCGCTCGCGTCGTCGTCGGTCACCTCCCACGAGACCTCGCGCGGCATCTCGGTGACGCGGCACCCCGCGCGGCAGTCGTCGCACTCACTGAGGACGCCCTCGTCCACCCGCCCATCGCAGCTCTGATCGAGGCCGTCGCAGAGCTCGGGAGCGCCGGGCCACACGGTCGGATCGGCGTCGTCGCAGTCGCCGGCGCAGGCCGAGACGCCGTCGCCGTCCTCGTCGCGGTCCACGGGCACGTGCTCGCACGCGTCGCGCACCGGGCTGCACGTGTCGATGGTGCACTCGTCGCCGTCGTCACAGTCCGGCAAGAGGCCGGGAAGGCACGTCCCGGTGGTCTCCTCGCAGTACTCCCGCCCGTTGCAGAAGGCCTCGTCGCCGCACGGACCGGGGCACGCGTAGGCGTCCGGACGCGCACCGTCCGGGTACCCGCCGCCGTCGAACGGCCGCCCCGCGTCGCGCCGCCCGCCCGCGTCCATGCCGGCATCGACGGCGCGTCCCTCGGGCACGCCCACCTCGGTCCGCGCCCCGCACGCGACCAGGAGCACGCTCACCAGCGCGACCGCCACCCTCATGGCCCCGACGGTCGCACAGCTCCCCGCCGACTGTCGACCACGGTGCCCGCTCGGGGCGGCCCGAACGCCGCGTCGTACGTCAGCCGCCGTCGGCCGGGCCGGCGTCCGCCGGGCCCCCGTCCACCTCACTCTCGGGGAGGTCGGTGCAGACGCCGTCCACGCAGCGGGGCACCGTCGCGAGGCAGCCCGGGCTCCCGCGGCAGCCGGGCTCGATCCGCGGGCACAGATCGGACTTCACCCCCTCGAGCATCGCCGTGAACTCGTCGGTGCTGTCGCGGTGCACGACGCGCGGGCATCCGTACAGCATGGTCCCCTCGTCCGGGCACTCGACGTCCCGGTCGACGTGCACGCAGTCCGAATGCGCCGTGCAGGCGTTGGGATCGCTCCAGCGGGCGTGGATCTCGTTGCTGATCGCGAGGTCGCCCTCCATACACGCGAGGTCCCAGCCGTCGTCCGCCGAGCAGCCCACCGCCGCCACCATCATCACGAGCCCCGCCCCAGCCATCCGCATGCCCGACATGGTAGAACAACGGCCGGGCCCGGGCCAGTCCGCTCAGTGCAGCGTGTGGTTGCGGCCCTCGTACTCGATGGTGGGGACGTCGCTCTCGCGGCCCTGCGGGGGCTCGTCGGGGACGAGGATCCGCTCCTCTTCGTCCCGCGCGGCGAGCTTGTCGGCGAGCGCGCGCTCGGTGCGGGCGAGCGCGTCCTTCTCGGCGGCCTCCTCCTGCGCCCAGCGCCGGAGCCGCGCTCGGTCCTTGCGCCGGCGCCGGACCCAGGCGACGACGATCAGCACCGACAGGAGGACCCACAGCCCCCCGCCGGTCACCACGAGCGGGATCGCCTGGAAGCGCTCGTCCAGAGAGGCGCGCCAGTCGTCCTCGAGGGTGCCCAGCGTGGCGTCGTAGCTCTGCCGCACGGCCTCCTCGAAGGGCATCCCGTCCCGGACGTTTCGGACGAGGATCCGGAAGCTCCGCGCATCGCGCGCGTCCCGGCGCAGGAACGCGACCATGTCCGCGCTCTGCGCGTAGGCGACGTTGACCCGGTGCGGCCGGCTCGGGAAGCTCTCGCTCAGACGGTCGAGCGGCACGACGTTGCCCGCCACCGAGGCGCTCCACAGGGTCCTCACGCGGTCGAGCGATTGCTCGCCGGCCTGGTAGATCGCGAGCCCCTCGCCGAACCAGCGGGGCACGCGGTGCCCCTCGACCGCGCGGTGCAGCGCGACGTGCGACAGCTCGTGGGTGAGCAGCGCCTCCATGTCGGGCCGCTCCCAGGACTCGGGCGCGGTCAGCGAGAGCAGGATCACGCCGAAGGGCGGATAGGCGACGCCGCTCGCGTACTCGGGAGGTGGATGGCCGACCGGCGAGAGCTCGTGCATCTCGTCGGGGTCACGGGCCACTCGGATCGTGAGCGTGTCGTCGATCGGGCCGCCCAGGTCCTCCTCGATGCGCGCCCAGGAGTCTCCGAACACATCCATCAGCTCCCGAACCTCGCTGGTGGCCGCGGCCGGGAACGTCCACTCGACCCCGCCCCGGCGCTCGGTCAGGTAGTCGTCCGGAGGCTCGGGCAGGCGCACCTCCGTGACGCCGCCGTCCGCCTCGGGCGGAGAAGCGACCCCCACGTCGGGCGGCGCGTGATCCTGCCCGAGCGCGGTCGTCCACGTCGAGAGCAGCAGCACGGGCGCGAGCAGCGTGTGGAGCAGGCCGGCCGGACGCCGGATCCGTTTCCCCGCCGACTGCTTCGGGTGTGCCATCGAACGCCGCCCGTCAGTGATCGCCTGACGTGAAGCGTAGCACCGGGGGCCCGGCCGCGGCAGGGTCGTCGTCGAGAGCGATGTACACCACCATGCCGACCAGGAGCAGGCCCGCGACGATGAGCGGCCATTCGTCGAAGAACCCACCGTCCTCGTCGTCCTCCTCGTGCTCCGGCGCGGGCGCGGCCGGCGCCGGAGGCTCGGCCTCGCGCGGCTCGCCGGCCGGTGGCGCGTCGGCCCGTGGCGCGCCGCGGTCGCGGCGTGTCGCCGCGCGCGCTCGCGCCGAGACGAACCTCTGCATCGCTGCAGCGTCCGCGCTCTCGAGCGCGAGCTCGCCCTCGAAGTAGCCGCCGCGCCGCACGTCGATCACGACCGCCTCGGCGCCCGGGTCCGCGCGTCGCACCGCGACGACCGCGCTCGCCCCCGCCGCGCGGCCGAGGGAGCGCAGGACCGCGAGATCCTCGGTCTCACCCATGCCGAGCTGCCGCCTCGACCGGCGAACGCGATCGAGGCCGTCGTCCGAGCCGTCACCCTCACCCCCGCGGAGCGCGTCGCGCAGCCCCGCGTCGGCCGGGAGCGTCAGCTCGCCACCTCGCTCGAGGGCGCGCTCCACCTCGAGCGCCGCCGCGCGCAGCGCCTCGTCGGGATCGCCCACCACGACCACCGCGACCTTGGGGCCGTCCTCGGCGCGCGCCTGGGCCGCGGCGAGCGAGAAGAGGGTCGCGAGGCCGACGAACCGGATCATCGCCCCGAGGCTACCCTGCCCGGCCCTTGAGCACATCCGCCGAGAGGGATATGGATGGTGGCCGATGGTGGTTCCCGGCGCGTTCGGCAAGTGGCTGTTCACCGGCGGGTGGACGGCGGGGAGCGCCCTCGCGGTGATCGTGAGCACCGTCGCCTCGGGCGACCGCGCCGCCGTCGACCGGATCACCCGGGTGTGGTCCCATGGCCTCGCGCGCGGCTTGGGGCTCGAGGTCGTCCCGCACGGCCGGCAGCGGGTGGACCCCGGCCGGACCTACGTGATCATGTCCAACCACCAGAGCCACGTGGACATCGTGGCCCTGCTCGAGGCCCTGCCCATCGTGCCGGGCTTCCTCGCCAAGAAGGAGCTGCGGAAGATCCCCATCTTCGGCCGCGCCATGGAGGTGGGCGGGCACGTGTTCATCGACCGTGCTCACCGGCACCAGGCGTTCGAGGCGATCGCAGAAGCCGCCGAGCAGGTGCGACACGGCGCCTCGATCGTGATCTTCCCGGAGGGCACGCGGGCCGCGCGGCCGGGCGTCAAGCCCTTCAAGAAGGGGGGCTTCCACCTCGCGCGGCAGGCCGGAGTCCCGATCCTGCCCGTCGGCGTGCGCGGGAGCGCGGCCGTCTTGCCCAAGCACACCCAGCGGCTGCGCCCGGGCCGCGTCGAGGTCCACATCGGCGAGCCCATCGCGGCGGACGTGGTGACCTCGCTCCCGCTCGAGGAGCTCATCGGGACCGTGCGTGCCCGCATCTCCGAGCTGAGCGCGCTCCCGCTCATCACGGGTGACGACGACCGAGCCGGATCGAGACGAGGGTGAGGCCCTCGGCGGGCGCCGTCGGCCCCGCCTCCGGCCGGCCCGAGCCCGGACGCAAGAGCGCCCGCACGCGCGCGACCTCGAAGCGGCCTCGACCTGCCTCGACCAGCGTACCGGCGAGGATCCGGACCATGTTCTTGAGGAAGGCGTTGCCCTCGACGTCGATCGCGATGACGTCCGGGCCCCCTGCCTCCACGTCCACGCGGGTCAGCGTCCTCACGGTGTTGTCGCGGTGGTCGTTGGCCGCCTGGAACGCGGCGAAGTCGTGCGTGCCCACGAGCTCGCGCCCGGCCGCGCGCATCGCGCCGAGGTCGAGCGCGCGGCCGACGTGCCATGCCCGGTGGCGGAGCAGCGGATCGCGGGTCGGCGCCGTGTGGATCAGGTACCGGTAGTGCTTGCCCGAGGCGTCGAACCGCGGATCGTAGCCGCGTGGCCTGTGCTCGGCCGCCCGAACGGCCACGTCCTCCGGCAGGTTCACGTTCAGGCCGCGCACCCAGCCGGTGAGCGGGATGGAGCGCTCGGGATCGAACGCGACCCGTTGCCCGAGGGCGTGCACGCCGGCGTCGGTGCGGCTCGCGCCGCGCGTGAGCGCGGGCCGGCCGTCCATGGCCTCGACGGCCCGGTCGAGCACGCCCTGGACCGTGCGCTGCCCCGGCTGCCGCTGCCAGCCCGCGAAGTCCGTGCCGTCGTACGCGACCGTCAAGAGGACGGCGTCGTCGGCCATGGCGCCGTCACAGGATGAAGCCGAGCCCGATGGCCCAGGTCACGTCCGCCAGCGAGAACTGGTCCTCCGCGTGCGAGCCGAACAGCTCCCCGAACACGAACGTGTGGTTGATCCCCCACTCCTCGTCGAGCGAGCGCGCCGCGGCGCGGTCGAAGAAGTCGAGCTCGAGCCCGAGCTGCACGCCCCAGTGCAGCCCGACGCCGACGCCGCTCCCGGAGTCCTCGTTGCCCTTGGTGACGCTCCAGGGGACCACGTCGACGCCGATCTTGCCGGTGACGAGCAGCGGGATGTCTAGCTCCCGGGCGAGCACGTCGATCCGCAGGACGGCGAGGATCGGGATCGGCAGCAGCGTGAGCGACGTCTCCTCCTCGGTCTCCTCGCCGTCCGGCGTCACCGCGCGCCCGGTGTACCGCGTCCAGCCGAAGCCCCCGCCGATGCCGACGTGACCGACGTAGGGGATCCGGAGGAGGAAGACGTCGATCTCCCCGGCGAGGAGCGGACCGTCGTCGTCGCCGAAGCTGTCGTCGAGCGGGGGGCCGACGTCCGGCGTGTAGGGACCGCCTCGGAGCTCGACGGCGAACCGCTCGGGCGTGCCCAGGGCCGCGGGTCGGGCCGACATCTGTCGCTCCGCGACGTACTGCGCGCGCGCCGGGGATGCGTCGAAGGCGACGAGCGCGGCGAGCGTCACGGGGACGAGGACCAGGGTTCGAGCCATCAGCGTCTCCTCCGGCGCCGTACCACGACGAGGGCCCCGGCGGCCAGCGCCGCCACCCACCCGAGGGCGACAGGGGAGCGGGCCGCGCCGGGCGCCGCACCGCACGTGCAGCCCTCGTCCTCGCACCCGCCGATCCGCTCGCAGAACCCGATGGTCTCGACGCGCTCGATGCAGGCCGGCTCGGACAGCGGGCTCTCGTTCCTCGCCTGGTCCACGGCGACCACGAAGATGGCCGCGCTCTCCCCGAAGCCGAGGCCGAGATCGCGCGGGTCGATGTCGACCTCGGACACGGTGCCCCCGACCACCTCGACGGGATCGGCGTCCACGAGGAGGTCGCCCGCCGACAGGCCGCCGGTGTCGCACGCGACGGTGCCACCCGCGTCGGTGCCGCCGGTGCCACCCGCGTCGGTTCCGCCGGTGCCACCCGCGTCGGTACCGGCGTCGGAGGTCATCCCCGCGTCCGTGCCCGCGTCGGAGGGGGGCCCGGCGTCCTCGCCTCCGCCCCCCGCGTCCGCCGGCGCCCCGGCGTCGGCGATCGCACCGCCGCCGCCGACGAGCGTCCCGCCGACGACCGCGTAGATCCGATGCTCGAACAGGTTCCCGGCGGACAGATCCCACTTCACGGGGATCGACGTGTCACCCCGGCCGCCCTCCATGTCCGTCGGCGCGTCGGGCCGCGCAGTGTCCACGGCGATCGTCAACGTCCCGAAGGCGCTCACCTCGCCGCGTTCGGGGCTCGTGTCGGCCGCGAGGACGTAGATGGTGCTCGTCTGCATCGGCTGCCCGAGCGTGCAGTCCACGAGGTCCTGCACGCCCACCGTCACGTCGACCTCCGCCTGATCGGCCGTCTCCTCGGCGAACAGGGGCAAGCACGTGTCGTCCTCGCCGTCGCGCTCGAGGGACTGGCTGCAGTCGGAGCCCTGCGACCGCCAGAAGTCGAGCAGGCTCGCTCCCGCCGGCACGTTGTTCACCTGCATGCGGATCCGCGTGTTCGCCTCGCACTCGTCGATCCCGATCGGGACGTTGGTGATCATCCCGCACTCGGAGGGCAGCTCGTCCGCGTCGCGCCCCTCGATCAGCTCGATGCACACGGTCATGGTCTGCGCCTCGGCCGCCGCCGCGGGCAGGAGCAGGGCCGCCGCCGGGAGCAGCGTCCGAACGAGGCGCCTCATGACCTCGGGCCCAAGCAATGTCCGGTCCACGTTTCGCCCCTCGAAATTGCAGCGGAACCCGCGTTCGTCCGTGACGTTCTGTCAGATCCTGACACGCGGGCTGACAAAAGGTCAGCCGAACAGGGCCTCGGCGATCTGGACCGCGTTGAGGGCCGCGCCCTTGCGGAGGTTGTCGCCCACCACCCACATCTGGACGCCGCCCGGGTTTCCGACGTCGTCCCGGATGCGGCCCACCAGGACGTCGTCCTCGCCGGCGACGTCGATCGGCATCGGGTAGACGCCGTTCGGGAAGTCGTCGACGACCCGTACGCCCGGCGCGCCGTCGAGCAGCTCCCGCACCTCGTGCGCCGAAATCGGCCGATGGCACTCGATCGTGATCGACTCCGAGTGCCCGGTCGCGACCGGTACGCGCACGGCGGTGGGCGAGACCCGGATCTCCTCGTCGCCGAGGATCTTGCGGGTCTCGTTCACCATCTTCAGCTCCTCCTCCTGGTACAGGCTGTCGGCGTCGACCTTCCAGTGCATGAGGAGGTTGCCGGCGAGCTGGGCGCCGATGGCGCCGCCGTCGACCGGCTCGCCGGCCGCGAGCTGCCGCATCTGGTTCTCGAACGCCTCGACGGCGCGCGCACCCGCGCCGCTGATCGCCTGGTACGTGCTCACCACCACGCGCGCGAGGCGCGCCGCGCGGTGGATCGGCTCGAGGGCCACGACCATCTGGATGGTCGAGCAGTTCGGGTTCGCGATGATCCCCTTGGGCGGCTTGCGCGCCGCGTCGATGTTGCACTCCGGCACGCAGAGCGGCACGTCCGGGTCCATCCGGAAGGCCGAGGAGTTGTCGATCACGACGGCGCCCGCCTTCGCGGCGACCGGGCACCACTCCTTCGAGGTCGACCCGCCGGCCGAGAACAGAGCGATCTCGACTCCCTCGAAGACCTCGGGCGCGATCGCTCGAACCGTGTGCTCCTCGCCCCGGAAGGTCACCTTGCGGCCCGCGCTCCGCGGGGAGGCCACCGGCACCAGCTCCGAGACCGGGAGCTTGCGCTGCTCGAGCACCCGGAGCATCTCGCCCCCGACCATGCCCGTGACCCCGACGACTGCGACCCTGCGCTCCTTTGCCATTGTCCGCACCCTTGGTTCGCGACTAAGTAGCGGGCACGTCATAAAGGCGCACCCTGGAGCAGTCAAATCCGACAGTGGTTTCGCGCTTGCGCCGGCGCGGGCCAAAGCTATTATCGGTCGTATGATAAAAAACTCCATCGCTCTGCTTCTGACCCTCGGAGCCCTGTCGAGCCCGGCCCTGGCCCAGCCCCCGGACGCGGACCAGCCCCCGGCCGAGCCCCCTTCGGAGCGAGACGCCCCGCCGGACGGCGAAGAGGTCGCCGCCGCCGTCCCGCCCGCCGAGGCGGGGGCGCGCGCCGAGGACCTCTACACGCCGGGCGGGCTGACCTCGGACGAGGCGGCGGCGCGCGCGATCGAGACGGCGCCGACCCTCGACGCGGCGCGTGCGCAGGTGAGGGCGGCCGAGGCCAGGGCGGACCAGGCGTTCTACAACCTGTTCCCCCGGCTCGATCTGTCGGCCCGCTACACGCGGCTGAGCCGGGTCGATCAACCCAGCTTCGGCGCCGACGTGGACCCCACGGAGCTCGAAGGGGCCCTGGCAGGCGTGGACGACCCCGAAGCGCGTGTCCTGTTCGAGAACCTGTTCGGGAGCTTCGGCGACTTCTCGTTCCCCGTGATCCTCGACCAGTACGCGCTCCGGGCGGGCGCGACCTACCCGGTGTCGGCCGTGCTCGCGAGCGTCCTCCCGTCCTACCGGGCGAGCCGGACCTTCGCGGACGCGCAGCGGCTGCAGGTGGAAGCCCAACAGCGCACGGTCGGCCTGCAGGCGCGGGATGCGTTCTACAACTACGCTCGGGTACGGGGGCAGCTCCTCGTGGCCGAGACCACCGTGCGGCAGATCGAGGCGAACCGCGCCAACATCGCCGCGCTCGTCCAGGCCGGGGTCGCCGCGCCGGTCGATCTCATGCGCATCGACGCGCAGCTCGCGACGGCGCGCGTCGGCGTCGAGCGTGCGACCGCCGGGGTGGCGATCGCCGCCCAGGCCCTGCGGACCTTGATGCACGTCGAGGGCGACGATCCGATGATCCCGATCGGCGAGAACCTGGCCGAGCCTCCGCCCCCGGCCGAGGCCGGCGGCCGGGACGCGTGGATCGCGCGTGCCCTCGATCAGCGCGCCGAGCTCAGGGCGCTGCGCCTCGCCGCGACGGGGCAGGAGCACGTCGTCTCGGCGAACGCGGGGCGGCGGTGGCCGGTGCTCGCCGTACAGGCGAACTACGACTTCGCCAACCCCAACAACCGCATCATCCCGCAGCAGGAGGAGTTCCGCGGCACCTGGGACGTGAGCGTGGTGCTGAGCTGGTCGCCGAACGACTACCTGGACGCCAACACGACCGTGGAGCAGGCGCGCGCCGATCTCGCCCAGGCGCGCGCCGACATCGCGTCGCTGAGCGACGCCGTCCGGATCGAGGTGACGCAGGCGTACGAGAACCTCCAGGCCGCGCGCGCGGCGCTCGAGGCGGCGCGGGTGGGCATCGCCGCGGCCGAGGAGACCTACCGCGTACGCAACGAGGAGCTGCGGGCCGGCACCGCCGTCACGCGGGACCTCATCGACGCCGAGGCCGACCTGGCGCGCGCGCGGCTCGAGGGGCTGAACGCCCTCATCGACGTGTACCTGGCCCGCGCAGAGCTCGCTCGCGCCGTGGGAGAGTGAGCGTTGGCGACGGTCATCGTCTCGGCGGCGGTGATCTGGCGTGACGGCAGGGTGCTCCTGACGCGCCGGATGCAGGGCACGCACCTGGCCGGGCTCTGGGAGCTTCCGGGCGGCAAGGTGGAGGAGGGCGAGGACCCGGAGCAGGCGCTGGTCCGGGAGGTCCGTGAGGAGTGCGGCGTCGAGGTCGTCGTCGACGACATCTTCGACGTCACCTTCCACCGCTACCCGTCGAAAGACGTGCTCCTGCTGTTCTACGGCTGCCGCCTGTCCGCCGCCCACGAGGCGGGCGACGACCCGGTCCGGGACCTCGGCGTCGCTGCCCACGCGTGGTGCCTGCCCGGCGAGCTCCGGCGCTACGATTTGCCGCCGCCCGACGAGAAGGTGATCCGGAAGATCGAGGCTCGGGGGGCCGGTCCGGGCTCTTGACACGTCCCGAGTCGGAAGCTAGTTATTCGCGCTCCCGGAGGCCCCGGGGCATTCGGGGATCGTCTAACGGCAGGACGCGAGATTCTGGTTCTCGTTATCTAGGTTCGAATCCTAGTCCCCGAGCCAGACGACGACTGACAAACGGCCCCATCGTCTAGTGGTTAGGACATCGGCCTCTCACGCCGGTAACGGGGGTTCGAATCCCCCTGGGGTCACTCACGAGCCCGCTCTCTCACCGGAGGGCGGGCTCGGTCGCGTCAGGCGTCCCACTTCTGCTTGATGGCGTTGTACGTGGACGCGCCCTGCTCCGAGAGCGCCGTCGCGCCTGCGTCGACGAGCCGCTGGCGGATCTCCTTCGGGTCCTTGCTCCAGCCCGCCGGCAGGTCGAGCTTCTCCTGCGGCGGGACGCCCGAGAGCATGCCTTGCTCCTCGAGCGTCCACAGCGCCTCGGCGGCGAGGAACTGTCCGGCGACGGTCCGAAGGCCCGCCGGCAGGTTGGGTCCGAGAGGGAAGATGTCGTAGAGCGCCACCGTGTCGTCGCCGAGGCCGAGGTTCTTGCGCAGCGCCGCGAACGCCTTGGGCGCGATCGCGAGCTCGGCGATCTCGAGCCCCGCGGTCTCATGGCCCGCCGAGGCGTTCATCGCGCGCTCCACGGCGTCGGCGTGGCTACGCGTGACCGCCGCAGGGCGCGCCGACCCGTCCATCAGCACCGTCACGACCAGAAGGGGCCGCGGATCCTGTTCGCTCATGGCGGCCGAACTGTGGCCCAAGTTGGGCCCCCTGTCACCCCCGCGGGCAGCCGTGGCCAGGTCGTGGTAAACGGTCGGGCCCCATGGACGTGCTTCTGCTGACTTCGTCGGTCTTCGACATCCCCTCGTCGCGGCGGGTGGGCGCCATCGTCCACGACGGCGCGGCCGATCTCCGGCTGTGGCCCGGTCCCGGCTGGGACCGCGAGCTCAACGAAGCCTACGGCCCGGGCCTGTCCCGCGCGCTCGACTCCGAGCGGGCCGCGCTCGGACGCGACAGCCTCCGCTTCGGAGAGGTGCTGCGCGTGCATCCGGGCAGGCTGCACTGCGACTTCCTGGCCTGGGTCGCGACCCGCGAGCCCGAGCCCGGGACCGCCCGCCAGCCCGCACCCGACGCCGCGACGCTCGAGCGAGCGGTGACCTCGGTGCTCGAGTTCGTGGCCACCCGCTCGGTCGAGCGCGTCGCGTTCCCGGCGCTCGGCGCGGGTCCGGGCGAGCTGCCGGTGCACGAGCGTCTCGCGCTCGTGGTGCGCGCGGCGCACCTCTACGAGGACCGTTGCTTCGCGGCGGGCCGCGCACCCGTCGTCGAGGAGATCCTCGTGTGCGAGCGGAGCGGCGCGGCGGTCTCGCTGGCGCGCCGCGAGGTGCGGAGCCTCGCGGCCACCGCCGCGCCCGAGGCCGCGCGCACCGACGAGCCGAAGCCCGCCCGCCGGCGCGCCGCAGGGGGGCGCGCCGCCACGCGCCCGTCCAAGGGCCGCGCGCTCGACGCCGACGAGGTCAGCCGCCGCCGCTCGGGCACCGATCCGTACGATCGCTCTCGGAGCTACGCGCCGGGCGACTGGTTCGCCCACGCGAGGTTCGGCCTCGGGCGCGTCGAGACCGTGACGCAGGAGGGGCACATCGAGGTGCTCTTCGAGGACGGCCAGAAGCGCAAGATGGTGCACGGCCGGTGAGGGTCCCCGTCCATCCCGATCACCCGGAGCCCCGGAAAATCGCCCGCGCCGTCGAGGCCCTGCGGCGGGGCGGCGTGATCGCCTATCCGACCGACACGGTGTACGGCCTCGGCTGCGACATCATGCAGAAGAAGGCCGTCGATCGCGTCTACCAGATCAAGGGCATGCCGCGAGATCAGCCGCTCGCCTTCATGTGTCCCGACCTGAGCGACATCGCGCGCTACGCCATCGTCGACAACCAGACCTACAGGATCCTCAAACGCGGCACGCCGGGTCCCTTCGTCTTCATCCTGAAGGCGACCCGCGAGGTGCCGCGCATCCTCATGATGAAGCGCAAGACCGTCGGCATCCGGGTGCCCGCCCATCCCGTGCCGCTCGCGATCCTACGCGAGCTGGGCAACCCCATCGTCTCCACGTCGGCGAGCTGGCAGGGAGAGGTGCTGAACGACCCCGACGAGATCGACGACCGGTTCCGCGGTCTCGACATGGTGCTCGACACCGGGTGCGGGGGTCTCGACGCGTCGACCATCGTGGACCTGACCGGCCCCGAGCCGCGGATCACGCGTCACGGCCTGGGCGATCCCGACGAGCTGTTCTAGCAGTCCGACTCACGGCGCGCGCAGCACGACGAGCGCCATTACGGCCACGTCCGGGACCTCCACAGAGAAGCCGTCTGCCGTCTCGGTGACCGGTAGCTCCACGTCCGCGAGCGCTTCGTGCGCGGCGGGCCTCTCACCGGCCCGGACGATCACCCGAACGCCGGTCGCAGGCTCGGGCGCGGGCCGCACCTCCGACGGGTCGAGCGCCCACGCGGTGCCGTGTGTCTGCACCCAGTCGATGCCGTTCACGAGGGCGACGACCCGCGCGCCGTCCGGACGCTCGAACGCGACGGCGTGCAGCGTCGCGGGGCCGCCCTCGACCCGCACTTGCGCGTTGTC
>JBDIVX010000178.1:0-15487 GCA_039794305.1 Candidatus Neutrinellum sp.
GGAGCCGGCACGGCCGGAGCGACTGGGACCGGGCGCGGCGGCAGCAGGCGGTCCTGCTCGCGCTCCGCGACCGGGTGCGCGACCTCGGCCCGACCGAGTGGGTCCCGACGCTCGCGGACGCGCTCGACGACGGCGTCACGACCACGCTGAGCCGGCTCGAGATGATCGCGCTCGCGCGCCGCCTCGCGCGGGTCGAGCCCGAGCGCCTGCACGGCCTGCTCCTCGGCAGCCGCCAGACCACTGCCTACCGCACCGTCGAGGGCCGCGCCGTCCTGCTGCCCGACTTCGACGCCATCGACGCCAGCCTCGCCGGGCTCTTCGAGGCGCCCGCCCCGGGGACCCGCCCGTCCCACGCCCGGTGCCCCCCCCGAGACGCCGCCCTGCGCTGACTTGCATTGGGGACACGCCCGAATGCAACTCGCACTTGCATCGGGGCGTGTCCCGAATGCAACTCGCACTTGCATTGGGGCGTGTCCCGAATGCAACTCGCACTTGCATTGGGGAGTGTCCCCAATGCAACTCGTTGGACGTATGCTCGGGGTATGGCTTCTCGTCACTTGCTCCTGGTCGTCCTGGTCCTGCCCCTCGTGGCCTGCGATTGCGCGGCGGAGCCTGGCGGGGGCGGCGGCCCGTGCGTGACGAGCGCGGACTGCGGGGGCGAGAGGGTGTGCGTCGACGGCGAGTGCACGGCGCGCCTTGACACCGACGGCGGCGGGACCGACTCGACCGTGCCCGACTGCCCGGCCGCGCGCGCCTGCGGCGACACGTGCTGCGACGAGGGGCAGGCGTGCCGGGGCGGCTTCTGCTGCGCGCCCGCCGAGCAATGCGGCGGCGTGTGCTGCCCTCCGGACCACGCGTGCGAGGCGGACGTCTGCCGGCTCGTCTGCGAGGAGGGCAGGGCGGCGTGCGGCGAGGGCGCCGAGGCGCGGTGCTGCCCGGCGGGCGACGTGTGCCTCGCGGCCGAGTGCGCCACCCCCGGCGACCCGTGCAGCGAGACCATGCGGTGCCCCGACGGCGAGTACTGCGAGCCGACGCTCGGCCACTGCCTGCCGCGCATCACCACGGGCGAGGAGTGCACGTACATGCCGCCGGTCGGCGAATTCCACCCGACCGTCGAGTGGGCGTGGACGGGCGACGCCACCGTCATGCCCAGCCACGACCAGGTGATGATGGCGCCGATGGTCGCGAACCTCGACGACGACGACGGCGACGGCGCGGTCGACGCGGATGACGTGCCGGACATCGTCTTCAACACGTTCGCGGGGAGCTCGTACTACTTCAACGGCGTGCTGCGCGCGATCCGCGGCTCGGACGGCGCGCGCATCTGGCCGACCGCCGCGCCGAGCTACGAGACCATGCCCGGCGCGGGGGTGGCCATCGCGGAGCTCGACCCGGCGTCGCCCGGCCCGGAGGTGCTCACCTGCTCGGAGAAAGTGGGCGGCACCGGCTGCTGCGACGGGACCGCGGGCGACCTGCTCGTCGTCTCGGGGGCGGACGGGTCGCTGATCCGGCGCATCACGTCGGTGCGGTGCGGCTACTCGGCCCCGGCGGTCGCGGACATGGACGGCGACGGCACCCCCGAGATCGCGGTCCGCTACCAGGTCGTGCACGCCGACGGCACGGCCGTGTTCAGCGACGCGCGCACCGCGTCCACGGTGGGTGCTCCGGGCGACTACGTCACCATGGCGGACCTCGACGGCGACGGCGACCTCGAGCTCGTCGGCGGCAACGTCGCGTTCCACCACGACGGGGCGGTGCTCTGGGAGCGGACCGACAACCCGGACGGCTTCCCGGCCGTCGCGGACGTGGACGCCGACGGCATGCCCGAGGTGATCGTGGTCTCGACGGGCGACCACGCCATCCGCGCGCTGAACGGCGAGGACGGGAGCACGGTCTGGGGGCCGGTCGACGTGAACCAGGGCCGGGGAGCCGCCTCCCCGAACGGCGGCGGGCCGCCCACCATCGCCGACTTCGACGGCGACGGCCTGCCGGAGATCGCCGCCGCGGGCGGGTACGGCTACGTCGTCTTCGAGGCCGAGGACGGAAGCCCCAAGTGGTTCCGCGACACCGTGGACCTGTCGTCGCGCGTCACCGGCTCGAGCGTCTTCGACTTCGACGGCGACGGCGCGGCCGAGGTCGTCTACAACGACGAGAAGAACCTGCGGGTCTACCGGGGCTCGGACGGCACGGTGCTCCTCGAGGAGTGCAGCACGTCGGGGACGCTCTGGGAGTACCCGGTGATCGTCGACGTCGACAACGACGACCACGCCGAGATCATCCTGATGAACAACGACTACTCCGGGCAGACCTGCCTCGACGGGAGCCCGGGGCGCAACGGGATCCGCGTGTTCGGCGACGTCATGGCCAACTGGGTCCGCACGCGCCGCATCTGGAACCAGCACACCTACCACGTGACGAACGTGAACGAGGACGGGACCATCCCGGCGGCGGAGGTGCCCAACTGGACGGCGCCCGGCCTCAACAACTTCCGCCAGAACGTCCAGCCCGACGGCCTGCTCGACGCGCCCGACCTCGTGCCCGTCGACCTCGCGCTCGACACGAGCGTGTGCCCGGACGAGGCCGTCCTCCAGGTGCGGATCCTGAACCGGGGCCGCGCCGGGGCGCCCTCCGGCATCCCGGTCGAGATCTTCGACGTCGACCCCGGGACCGCCGGCGCCGTCCCCATCGCGACGGTGGCCACGACCCGGCCGCTTCTGCCGGGCGAGTCGCAGCTCCTGCGGATCACCCTCCCGCTCACGATCACGCCCGGCACGCCGATCCGCATCTGGGTCACCGTCAACACCGGCGACTCCCGTCTCGACACCCTCCACGAGTGCCGCGAGGACAACAACACCGGCGCCACCGAGCTCTACTGCCCCCCCCTCGGCTGAGCCGGGTGATCACCCGCGGGCGCCGCAGCACTTCTTGTACTTCTTGCCGCTGCCGCACGGGCACGGATCGTTGCGGCCCACCTTGGGGGCGGCACGGACCACCGAGGACGCCTTCGCCACCTCGCCGTCGTGGAAGTACCAGCGCCCGTTCCTCCGCTTGAACGTCGACCGCTCCCGGTGCTCGCGCACCCCGCCCGCGATCCCGTAGCGCGCGACGAACTCGACCTCGCCCTCGTCGTCGTCTTCGCCGCCGCCCGCCACCGTCACGACCTCGAGCCCCTGCCAGTCGGCCTGCTCGGCCCACTGCCGCGTCGCGTTCGGGTCGAGCCCCTTGCGCCGGTCGGGATCGTGCGTCTCGATGATGTAGTCGACGTTCGCGCGCGTGTACGCCACGTACCGCGAGCGCATCAGCGCCTCGGCCGTCTTCGGCTGCGCCCCGCCCTCGAGGTACGGCCCACAGCACGCCTCGAGCCCGAGGCCGCTTCCGCAGGGACAGTCCATGGCGCGAACCATACACCGTGGTGCGACGAGGTGTGCGCGCGTGCTCCAACAGGCGCACGGAGGCCGCCCTTTCGTGGACGAATACGTCGCCGCTGTCGCCAACCCTCGAAACGCTCCCCGAATGGGCCTCGGACCGCGCCGTGCCGGCGGTATCCTGATGGCCGGAGGTGAATCATGAGCACAGCCAGCGCACCGCCGCTTCATCGCCACGAGAGCACGCCGCCGCCGCGGGCCCGCCCCGCCGCGCCGCGACGTGGGGGCTGGGGCTTCGCCACCTTCTTCTTCCTGCTCCTGCTCCTCGGCGCCGGCGCCGGTGCCCTGTTCTACTACCTCGTGCACCAGCCTCTCGCGGCGGACGCGAGCCGCACGCGGTCCGAGGTCCAGACGCTCGAGCGTGAGCTCGGCGCGGCGCAGGCGAGGCTCGAGCGCGCCGAGGCCGAGCGCGCGGCCGCCGTCGCCGAGGCGGAGCGGCTCCGCGGCGAGCACGGCCAGCTCGCGCGGGCGGTCGAGGAGCGCGAGACCCAGATCGCCGAGCTCGAGGCCGCGCAGCGGACCCTGCAGGAGCAGCTCGGCGCCGAGATCGCGAGCGGCGACGTGCACATCACCGGCGGCGGGGGTGAGCTCTCGGTGGGCCTCGCCGACCAGATCCTGTTCCCGCCGGGCGAGGCCGCGCTGAGCGATCGTGGAAAGACGCTCCTCCGGCGCGTCGCCGAGTCCCTCGCCGAGCTCGACCAGCGCGTGATCCAGGTAGGCGGTCACACCGACGCCATGCCGCCCTCGCGGCAGCTCCAGGAGCGGTTTCCCTCGAACTGGGAGCTGTCCACCGCACGCGCCACCAACGTGGTGCGCTTCCTGACCGAGGAGTGCGGCATCCCGGGCGAGCGCCTGGTGGCCTCGGGCTTTTCGCAGTACCGTCCCGCGTCATCGAATCGAAGCGCCGCGGGGCGCCGGCGCAATCGGCGGATCGAGCTCACGCTCGCGTCCCCGACCGAGCGCGCCGGCCCGTCCAACGATCCATGAGCGAGACCACAGGTGACGCGGGGCCGCTGCCCATCGGCCAGGTGCTCGACGGGCGCTACCGGATCGAGGACGTGCTCGGCGAGGGCGGCCTCGGCGTGGTCTACCGCGCGCAACACCTCGGCCTCGGGCGCCCCGTCGCGCTCAAGGTGCTCCACCGCGCGCTCGGCATGCTCGAGGAGATCGACCGCCGCTTCGCGCGCGAAGCCAAGGTGCTGAGCACGCTCTCGCACCCGAACATCGTCGCCGTCTCGGACTTCGGCGCCGCCGACGGCGTGTCGTACCTGGCCATGGAGCTCCTCGAGGGCGTCACCCTCGCCGACGAGCTCGACGAGGGCCCGCTCGATCCCGACCGCGCCGTCCGGATCGCCGAGCAGATGCTCGACGCGCTCGCCTACGCGCACTCCCGCGGCGTGCTGCACCGCGACCTCAAGCCGGGCAACGTGTTCCTCGTCGCCCAGCCCGACGGCGGCCTGCACGTGAAGCTGCTCGACTTCGGCCTCGCCAAGATGGGCGATCCGGACGCCGACGGCCCGCCCAAGCCCACGCTCACCCGCCTCGGGACGATCCTCGGGACGCCGTCCTACATGTCGCCCGAGCAGGCCACCTCGACGCCGGCCGACGCGCGCAGCGACGTCTACTCGATGGGCATCGTCCTCTACGAGATGCTCGCCGGCCGCCCTCCCTTCCGGGAGGACAACCGCCACGACACCATCCGCGCCCACCTCGTCCAGGACGTGCCGGCGCCCGAGAGCTTCCGCCCGGGCCTCGTCCTCGGCGCGGAGCTCGCGACCGTGATCGGGCGGAGCCTCGCGAAGACCCGCGAGTCGCGCTACGCCCACGCAGGCGAGATGGGGGACGCGATCCGCGCGCTCCCGCGCCCGGCCGCCACCCTGTCGGCGGGCGCGCCGGCCCCCGCGCGCGTCGAGCCGCCGAGCGGTGACGAGCCGACCGTCCTCGCGGGCGCCGCCGGTGCCGCCCGGCCGGTGAAGCGCAGGCGCGGCCTCGGCTGCGCCGTCGCGTCGGTCGCGGCGGTCCTCGTCCTCCTGGCCGGCCTGGCGACGGCCGGCGTGCGCCTCTACGCCGGGATGGGTGAGCCGGCGGAGGCACGCGACGGGGCGACGGCTGCGAGCGATGCCGACCCCGCGACACCGGTCGATGTGGCGGGGGCGGACGAGCGGGCCGAGGCGAGCGCGCCCGACGAGCCGGCCGTCGAGCCGCGCCCCGCCGCCGCCGATCCGCTCGCGAGCGGCGTCCCCCGCGCCCTCCGGCGCGCCTACCGCAAGGTCCGCCGCAACCGCGATCTCACGCGCGCCGAGATCCGCGCCGTCCGCCGCTACCAGCAGGACCACGACACCGATCCGCGGCCGTCGCTCGTCCTCGGCCACGACCACGCCCGCCGGCAGTGGCTGAGCGCGGCCCTCGAGCGCTACGAGATCGCCCACCGGATCGATCCCGCGAGCCGCGGCAACGCCTGGATGCGCGACGACCTCGTCGCGATCGCGGCCACCTCCTCCCACGGCCGCCCCGCGGCGGTCCTCCTCGAGCGCGTCTACGGGGCCGAGGCCGTTCCCGCCCTGGACGCCGCGCTCGGTCGCGGAGACCTCGACCGGGACGCGACGGACCGCCTCGAGCGCCTCCGGCAGCGCCTCGCGGCCCGCTGATCAGCCCCGCCGGCGGGCGATCGCGAACACGGCCACCGCCACCATCGCCGCCAGACCGAGCGCCACCGCGTGCTCCTCGTGCGCCGTCGGCGCGGTGGCGAAGGTGACCGCCCGGTGGGCAAGCGCGAAGAGCTCCACGACGGCGGCCACCGCGAACGCCGACAGCACCGCGCGCCCGAGCGCCCCGAGGTACGCCTCGATCTTCGGCATGCTGCGCCAGCGCAGCACGACCGCGCGTCCGCCGAGCACCATCACGACGACGCCGAGGAGCGCGGTCGCCACGAAGACGACCGCCTTCAGCAGATCGCTCGGCTCCTCCGGCGCGATCGCCGCGAGCACCACGGTGCCCGAGAACGCCGCGCCCCACGCCGACGAGAGCAGGCCCGCCATCAGCGTGAGGACCACGGCGAGCGGACGCTTCCACCGCGCCGTCGCCACGCGGCGCGCAGGCGCGGGCGCCGCCGGGCTCGACGTCGCGACGGACCGGTCGCCGCCGAACCGCGCCAGCTCCTCCGAGAGCTGCGTCGCGGTCGGCGTTCGCTGTTGCGGGTCGCGCGCCATCGCGTGCTCGAGCACGGCCTCGAGCTCCTCCGGGACGCTCTTGTCGATCGATCGCGCCCGCGGCGGATCGCCCGAGAGGAGCCGCATGAGGGTCGCGGTCGCGTCGTCCTCGCCGTAGGGCGGGCTGCCCGTCAGCATGTGGTAGAGGAGCGCCGCGATCGCGTAGACGTCCGCCCGCCCGTCCACCTTGTCGGCCCCCATGGCCTGCTCGGGCGCCATGTACGCCGGCGTCCCGACCAGGGCTCCCGTCTCGGTCAGGTTCTGCGAGCCCTCGATCTTGGCCACACCGAAGTCCAGGATCTTCGCCACCACGCCCTCGGGCCGCGGCACCAGGAACACGTTCGACGGCTTGAGGTCGCGGTGCACCACGCCGGCCGCGTGCGCCGCCGCCACCCCCGCGCACACCTGCCGCGCGATCGCCACCGCCTCGTGCACCGGCAGCTTCCGCTCCCGATCGAGCCGCGCCCCGAGGTCCTCCCCCTCGAGGAAGTCCACCACCACCGACGGCCGCCCGTCGGGCGATCGCAGCACGTCCACCACCTGCACGACGTGCTCCGACTGGATGCGCGCGATCGCCTGCGCCTCCCGCGCCGCCCGTTCGAGCACCTCGGGCTTGAAGGCGTGCGACTCGAGCAGCACCTTCACCACCAGCTTCCGGTCGAGCCGGACGTGCACGGCCTCGTACACGCGCCCCATCCCCCCCGCGGCGATCATCCGGGTCAGCCGATAGGCCCCCGCCAGCACCGTCCCGATCATCGGATCGCTCACCGTCGCCTCGAGCGGCGTGTGATCGTCCGGGCAGTGCGCGAGCGGCTGCGCGAAGGTCAGGCCGCAGGTCGGGCAACGCTTCATCGGCTCGGCCGGCTCGGCCGGTGAGGGCCCCGCCGCCGGCGCCCCGAACGCGGGCTGGTTCTGCACGTGCGCCAGGATACCAGCAAGGCACCCCGGGGAGCGCCCCCACCTCGCAACCGAAGGATGCGGGACCCGGGTTCGGCGATCGGTCGCACCTCGTCGCGGGCCTCCTGACGACGTCCTGTCACGAGTGCCGCGTTTCCCGCCCGATCGCGCGCGCCGCCGTCCGCGCGCGGAGCTTGCCCTCGATGGCCTCGCCGAGCGCCTCGGCGAGCGCCGGGTCGGCCGTGTCCTCGCTCGCGACGCGCACGCGCACCCGGAGCGGCTCGGGGGCGCGGCTCAGCGCGAGCGCGGCGCCGATGCGCTGCTCGGGCGCGGCCTTCGGATCCTCGGCCACGCGGACGAGCTGCTCGGGCGCGACCGACTCCTCGCGATAGGACGTGGACGCGAGGAGCGTCTTCGCGCGATCGAGCCAGCCGCGGAGCTCGCCACGCGCCTCGAGCCGCAGGCCCCGCACCTCGCCCGCCGCCTCGCGCGCCTGCCAGCGCTCGAGCGCGTTCGTCGCCGCCGCGTGGAGCTCCTCGATCTCGCCCACCCCGAGCTCGCGCGTCGAGCCGTCCCGCAGCTCGAGCACCACCACGCGCTCGGGCTCGTCGACGACGCGCACCGCCTCGACCTCCGCCCAGCTCACGAACCGGGCCCTCAGGAGGTCGCGCCAGCGCAGGCCATCCGCGCCGACCGCCACCGTCCCTCGGCGGACGCGCACCCTCCCGATGCGCCCCGCGAGCCGAAGCGATCCCATTGCGACCGTCGCCGCCGCGACCACCCACGCCACCGCGCCGAGCGCGACCGCCCCTATCCCCACCGCGTCGTTGTCCGGCGCGATCGCCTGCGCCACGACGAGCGGGATCACGCTGACCAGGCACGAGGCGAGCACGCCGACCGTCGGCACGCCTGCGATCAGCGCACCCCACAGCACCACGCGCAACGCCCGCCACCGCTGCCGCAACCTCCACGTCCGGAGCGCCACCGCCGCAGAGTATGCCGCACCGGCGGGCGAGGGCGGGAACCTCACGCTGCCGGAGTGAGCGGGGACGCTACTCGAGCATCAGCGCCCGGAACCCGGCTTGCACGAAGTGCGCATCGGCCGTGAGCGCCTGCTCGATCCCCATGTCCTCCATCACGACGAAGGAGGGGTTGATCGAGGCCAGCAGGTAGACGGTGTCGACGAAGACCGGGCTCATCGCTCGACCGCGCGCCCGGCACCGTGGGCGTAGTAGTCGTGCCGCTCGGCGAGATCGACCGGCAGCGTGTCGGGCCCGCCGCGTGCTGCGATGCGCCGGAGAGCGCGCGACGAGGGCGCCCCTGCCAGCGCTCGCGTCGCGACGAGGACGACCGTGCCCTCGGGAAGCTCGACCGGATCGAGCGGCACGAGGCGACCGCCCTCCATGCGTGCGAAGAAGCGACGCGTCTCCGCGGGAACGGCAGGCGCGCTCGCGTGGTACGGCTCCGCCGTCTCCGCGACGTGCCTCGCGTCTGGACGCGTTGCGGTTCCGAGCCACGAGAGGTCACCCACGCGGTCGGTCACGTCGACGTCCTCGCCGTTGGGGACCTTCAGCAGCATGCGCGCGGCCCGTGGAACGATGTTGAAGTGCACGTCTCCCCGTCCCGTGACGCCGAGACGGGGAAGCAGCGCCCGAACGGTCGCCGCATCGAAGCCGATCGGGATGAGCTGACCGTCCCGTTGGCGGCACATGAGCACCACGCCGGCGGTCCGCCCATCGAGGAGGCGTCTCCGCCCGTGCCGGGGCGTGCCGGGATCCCGGTCGATATCTTCGACGTCGACCCCCGGAACTCGGGCCCCGCCGACCGGAGCGGCCGTCCCGAGACCAACGGCTGACTCAGGGCGCGAGGCAGGCGCCGGCCGGGTCGTGGCGGCCGCGCGCGCGCCGCGCCGCGTCGCGGTCGCGCGTGGCGTAGCAGTAGCGGCAGCCGAGCGTGCACGTGTCGTAGACGCCGATGTCGACCTCGCGGCTGCACGCGCAGCCGGCGCGCGTGGGGCGGTCGCGGAGCGCGCGGTGGCGGGCGAGGTCGGGGTAGACGCGGCACGCCCACGCAAAGCGGTTGCAGCCGGTGGGCTCGCAGCCGAGCGCCGCGCCGAGCTCGGGCTCGCAGCACACCGTCAGGGGGACGCCCGCCTCGGCGGCGAGCTCGCCGAGGCGCGCGGCGAGCGCGAGCCTCTCGCCGTCCGACGGCTCCCCGGGCGCGTCGCCCGTCTCACGGCCGTAGCGCCGGAGATCGGGCGCGACGCGGCGCGCGTAGGGCTCGACGAACGAGATGGCGACGCGGTCCACCCGGCCCGCGAGCGCGCCGGCGAGCGCGGCGAACGTGCGCTCGTGGTGCGCCGGGCCGAAGCGCTCCGACACGAACACCGGGTCGTAGCGCCAGACGATCGCGCCCGGGCCGACGAGCCGCGACAGCTCACCGACCGCCGCGACGGCGCGCTCGGGCGGCGGGACCGACGGCTCGACCGCCGTGCCGCCGAGGCCGGTGATCGTCACGTTCCACAGGACCGGGTAGCCCGCCTCGAGCAGCCTCCCGAGCGTCGGGAAGAAGGGCCGCGGCCACTTCGACCAGAACGTGAAGTGCGTGACGTCCTCCGGCCGGAGGCTCCGCTCGATCCGGCGGGGCGGACCGGCGGGGACGTACTCCACTCGGCCGGCCTCGAGCCGACCGGCGAGCCACGCGCCGTAGAGCGCGGGGATGTCGGTGCGCCGGCTCGCGCTCACGCCGACGGCGGTCGGGGCGAGGTCGCGCGCGCTCCACGGCGGAAGGCGGCTCACGCCGGATGGACTAGCACGCCGTCAGAGGTGCAGCGTCGCCGCCAGGTACGGCGACGCGAGGAGCGTCGCGCCGCCCCAGGCGCTCCCGGTCGCGAGGTACTCGATCCGCAGCCCGCCCTCTCCGGAGATCCCGTCGAAGAGGTCCACCTCGAGCCCGCCGGCGACCGCGGCCGCGCCCGCAGCCTCGGCGCCGCCGAGCGACAGGCCCGTCCCCGGCTGCGGGCCCACGAAGACCACGCCGCCGCCGACCTCCCCGAACAGGTGCAGCGCCTCGTCCACGACGAACGCGGCGCGCACGAGCAGCCACGCGTCGGCGACCCCGTGCCCGAGGTCGTCCCCCTTCGCGCGCGGGATGCGGGCGGCGCCCACCTCCACGAGCGCGGCGAGGCCCGGCAGGAAATGGGTGCCGGCGGCGATCCGCGCGCCGATCCCGGCGTTGCCGAGGTCGGCGAGGGGCCCGGTGAGCGGGAGCCGGCCGCCGCCCGAGAGGCGGAGCACGAAGCCCCGCTCGAAGGTCGCGGCGGAGTCCGGCACCGGCCCGCGCACGACCTCGACGGTCGTTTCCTGGGCGGAGGCCCCGGCGGCCGCGAGCAGGAACGTCAGGGCGAGAGCGGTCGACGTCACGGTGCGCATCGGTGCCTCCTTCACAGGTAGAACGTGCCGGCCGCGAAGGGCGCGACGAGGAAGGTGTGGTCGGGCGCCTCCTCGCCCTCGGGCCAGGCGGCGCGGTTGAAGACGAACTCCGGCCGGACGCCGACCTCGAGCGAGAAGTGCCGGGAGAGGTCGAGCTCGAGCCCCACCGTCATCGTCATCCCGAGCGTGACGAGCGGATCGGACAGGAGGCCGTCCTGATCGCCGGCCGACACGAGCTGCACGAGGAGCCCCGCCTCGCCGAAGGGGTGGAGCGCGAGCTCGGGCATCAGCGTCCCGCGCACCCCGAGCCCGGCGCCGACCGTCGTGTACGTCCACCCGGCGCCCGTCTCGTGGCGCGCGGCGACGACCTCGGCGAACCCGGCGAGCTGCTCGAGCAACAGGATGCCGGCGGCGATCGTCGCCTCGGCGCCGAGGGCGCGGTGCAGCGCGAGCGGGCCGCTCAGCGGCATGACGAGGCCCACCTGGCCGCTCGCGAAGAGCCCCCGGAAGAGCGGCGCGTCGCCCTCCTCGGGCGGGGCCTCCTCCTGCACGATGACGAGCGGGGTCGCCGTCGGGGCGCCGGGCGGCTCGGTCGCGAGCTGTTCGGCGGCGGGCGGCTCGGTCGCGGGTTGCTCGGCGGCGGGCGGCTCGGCCGCGGGGGCCTGGTCCTCCGCGCGCGCCGGCGGGCCGGCGATTGCCTCGAGCGCGAGCAAGAGGCCGAGAGTGAATGTCGTTCGAAGCGTCTGTCCGGGCTCGGGCATCGTCCCCTCCGTCGGGTTCGGCAGTGGGTGGGCGCGCCGGGCCCCGGTTCTCATCGACCCGCGAAAAAAAAATTTCGGATGGGGCTCGGGGGCGGCGGGGACGGGCCGATGTACCCTCGCACTCATGGCGTCTGGTCGAGTCGTCCTGGTCCTCGCGCTCGCCACCTCCGCCGCGTGCGGCGGCGGCGACGCGGCGGACCGGCCCTCGACCGCGTCCAGTGGAGGCCCGGCCGCGTCGCCCGGATCGTGGCAGGTCTTCACGTTCGACTCCGGGGGCGCCCGCTCGCGGTTCACCCCTGGGGGTGAACGAAGCAGCAGACTCGTTGACCGGGCGGTCGGCGCAGGAGTACGCTCCCGACGAGGGGAGGCACGGCGTTCATGCGGAAACCACCGGCTGCGATCGCGCTCGTCGCGGTGCTCGGCGTGGCGTGCGGCGGCGGAGCGGCGCGGCAGGGCGCGACGGCCGCGCAGGTGGCGCCGGCCGAGCAGCCGGAGAGCGCCGCTTGCGAGGCGCCGCCGGTGCGGCTCCGTTTCGCGTGGCCCGAGCGCGTCACGGCGCGTGTGCGCGGCCTCTACGTGACCGAGAGCCTGAACCAGGACGGCAGCGATCCGAGGCGCTTCGAGTCGCCGTCGGAGCTGCAGATGGAGATCACGGCCGAGGGACCGGAGCGCCACGTCCGGTTCGTCGTCGCGGGGGCCACGCGCACGCGATCGCAAGGCTTCGCGCCGGACGTGGAGGGCGTCCGACCGACATGGGTGCTCGCGGCGGATGGAGCGGTGAAGCGCGTGGCCGGCGTCGACCGGATGGCCGCTCGCTTGGGCGAGGGCGTCGCAGCGGGCGAGCTCGAGCCCGCCGCGGCCGACATCCTCGGGCCCAACCTGACGCCGGAGGCCCAGCTCGAGACCGCGCGGGCCCACTGGACGTGGATCGTCCACGCCTGGAACGGGCGTGAGCTGCGCTGCGGCGAGCCGGTCCGCGAGCGGATGCGCGTCTCGGCGCTCGCGCTCAACTCGGCGACTCCGCTCTCGGCCGAGGTCACGCTCGTGTACGAGGACGCCGTCGAGTGCCCGGGGGGCCGCGGCGGGGGCTGCGTCCTCTTGCGCGCCACCATGGACGTGGACTCCGAGGAGCTCGCGTCTTCCGTCTACCGGAGCCTCGGCCGCGAGGGCACGCGACTGCTCGGCGCGCGCGTCGTCCGCACCGTCCGCCTGATCACCGAGCCCGACACGCTCCTGCCTCACGCGGTCGGCTTCGCGGAGGAGATGCGGCTCGACTGGGACGACCACGGGGACAGGTACTCGCGGGCCGTCTTCGACGAGCAGTCGTACGAGATGCGCTACGACGTCGAGCCGCCGTCACGCGAGCGGACGAGTATCTTCTACGACCCCAACGGAGGCGCCTTCGCCGTCGTCGGCCCCGACGGTCAACCGATCCAGCTACCCGATACCGAGGACTGCCAGCGCCTCACGCGCTGCTGCGAAGCCGCCGGGCGCCTCGGAGGCTCCTTCTCGCTGACCTGCGGCATGGTCACGGCGACCTCGCGCGACGGCGACTGCCAGTCGGGCCTCGCTGCCGTCCGGGAGCTCGTCGCCGGTGGGGGCCACCAGATCCCCGAGTGCGCCCCGTGACGCGCCCCTCGTTCGTGCCGAGCGCGGCCTTCGCGCTCCTTCTCGTCCTCCTCGCGCCCCACCGCGCGCGCGCCGGCGACCTCGACCTCGCCGTCGCCCTCGAGGGCGGAGCCGCGTTCACCCACAGCCGGAGCGTCTACGAGCACCTCGACGATCCCTCCCAGCCCGACGGCGTCGACACCCTCACCCACTGGGGGCCGGCCGGCGCGCTCGAGATCGCGCTCACGTGGCGGGCGCACGGGCTCCTGCGCCTCGGGGGCGCCGCGCGCGTCGGCCTCGCCGGCGCACCGGCCAACGCGTTCACCGACCGGACCGAGACGCAGGTCTCCTTCGCCGTCGGCCCTGCGCTCCGCCTCGAGCCCGACGGCGCCTCGGCCGGCCTCTACGGCGGCGTCTGGGTCGGCTTCGCCGCGGTCGCGTCGCACGGCATCGGCTGGGCCGCCGGCCTCGACGCCGGCTACCGGTTTCGGCTGGCCGAAGGCTGGTCGCTCGGCGCCGGGGCGTCGCTCGCCACGTGCTGGGCCTTCGACGGCGAAGACGGTGACTTCGGGCGCTACGACTACCTGCAGCGCTCGGTGTGGCCCTCGCTCCACGTGCGGCTGACGCACCCGCTGTAGTCGCCGGCCGAAAGAAAGACGGCCCCGCCGACGCAACTCGCGGCGCCGTAGGCCGACAACGGGGCCATGACGACGACGACGGAAGCCGGCTGGAGCCGGCCGGTCCCCCCCTTGATGCCCAACGGTCAGGCGCCCATCCGCGCTTTCGAAGCCTCGAGCCTGCTCGACGCCGTCGTGCAGAGGTTCGAGCGTGGCGAGATCGGACTCGCCCAGGCCGAGCGCGAGATGCAGCCCATCCTCGCCCGGGTTCCGGAATTCGACCGCAGCATGCTGTGCATGCAGAGCGTGCTCGGGCGGTTCCGCGCCGCCCGCGAGGAGCAGGGGCAGGCGCGCATCGCGCAGGCGCGCGACGACCGTCAGGCCGCCGGGCCCCGCGGGCCCGAAGCGCGGCTCGCCGGCGCGCTCCGCGGCGTGCGCATCCCGCCGGGCGCGAACCAGCGAGCGGTCGACGAGGCCGTCTCGGGCGCCTTCCCCGACGGGGCGCGGTTTCTGCGCGACCTGCAGGGGCTCTCGCCGGCGCAGGTCCGCCGGGCGGTCGAGGCCACGGGCCTGCGCGGCGAGCAGGCCGACCGCGCCCTCCACGCGCTCGGGACGCGCGCCGTCATGGCGCTCACCCAGCAGACGACCGACCAGGTCGCCAGGAGCTTCGACTCGCTCGTCCAGAAGTACACCCAGCCGTCGCGGCAGACGCTCGACCAGCTCGCCGGCGAGCTGTCGAGCAGCTCGCGGGTGCCGGCGCTCCAGGGTCTCGCCGCGCTCGGCGTCTCGGAGCAGGCGCTCGAGCGCGTCGAGTCGCTGAGCCCGCCCGCGGACGACGCCGAGGCGGCGGAGCTCCGGCAGGCCCTGCGCGGCGCCCTGTCCGAGTGCGCGACGGCCGTTCGCGAGGAGCGCGACCGGATCCTGTCCGGCTCGGACGCCATCCGGGAGTGGGCCACCGGCGACGTCCTGCGCACCTTCCCCGAGGCCGCGCAGGCCGCCGCCGGCCGCTTCGGGATCCACGGCGAGCACCTGCGCCTGCACCGCGCCGGCATCGGCCGCCCCCCGACGTTCGTCGAGCAGTCCGTCGCCGAGCACGTCGACGGCGCCGAGGCCCGCCGCATCGGGCGCGACATCACCGTCACTCTGCTGAAGCACGCGACCGACATCGCGTTCGGCGTTGCCACCGGGGGCGCGGGCTTCGCCGGGACGCTCGTCGAGCTCGGCGTCGGGGCGGCCACCGGCGCGATCGATGTGGAGAGCGCCGACCGTCGCGCGCGGCTCACCGAGATCGCCTTCCGCGCAGGCGTCGCCGGCGAGGAGGCGGCGCGGCAGGCGCAGGCGCAGGCGGACGACGCCCGGAGGGACCTCGCCATCGGGCTCGTGCGGACGGGCCTGTCCAGCACGATGGACGCAGGCTTCGACGCCGCCGAGGCCTCGCTCGGCGAGGCCGCGGTCCACGAAGCGAGGTACGTGTACGACGCCGTGGGCACCATCAGCGACCGCGTGCCCGTGGCGCCGCCGAGCCGGCCCACCGTGGGT
>JBDIVX010000179.1:0-15381 GCA_039794305.1 Candidatus Neutrinellum sp.
CCGCCACTCGGCGTCCCTGTCAAGGATATCGTTGGGTTTTTCGACCACGCAGGAAGGGTAGCAGGTAACTACCGTCCTTGGAAGTTCCTCTCGCGGAAGTTGCGCGGGTGGAACCAGTCGCGTCGGTCCGCCGGTCCCGGTCACCCGCCGGCGAGCGCCCGGCGGTGGTCCAGCATGAGGCAGCGGTCCTGGACCACGCGGATGCCGGCGCGCGCGAGCCGCTCGGCGGCGCGTTCGTTCCGGATGCCGAGCTGGAACCAGACGGCGCGCGGGGCCTTGGCGAGGATGTCCTCGACGTGGGCGTCGATGTCTCCCGGCCGGCGGAAGACGTTCACCATGTCGACCGGGCCGGGGATGTCGACGAGGCGCCGGTAGACGCGCTGGCCGAGGATCTCGGTCACGTCCGGGTAGTAGACGGGGACCGGGACGACCTCGACGCCGTGGTGCTTCAGGTACTGGGGGACGTAATAGCCCGGCTGGAACTCCTGCTCCGCCGTCTTGATCCCGAGGACGGCGACCCGGCGCGCGTCGCGCGCGACCGCCAGGATCCCCTCCTCGTCCTCGATCAGGTTCTGTCGCCAATCCAGGGCAGAAGCGACGTCCATACGTTGCTTCTTAAGTCTCGCCGACCCACGTCTCAAGGCCCAGGGCTGGCGCACGGTGCCGGGAGGGAGCATGGTTGCGGGCCAGCATGGCCGACGAGCTGCTCAGCGCCCTCCGGGATCGCCTCGAGGACGACATCGACGGGATCGCCGAGACCGAGCGCGGCCTCGGAGCGGTCGTGGACGCCCGCTTCGGCGAGGTGACGCTGGAGATCGAGCACGACGCCGAGGCGGACTCGCTGCGCGTCATGGTGTGCCTGCCGCCGCCGGCCGGCGCCGGGCCGGACTTCCTCTTGTGGGCCCTGTCCACGAACATCCAGTACTGGGACGTCAAGATCGGCCTCGACGAGGCCGGCCAGCTCGTCGTGCACGCGGATCTGGACTCGGAGGGCGAGGAGCTGGTGGATCTCGCCGGCCTGGTCGTCGACAGGGTGGAGACGATCCTCGAGCTCGTCGACGAGGATCTCGTCGACTGGCTCGTCGAGCACAACCTCGGCACCCCCCAGCAGCGCGAGCGCTGGCAGAGCCGCCAGCCGACGGTCGAGGAGGAGATCTAGAGCACAGCGCATGATCTCCTCGGTCGGCTCGCGGCCGATCTCGGCGCGTCTGCTGCGTTGCCGAGCCCTCGCGGTATTCCTGCGGCTCGGCGCCTTGCATCCGCACCGACCTCGACCGCGATCCTCGGTCGGAGATCATGCGCTGTGCTCTAGTCGCGGGCCGTCTCGGGTGCCTACAGCCGCATCAGCGCGGCGCCCCAGTGGAGGCCGGCGCCGAGGGCGAGGAAGCACAGGAGCTGGCCGGGCCTGACGCGGCCGGCGCGGATGAGCTCGTCCATCAGGATGGGGATCGTCGCCCCCGAGGTGTTGCCGTAGCGGGCGATGTTGCTCGGGACCTTGTCGGCGGGGACCTTCAGCGCCTGGCGGACGGCGTTGTTGATCCGGTCATTGGCCTGGTGGGCGACGAACCAGTCGATGTCGTCGAGGGCGACGTCGTGGCGGGCGCACAGCTCGCGCACGACCGCCGGGAGCTTCGTGACCGCGTTCTTGAAGAGGTCGCGGCCCGCCATCCGCGGGATGTGCAGCTCCTTGTCGAACATCTCGGGCGTCCAGTAGGGCCGGCGCCGGAAGCCGCCGCCTTCGATGTAGATCTGGTCGAAGAGGTTGCCGTCGGTGCGCACCAGGCTGCCGATGAGCCCGTGCCCCTCCGCCTCGTGCTTGCGAAGGACCAGCGCGCCCGCGCCGTCGCCGAACACCACGGCCAGGCCCCGGTGCCGGGTGGCGCGATCGTAGATCTCGTCCGGGGTCTTCGCGTCGCTCTTCCCGTAGACCACGTCCCAGTCGTCCCAGGGCATGAACCCGGCGTGGGCCTCGGCGCCGACCAGCAGCACCGTCCGGGCCGCGCCGGAGGCGACCAGGCCGTCGGCCACCTGAAGGCCGAAAGGGATGGCCGCGCACTGCTGCCGGATGTCGAGCGCGGGCACCCCCGCGATGCCGAGCTTCGCGCCGAGCAGGCCGCCCGACCCCGGGAACAGGTAGTCCGGCGTCATCGTGGCGAAGACGATGTAGTCGACCTCGCCCGGCGCGATCCGGGCGCTCTCGAGGGCCCGCTTCGCCGCCTCGACCGCGAGGTCGCTGCACCCCTGGCCCTCCGCCGCGAAGTGACGCTGGTGGATGCCGGTCCGCTGGCGGATCCACTCGTCGTCGGTGTCCATGACTCGCGCGAGGGCCGCGTTGGGGACGGGCTCACCGGGCGTGAAGCTGCCGGTGCCCACGATCGTGATGCCGGGCATGGTTTCGGGGCGCGGAGGGTATAGGAAAGGAGGGAGGAGGCAAGGGAACGGGGGAATGTCCCCTCACCCCGGGCGGTTTGCCGGAGGAGGGACCCCCACCTAAGCTCGAATGATGGACCAACGACGGGAACAGGGCGGCGGCTTCGAGCTCGGGCGGTACATCGCCCGGCGCAAGCGGGCGGCGTACGGCGGCGACCTCGGGGCCCGCTACGCGTACTCGGCGGACATCGCCATGCTCCAGACGTTCCGGCGGATGAAGCCGGTGGAGATGGCGGCGGCGGCGACGGTCCGGATGTACAAGGACGGGTTCTTCAAGAGCCAGCTCCTCGGGACCACGATCAAGGTGACCCCGCGGCAGTTCCCGACGATCTACAGGATCGCCGAGGAGTGCGCCGAGGCGCTCGACGTGCCGGTCCCGCAGGTCTACGTCGCCAACAGCCCCGTCCTGAACGCGTACACCTTCGGGACCGACGAGGAGGCGTTCATCGTCGTCCACTCGGCCCTCGTCGACCACTACGACTACGACGAGCTCAAGTTCGTGATCGGTCACGAGACCGGCCACATCCAGAACAAGCACGTCATCTACAACACCATCCTGATCCTGATGAGCCGGACGGCCGTGGCCATGCTGCGGTTCATCCTGCCGCCGGTCGAGGTCGCGCTCAACGCCTGGTACCGCCGGGCCGAGATCACCTCCGACCGCGCGGGCCTGCTCTGCACGCGCGACCTCGAGGCCGGCTCGCGCGCCCTGTTGAAGCTCGCGTGCGGCTCGCAGAAGCTCTACGACGAGCTGAACGTCGAGGCGTACCTCGAGCAGCTCGAGGAGGGACGCGAGGGCGTGAGCCGGTTCACCGAGCTGTTCGCGTCGCACCCGTACCTCACCAAGCGCATCCAGGCGCTGCGCACGTTCGCCGAGAGCGAGCTCTATCGCGAAGCGGCCGGCCTCGGCCCGGGCGGCATGAGCCTCGAGGACGTGGATCGGCAGACCAGCGAGATCATCCAGATCGTCAAGGGCGGCAACGGCAAGAAGGGCGCCGAGAGGGGAGCGAACGGTGGCGATTGACTACGTGAGCAGCAAGAGCGACGTGCTCGGGGCGCTCCGCGAGGTGGCGGACCTGGCCGAGGACACCGGGGCCCTGTCGCTGGCTCGGGGGCTCAGGGACGATCGCATCCCGCGGCTCGAGGAGGAGCGGTTCCACCTGGTGGTGCTCGGCGAGTTCAACCACGGCAAGACCACGTTCGTGAACGCGCTCCTCGGCAACACGCTCCTGCCGGTGGGCGTGACGCCGACGACGGCGGTGATCCACCACATCGAGCACGGACCCGAGCCGCTCGCGCGCGCGGTCACCGAGGCCGGCGAGGGCAAGGAGGTCCCGGTCGCCGAGGTCGGAGAGTACGTGGTCGGCGGGACGGCGGCGCGGGAAGAGGTGCGCTACCTCGAGGTGATGTACCCGGCGCCGCTCCTCGAGGAGGGGGTCGTCCTGGTGGACACGCCGGGGGTCAACGACCTGAACCTCCAGCGCGCCGAGATCACCTACGGGTACATCCCGCGGTCCGACGCGGTGGTGTTCCTGCTCGACGCGGGTCAGATCCTCAAGGAGAGCGAGCGGCAGTTCATCGCGGGCAAGCTCCTGTCGGGCTCACGCGACAAGCTCTTCTTCGTCATCAACAAGATCGATCTCTTGAGCGACGAGGAGCGCGAGGAGGCCATGGCCTACGCGAAGAGCCACCTCGCCCAGCTCGTCGACGACCCGAAGGTCTTCGCGCTGAGCGCGCAGCAGGCGGTCGAGGGCGACCGCGCGGGCTCGGGGCTCGACGCCTTCGTCGACGCGCTCCAGACGTTCCTCCAGGAGGAGCGCGGCCGCGTGCTGCTCGACAACGCCCTCGACCAGGGGCTCAGGACGGCCGGCGTCCTGCGGACGGGCATCGAGGTGCAGCGGCGGGCGCTGTCGATGGATCAGGCGGACCTCGAGGCGCGGCTTCGGGCGCTTGAGACGGAGCTCGAGGGCTCCGGCCAGCAGTTGGCCGAGCGCCAGCAGCGGGTGCGCGAGTCGCTGGCGGCCGTCAAGGCCATGGTCCGCAAGGACGTCGAGAGCTTCGGCAGCTCGTTCGCGCTCGCGCTCCCGGGCGAGATCGAGCAGAGCAAGGCGGAGGAGCTCAAGAAGTACCTGCCGGGCTTCATCGAGGAGAAGTTCCGCGAGTTCGCCGACGCCGAGGGCGAGGAGGTCGCGCGCAGGCTCGAGCGCGTCGCGGAGGAGGCGATCGCATTCCTCAGCGACGACGCGGACGAGCACTCGAAGAAGCTGCGCGAGGCGCTCGGGCCGGCGGCGGCCAACCTCGACCTCAAGGTCAACACGTTCGCGTACGACGTCGGCGTGTTCGCGCTCGGCGCCTTCGGCCTGACGTTGATGGCGCTCTCGAACGTGCTGGTGGGCGGGGCGCTCGCCCTCGCGGCACCGGTGCTCGCCTACGTGTTCCGCGGCCGCGCCGACAAGGAGGTCAAGCGGCGGGCCATGGAGGAGGCGCCACGCGCCGTGCGCGAGGCCGCGGGCAAGCTCGCGGACGCCTTCGACCGGCAGATCGACGAGTTCGGCGACAAGCTGGTCGACTTCCTCACCAAGGCGACCGAGGAGATGACCCGCAGCATCGCCGAGGTCCTGCGCACCGTCCGCGACGCGCAGAGCGAGGGAGAGAGCGCGCTCGGCATGCTCGAGTCCCGCACCGGCACGACCACCGCACGCCTGCACGCGGTGGAGGGACGGATGAGGTCGCTCCGCAACGCGCTGTGGTCGAACGGCGGCGGCGTCGAGTAGGGGGCGGGGCCCTACGGCACCTCGCGGGCCCACAGGTCCTCGACCGGGGCGCGCTCGCGGACCACGCGGTAGTCGCCGCCGTCGACCAGGACCTCGGGGGCGAAGGGGCGGCCATTGTAGGTGCTCCCCATGCTCGAGCCGTAGGCCCCCGCGCTGAACACCGCGAGCAGGTCGCCGCGCCGGACCGGGGGCAGGGGGCGATCCTGCGCGAGGAAGTCGCCGGTCTCGCAGACCGGGCCGACGACGTCGGCCGGCGTGCGCGGCGCGTCCGGAAGCGCGGCGAGGACCGGCTCGATGGTGTGATGGGCCTGGTAGAGGGCGGGGCGGACGAGCTCGGTCATCGCTGCGTCCACGATGACGAAGCGCTTCTTCGGCGTGCGCTTCTCGAAGAGGACGCGCGTCACGAGCACGCCGGCGTTGCCGACCAGCGCGCGGCCGGGCTCGACCACCAGCTCGAGGCCGAGATCGGCCGCGCCGCCGCGCTCGAGGCCCTGCCGGATCGCCGCGCCGAGGTCGGCGGCGGTGGGGTAGGGGCGGTCCTCTTCGCCGTACGGGATGGGGAAGCCGCCCCCCGCGTCGAGCGAGCGCAGAGCGGCGCCCGCCTCGCGGCACTCTCGCGCGAAGCGGGCGACGATCTCGACGGCGTCCCCGAGCGCCGACGGCTTCGAGAGCTGTGAGCCGATGTGACAGGCGAGCCCCTCGAAGGCGAGGTGGTCGCTGCCGATCAAGCGTGGCAACAGCGCGCGCGCGACGTCGAGCTCGACCCCGAACTTGGTGTCGTGCAGGCCGGTCGCGATGTAGGGGTGGGTCTCCGGGTCCACGTCCGGGTTCACGCGCAGCACGACCGGCGCGCGCACGCCGAGCCGCTTCGCAATCCCCTCGACCACGCCGATCTCGGCCTCGCTCTCCACGTGGAGCGCGCGGATGCCCGCGCGGAGCGCAGCCTCGATCTCCTCGTCGCGCTTGCCGACCCCGCTGAACACGATGCGGTCGGGCGGCATCCCCGCCTCGATGCACCGCGCGAGCTCGCCGCCCGAGACGATGTCGGCGCCCGAGCCGGCCTTCGCGAGTCGGCTCAGGATCGCGAGGTTGCCGTTCGCCTTGACCGCGTACGCGACGAGGTGCGGCGCGAACGACACGGCGGCGTCCACCTCGGCGAACGCCGCGTCGATGGCGGCCGCGCCGTACACGTACGCCGGCGTGCCCACGGCGTCGGCGATGCGCGACAGCGGCACCTGCTCGCACCACAGCTCACCGTCGCGAAACGTCCACGAGTGGGATCTCAGGATGCTTCTTGTCTCGGCCACGTCAGGGCTCCTTGCGCGTACCGTAGCGCGCGGCGACTTCGGGGACGTCCACCCCTCGCGCCCCGAGCCGCTCGCGGAGCGCCGCGACCTCACCTTCCACGCGCGCGCGGGCCGGCCCGCCCGCGACGTCCCGGCGCTCCACCGCGACCTCCGGGTCGAGCGCCCGGTACACGTCCTCGTCGAAGGCCTCGTGCTCTGCACGCAGCTCGTCGAGGGACAGCTCGGCGAGGGTCTTGTCGTGCGAGAGGGCGTACGCCACGAGCCGCCCCGCCACGTGGTGGGCGTCCCGGAAGGGCACCCCCCGCGCCGCGAGCCAGTCGGCGATCTCGGTGGCGTCGACGAACCCCTTCGAGAGGGCCTGGGCCATCCGCTCCGGCGCGAACCGGGCGGTGGCGATCGCGCCCGTGAGCACCGCCAGCGAGTCGTCGACGGTGTCGAAGGCGTCGAAGACGGGCGGCTTGTCCTCCTGCATGTCGCGGTTGTACGCGAGGGGCAGCCCCTTCAGCATCACGACGAGCGCGACGAGGTCGCCCACCACGCGGCCGCACTTGCCGCGCACGAGCTCGGCCATGTCCGGGTTCTTCTTCTGCGGCATCATCGAGGAGCCCGTCGTGAAGGCGTCGCTCATCTGGACGAACCCGAACTCCTGCGTGCTCCACAGGACGAGCTCCTCCGAGATCCGGGAGAGGTGCACCGCGCAGTTGACCAGGGCCGCCACCGTCTCGACCAGGAAGTCCCGGTCGGCCACCGTGTCGAGGGAGTTGCGCGTCGGGCGCTCGAAGCCGAGGTCACGCGCCGTCATCTCGCGGTCGATCGGGAACGTGGTCGCGGCGAGCGCACCCGCCCCGAGCGGCGACTCGTTCATGCGCCGCGCCGCGTCCTCGAGCCTCCCGCGGTCGCGCTCGAGCATCTCGCACCACGCGAGCAAGTGGTGGGCGAGGCGCACGGGCTGTGCGCGCTGCAGGTGCGTGTAGCCGGGCATCAGCACGCCGACGGTGCCGCCCGCACGTTCGGCGAGCACCGCGAGGAGGTGATCGATGCGCTCGGCGGTCGCTCCGCAGGCGCTCCGCGTCCACAGCCGCATGTCGGTGGCCACCTGGTCGTTGCGGCTCCGCCCGGTGTGAAGCCGCCCGCCCGCTTCGCCGATGCGGTCGGTCAGCGTGGCCTCGATGTTCATGTGGACGTCCTCGCGGGAGGGGTCCCAGGTCATCTCGCCACGCTCGATCTCCGCGCCGATCTCCTGCAGCCCCGCCTCGATGCGCTTCGCGTCCGCTACGCTCACGATGCCGCGCGCGGCGAGCATGCGGACGTGCGCGATCGAGCCCCGTACGTCCTCGGCCGCGAGCCGCTCGTCGAAGTCGACGCTCGCGCTGAACCGCACCGCCACCTCGTCGGGAGCCTCCCGGAACCGACCGCCCCACGCCGTCTTGGCCTTCTTCTCGTCTTCGTCAGCCATCGTCAGGACCTCGCCGGGACGCGCAGCGCGACCCGCCTGAGCAGCCGCGGCCCGGCCGCGAGCGCCACCGAATCGACCACCAGCGCGAGCATGGCCGCGACCGCGGGCGGCGCCAGCCCCACCGCGGCCGCCACGACGAGCAAGCCACCCGCCCCGAGGCAGGTGCCGAGGGCCCGCCACGCGCCGCCCCGCGCCGCACGCGCGATCCACAGGGCCGCCGCGGCGTCGCGTACGTCGTCGGTCGCGAGCGCCACGGCGCGCTCGCCCGCGGCCCCGCCCGCGGCACCCACCACCACCGGGACGTCCGCCGCCGAAAGCGCGAGGTCGTCGTGGCTCGGCCGGCCGACCACCGCGACCGCGCCGCCGGTCTCCCGGAGCTGCTGCACCTCGGCGCCTCGCTCCTCGGGCAGGAGCTCGGCTCTCACGTTCCCGACGTCCAGGTTGCGCGCGATGGCCTCGACCGTGGTGCGGTGGTCGCCCGACAGGAGCACGACCTCGACGTGCAGGTCGAAGATGCGCTGGACCGCGGCGCGCGCGCCCGGCCGCACCGTGTCCTGGAGCGAGATCACCGCGCGCACGCGGCCGCCGAGCCCCACGAACACGGTCGTGTGCCCGCGGGCCTCGGCGCGGGCGGCCTCGGAGTCGGCGACGGCCACGCTCACGCCCTCGTCCAGGAGGAGCCTCCGGTTGCCGATGACCAGCGGCTCTCCGCCCGGCGCGAGCGCGGTGACGCCGCGTCCGACGACGGCGGTGGCCCGCCGCACGCTCTCGTGCGAAATCCCCCGCGCTTCGGCGAAGCGCTGGACCGCACGCGCGATCGGGTGTCCCTCGGCCGCGGCCTCGGCGGCCGCGGCGAGCGCGAGGACGGCGTCGGGGTCGGCGTCGTCGATGGGATGGATCTCGACCACCTCGAGCTCGCCCTCGGTCACGATGCCCCGTGCACCGAGCGCCGCCACCCGGACCCGACCCGCGGTGTCGAGGGCACGGGCGCCGTGGAACGCGATCCCGCGCGCGGCGCTGGTCGCCCCCGCGGCCACGAGCGGGAGCTCGGCCGAGCGGCGGACGGCGAGCAGCGGGGCCGCGAGCAGCACCGCTGCGGCGGCCGAGAGCTGGGCGGCCGTGCCGCTCCCGTCGGTCATCCCGACCGCCAGGGCCGCCCCCGCGAGCGCGGCGATGCCACCCCAGCGGGTCATCTCGCCTGCGAGGCGGGCGATCGGCGCGGCGTCGTTGCCCGACGCGGCTCCGAACCGCGTCGGGCGGGCCGCAGCGCGGTCGTCCCCCACACGGGTCGCCATGATGCGCACCGCGCCCTCGGTGATGCGCGCGCCCGCGAGCAGGGGGTCCCCCGGGACGCGCCGAACGGGCGTGCGCGCACCCGGATGCAGGAGGGCGAACGCCTCGCCCGCCTTCACGATGCCGTCCACGGCGACCGTCTCCCGCTCGATGGCCAGCACCTCCTCGCCCGTCCGGACCCGGCTCGTCTCGACCTCGACGAGCTTCACCTCGACCGGGTTGGCCTCGTCGTGGACCGGAACGCGGACCGTTGGGGGGAGCCGGTGGGCGAGCTCGCGGACGACCGCGTCCACGGGCTGGCGCATGCGCGCGTCGAGCCAGCTCCGCGCGACCATGGCTCCGGCCGCGACCGCGGCGCCGACGAGGCCGAGCCATGCCCGCTCGTCCTCGAGCCGTGCGAGCAGCGCCGCGTTCGCAGCCAGGATCGCGCCGGCCGGTCCCACCGCCCAGGCGAGCCAGCCCACGTCGGCCCGTGCCCGCCAGGAGGCGGCCAGCGCCGCCCCGGCAGCGACGCACGTGAGGAGCGTCGAGAGCCCGGCGAGGAGCGCCGAGGTGCTCATCGCGGCGAGCGCGATGGCCGCCACCGCCGCGGTCGCCCCGAGCCAGGGCCGCGGCAGGGCGGTCACGGGGACGGGCCCGGGATCGTGCAGCAGCGGCGCGAGGTCGATCGGGTCGCCGGTGCGGATCCGGCCGGTGGTCGGCTCGGGCCGAGGGGCCGGAGGCGGCCGTGACGCGCGGTCGCGGTAGAACGCGTCGTGCGCGCGCTCGCCGCCGAGGAAACGCGCGCGGCAGTCCCGATCGCACAGGTACCGGAACCCGTCCTGCAGGAGCATCACCTCGCCCGCGCGGAGCGGATCCACGTCGCTCCCACACACGGGGCAGGGGCGCGGTGGAGCGTGCGGGCGCATGTCTTCCACGGGCCGTCCGGGTTACGGGGCCGATCGCCGTTCGTCAAGCGGGACGAGGGAATGCCCCGCGCAGCTCTCACTCCTCGATGTAGACGAACGTCCCGGGGTTCGCTCGCGGGTCGGCGAAGATGCCGTGCCAGGACGCCGGGAGCGTGGGCGTGGACCATTGGAACAGCCACCGGGCATCGGCGGGGGCGAGGTTCACGCAGCCGTGGCTCCGGACCCGGCCGAAGGTGTAGTGCCAGAACGCGCCGTGCAGCGCGTAGTTGCCGTGGAAGTACATCGTCCACGGCACGTCCTCGATGCTGTAGGCCCCGTCCTCGCTGCTGTCGTCGTCCATGGTGGTCGAGACGTGCTTCGACTGGATCCGGTAGAGGCCCGTAGGAGTCTCGTGCCCCGGCTTGCCGGTCGACACGAGCGTCGCGAACACCGGCCGCTCGCCCTCATAGGCCACCAGCGCCTGCTCGGAGAGGTCGACGTGGATCCACCGGGCGCCCTCCGGCACCCCCGCCGGCAGCCCCACCTGCCGGATGATCCGGACCGACGGCTCGCGGACCACCGTCCCGTTCCGCCCCACGACGTAGCGGCGCCCGTCCACGACGAGGTCGTCCTCGGTGATCGCGAGCGGCGCGTGGCGCTCGAGCGAGCCGTCCCGACGCAGCCGCCCCGTCGCGGGATCGCGCTGGTAGCGCGTCGCGCCGGACCGAAACACGATGGCCACCGGCAGCTCCCAGCTCCCCCCGAGCACGACGCCGCGGCTCTCGGGGGGCTCGTTGGGCGTCAGCTCGCTCGCCCGCACGTAGGCCCCGCGCACCGTCCGGTAGAGCTGCCGTCCCACCTCGGTCTCGGCGCGCCGGTCGAGGCTCACGTAGAAGCCTCGCAGCATCCGCATCCGCAGGAAGTCGGGGAAACCGACGCCGTCCTCCTCGGTCGGCTCGGCGGTCCCCTCCTCCTCTTCCTGACCGGGAGGGGGTGGTGCGTCGACCTCGTCCGCCTGTGCGCTCTCCTCCTCGCCGGCCGGCTCGCCCGCCGTGCCAGCGTCCGGCACGCCGGCGTCGGCGCCGCGCGTGGCCCGCTCCTCCGCTCGACGCAGCTCCCGGAAGAGCGCCCGGGCCTGCTCCTCCTGCTCGAGCGTCGGGAGCACCCAGAACTGCGGTACGTCGTCCCGCGTGGTGTACGCGTAGAGGTAGGGCAGGGCGTCGTCGAGCGCCGGCGGGACCGGCGACGGCTCGAAGGTCTGCGGCCCGTCGCCGATGAGATAGCCGGCGCCGCCGCACACGTACCCGCCCCCGGGCACCTCGTACCAGCCCCCCGAGCAGCCCGGGCCCTGCACCTTCGCCTTGGCGCGGAATTGGGCACCCCGCCGCATGTACCCGACGACCTGGCTCTGGTCGTCCGGCTCGGCGAAGACCTGCGCGAGGAAGTGGTAGACGACGCCATGACGAGGGTAGGTCGCCTCGAACGCCGCCCGCTCGGCCTCGAGCCGCGCCCGCTCCGCCTCGAGCGCCGCCTCGGCCTCGGCCTCCGCGCGGGCGCGAAGCACCTGCTCGGGATCGGGCTCCGGGACGGGCTCGAGGGCCGGCGGCTCGGGCAGCGGAGCCGGCGCCGGCTCGGGCTCGGGCGCCCCGCCGTCCGGAAGCGATCGGGTCGCGTCCGCGCCGCAGGCGACGCATCCGAGGGACACGACCAGCGCGCCGAGTCCGAGACTCCTCATCAGTGGACCCGATGGCACGAAACGCACGCGGCCGTCCAGTTTCGTGCGCCGCCCTCGGAGCGGGGGCTCGGGCCACACGGCGAGCCTTCGGCCTGGCTGGCCCGAGACGCCCCCGGGCTTAGAGGGCAGCCGTGGCGATCCGTCCACTGTCGGCCTGCGCGTCGGTCGCCCTCGTGCTCGCGCACGCGGCGCCCACGGCGTGGGCGCAGATGCCCGTGCAGGGGCCCGCGCCCGAGGAGCAACCGGCGCGTCCGTCGACGTGACCCCGCCGGCGTCCGACGCTCAGATCGAGGAGCGGCTCGAGAGCATCTTCGCCCACGTGGAGGCCCTCCGGGACGTGAACGTGCGCGTGCGCTCGGGGGTGGTGCGGCTCGAGGGCACCGCGGCCACTGCACGCGCGCGCGAGAAGGCGCTCGAGCTCGCCGAGAGCATGGAGGGAGTCGTCTACGTAGAGGATCGGATCGAAGAGACGGAACAGGTAGGTGAACGGATCGAGCCCGTCGTCGAGCGCCTCGGCATCTGGTGGCGGACGTTCGTCGCGAGGCTCCCGCTGATCGCCCTCGCGCTCGGGGTGATCGTGCTCTTCGCGGTGCTCGCGCGCCTCCTCGGGAGGTGGGAGGCGCCCTTCCGGCTCGTGCACCGCCGGCGCCTCGTGCGCGGCATCATCCAGCAGATCACCGCGACCGTCGTGTTCCTGATGGGCGTGGTGATCGCGCTCGAGCTCGTGGAAGCGACCGCGCTCGTCGGAGCGGTCGTCGGGGCTGCCGGTCTGGCCGGCTTGGCGCTCGGGCTCGCCTTCCGGGACATCGGCGAGAACTACCTCGCGAGCATCCTGCTTGGGACCCAGCGACCCTTCTCGGCAGGGGATCACGTCGTCATCGACACGCACGAGGGCAAGGTCGTGCGCCTCACGACCCGCGACACGGTGTTGATGACGCTCGAGGGCAACCACCTCCGGCTGCCGAACGCCGCGGTCTACAAGGCGGTGATCCTGAACTACACGCGCAACCCCCTGCGCCAGCTCTGGTTCGACGTGGCGATCGGCACCGGGGTCGACCTGCACGAGGCGCAGCGGCTGGCGATGGAGGCCCTGCGCGACACGCCTGGCGTGGTGCCGGACCCGGCGCCTCAGGCCCGGATCGAGGAGCTGGGCGACTGGAGCGTGCGCGTCAGGGTCCTCGCCTGGATCGACCAGAGCCGGAGCGACTGGTTCAAGGTGCGAAGCGAGGCCATCCGGCGTCTCAAGAGCGCCTTCGACGCGAACGGGATCGTGATGCCGGTCCCCACCCAGCTCGTCGAGATGGCTCCGGGCGGGCGGGCGACGGCCGAGGAGCAGCGCGCGCTCGGAGCGCGGGAGCTCTCCGAGCCCGCGCCGGAGGTTCGGAACGACGACGTGCTCGAGCGTCAGATGGCGGCGGAGGTCCGGCGGGCGGAGGAGAAGGACCTCCTGACCGACGGCGGGTGAGCCGGCCCTACTCGAACCGGAGCACGTGGCGGTAGATGTTCGTGGGCCCGTTCTGCCCCACGTTCCACACCACGTCCTCGCCGTCGATGGGCGAGCTGTAGTCGTAGACCACGATCTCACCGGCCGTCTCGCCCTGGACGATCCCGGCAAAGCAGGTGTCACCCCTCGACGGCAGGTCGAGGACGTAGGCGATCCGGTCCTCGTCCTGGACGTAGCGCCAGAGGGAACAGCGCTTCGGCGCGCTGATGTAGGCGAGCTGGTTCTCGAAGGTCTGGTTGGCGTGATCGCCGCGGCCCGTCATCAGGTCGTAGTTGCCGGTGTCGGTGACGTTCCGGCGGCCGATGAGATAGGCCTCGCCGTCGTACCAGAACATGATCGGCGAGTCGTACTTCTTCGGGTCGCCCACGCACGTCCAGCTCGCGATGTCGCCCGCGGGCGCGCGGCAGACCTTCGAGCCCCAGCCGAGGTCGTCTCCCGCCTCGTTGCGGCTCACTGCGAAGAGCGTGCCGTCGTCGCCGAGGGTGAAGGCGGTCTCGCCCGAGCCGCCGCTCAGCACGACGGGCCGGGCGGGATCGACCGGGGTAGAGGACCGGCCGTCTGCGGTCGTGAGGAAGTGGACGTCGATGGGCTCACCGTCGACCTCGTAGGTGTTCTCGCCGCCCTCGTAGACGATCATGTACGGCGTGCCGCGCTCGATCTTCGACCGCCAGACGATGAAGCTCCCGGTGCCGTACTCGCCGAGGGGCTCGAGCTCGGTCCAGGTGCCGTCCGGCTGCTTCTCCGCGACCGAGGTGCCCATCGGTTCGAACGAGAGGCGGTTGGTGCCGAGGCGCGCCACGTACAGGAAGAGCGAGTCGCCGAGGGAGAGCAAGCGCGGCTCGCGCAGATCGTGTCCGAGCGCGAACGACGTCTCGTGCTCCCAGGTGACCTCGTCGGCGCTGCTCACGACGTGCATCACGACGTCGGGAGACGCGAAATGGTGGGGCGCCGTCCGGAACGCCAGGTAGACCCGGCCGTCCGAGTGCCGGACGACGTCGAGGTTGTTGTTCGCCGGCTGCGTCACCGCCTCGGCGGGCAGACCGTCGCCCGGGACGACCTGCCGGGTCTCGACGACCTCGACGGTGTGCCGCCCGGGCTCGGACGGCGGCGGATCGGGCGGAGGCGGCGGGACGTACGGCACGTCCGCCATCGGATCGGGGCCGGCGTCGGTGGACGTGCCGCCTCCGTCGCCGCAGCCGGCGCAGGCGAGCGCGAGGAGGCAGCCGAGGGCCCAAGAGCGCATGCCGGTGACTCTACCGCGATTCGACGCCGCGCTCGGTGACGTGCACAATGGAGGGGCCCGCTCGATGCGTCTGTTGCGGCTCGCGCCCCTGATCCTGCTCGCCCTGGCCCCGTCGCCGCCGGCTGCGCGCGCCGAGGGACCGCGGCCGGAGGGCCTGCGCGTCCTGTTCATCGGGAACAGCTTCACGCGGTTCCACGGCCTTCCCCGCATGGTGTCCCGGCTCGCCGAGCACGATCTCGGCGCCCCGCGGCTGCGCGCCGAGGTCGAGACGCGCGCGGGCTGCACGCTGCGGCGGCACTGGATCGGCCGGCGGGCCGTCCGGCGGATCCGCTCCGGCGCCTACACGCACGTGGTGCTGCAGGGCCACAGCCTGCGTCCGATCGATCGTCCCGACGAGCTCGAGGACTACGCGCGCCGTTTCGAAGGGGAGATCGAACGCGCCGGCGCCCGCACCGTGCTCTACGCGACCTGGGCCCGCAAGGGGGGGAGCCGCTTCTACCGGCGGCGTGGGGAGGAGCTGCCCGACCCGGCGGCCATGCAGGGGCGCATCGATCGCGTGTACGGGCGGCTCGCGCACGACCTCGACGCCGCGCTCGCGCCGGTGGGCCGCGCGTGGCTCGGGGCATCCGAGCGCCACCCCGACCTGTCACTGCACGGGCGCGACGGCATCCACCCGACGATCGCCGGCAAGAATCTCTCGGCCTGCGTCCTCTACGGGGCGATCACCGGCATGAGCCACGAGGGCATCGCGT
>JBDIVX010000180.1:0-15234 GCA_039794305.1 Candidatus Neutrinellum sp.
CGCGACCTGGAGCCTCGCCGACAGGGCCCGAAGGCGGCTCTCGGCTTCGAGCGCCTCGCCGTGGCGCGCCGCGAGCGAGTCGGCCATGTCGTTGAACGTCCGCCCGAGCGCGGCCAGCTCGTGGGCGCCGCCCGAGACCCGGGCACGCGCGCCGAGCTCGCCCTTGCCGAAGCGGCGGACGGTCTGCGCGAGCGCGCGCAGCCGCCGCAGGACCGCCAGCTCCGCGGAGACGAACACGGCGACGATGGTGAACACGGTCAGGAGGACGAGGCCCACCAGGGTTCGGTAGAACACCTGGTTGGCGCGGTCGAGGATCTGGTCGTAAGGCAGGCCCACGGCCACGAAGATGTTGGAGCCGCGGCCGAGCGGCGCGGCCACGAAGAAGCGCGGGTCCTCTGCACCGTCCACCCGGAGGAGCTTCCCGCGTCGCGAGCGCGAGAGCTCCGCGACACCGGAGATGCGCATCGACCCCTGGTCCGGGAGCTCGGGATGGTCGACCCCCGAGGTGACGAGCACGCGGTCGGTCCGATCGGTGAGGACGAGGGAGACCTCTCGCGGCACCTCGACCCGCGCCGCCATGGCCGTCAGCCACTCGAGCCCGACCGCGTCGAAGACGATCAAACGAGCGCGCCCCCCGCCGTCGCGGACGGCATACGCCAGGTTGACCACCGGCCGGTGGACGATGGGACCGACGACGTAGGTCCCGGTCGCGACGTCGGTCGACTCGAGGGCGGCCGCCACCGCGGGGTTGTCCGCCATGTTCGGGAACCGGGGCAGCGGGTAGGCGCTCGCGAGCACCCGGCCCTCCGGCGACAGCACGCCGATGTTCGCGAGCTGCGGGTAGCCGGCGAGCAGCGCCGGCAGGAAGCTCGGCTCGGTGATGATCGGCGACGTCTCCCCTTCCTGCGCGAGCTTGTGCCCGAGCCACAGGAGCAGCGCGCGGGCGCCCTCGATCTGGTTCGAGTGCTCGCGGCTCGCGAGGTGCGCCAGGTGCAGCGCGTCGAGCTCGGCCCGCTCGAGCGCCGCCGCCCGCTCGGCCTGAGCGACGAAGAACGTGAACAGGATCGCGGGCAGCGTGGCCAGGCAGACGAGGAGGAACAGGCGGCCGCGGAGGGTAGACAGCCAGGTCATGCGCGTTGGGTGTTGGGTCACATGCCCCCCCCGGGGCGAGGCGCGCCGCCCGACACCGCGCCGGAAGGAGCGCCCGCTCGCTCATCGCACTCTTCCTATCGGATCACCGGCGAACGCCGGCGGAAACCGATTGTGCCATAGCAATTCGGTAGGCTAGCCCATTCGAGCCAGGCCGGCCCGGCGCCGTCCGGGCTCGAGTGGCGTCAACTCCGCCGCAGCCGAGGCCGCCGAAAATGGCGACTGACCGCGCGGTCAGACCCGTCGGTCAGCCCGAGCCGTGATCCGCGACGTCGTCCTCGTCTACCCCGCTGCCCGGCGCTACTCCGGGTTCCTGTCGACCCACCGCATGCCGGGTCTGGTGACGTCGCACGCGGGCCTCACGATCCTGAAGCAGGTGCTCGAGCGCGAGGGGGTGCGCGCCCGCGTGTACGACGAGCAGATCACGCCGTTCCACGAGGGGCTCGTCGAGGGCGCCGACCTCGTCGGGATCTCCATCCAGACGGCGTGGGCCCCGCAGGGCTACCGGATCGCCCGCGCCGTCCGCCGGGCGGGGCTGCCGGTGGTGCTCGGCGGGGTGCACGCGACGCTCGTCCCCGACGAGGCCATCGAGCACGCGGACTACGTCGTGCGCGGCGAGGGCGAGGAGACGCTCCCCGAGCTGGTGCGCGCCCTCTACCGCGGCGATCCGCTCGACGGGATCTTGGGGCTGTCGTTCCACCGGGACGGGCGGCCGGTCCACAACCCGCCGCGCCCCTCGATGTCGACCGAGGAGCTCGACCGCGTCCCCTTCCCACGTATCGACCTCATCGAGGGGTTCGACGATCCGGTCCGCTACCCGCTCAACCGGACCCTCTACCCGACGATGCTCACGCGGGGCTGTGACCAGGCCTGCACCTACTGCTCGATCACACGCGTGTTCGGGCGCGCGCTGCGCCACCGGAGCGTCGGCAACGTCAGCGAGGAGCTCGGCAGCCTGTTCGATCCGAAGCGCCAGTTCCTCTTCCTCATGGACGACAGCCTGGCGGTGGACACGGACTTCCTCGAGGAGCTGCTCGAGGCGATCATTCGCGAGGACCTGGTGCCGAAGCTCGGCTGGCACTCGCAGCTCCGTGCCGACGTCGCGAGGAACGCGAGGCTCGTGGACCTGATGCGCCGGACGAACTGCACCTTCGTCACCTGCGGCTTCGAGTCGGTCGACGAGCGCAGCCTCAAGGCGCTCGGCAAGGGACAGAGCCCGAGGGACGTCGAGCGCGCGATCGCGACGCTCCGGGAGAACAACATCATCGCCCCCGATCTCAACGGCCGCCGCCTGTGGGCCAAGGACCTCGTGAGCGGCCGAGCCCTGCGCCGCCGCCGCCCGCCCGCCGCGCGCGCCGTGTGAGACGAAGAGCGGCCCGGACGTCCCGGACCCAGCGCGCGCCCTTCGCGTTCAGATCGGCTCGATCGCGAGCCCGGGGTCGAGCCGACGGAGGTCATCGGGATCGCTGGTCACCACGGCAGCTCCCGCCAGCCGAGCAGCGATCGCGACAGATGCGTCGACGACATCGGTAGTTCCACTGCGGCGGCACAAGCGCCCAACCGCCTCGGCGAGAACTCGGTCGAGCGCCGGCACGTCGGTGGACGAGCGCTTGAGCAACCTGTGAATCGGTGCTTGTCGCGCGTCGCCGCTCCATGCCTGAGCGAGCACCCCCGCCGGGATGACGACTCGCGCCTTGACCCGGTGCGCTTTCCGGAGGAGGGCCTCCATCCGCGCGTCGCGCTTCTCGAGAGCCAGAAGCGCGCCCGTATCGAGAACTACAGGCCGAGGACGCGGTCGGCCCACGCTTCGTCCTCCGGGCTCGGGGGGCCGCGCTCGGCGTCCCATTGGTCGAAGAGCTCATCGAGCTCGTCGCGTCGAAGCTGCTCGTCGAGCAGCTTGTTGACGAGCGCGCTCAGCGACTTCGCCCTGCCCTCCTTGACCGCCTTCTTCGCGCGGCGCACCACGCTCGGTGTGAGCGCGACGGTGACCTTCTCGGTTGCCATAATTTGTTCATACCCAGCGCTCGCAACGCCGTCAAGCTGCCGTCCCAGGCGCCAACCTCGACAGAACGCCGACGCCGGCATCGTGCCGGCCTCCGATCTACCGGTCGAGTCGCTGCTCCGCCTGGACGACTGGCTCCTCGAGCACACGCGGGACACCGTGCAGTAGCCGGGGCGGGCCGTCGGTCGCCGCGACCCCGGCGCGACGAAGGCCGGGCTGGCCCCTCTCGTCGCGAAGGTGGTATCGAGCTGCATGCCAGGCGCCCGGCAGGCTGGTCTGCTCGCGCTCTTCGTCTCGCTCGCCGCGACGCGCGCAGACGCGCAGCCCGATGACGCTGGCCTCGTCTGGGACGTGCCCGAGCGGTGTGGCTCGCGCGACGCGTTCGTCGACCGAGTGGGTGCGCTCCTCGGTCGCTCCGCCGAGCGCGCCGTTCCACGGGATCGCGTGTTCCTGGTGCGCATCTCGTCCGATGCCGACGGCTACCGGCTCACCGTCTCCGAGCCGAGGACGATCGATCCGCCCCGCGAGCTCGAGGCGGACGACTGCGAGTCGCTCGTCGACGCCGCGGCGATCGTCGTCGCGCTGCGCATCGATCCGGAGGCTCTCGGCCGCGTGGAGCCAGCGCCGGAGCCGCGGGTGGTGGAGCCGGGCCCACCAGAGGAGCGAGTGGACGCGCTCGGAGCGCCGGCGGCCTCGGTACGTGCCCCGCATGAGCAGCCGGCAGCGGACACAGAGCCTGTCGTGCTCGGGCTGACCGCGGGCGGTGGTGCGGCGCTTCACCTGCTCCCGGCTCTCGCTCCCGGTCTCGCCGCGGGCCTGTTCATCGAACGAGGACCGTGGCGCGCGGAGCTCGCCGGCTCCTGGTGGCTGCCTCAGCGTGCAAGCCGACAGGACCGTCCGGAGGCGCAGGCGGAGGTGGAGCTGCTGGCGGCGGTGCTGCGCGGGTGTTTCACGCCCCTTGCGAGCGCGGTCCATCTCGACGGTTGCCTCGCGTTCGAGGTCGGCGCGCTCGCCGGGCATGGCGCGGGGGTCGTGGTCGATCCACGCCGTCAGGTGGCCGCGTGGCTAGCCGGCGAGGCGGGACTTCGTGGCCGGATCCCCCTCGGCGATGCGTTCGAGGTCGGGCTGGCGGTCTCCACGATCGTCCCCTTTCACCGCCCCACGTTCGTCATCGAGGACGCCGGCACGGTCTATCGGCCGCCGCAGCTCGGCGGCCGGGCCGACGTGTGGTTCGGCTTCCGGATTTTCCCGTGACGGATCGGATGGGCTCGGCGCACTCACCCACGATGGGCTCGAGCAGCGTTCCGCTGCCCGGACGGCAGCTCGTGGCCGAATCCGTCGACGACGGAAGGACCGATGCGATCCCGCCACTCGATCGGCTCTACGACCTGCACGCGGACTACGTGTTCCGCGTGCTGCGCCGCCTCGGAGTGGACGCCGCGCACGTGGAGGACGCGGTCCAGGACGTCTTCATGGTCGTGCTGTCCCGCGCCGAGAGCTTCGAAGGGAGGTCGTCCCTGCGCACCTGGCTCTACGGCATCGCCCTGCGCGTGGCGCGCGCCCACCGGCGGCGGCGCCAGACCGAGCCGCTCGAGGACGCGTCGCTCGACGGAGATGCCCGGGGCCCGGCGCGCGAGACCGAGCACGCCGAAGAGCTGCGACTGCTCGGGGCCCTGCTCGCCGAGCTCGAAGAGCCGTTCCGGGAGGCGTTCGTGCTCGCCGAGATCGAGCAGCTCACGGCGCCCGAGATCGCGGAGGTCACGGGCGTGAAGCTCAACACCGTCTACTCGCGCATCCGTCTCGGTCGGCAGCGCTTCGAGGCCGCGCTCCGGCGCCACCGCGCGCGCGAGGCCGGGAGGAGCCGGTGAGCGGGCTCGGGCGCGACGCGCGGAGGCTCGTCGAGCGCGCGCGGGAGACGGGCGGACCCACGGCCGTTCAGCGTGACCGCATGAGGCGGGCTCTGCTCCGGCGCGCCGCGGCCGCGGGGATCCTGGGCGCGGCGGCCGGCGCGACGAAGGGGGCGGCGGCGGCGACCGCAGCCGCGGGCCCGGGCACGGTCGCGGTCGCCGGGTGGAAGGTCGGGCTCGTCGCCCTCGTCGTGACCGGTGGTGTGGCTACGGGGGCATGGGTGGCGACGACGCCTGCCGAGGTACCGGAGCCGGCCGCCGCCCCGGCGCCGAGGCTACCCGAGCCTGTCCCTGCGACGCCGATCGAGCGGGAGCGCGTCGCGCCGGCCGACGTCTCCGCGGAAGCGCCGGAGCTCGAGCCCGAGGACGCCGAGACGCTCGAGCGCCCCACCCCGCGTCGAACCGGCCCCGCCCCCGCGCCGCCTCCCCCAGAGTCGGAGCCGCCTGCCCCTGAAGCGCTCGCGCCGCAGGTCGCCCTCCTGGCCGAGGCCGTCGAGGCGATCGGCGCGGGCGAGCCGGAGCGGGCGCTCGCACTCCTCGATCGCCACGAGCACCTCTACCCGGCGAGTCCCCTGGCTCGCGAGCGCGCCGACGCACGCGTCCGCGCCGAGGCGGCGCTGGCCGAGGAGGCGGCGCCGTGAGCCTGCGGCCGGCTTTCGTGGTCGTGACGCTCGCCCTCGGCGGCTGCTCCTGTGCCGACGAGCTTCCCGTGGGCGCCCTACCGCCCACGGATGCGGGGGGCCCCGGGGATGCCGGGGACGCCGACGGTCCGCCGGTCATCGAGCGTCCCTGCGGTGTACCGGAGCGCCGGTTCACGGTGCCCATGGATGCCCCCGAGGTGCTGGGCCAGAGAACGGCCATCCGAGGCGCGGGCAACCTGTTGTACTTGGCGCGCGCGGTCCATGACGCGAGCCTGACCCTCTTCGCGCTGGACGTCACGAGCGAGTCGGTCGAGGTGGTCGCGGATGTACCGATCGTCGGGGAGACGGGTCCTGCTGCGATCCGCGTGGCCGATTCCGTCGACGTGCTGATGACCGGGACCTCCGAGATCGAGTGGGTTCGCATTCGCGACGGAGGAGAGGTCGAGCGTTTCGGCTACGCCGCAGCGCCGATCCCGGTCTTCGATGCCGTGCCCGGACCGCGTGGCTTCATCGCCGTGGGGGAGTCCCGCCTGCTGCACATCACGCCCGAGCGGGTGGAGTCGTCGGCGTGGGAGCACACTGGGTCGCTTCAGGTCCACGCGCGCGAGGACGAGGAGGTCGCCTACGTCGTCATGGGGGCGGACACCGACGGTCCGACGCTCTCCATCGCCCGTCTCCCCGCCGGGGATCCGCTCTCGATCGAGCCCGGATGGGTCGAAGTGTTCCGAGGGCCTGCCGGAGAGGACGCACCGACGTTCGACGTCCACGGCACCGCCGGCGTGCCCGTCGTGTCCTGGTGGCGCTCGGAGCTCCTCGACTCGAGGCCGACGCTCGGACCGCATCGGCTCCACCTCCTATGGCTCGACGCGGACGGGGCGCCGCTCGGTCGGTGGGAGGGGGCGGATGGCTTCACGGGAGAGGTGGCCGTCGTGGGCGATCCGCGACGCCAGTCGCTCTTCGCCTGGCTGGGACCGTCGGACTGGTCCGTGCGTGGCTCCGACGCGGCCTGGGCTTTCGGTCGCGTCGCCGGCCCGGGGCTCGTGTCGGACCTCCGGGTGATCACGAACGTCCGCTTCGGGCTCCACGCACCGCACGATGCATGGCCGACGCAGGAGGGTGCCCACGCGGCCGCCCTGTACCGCTTCTCGCAGGTCGACGTCGTGGTCACGTGCGAAGGAGCGGAGTGATGCATTGGACGAGGGCGGTGCCCGTGCTCGTGCTCCTCGGCGGGTGCTACCTCTTCCACGGCCTCGACGGTCGCGACCCGCCCGAGGGTGCCCGACGCGACGCGGGCACGCCGGACGGCTCCGTGTTCGTCGACTCGGACGTGCCTCCCGATCCGGAGTGCCCGGAGCCGCGGCGTTTCCGGCTCGAGTGCACCCGCGCGGAGCGGGTGGCGGTGCGACCTCTCACGTACCCGGACGACACGGCGCTCTTCCTGGACTCCGTCGCTGGTACGTCGGGCTTGTCGGTCCTGGTAGTCGAAGGCAGCGCCTATTGCTCCGTGATGACGCTCGATGCGCCGGCGGGCCGGCTGGAACGAACCGAGCCGTTCCTGCTCGCTCCTGGAGCCGCGCCGTTCGTGCGAGGAGGGGCGCTGGTCTCCACGAGCTCGGGCATGTCCGCGGTACTGCTCGAGTCCGGTGAGCGCGACGACACGACACCCGCGATCCGGACGCTCACCCCGCTCGTCCTCGAATGGCCGAGCGAAATGGAGGCGCCCAGGGAGCGCCGGCTGCCCGCCGTCTCGTCGCGCTGCGCGCTCTGCGTCACGCCCCTGTTCGCTACTGCGGCTGGGGGCGTCCTCCTGGTCCGCCCGGACGAGCGGCTCTTCGACATCGCGCGCCTCGATCTGGACGCGATGGCCGTCGAGACCGTCGAGCACGACGCGCCCGCGCGGTCCGGCTGGGCCGGGCCCGTCCTCGCCGCCGCGGCCTTCGACGACGGTACCGTCGCCGTGACCGGCGCGGCCGGACCGGGCGAGCCGGTGCCCGCCTTCGGTGCCGTGGTGCTCCCCGACGGCACGAGCCACGAGACGCCCGTGCCCGGCTCGCTCTCGGACCCCGCGCCCGTCGTCGCCGCCGACCCGGCGCGGCGGCGCTTCGTCTGGGCGCGCCACCTCACCCGCCCCGAGGACACCTTCGACGCGTCGGTGTACGTGTGGACGGTCGAGCCGTCGGGTGAGGTCGGCCCCCGCGTTCGCGTGCCGACGCCGGGCGGCGGCGCGCCGCTCGCCATGTCCGCGGCCGCGGGCGACGAAGGTGGGCCGGTCGTCGCGTGGACCGACCGCGTGCCCGGGAGTCTCACCGACTCCCGCGTGTGGCTCCTGCCACCGCTGCCCGAGACCGATCGCTGCGCAGAGGTCGCCGCATCGCCGATCGCCACCGTGCGCGAAGGCGCGATCCACCCCGACGTGCGAGCGGTGACCTACGACGGCGCCTTCTACGTGTTCTACGTGGAGGACCGCTCGCCGAGGTACTCCGGCGATGCGCAGATCGCCGTGGACCGCGTCGAATGCGCCGTCGAGCCGCTCGATCCCTGATCGAGCGGGCGCCCGTGGGTGACCTCGGCTCTCCCGCCGTGACTGGCTCCGTGCATCCCGCCCCGCTACGATCCCGGCGAAGCGGGAGCGCTCGCATGGCCTGGAACCTCGACGACCTACAGGAGTCGCTCCTCATCGGCTCGACGCTGGTGGAGGGGTCCACCCTGACGGAGGACGAGGCGCGCGCGGTGCTCGCCGGGCGTACTCTCGTCGGACATCCGGTGCACGAGATCCGGGAGCTCGTGAGCTACCGGGCTGCCGTCGAGTGGCTGATGCGGGAGCTGGCGAAGGATCCACACCTCTCGATGGACCTGCTTCTCGGCTTCCACCGCATCCTGATGCAAGGGCTCTCGGACGAGGCAGGACGCTTCAAGACGCGCTCCAGCTTCACGTACCTGTCGGACGGTGCACGCCACGACTACCTCGCCCCCGCCGAGGTCGAGCCAGCCATGCGCGACTGGCTCGCGTGCTTCAACGGCCCCGCCGGTGACGACCCGGTGGAGGGCGCCGCGCGCCTCTACCTGCGGTCCCAGCAGATCCACCCCTTCGAAGACGGCAACGGGCGCATCGGTCGGGTCGCCGTCGCGTACTGGCTGCACTGGAAGGCGAGCCTCTCGTTCACGTTCCGGGCGAAGGACCGGCTCGAGCACCTCGAAGCGCTCGAGCACGCGGACCGCGGCGACATGCGCCCGCTCGTCCGGTTCTTCCGCGCCCGCTGCGCACCGGAGCCCTCCCCGTGAGCCGCTACGGCCGGCTCACCGATCGGACCGTCGAGCGCCTCCGGCGCGCCGTGGACGCCGACGAGTTTCCGGGCTTCACCTTCGAGCAAGCCATGAAGCTCGCCCTCACCGACGGCATCGTGCCCGCCTCCGGCCTGCCGGTCGAGTCGCTGCTCCGCCTGGACGACTGGCTCCTCGAGCACACGCGGGACACCACGTAGCAGCTTGGAGCCGCGCAGCCCTCCTCGCGGCTGCGAACCGCACACCGCCGGCTCCGTGCTGGACGGGAGACGCCCGGCTCCTACAATGCACGCATGGTGCGTAGCTCGGGCGCCGCGGCCGTGCAGGGCGTGGAGCGGTTTCACATCGTCGCTTCGCGGAGCCAGCTCCCGATGCGCATCCGCCCCGCCCGCTGGACCGACGACGACACGCTGTACGAGCTGTGCCGGGCGAACCGCGACCTGCGCATCGAGCGCAGCGCAGAGGGAGAGCTGCTCATCATGTCGCCTACGGGGGGGGAGACCGGCCGGCGGAGCCTGGCGCTCGCCGGCCGCTTCTGGAGCTGGATCGAGCACGACGGCACCGGCGTCGGCTTCGACTCGTCGACGGGGTTCCTCCTGCCCAACGGCGCCGAGCGCTCGCCGGACCTCGCCTGGGTGCGGCGCGAGCGCTGGGACGCGTTGACGGCCGACGAGCGCGAGCGGTTCCCGCCCGTGTGCCCCGACTTCGTGCTCGAGCTCCGCTCGCCCTCCGACGACCTCGACGAGCTGCGGGCGAAGATGGACGAGTACATCGCGTCCGGGGCGTCGCTCGGGTGGCTCGTCGACCCGCAGGAGCGCCGCGTCCACGTCTACCGTCCGGGTCGACCTCCGGAGGTCCTGGACGACCCCTCCGAGGTCTCCGGCGACCCGACGCTGCCGGGCTTCCGGCTCGAGCTCACGGGCATCTGGTGACCTGCCGGCGGCGGTGACGGCACCCGCAGCGTGGCGCGGTGTACGATGGGCCCATGGTGCGGCTCGCGCTCTCGTCGTCTCTCGCCGTGATGGCCGTCGCCTCCGTCGCCTCCGTCGCAGCGGCGCAGACGTGGGAGACGCTCGCGCTGCCGAGCGGCGGCCGCGCGACCCGCTACCTGCCGAGCGGCGTGCGCGCCTGCGAGCCGTCGCCGCTCGTCCTGTTCCTCCACGGCGCGGGCGGGACGCCCGAGGCCTACCACTCGCACCTCGCGCCCCACGCCGAGGCGCTCGGCGCGGTGCTCGTGCTCCCGCAGGCCTCGGGCGCGGGCTGGAGCGGCGCCGACGTGACGACGCTGAACGAGGCGCTCGCCGCGGTGGAAGACGAGCTGACGGTGGACGAGCGGCGCGTGTACTTCGCGGGCCACTCGGCGGGCGGCGCGTTCGCGTACATCCTCACCTACGACGGGTCCGAGGGCATCGCGGCGGTGTTCTCGATGTCGGCGCCGTTCTACGCCGTCGACTCGCTCTCCGACCCGGCGCACACCGCGCCCATCCGCATGTACTACGGCGCCGACGATCCGAACTACACCGGCGGCTCGGCGGACGCGCTCGCCGCGCAGTGGACGAGCCTCGGCGTGCCGCACGAGACCGACGTGCAGGACGGCTTCGGGCACTCCACCTGGCCGCCGAGCTCCATCCGCGCCGGCCTCGAGTTCCTGCTCGCGGTGCGCTACCCCGGCGCGCCGACGCCCTCGACCTGTCCCGGCGCCGACGCCGGCGTGCCGGCGGAGGACGCCGGGGCGGCCGACGAAGACGCCGGGACGCTCCCGGGCGACGCGGGCGTCGCGCCGCCCGAAGACGCGGGCGTCCCGGACGCCGGACCCACCCGCCGGGGCCCCGTCGACGGTGGCTGCGGCTGCCGCGCCGCGGGTGCGCCCGCCGGGCGGGTCGGCGAGGGCGCGACGCCGCCCGGCCTGCTCGCGTGGATCGTGCTGCTCCTCGGCATCCGGCGCCGCGCGGGCGTCCGACGGACGCTCGGAGGACGCCTGCCCGGCCGGCGTCGCGTTTGACAGGCCTTCCGCCCGCCCCGTAGCGTGGCGGGCATGGGGAGAAGGAGCCGCGTGGCCGCGGTGCGGACCACCTTCAGCGGGCTCGTCGGAGCGAAGGCCAGCAAGGACGAGCTGCTCGCGTGCGTACAGCCTCTGCAGGCGAAGGACCGCGCGATCCACGAGGGCTGCGTGAAGCTCATCCGCGCCGGCAACCCGCACCGCGCGATTCAGCTCTTGGACATGCACGGCGGCGGCGCGCCGTCTCCCCCCTCGACCGAGATCCAGCAGCTCGACGGCGTCGGCCGCGCCGAGGCGCTGTCCTGGGCGACCTGGGCGAGCTGGCTCGGCGTCGCGGCGCTCTCGTGGATCCAGTTCCCCGGGGTGGGCGTGTCGATCGGGCTCATCGTCGGGTGCTGGATCCTGACGATCGTCGCGCTCGTGGCCGGCGGCTCGGTGGCTTCGCGGATCTACGAGCACTACAGCGGCCTCGGCGACCTCGGCGCGCTCGTGTTCCTCGCCGTCCCGCTCACGCTGCCCATCGGCTTCATCTGGACGGTCGTTCGCGCGCTACGCATACACAAGGGCCTGGTCGACGGGCCCGGCCACGACGCACAGCCCGGAGGCGGGTACGCACGCTTCGACACGGGCCGGATCGGCGCCGCGGGACGCCCGATCGGGCGCACCCTGCTCGCCGTCGCCGTCGGTCACGCCTCGTGTGTCGCCGCCCTCGTGGCGCAGAGCGGTATCGTCGACCATATGGAGATCGTGCCGTCCTGAACGGACGGGCACGGTCCCGAGCGGATCAGCCCTCGCCGCGCTCGGTCCACAGCCGGCGCAGGCACGAGGGCCCGCCCTCGGGCAGCGCCTCGAGGGTCTCGAAGCGCAGGCGGGCGCCGAGCTTCTCGTTCACGGTCGCGAGCGTCGCGCCGAACCACGAGTCGCAGCCGGGACGGCACTCGCCGAGCACGCCGTTCTTCTCGTGCCAGCGCTTCCACGGGCAGTCACGGTGGCGCACGTAGGCCTCGTCGCCCTCGCCGGGCTCGACGAGGGCGTCCTCGCCCATGCAGCGGCTGCTCCAGGCGATGCTCTCGGCGACCTGGGGGGCGAGGGGCTCGGCCGGATCGAGCCTCCGCAGGTAGGCCGCGGCCGTCTGCCGGCCCGTGAGGTCCCACATACGATGGACGACCTCGGCGGGGTCCACCTCGGGGCACAGCTCGGCCGCCGCCTGCCGCCACGCGAAGTGCTGGGCGCGGACTATTTCGCACAGGACCGCGAAACGCTTGTCGATGGGCTCGTCCATTCCCCAAGCCATCCGACAGGTGGGGCCCCGAGGGCTTGACCCCAGTCAATACGCGCGGCAGGCGCCCGGAGGATGACAGGACCCCTGGTGGAACGAGAGGGGAAGGAAGCCGCGAGGACCGGCGAGCAGCCCGAGCCGCTCCTCTCGGACCGCGAGGGGCAGACCGAGCTTCTTCTAGGGAACGAAGCCATCGTTCGCGGAGCGCTCGAGGCGGGGATCGGCTTCGCCTGCGGCTACCCCGGGACGCCGTCCTCGGAGGTGACCGACACGTTCGCCCGGATCGCCGGCCGTGCGGGGATCGGCTTCGAGTACTCGGTGAACGAGAAGGTCGCCCTCGACATGGCCTTCGCCGCGTCGCTGGCCGGCGCCCGGTCGCTGTGCGCGATGAAGCACCTCGGGCTCATGGTGGCCGGAGACCCGCTCTCCACCATCCCGTACATCGGCGTCGAGGCGGGCATGGTCATCGTGAGCGCGGCCGATCCGTCCTGCCGCACGAGCCCGAACGAGCAGGACCAGCGCTACCTCGGGCCCATGTTGCACCTGCCGGTGCTCGACCCCGCCACGCCGGCCGAGGCCCACGCGATGACGCGGCTCGCCTTCGAGCTGTCCGAGCGCAGCCGGCTGCCGGTGCTGCTCCGGACGACGGCGCGGGTGGCCCACACGCGGGCGCCGGTGCGCTTCGGGCCCCTCGTGCCGCGCGCCGCGTCGGGCTTCGTCCGCAACCCGTCGCGCTACGTGCCCATGCCCGCGAATGCGCGCCGCATGCGGCTCGAGCTTCCGGACCGCCTCCGGCGCGCCCTCGGCACGGCCCTCGAGGCCGGCCTCTTCCGGCGCGAGGGCGCCGCTCCCGTGGCGGTGCTCGTGAGCGGGGCGGCCGCGGCGACGTTCGCGGACCTCGCGGACGCGCTCGGGCTCCGAGGCGAGGTCGAGGTCTGGACGCTCGGCATGGTCCACCCGCTCCCCGAGCAGGAGCTCGCGAGCGCGCTCGCCGAGGTGGAGCGGGTGCTCGTGCTCGAGGAGCTGTCGCCCTTCCTCGAGGACGCGCTGCGCGCGATCGTCGCGCGTAACCGGCTCTCGACCGAGATCCTGGGCAAGCGCTCCGGTCACACGCCGGAGGCCTTCGAGTACGGTCCCGACGTGATCGCGAAGGCGCTGCGCGCGACCTTCGGCGTCGGGTCCGCGCCCGAGCCAGCCGCGCCCGCCGCGCGACCCGAGCCGGAGGCGCCCGCTGCGCAACCGGACCCGGTGGCCGCCCGCGCGCCGTCCTTGTGCCCGGGCTGCGGTCACCGCGCCGCGTACTTCGCCGTCCGCGCTGCGTTCGACGACGCGCAGCTCTACTTCAACGACATCGGGTGCTACACGCTCGGCTACGGCTCTCCGCACGACACGGCCGACGCCCTGGTCGCCATGGGGTCGGGCCTCACGCTGGCCGCCGGCGTGGCGCGCGTCACCGGCGAGCGCACCGTCGGGTTCATCGGCGACTCCACCTTCTTCCACTCGGGAATGCCGGCGCTCCTCGACGCCGTCAAGGAGGACGCGAACATCGTCGCGGTCGTCCTCGACAACCGGGTGACCGCCATGACCGGCTTCCAGGACAGCCCGGCCGGTCCCGACGGCGACGGCCCCTCGATCGAGGCCGTCGCGCGCGCGCTCGGAGCCCGCCACGTCGAGACGGCCGACCCCTACGACTTCGTCGCGTCGGTCGCGGCGCTCCGCCGAGCCCGGGACCGGTCGGGGACGAGCGTCGTCGTCCTGCGGCGCACGTGCCCCGTCTACGAGACGAGGCGCGCGAGCACCGAGCGAGCCGACCTCTTCGCGGTCGACCCCGATCGCTGTCGCTCCTGCGGGCGCGAGGAGGCGGGCATGCGCTGCGCGGTGCCGATGACGCTCGGCTACGAGCGGCAGCTCTCCCGCGCGCGCAGCACGCAGTCCTGGGCGACGCCTCCGCCGGCGGTCGCGCCTTGCGCCGAGGCGTGCCCGCTGTCGCTCTGCGTGCAGGGGTACGCGGGCCACGTCGCGGCGGGCGAGCCGCGCGAGGCGCTCGCCCACGTGCTCGAGCGCACGCCGCTGCCGGAGACCGTCTGCCGCGTCTGCCACCGGCCCTGCGAGGACACCTGCGTGCGGGCCGAGGTCGACGAGCCCATCGCGGTCAACGACCTCAAGCGCTGGATCGTGGCGCAGTCGGCCGGCGAGCCGTGGCCCGCGCCCTCCTTCGAGCCGCCCCACGGGCTGCGTGTGGCGGTGGTCGGCGCGGGGCCCGCGGGGCTCGCCGCGGCCGCGGACCTGCGTCGCCGCGGCTACGAGGTGACCCTGCTCGACGCGCACGAGCGGCCGGGCGGCCTGCTCGCCCACGCGATCCCGACCTACCGGCTCCCGCCCGAGGCGGTCGAGCGCGACGTCGACTACGTGCTCTCGCTCGGCGTGCGGTTCGAGGGTGGCGTGCGGCTCGGCCGCGAGGTGACGCTCGACGAGATCGTGCGGGGTCACGACGCGGTGTGCCTGTGCGTCGGCGCGACCCGCCCGCGGCGCCTCGATCTCCCCGGACCGCCGGACGGCCCCGAGACGATCGAGGCCCTGTCCTTCCTCGAGGACGTGCGCGCGGGACGGCTCGATCGCCTCGAGGGCTCCGTCGTCGTGGTGGGCGGCGGAAACGCCGCCGTCGACGCCGCCCGCACGGCCCTGCGGCTCGGCGCGAGCCCCGTCGCCATCGAGTGCATCGAGGAGCGCGAGGCCATGCCGGCCCTGCCGACCGAGGTCGCCGCCGCGCTCGACGAAGGCATCGACCTGCGCACCGGAGTTGCATTGGGGAGTGTCCCCGATGCAAGTCTCGTGATCGCGGCGGTGGGGCAGGAGCCGGAGCTGTCGTGCCTCGAGCCCGGGCCGGCGCTCGAGCGGACGGCGCAGGGGCTCGTGGCGGTCGATCCGGAGACCTGCGTGACGAGCGACCCACACATATTCACCACAAAAAACAT
>JBDIVX010000181.1:0-15145 GCA_039794305.1 Candidatus Neutrinellum sp.
GGGCATCGGCCAGCGCGCGGTCAGCGTGTCGTCCGCGTGCACGTCGGATGCGACGCTCGCGAAGGGGTTCAGCCCGGGACCGCCGCCGAAGAAGTCCCCGAGCGGCGCGCGTACCGTCTCGGTGCCGTCGAACGAGATCGTGAGGAGCGCCTCGCGAAGCGCCGCCTCGCTCGTGTCGCGCGGCCGGACCCGGAGCCGCCGGATCACGCCCCCCGACGGGCCCGCGGCCACCGCCAGCACCTCGCTCGCCGACTCACCGATCACCGCCGACTCCGTACGCCCCCCCCGAAGCTCGGGGGCCGACGTCAGCCCGTCGCAGGCCGCCGCCCTCGGACAGCGGGCGGCGCGGAGCGCCTCGAGGGAGAAGGGCTCGACATCCACACCCGCGTCGTAGCGGCGGTACTCGATGTGGTAGTACTGGACGTCGCCGTCGGTCGTGACCCGAAGGCGCTCGCGGAACCCGATCGGCAAGTACATCGAGTGGCCGCGCGCGCTCACGTAGGCGAACGGCTCACCGATCGGGGGGACGCGCCCCGCCGTGATCGCGTCGAAGGGGGCCTCGATCACCGGCTCGGGCGAACCGTCGACGTAGAACCTCCACGTCCCGTTGGGGTTCGCCGACCAGACCCGGACGAGCACGCCCGGCCCCTCCGCGTCGAGCATCACCTTCTCGTCGCCGTCGATCCGCTCGAAGCTCCCGCCGTCGACGTTGCTGTACCAGCCGGGCGCGTCCGGGGAGGTGGTCGCCCGATCCCGGCTCGAGACCTGCAGCGTTCGATACGGCGGGTCCGGCAGCCGCGCGAGCGCCTCGAGATCGGTCATCTCCCCGAGCATCCGGCGGAGCGTCACCCGCCCCGGGGCCTCGTCCGGACCGTCCGTGCACGCCGCCGGGCACTCCACGGGCGCGTCCGACCCGCAACCCGCGAGACCGAGGAGGAGCAAGAGGCCGATGATCTTCATCGGCTCGCTTCTACCACGGTCCAGGGGGAGGCTCGATCAGCTCGAGGGTGCCCGCGAAAGCGCCACGAGCCGCCACGCGGTGGCGAGCAGGACGGCCCCGCTGGTCGCGACGTAGCCCGCCCGTACCCACGCGACCTGCGTGTCGCTCCCGGAAAGGAGCCCGTGCACGGCGGCCAGCACGAAGACGGTGAAGCCGCCGAAGTGGAGGGCCCGCCAGATCTTCGGGCCCATGCGCTTGCGCACGTAGAAGCTGAGTCCCACGACGCCGCCGCCCGTCAGCGCGAGCTGCCCGAGCGCGATCCACGCGGAGCGCTCGCCCGGCGCGGCGAAAGGAACGAGCAGCTCTGCGACGCCCGCGCCGAGGTGACGGTCTCCGAGGAGGACCAGCGCGTGGAACAGGGCGAAGGCCAGGCCGAGCAGCCCGGTGTGCTGGTGAAGGTCGAAGGCGGTGGGCCCGCCCGGCCAGAGCCGCGCCCACCGGTTGGTGATGGCGAGCCCGAGCATGGTGGAGGCCCACAGGAGGGCGTAGGCCACGAGGCCGCTCGCGCGCGAGAGGTACCAGTAGGCGGCGGGCTCCTCGCCATCGAGCGACCGCGCGAGGGCCGGCGCCCAGCTCGGCAGGACCACGACCGCGAGGACGACGCCTCCCACGGTCGCTCCGAGCAGCGCGCCGAGCGCGGCGGGGGACATCGGCGGAGGCAGATCGTCCGCGGACGGGGGGGGCGCGTCCGGCCGGGTCACCGGAGCCTCCGCGAGGCCCGAGTCCGGACATCCACCCGCGGCCGCACCGGTGGCGGGGGAAGCGGGCGCACGTCGACCGAGACGAGCTCGGGCAGCGGGGCCAGGGTTGTTCGCCCGGCCGCCGGCGGCTGGTGAGGCGTCACCTCCGAAGCCAGCGGGCCGGCAGGCGCCGCGCGCTCGGCGGCGGTCGTGTCCGGGACCCCGACGGCGGCGGCCGGCGCAGGGCCCGGATCGTCGACCGCGAGGACCGCCCAGCCGCCCACGGTCGCCGCGATGCTGATCACCGTGAGCGCGGACTTCACGCCGGAGGCCCCGGGGTTCAATCGTCGTCCCACGCCTCGTGCTCCTCGTCGTCGCCGTCGTCTTCGTGCTCGTGCTCGTCGTCGTCACCGCGCTCGTTCCGCTCGTGCTCGCCGCGGGTGAACCGTGTCTCCACGTTGGCCTGGGCGCCCTCGGCCGTGCGTGCTTCGGCAGCCCGCACGCGGCGGCGGGCCGCGTCCAGCGCTCGCTGCTGCTCGGTGAGCCGCCGGTTGGCCTCCGCGATCAGGCGGCGGTACTCGGCCTCGCGCTCCGAGAGCAACGACTCGCCGGGGCTCCCGGGCGCCCCCGGCTCGACCGCGTCCGTGCGCTGCGGGACCTCGTCGGGCCGCGCGGTCGCGGTCGGCTCCGCCGAGGCCAGCTCGGCCCGCCGGGGCTCGGTCAGCGTGGCGACGACCCCGCCGATGACGACCAGCACGAATGCGGCCACGAAGGCGGAGAGGACCATGGATCGTTGCGACATGAGACGGACCTCCTCATTGCGCTCACCGTGTCCCACCCCGCACCCGGCCTCCACCCGTCGTCCGTCGCGGTGACGGAAAACGCTGGATATCTCGATTGATTGGGGCGCGGCTACGTCGGATGACGCGTCAGAGGCAGGCCTCGGCCTCTACGCAGGCGACGAGGCCGGGGCCTCCGCTGACCACGCAGCAGGTCGCGAAGTCTCCCTCGCACGCGTCGCACGGGCACGTCACGCACCCGGTCCCGGCGCGGTAGGCGGTGCAGCTCCCGCGCGAGCAGAATTCGGTGCGGTCGCACTGGTTGCCGCACTCGCCGCAGTGGGCCGGATCGGTGGTGAGCCGGACGCAGGCGTCGTCGCACTCCTGGGTGCCGATCGGGCAGCTCGCGCGGCACATGCCGCCCGCGCACACCGTGTCCCCGTCGCACTGGTTGCCGATCACGCCGCAGTTGTCGGGATCGCTCGACAGGTCGACGCACTCCTCGCCGACGCGCGTGCGCCCGGCCCGGCACCGGCACCTCCCGTCGACGCACGCCTCGAGGTGGTCGCAGGTCCGGCCCCCGCAGTCGTTGGGATCGCCGAGGCCCACCTCCCCGCACATGGCCCCGGGCGGGCAGACGCAGACTCCGTCCATGCACCGCTCGCCGCGCCCGCAGGTGTTGCCGCACTCGCCGCAGTGCGCCGAGTCCGTGAGGGGGTTGATGCAGATCGTGCCGCACGCGATCCGCCCGGCCGCACACGGCCCGCCGTCGGCCGCGCCGGCGTCGGTGCCCCCGCGGGGCTCGAGGCGCGAGGTATCGGTCGCGGTACAGGCGCTGCACCCGCCGAGCGCGGCCGCTCCCGCGAGGGCCAAGAGGCAAGCCATCCACTTCATGGCCCCGAGGATACCAAACGTGCGCCTCGACACGCACGAAGCGCCCCGCCTATCCTCGTGCCGTGCGGCTGCGCGCCTGTGTCGGGGTCCCGATCGTCGTGACGCTCGCTGTGGCCTGCTCGGACGGTCGGTCCGGCGGTGGGGGGGACGGCGGCGCGGGCGGCGATGGCGGGGTCGACGCCGGGGCGGACGCGAGCCTCGAGGTGCACCTGCCCGCCCCGCCGGACATCCCGTGGCTCGACCCCGAGACCGGCGAGGCGACGCTCACGCCCGCGCCCCCCGCCATCACGCCCTGCCCCGACGGGTGGCGCGAGGCCCTCGGGGCCTGCGACCCGTGGCCGGAGTCGGGGCCGGCCGACTGCCCGGACGGCCAGTGGCACTTCCCGGGCGAGGAGGGGTGCACCGCGATCGGGCCCGCGTGCCCCACCGGAGACTTCGCCGACGGGCTCCCCGACGACGGCACGGTCCTGTTCGTCCGCGGGGGCGAGAGTGGCGGCGACGGATCGCGGGCGAGCCCCTTCGGCACCATCGCGGAGGCCCTCGCGGCGGTGGAGGCCGGCGAGACGATCGCGCTCGCCAAGGGCACCTTCGCCGAGGCGGTCGAGCTGCCCGCGTTCGTCACGCTGCGCGGCGCCTGTGCGACGGGGACGGTCCTCACCACCTCCGACCCGGACGCCGGCGCCGTCGTCTGGGCGGACGACGGCGCGGGCACGGTGCGCGACCTGACGGTCTCGGACGCGGCCGTCCCAGGCTTCGTCGCCGTCGGCGTCGAGCTCGACGTCTCGAACGTGATCGTCTCGGGCAACCTCGCAGTCGGGTTCGTGGTCTCCACGGGCGCGAACCTGACCCTGGCCTCGGCGGTCGTACGAGCCACGCGGTCGAGGGAGTCCGACGGGCTCTTTGGCCGCGCGGTCCTCGTGCAGGACGCCGCGACCGCGGAGGTCTCCCGGACGATCGTCGAGGCCAACCGGGAGGTCGCCGTCGTGGTGGTCAACGCCGGCTCGGCCCTCGCCATGTCGGACTCCGTGATCCGGGACTCGGAGCCGAACGGCAATGGCGCCCGCGGCTGGGGGCTGTGGGCCGCCGACGGCGGGCGGGCCGAGCTGACCGCCGTGGAGCTCGCGGGCAACCGCGACGTGGCCGTGGTGTCGGAGAGCAACGGCGAGGCCGTGCTCGTCCAGTCGATCGTCCGGGACACGCGGGGCCGCTTCCCGGACGACGAGCTCGGGCGGGGGCTCGTGGTGTACGAAGGATCGCGCGCGCGCGTCGCGCGGTCGCTCCTCGAGCGCAACCGCTCTTCGGCCGCGCTGGCGGAAGGGGCCGGGGCCGAGCTCGTGTTCGAGGACGTGATCGTCCGCGAGACCCTGCCGAGCGACGCGGACGGGACCTTCGGCCGCGGGGTCGAGGTCGTGGAGGGTGGACGCGCGGAGTTGCGTCGAGCGCGCTTCGAGCACAACCGGGCCGACGCCGTCTTCGTCTTCGGCGCGACGACGGTCGCCGAGGACGTGGTCGTGGCCGACACCGAGTCACAGCCGGGCGAGGGCGACGGGCGGGGGCTCCTCGTCGGAACCGGCTCGACGTTCGAGGGCGCGCGGCTCGTGCTCGAGCGGAACGCCGGCGCGGGTGTCGCCGTGATCGGGGCAGGGACCGCGGCGAGCTTCGAGGATCTGGTCGTCCGGGAGACCGAGGACCGTGGCACCGGGGACGACGTGTCGGGGCTCGGGCTCGACGTCCGCGACGGGGCGGTCGTCACGGTGTCGCGCGCCGTGTTCGAGGACGACGACGTCCTCGGGGCCGCCGCCGCGGGCCCGGGCGCCGCCCTCTCGCTCACGGACGTCGTCGTGCGTCGCACCCGCAGCCGTGCGGGCAACGGGGCCCTCGGGCTCGGGACGGCGGCGGTCTCCGGGGCGAGCCTCTCGCTGACGCGCGCGCTCGTCACCGCGAACCGCGGCGCGGGCGTCTACGCGCAAGGGGAGGGGACGACGCTCGCGCTCGAGGACGTGCGCGTCGAGGACCAGGAGTCGAACCCGATCACGGGCACCATGGGCGAGGGGCTCACCGTGACCGAAGGCGCGAGGGCCGACGTGCTGCGTGCCGCGTTCGAGCGCAACCGCGAGCTGTCGGTGGCGGTCACGCGCGGCGCGAGCGCCACCCTCGAGCACGTGACGGTGCTCGACTCGCGGGAGGCGGCCTGCGGCGACCGCTGCACGCGCGGCGGCTACGGGGTTGGCGTGGCCGCGTACCTGGACGCGTCGGTCGAGCTCCGCGGCTTCCGCATCGACCAGGCGGCCCTGTGCGGGGTCCAGGTCGCCCTCGGGGCGGCGCTCGACCTGTCCGAGGGCGAGATCTCGAACACGGCCATCGGCGCGTGCGTCCACATCGAGGACTACGACGTCACCCGCCTCACGACGGGCGTGCGCTTCCGCAACAACGGGACGAACGTCGAAGCGGTAGACTTCGCGGTCGCCGAGCCCGAGGTCTCCCTTGCCGGACTCTGACGCCGACGCCCCCGACGGTTGGGTCACGGGCGCCACCGTCGCCAACGCCGAGCTCCGGCTGCGCCGCGCCGCCGGACCGTACCGCCTTTCGGCCGTGCTCGGCGCCGGCGGCATGGGCGTCGTCTACCGCGCGACCGGCCCGGACGGAACCGAGCACGCGGTCAAGACTCTCCGCGCCGATCTGGTCGACACCCGCGCGGTCCAGCGTTTCGCGCGCGAGGCTTCCTTGCGCATCGCACACCCGAACGTCGTGCGCGTCCTCGACGACGGCACCGACGCGGACGGGACGCCGTTCATCGTGTTCGAGCTGCTCGCGGGCGAGAGCCTCGAGCAGCGCCTGACGCGTGGCCCTCTGCCCGTCGACGAGGCCGTCGGGATCGTGCTCCAGGCGTGCGAGGGCATCGCCGCCGCGCACGACGCGGGCGTCGTCCACCGCGACGTGAAGCCGGCCAACCTGTTCCTCTGCTCCGACGGTGTCGTCAAGGTGCTCGACTTCGGCATCGCCGCCCTCGGGAGCGGGACGAAGATGACGGCCACCGGCGCCGTCCTCGGCACGCCCTCGTACCTGTCACCCGAGCAGGCGCGCGGGATCGCCGAGATCGACGGTCGGACCGACGTGTGGGCTCTCGGCGCCGTGCTGTACGAGGCGCTGTCCGGGCGGCCCCCGTTCGAGAGCGAGTCCTTCTTTGCGACCGTGCTCGCCATCCTGATGGAGCCGGTCCCCCCGCTCGCCGCGCGGGCGCCCGGCGTCCCGTCGGACGTCGTCGACATCGTCCACCGCTGCCTCGCCAAGGACCGCGACGCGCGGATCGCCGACGTGCGGACGCTCGCGGCGGCCCTGCGGAGCCGCCGCGAGCCCACCTCGCCGAGCGCTCCCATGAGCACCGCGCCGACGCAGGTCCTGTCGCCCCGGCACACGGGCATCCCCGAAGGCGAGGAGCGCATCGTCGTGATCCTGCTCGCCGAGGGGGTGCGGGACTACGCCGCGGTCGAGCAGGCGGTGCGCGAGCACGGCGGTGAGCCGCTCACCCGCTTCGGCGGCAGCGCCCTCGGGCTGTTCGGTGGAGCGCAGTGGGTCGGAGACGAGGCCTTCCGTGCCGTCGAGGCGGCCCTCGCGGTGCGGCCGCATGCCGAGCGCGTCGCCGTGACGTCGGGGCGGGCATCGAGCGCTCAGGGCGGCGTCGCCGGCGCGGCCGTGAGCGCGGCCGAGCGCGGGTGCCGGGCCGACCTCGGCGGCGTGGGGGTCGACGGCCCGACCGCGCGAACGGTCGCGAACCGGTTCGCCACCGAGCGCGTGAGCGACGAGCTGTTCGAGGTGCTCGAGCGGCGGCCGCCGAGCTGGCTCGCGCCGCGGCCGCCCGCGGCCGAGCGACTCCTCGGCCGCGAGGCGCAGGTCGCGACCGTGCGCTTCGCGCTCGAGACGGCGCTCTCCGAGGGCAGGGCCATGGTCGTCGCGGTCACCGGCCCGCCGGGCATCGGCAAGACCGCCCTCCGGCACGAGGTCGAGCGGCTCATCGCGGACGGTGGCGAGCCCGTCCGCACGTTCGTCGCGCGCGCCGAGTCGCTCTACCGCGAGACGGCGTGGTCGTTCTTGGCCTCGCTGCTCAGGCGCCACGCCGTCGCGCGCGGGCGTGAGGAGGGCTGGCCGCGCGTCGATCCGGAGGCGTCCGTCGAGGAGCGGCGCCGTGCGGTGGCCCGCCTCGCGGCCGAGGCGGTCGACGAGCCCGCGGCGGCCCTCGAGCACGCGGAGTTCTTGGGCGAGCTCCTCGGCGTGCCCATGCCCATGAGCGTGCGGCTCGAGGCCGCCCGCCAGGAGCCGCGCCTGATGGCGGACCGGATCCGCCTCGCGGTCTCCGACTGGTTCGCCGGCCACGCGCGCAAGGGGCCGGTCGCGCTCCTGCTCGAGAACCTCGACTGGGCCGACGCCGCGTCGCTCGACGTGCTCGAGCAGGTGGTCGACGATCTCGAGGACGAGCCGCTGCTCGTGCTCGTGACCTCGCGGGCGCAGCCCGAGGGTCAGAGCCTCTTCGGCGGCCGCGCCGGCGTGAACGTCGCTCTGCGCGGCATCCCGCGGTCGGCCGTGGCCGAGCTCGCGGCCTCCCTCGTGGGGCGGCCGCTCACCGATCCCGTGGTCGACCTGTTGATGGAGCGCACCGAGGGCAACCCGCTGTTCGTCCGCGAGCTCGTGATGGCGCTCGCCGAGCAGGGGCGGCTCGAGGCCGAGCAGCTCGCCGACTACCCGCTCCCGCTGTCGGTCGAGGCTGCCGTGCAGTCGCGCCTCGATCACCTGTCGGTCGAGGAGCGCGAGCTGTGCAAGCGAGCGAGCGTCTTCGGCCGTCCGTTCTCCGCCGAGGACCTCCGAGGAGCCGGCGTCGATCAGGCCGAGGAGCTGATCGCGGCGCTGCGGCGCCGGGACATCGTGAGCCGGCACGTCGGAGGGCCGGGCCGCCGCCAGTACGGGTTCCGCAGCCCCCTGGTGGGGGAGGTCGCCTACCGGATGATCGCCGCGGACGCTCGCGCGTCGCTTCACCGGCGGGTCGCCGAGCACCTGGCCACCGCCGCCACGCCCGACCCCGAGGAGGTGGCCCGGCACTACGACCTCGGCGCGTCGCCCGAGCCGGCGGCCCGCTGGTGGGTGCGCGCCTCGCTCGCGGACGCGCAGCGCGGAGACTCACCGTCGGTCCTTCGCTGCTCGAAGCGCGCGCTCGAGATCGGCGTCTCGCCCGAGGAGCGGTGGGGGCTGCACATGGCGCGGGCCGAGGCGCTCCGGTTCCTGCTGAGGCGGGACGAGCAGCACGAGGAGCTCCAGCGCGCCCTCGGGGCGGCAGCCGACGACGCCGAGCGGGCGCAGACGCGGCGGCAGCTCGCGTTCTGGCTGTCGCGGTCCGGCAAGCTCGACGAGGCGACCGCCACCGGGACCGGCGCCGTGGCCGACGCGGACGCGAGCGGCGACGCCGTCGTCCGCGCCCTGGCGCGCTGCACCCTGGCGCAGGCGCGGATCTTCGCCGGCTCGCTCGACGAGGCGGACGCGCTCCTGCGCGAGGCCGGGGCGCTCGCAGTCGAGGCCGGGCCGGTCGTCCGGGCGCAGGTCGCCGAGAGCCAGGCGCTGTCGGCGTCCGCGCAGGGAGACGTGGGGCGGACCCGGGCCGCGTGCGCCGAGGCGGCCGAGCAGTACCGCGTCGCCGGGCACGTGCGCGAAGCCGCGATGCTCGAGCAGAACCTCGCGGACGCATACAACCGGGTGGGCGCCTTCTCGGAGGCCGAGGTCGCGCTCCGCGACGCGCTCGAGGGATGCCGCCGCGTGAAGAACCGGTTGGGCGAGGCCTACGCGCTCACGAACCTCGGGTACGCCGCCACCATGCTCGGGCGCACCGACGAGGCGCTGTCGCACCTCTCCGAGGCCGAGGCGCTCGCGTCGGAGATGGGCGACGTGCGCCTGGGCGTGGCCGTCCGAACTTACAGAGCGCGCGCCGAGCTCGCCCGCGGTGATCACGGCGCCGCGATGTCGGTCGCCGACGAGGCCGCGGCCCAGGCCGCCGAGCTCGGTCTCGGGTCTCTCGCGGTGAGCGCCCTGACCCTGGCTGCGGCGGCCCGCCTCCGGGGGGGCGACCTCGAGGGAGCGCTCGAGGTCTCGGAGCGCGCCATGGTACGGCGCGACGATCTCGGTGGCATCGAGGAGGACGAGGCCGAGGTGTTCCTCGTGCGCGCGCGGGTGCTCGAGGCGTCGGGGCGCGCCGAGGACGCGCGCGCCGTCCGGACGCGGGGCGCGGAGCGGCTCCGCGCCGTCGCTTCGCGCATCGCCGATCCGGAGCTGCGCGGGCGCTTCCTCTCGGACGTGCCGGCCAACGGCGAGCTGATCACATGCTCGGGCCGATGATGGACGTCGCCCCGTCGGGCCGCGAGATCATGCTGGGCCCGATGATCCCCGCGATGTCGAGGTTGCCCGCCCACGCTCCGTCGTTCGCGGCAGTGGCGCCGAGGCGGCTGATGCCCGTGTCCCAGCCGCCGCCCACCGCGGCGGGCACGAGCTGCCCGCTCGGAGCGTCGACCGTGCCGCCGATCGCGCCGAGCATGGAGCCCGAGCCGTTCACCGACACGTTCGTGAACGTGATGCCCGCGCCCCCGTCCATCCCCACGTCGACGACGAGGCCGGCGCGCTCGTTGTCCGTGAGCGTGACGTCCTCGAGGATGACGTTCTCGTAGGTGCCGAGGAGCTGGATTCCGTCGCCGAGGTCGATGGTGTCGCCCAGGGTCCCGGCGCGCAGGTTGCTGGCCTTCAGCAGCGCGCCGCCGATCTGCGCGTCGCGCATCATGACGTCGCGCGCATCGAGGACGAGCACGTTGACCGCGCCGTTGGCGTACAGGCTCGAGCCCGGGCCGCTGATTCGGAGCATCTGCGTCGCACCCGCCATGAGCCCGCCGGAGCCGTTGTGGGTCACCTCGAGGTCGGTGTGGTCACCGGTGCCGCCCTCGTGCAGGATGCCGAAGTCCGATCCGTCGCAGACGCTGAGCCGGGTGCTCGTGACCGCGGCTTCGCCCGTGAAAACGGCCCCGTAGGTGGGAAGGCCGCGGAGCCCACGGTGCGTCCGCATCACCGTGACGTCGGTCAGCTCGATGCTCCCGCCGGAGAAGTACGTCGCCGTGCCGAGGGTGTCGACGACCGTGCCCTGGGTCCACGTCAGCGTGGTGGGCGGCACCGTGGCGCCGGTCGAGTCGCGGTCGAGCACCGTCACGCCGAACTCGGCGAACCCGCTCACGTCGACGTCGGAGAGGTCGGCGCGCGCGACGCCGAGGAGCACGAGCCCGAAGGTCGCGGCCACGTCCGGGTCCGGCGTGACGAACGTCTCGCTGTCGGCGTTGTCGGCCGTGACGGGGCCGGCGAGGTCGACCGACTCGAGCGCGATCGAGGTCAGGCTCTCGGCGCCGAGCGCGTAACCACGCTCGGCCACGACGGCGACCCGCTGCACCGCCACGCCGCCGGCGCCCCGCGCGAGGACGCCCACCCGCAGGGCGCTCTGCACGCTGAGGTCGCGGAGCGTCGTCGGCGTGTCGGGCGACGGCTCGAGCCGGACGGCGACGTCGCCGTCGGCGGCGATGACCGAGCCTTCGCTGCCGGCGAGCGTGACACCGGGTGGTACGGTGAACGTCCCCGTGATCGTGCACGATCCCATCTGTACGGTGTCGCCGGGGCCGGCCGCGGCGAGCGCGGCGGCGAGCCCATCGGCGTCGCACAGGCTGTTCCCCTCGTCCTCGTCGCGGCACCCGAGCGCCGCCACGAGGGCCAGGCCCCACACCCCGAGCTGTCGGTCTCGACCCATGCCCCGAGAGTACCCCGAGCGTAGACGGTTGGGAGCCCGCCACATTCTACGGCCGATTCGCTGACAGCAGCCGGCGGATCGGGGTATCACTACGCCCCACTCACCGTGCGAGGGTGCGCAGGGACCGAGGGAACATGTCCAAACCACCGCAGAGCCCCCCGGCCGGCGGGCCCGAAGGGGCCCGGATCTTCGACGAGCTCACCGGCGTCTACAGCATCGATTACTTCGAGCATCAGCTTCAACAGCAGATCGCCTACTCGCTGCGCCACGTCCGGCCGCTGTCGATCGTCCTGTTCGCCGTCGACTACGTCGAGGAGCTGACGGAGGGCTTCGGGCGCGAAGCGAGGGACGGGATCCTCGCGCGGGTGGCCGAGGTCGTGAAGGAGCACGTCCGCGAGGAGGACGTCCTGGCGCGGTACGGGTTGGCCGAGTTCGCGCTGCTCTGCCGCGACACGCCGCAAGAGGCCGCGGGCTTCCTCGCGACCCGCATCCGGCAGTCGGTCGAGAGCGCGGGCCTCTCGCACGCGGGCCTCGAGCTGCCGGTCACCGTGAGCCTCGGGGTCGCCGCGCTCACGCTCTCGGGCGACGAGCACTCGGCCATGGTCCAGCGGGCCGAGGACGCCCTCGCCCGCGCCCGCGCCACCGGGAACTGCACCGTCGTAGCCGACGACGCCGCGAGCTGACGCGGCCCGAGGGCGAGCCCCTCCCGGCTCACGGGCCGAAGTCGGCGGAGGTGCGCGGCATGATCCGCCGGCGGTCGAAGCGCCAGGTCATCACACCGGTGATCGGCGAGTCGCAGACCCGCGCGGCCCAGTCCGAGCCCTCGTAGCAACGGTCGTGGACGACGATGCCGGCCGCTCCGCCGACCTCCCAGAGGTTCGTGTCGTAGCACGACGTCGAGTCGATCGAGCAGTCGTAGGATGCGTTGCAGGTCGAGACGTCGGTCAGCCGAACCAGCACCCCCTCGTAGGGCTCCGTGGTCGCCTGCGCGACGGTGAGCGCGACCGGGGCGATCGCCGGCCCGGTGCCGGTCACCGTGACGGTCGCCCAGTCGATCTCGGTGTCGCCGTAGTACTCGAGCACCGTGCCTTGCACGTCGACGCGGTCGCCGCGGACCGCGCTGGGCGCTCCGGCCGTGTACACGTTCACGCCCGAGTAGGTCGTGCCGCCGGCCGGATCCTGCACCCACACACCGTCCGCGCGCACCGCCGTCACCACCACGTTCCGCAGCACGACGAGGGTGCCCTCGCTGACGAACCCACGCTGCACGTCGCCGATCGTGACGCCCGAGCCCGCGTCCGAGCCCGCGTCGCGAGGGCCGGCGTCCGTCCCCGCGTCCGTCCGCCCGGCGTCGGCCCGCCCCGCGTCCGGGCCGGCGTCCCGCGGCGCGCCCGAGTCGCCGAGAGGCCCGGCGTCGAGCCCGCCCGAGTCCACGTCCGAGGACGCGTCACGCCCGCCGGCGTCCACGTCGCCGGGGCCGGCGTCGTCGCCGCCGCTCCGGCCGCGTCGGCGGTCGCCGCCGCAGGCCACGAGGAGCACACACGAGAGCACGAGAAGCCACCGCATCGGGACCATCGTATCCGACTTCGGGCCCCTCACGGGCTCCGGCGTCGATGCCGCCGCGCGCGCACCGCGAGGGCGACGAGCACCAGCGCGATCCCCAGCGGCGCACGCGACGAGGCGACCGAGCACCAACCGGAGCCCTCGCGGGCGGCCGCGGGCGGGGAGGAGGGTGCGATCTCCGGCTCGGGCGAGGGGGAAGGGGGCTGCGCCCTCGGCAGCTCGGGTGCCTCCGCCGCCTGCTCGCCGAGCGGCAGCGTCGGATCGGGCACCGCGGCGGACGCGTCCGGCCGGAGCGGGCTCGCCGACAGCCGCGCCAACCAGAGCGGCCCCTCCTTCATCCGGACCATCTCCGGGACCCGCGCCGCGAGCCGCTCGGGGATGCGCCGGATGACCGCGGCGTAGCTGAGGTCCGTCACCGGCACGACCGGCGCGCTCTCGCCCTCTCCGATGCGGGAGCCCGGCACGCGCAGGAGCTGCGGCGCGAGCCCGTGCCCGGGCGAGCCGACGTCGGGCTTGCGCGTCGAGAACACCGTGGCCGTCAGCCCGAAGGCCGGCTCGCCCGCGCTCAGCTTGACGGGGATCACGATGCGGTCGCTCCGGAACGCGATCGCGAGCGGGCGCAGCTCCGCGCGCGACACGCCCCCGGGCACGCGCACCTTCACGGCGAGGAACGTGTAGCCCGCGGCGACGTACGTGCGGACCGCCTCCGGGTTCGCGGCGGGGAAGTGGTTGGCGCCGAGCCAGCGGGCGAGCGCCGTGCCCGCGGCCTCGCCCGTTCCCTGGATCGGCGTCACGTCGTACTCGCCCACCCGCTGCGTCTCGCCCACCTCGAGGCCGCCGAGCCCTTCGCCCCCGCCCCGCCCTCCGCCGGTGGCCCGGTCGGACGCCCAGTCCACGTGCGACGCCGCCCACGCGGCCGCGCCCTCGAAGTCCTCCCGCTCGACGACCTCGTACGCGATCGGCCGCGCCGGCACGGCCAAGAGCCACGCGAGCGGTGCCTCGCCGCGGGGGCGTTCGAGCGGCTCGGTCGAGCCCGGCGGCGGCTCGGTGCTGATCAGCGTCCGCCAGACCAGGACCTCCGTCCCGTCGTTCCAGAAGATCAGCACGTCCTGCTGCGGGTGCCACGCGCCCGGCATGCACGCCCGCGCTTGCGGCGGCGCCATCGAGGCGAGGACGGCGAGGGTCACGAGACCGAGGATGATTCGCATGCCGCCATGGTACCGCCGCCGGGGGCTGGCACCACCTCGCGCGATACGACATGCTCGCGCCGGTCATGCGCGCGCTGCTCCTTTCGCTGCTCCTTTCGCTGCTCCTCGCCACCTCCGGCTGCGCCCCCGAGGGGGCCCGTGACGGCGACGCGGGCTCACCGCGGGACTCCTCGACGGGGCGGCGGGACGGCGGCTCCGACGCGGGCTCGAGCGCTGAGGACGCGAGCACGGGTGACGACGCCGGCGCGGACGACGACGCGGGCGCGGACCTCGACGCGGGCCCCGACGACGGCGGCGCGCTCGACGGGGCGGTCCCGGACGACGGCGGCGCCACGGACGGCGGCTCGGCGGACGCGGGCGCGTGCGCGGCGGCCAGCACCGGGCACACGCTCGTCTTCGACGGCACCGACGACCTCGGCGAGTATGCCGCGACGGAGATCCTGACGCCGGGCGCGGTGCTCGAGGACTGGGAGCGCTTCGGCCTGACCTGGGACTCCGATTACCTGTACGTGGCGATGGTCTCACGCGGCTTCGAGGACGCCTACGAGCCGGTCCACGTCTACCTCGAGGCGGGCGACACGCTCGGCGCCGCGTCGCCTTCGACCGGCAAGGAGTACGACGCGCTCACCCCGGAGCTGCCGTTCACGCCGACGCACTCGATCGCGATGCGCCGCGTCTCCGACTCCGGCACGGGCGGCCCGTACAACGGCGTCTACACGCCCGCGTCGTCCTGGGGAGACCGCGTGCTCGGGCTCGACGAGGGGTCCGACTACTGGGCCGCGGCGGACATGCACACCCTCGCGGCGCGTATCCCGTGGGATGCCCTCGGCTGCCCGAGCACCCTTCGCCTGACCGCCCACGTCGTCCACGCCGACACGGACCACGAGTGGAAGGACGTCGTCCCGGCGGCGGCGACGCCGTGGGCCGCGGGCGGCGGCGCCTATTACGAGATCGACCTCACCGCCGATCCGGCCGTCAGCGGCTGGACCGAGCACACGCCGTAGCGCGCCTCGTTCCCGGCTCAGTCGCAGATCGCCGCGACGCCCTCGGCCGGGTGCGGGTAGCGGGCGAAGAGCGCCGGGTCGTGGCCCGGGATCACGTTCGCGACGCCGACCGCGCGGACCGCCCGCGCCACGTCCGCGACGTTTCCCTCCCGGCTCGCCGACACCGTCACCGGCAGCCGCTCCTCGACGTTGCGGTACAGG
>JBDIVX010000182.1:0-14957 GCA_039794305.1 Candidatus Neutrinellum sp.
TGCGGCCGACGTCGAGCGGGCGGCCGTTCGCGTTCACGACCGCAGCTACGAGGCCGGCGTCGCAGGCCAGGCGCCGGAACGCCTCCGCGGAGACGCGCGTGCCGTCGTCGAGCGTGACCTGGTGGGCCTTGTCGATGAGGGCGCTCGGCGTGAGCGCGATGACGATCTGCCGCCGCTCCGCCGCGGTGCGCGAGGCGGGCGGGGCGTCGCTCGCGACGTACGCCTCGGCGATCTCGAGGAGCGCGTCCACCCGGCCGGGCCACCGAGGGCGGCCCGCAGGTGTTTCCGCGGAAACGCCTCCGGTGTCCGACGCGGAGTCGCCGGCGGGCGTTGCCGCGGAGACGCCTCCGGTGCCCGAGGCGGAGTCGCCCGCAGGCGTTGCCGCGGAGACGCTTCGCGCCGCCTCGGCACGCTCGCGGTCGAAAGCGCGCTGCTGGGCCGTCTCGATGGCCTTCACGAGCGCGGCGGCCTCGTCCGGCTCCATCTTGGCCTTCACCACGACCATCCCGTCGTCCGTCTCGCGCCACAGGACCCAGCGGTCGCCCTCGCGTGACTTCCCCTTCGCCTCGCGCTGGCGCTGCACCCGTCGGACGCCGCGGCAGATCTTCTCGAGCTGGGCCGCCGTCGCGATGCGCGCCTGGTGGAGGATGGCCTGCTCGGTCTGGGGTGTCGCCACCCTGGTGACGGCCCGGACCTTCGAGTAGCTGAGCTCGCCCCGCGCGAAGGCCGCGTCGATGAGCGGCAGCTCGCCGAGCGCGCGGGCCACGCGCACCTTCTCGCGGGCGACACCTGGCGACAGGCCGATACGCCAGGCGAGCCAGCGGGCGGTGGTCAGCCCCTCGCCGAGGCTCAGGTCGAGCTCGTCGAGCTCGCGGATCAGCGTGAGCCGGCGGTGCTCGGCGGCGTCGATGTGCGTGCTCAGCGTCGGCAGCTCCTCCTTGATCCGTCGGAACCGCCGCCGCTTCTCCTCCATCCCTTCTCGCATGCATACGCCATATCACAGCGAGGCGAGTTGGCAATATGAATGTAGCCAATAAAGAAGGTTTGAACGAATCGCCCGCGATGCGCGAGCCCAGCTTGATCGAGGCGTCGCGAGGCCATCGCCGCCGCATGGGTTCCCGGAGTCGATCAATCTCGACGTCCATCGGGCCCCAGAAGCCGGCAACCCGTCGGGACCGCAGTAGCAGAGCGAGAGCGGACGGCGTGGAGCGGGTTCCTGGTACCCTCGGTCCGAAGTCCGTTCCGGGTTTGCGCCGGTCCCGGCGGCCCCTCGCTGCGTTGGGCCTCCTCGACGTACCGACGGGTACGCCTTCGTCGGCCCGCCTTGCGAGCGTCCGCCGGTCCTCGCCGGTATCCCGGATCGAACTTCGGACCGAGGGTACTAGTACCCCGGGAGTCGCACTTCGGAGCCCGCCCAGTCGTGCGTCATGCACGCGACCGTGACGCCGTCGCACGGCATGGAGGTGGGGATCGCCGGGTCGGCCATCGACTCCACCACCGTGCGGCTCTCGTCTTCCGCGCCGAAGTGGAGCTTCAGCAGGCGAGCCTCCGGATCGAGGACGAAGCTGATCTTCTGGTAGCGCTCGATCTCGGTGATGTAGGTCTCGAGGCGCCACTTCACGAAGAGGGTGCCCTCCATGCCGAGCGTGGTGGTGGGAGACAAGACCTCGCCGCGGAACCAGCTCCCTCCGCGCTGGCTCTTCAGGATGAGAAACGAGACGTCCGGCGAGTCGTAGAGCGTCGGGTCGTAGATCGGCCCCGCCTCGAGGATGGGCCAGATGCTCAGGCTCTGGTCGCACAGGGGGTCGACCCCGACGCACGGCTCCCCGGCCGGACGGTTCTCGAACCACGCGCCGAGGTGGGACAGGAGCGAGCCGTAGTCCTCCACGTCGGCCCCCTCGAACAGCCAGAGGTCCGCCTCGGCCTTCCACAGCCACGCAAAGGACTCCCACCCGGAGTACATGCGCGACTCCGGGTCCGCCATCTCGCGCCACAGGATCTGCCGGAGCGCGTCCTGCGTCTCCGCCGGCAGCCGCCGGTAGATGGGCTCGACGATCCGGTGGTCGTAGGTGGGCACCTCCATCTGCGCCCACGGGTCGCCCACCACGAACCCCGGATGGGCCGGGTCGGCGGTCCCGACGATCTGCGGAATGGCGAACCGAGCCGCGGCGGCCAGGGGCACGGGCTCGCTCAGCAGGTTCGCGCGCAGGGGACCGTCGTAGGTGTCCGGGTCCGGCGCGCCGGCCGCGATCATGGCCTCGCGCAGATCCTCGACGATCCACCCCACGTGCCCGAAGGTGTAGTGGTAGCCGCACAGGTCGGCCTCGATGCGCCACTGATTGCGCGTGCCCCAGTAGTGGCCCGGCTCGCTGACGGCCTCGAGCATCACCTCCTCTACCTCGAAGCCGTCGTCGGGGGCGACGTAGAACGGTCGCCGGGCCCGAACCGTCTCCTCGTCGACCCCGCAGACCTCGGAGACCTCGCACACTCCGTCGCCGTCGCCGGCCAGCTCCGAGCGCTCGTCGCGGCGAACGAGGAAACCCTGCCAGTTCGTCTTGGCCTCGAGACCGGGGCTCCCCGTGTGGGGCTCGGTGTGCGTGCCCCACGGCGTGAACAGCACCCGGATGGGCCCACCCGAGGTCGCCACCACGAACGACTCCGGATCGCCCGCGTCGTCGAAGGCGATCCCGTGGTCGAGCGGGATGTCGATGTGGGCCGACGCGAGATCGCAGGACGGGCCCGTGCCCCCCGCGTCCCCCGCGTCGGTCTCGCCCGAGGAGCACCCCGTCCACAGAGCGACCAGACACGCCACGCACGACGCGGCTCGACGCCACGCCGGCGAGGCCAGCCGGCGCCCCCCTGCGGCAGAGACGTCGCGCCCCCCGGAGCTCGTGTGGATGGATCGGGACAAGCGCCACGGAGGATCCCGCCGGATGCGATCGGCGGTCAAGGGCGCCTGCGCGCCGGGACCTTGCCGATCGATCCCGACATCCCCAGGATTGCCCTCACCGTTCCGTGATCGACTGGCAGCTCGTCCGGTTCTTGCTGATCATGGGGACCGTCTGGGGCCTCGCGCACTGGTACGCCGGCCGCCGCGTCATCCGGCCGCTCGACTGGCCGAAGAAGCACCGGCGCGCCGCCTGGGTGGGCGTCTTCGTCGCGTGGTCCCTCGCCCCGCTGGTGATGGTCTTCGGCCGGCCCCTCGACGGGCACCCGGCCTTCCAGCCCATCCTGTGGGCGGGCTTCGTCTACATGGGGTTCTTCGCGCTGCTGTTCCCGTTCCTGGTGTTCCGGGACCTGGCGACGGTGATCCCGGCCCTCCTGCGACGCCTGCGCGCACGGTCCGACCCGGACGACGAGCCCCCCGACGTCCACAGGCGGCGCTTCCTCCTCAATTCGACCAACGCGGGCGTGCTCGGCGTGAGCGCGGCGGTCACGGGCTGGGGCTACCGGGAGGCGCGGCGGCTCGCGGAGGTGGTCGAGGTGGACGTCCCGGTGCGCGGCCTGCCCGCCGACCTCGACGGCTACCGCATCGCGCAGCTCACCGACATCCACATCGGCCCCACCATCAAGCGCGACTACCTCGACGCGGTGGTCGGTGTCGTCGCGGAGCTCGAGCCCGATCTGGTGGCGGTGACCGGGGACCTGGTCGACGGCTACGTCGCGCAGCTCCGCGCGCACGTCGCGCCGCTCTCGCGTCTCTCGGCGCCCGACGGCGTCTACTTCGTCACGGGCAACCACGAGTACTACTGGGACGTGGACGCCTGGGTCGCGGAGGTCGAGCGCCTGGGCCTGCACGTGCTGAACAACGCCCACCGAGTCGTCGAGCGCGGCGCCGCCCGCCTCGTGATCGCCGGCGTGACCGACCACAGCGCCGAGCGCCACCTCGCCGCGCACGCGAGCGACCCGGCCCGCGCGCTCGAGGGAGCGCCGGCCGCCGACTTCCGCCTGCTCCTCGCCCACCAGCCGCGCAGCATCCACGCCGCCGCCGACGCGGGCTTCGACCTGCAGCTCAGCGGGCACACCCACGGCGGCCAGTTCTTCCCCTGGACCCTGTTCGTGGGCCTCGCGCACCCCTTCACCGAGGGCCTCGGCCGCCTGCGCGACACCTGGATCTACGTGAGCCGCGGCACCGGCTACTGGGGCCCCCCGCTCCGCGCCGGCGCCCCGAGCGAGATCACGCTGCTGACGCTCCGCTCCGCCTAGCCGACCGGCGCGCGCCGCGCCCTCTCGAAGGTCTCGAAGGCTCGGGCTGTCACATCCGCCAGGTGATCGGGCGCAATTTTTCGGCGACGGTGCACGGCAGTGGGTGAGTTCTCCCAGCGGCTGTCCGATGTCCTCCCCGTGCTGGGCGGGGACGACGCAGGCCCCGGGCTCGCCTCCGCCTGCGTGGTCCTGCGCGAGCTGCCGACGGCGCTGATCCTCGTCGACGGCGACGGGATCGTCCGGCTCGCCAACCGTCGCGCCGAGGAGGTCCTCGGCGCTCCCGCCGGCGAGCTCGAGGGAAAGGCCGTCGGCGACGTGCTCGTCCCGGTCGAGCAGCTCCGCAGCTCTCTCGACCGCGACGGGGCCGGCCTCGTGGCCCGCCACCGCTGCCGGATCGAGCGGCACCCGGGCGAGCACGCGACGATCGGCTTCACCGTCTCGGAGAGCGACATCGGCTGCCTCGCGCGCTCCGCCCGAACGGGCTTCGCGGTCGTGTTCCAGGACCTCACCCAGTTCGACCGGCTGCGGCGCGAGCGCGACCGCCTCGTACAGATCGCCTCGGTCAACCAGTCGCTCCCGACGCTCCTGCACGAGCTGCGCAACCCGCTCGCCTCGATCACCACGTGCCTCGAGGTGCTCATCGAAGAGGCGGACGGCATGACCGGCGACGTCCGGGAGCAGATCCACGCCGTGCTGACCGAGGCCCGCCGCATGCGGCTGAGCCTCGAAGGGATCGGCGCCGTCGGCCGGACCTTCGAGAGCCGCCGGCTCGAGGCCGTCGACTTCGCCTGCCGCGAGGCGTTCCGCGTGATGGCGGCGCGCGCCCAGAACCTCGGCATCGCCGCCGAGTGCGACGTCCAGGACCTGCCGCTGCTCCCGTTCGACACGGGGACGGTCCGCGCGGTCGTGTTCAACCTGATCAACAACTCCATCCAGGCTTGCCGGCCCGCCGATCGCGTCAGCCTTCTCGTGAGGCTCGAAGGCGACGTCCTGCGGATCGAGGTCTCCGACACCGGCCACGGCATGACGGCGGCGACGATGTCGCGCTGCCGGGAGCTGTTCTTCACGACGAAGGCGCGGGGCTCCGGGATCGGGCTCGCGTTGTGCGACGACGCGGTCCGCGCCGTCGGGGGGGAGATGTCCATCGCGTCCCATCCGGACCAGGGGACCCGAGTCACGGTGCGAGTGCCGGTACGCCGGCGAGGAGGTGCTGATCGATGTCACGAAGGGACAGGCTGAACACGGTGCTGCGGTCGCTGCAGTCGAGCACGCCGGAGATCGAGGCGAGCGCGCTCATCTCCGAGGACGGGCTCATGATCGCGAGCGCGCTGCCGCAGCACATCGACGAGATGCGGGTCGCCGGCATGAGCTCGACGCTCCTGAGCCTGGGCACGCGCGCGGGCGAGGAGCTCTCGCGCGGTCCGATGCAGCAGATCATCATCCGCGGCGACGACGGGTACGCGGTGATGGTGCGCGCGGCGGCAGGAACCCTGCTCCTCGTGCTGACCACCAAGGAAGCGAAGCTCGGGCTGGTGTTCCTCGACGCGGGCCGCGCGGCGAAGGAGCTCGACACCATCATCGGCTGAGAGAGGAGCACACACGATGTCATCCACCACGTTGTTCGACTCCGAAGGCCACCGCAACGTTCTGCTCGAGGACTACAGCGAGGGCGAGGCCGTCCAGGCGAACCAGCACGTCATCATCGACGGCAAGCAGGCGATGGTCCTCGATCCCGGCGGTCCCCGCGTCTTCAACCGCGTCATGTCCGACGTCCTGGCCGCGGTCGGCGGCGGCGGCGACATAAGCCACGTGTTCTTCAGCCACCAGGACCCCGACATCGTCGCCGCCGCGAACGGCTGGCTGCTCGCCACGGACGCTCGGGCCTACGTATCCCAGCTCTGGCAGCGCTTCGTCCCGCACGTGGTCCCGCACCTGCGGGACGAGAAGGCGATGATGGAGCGCCTGGTGGCCATCCCGGACGAGGGGACGATCCTGTCGCTCGGGAGCCGCGAGCTCATGTTCGTGCCCGCGCACTTCCTGCACTCGTCGGGCAACTTCCACGTCTACGATCCGTTCTCGAAGATCCTGTACACGGGAGACCTGGGCGCCTCGCTCGGCCAGGACTACACGGAGGTGCCGGACTTCGACGCCCACGTGAAGTACATGGAGGGCTTCCACCGGCGCTACATGCCGACGCGCGCGGCGCTCCAGGCCTGGGCCAGGCTGGCCCGGCAGCTCGACGTCGAGATCATCGCGCCCCAGCACGGCGCGCTCTTCCGAGGCAAGGAGATGGTCGGGCGCTTCATCGAATGGTGCGAGTCGTTGACCTGCGGCATGGACGTGATGCCGGAGTACCAGTTGCCCCAGAGGCGATGAGCCGGACCGATGCCGCGGATCCTCATCATCGAGGACGAGCCGATCCTCCGCTCTTCGATGGCTCGTGGGATCGTCCGCCTGCCGGGCATGCAGGTGGCCGATGCCGGGACGCTCGGCGACGCCATCGCGTCCCTCGACGAGGAGCCGCCGAGCCTCGTCATCTCGGACATCGATCTGCCCGATCGGTCCGGGATCGAGCTCATCGGGGAGCTCGGCCGCCGCGGCCTCCGGATCCCGATCATCTTCGTGACCGGTTTCCTCAAGGCCTACCGGTCGCAGATCCCGCACCACGCGGACGTGCTCGTGCTCGAGAAGCCCGTCGCCATCGAGGAGCTGCGCAAGGTGATCCGCGAGCGGCTCCCCGACGTCGGCGGCGACGGGCCGTCACCGTTCTCCGTCCCGGACTACCTCCAGCTCGCCAGCATGGGCAGGCACTCGGTGGTGATCGAGGTCAGCCGGGGCGCCGACCTGCTCGGGCAGATCGTGATCCGCCAGGGCGAGCTCTGGGCGGCGAGCGACTCGCAGGGAGAGGGCATGGACGCGCTCGCGCGCCTCGCCTTCGCGGCGGACGCCTCCGCCGCCTGCCGGACGCTGCTCGAGCAGGCCGGCGAGCGCAACGTCGAAGGTCCGGTCGAGGCGGTCCTGCTCGAGGCGGCGAGGCTCTCCGACGAGGCGCGGCGGAGCGAGGGCGGCGCGACGCACCCGAGCGACGGACCCGACACCGGCGAGGATGCGGGCGAGGGCGGGGGGAGCGTGTTCGAAGACGCGTGGGAGCGTGGGCTCGCGGCGCTCCTGGCCAAGGACTACGGCGAGGCGTTCGCGGCGTTCCGCGCGGCCGCCGAGCTGAACCCGGACGACGTGCGCGTACAGGTCAACCTGAAACGGCTCCGTGAGATGGGCTTCTCGAACGAGGAGTGAGCGTGAGGACGACGCATCGAATCGTGGTAGCGAGTCAGAAGGGCGGCGTGGGCAAGACGACCGTCGCCCTCAACCTGGCGGCGGCGCTCGCCGAGCGAGGGCGCCGGACGCTGCTCGTGGATCTCGACCCGCAGGGCGGGATGGGGCTCGCGCTCGGGCGGGGCGACGGCGAGCTCGAAGGGATGGCGGAGCTGCTCCTCGGGGGGCTGTCCGCCGAGGAGGCGGTGCTCGAGACGCGGCTGCCGAACCTCTCGCTCCTTCCGCGCGGGAGGCTCGATCCCATCGACACCTGCGAGTTCGAGATGGTGTTCCGGGATCCGGCCACGCTCGGGAGCCGCCTCTCGTGCATCCACGACGGCTTCGACGTGGTGATCCTGGACACGCCGGCCGGGCTCGGGACGGTGACCCGCGCGGCGCTCGGCGTCGGCGACTGGGTCCTCGTGCCCTTCCAGACCGAGCCGCTCGCCCTGCGCGGCGTCTCGCAGATCCTGCGGGTCATGGACCACGTGCGCTCCGAGGACAACCCCGGGCTGCGCTTGCTCGGCTTCGTGCTCACGATGGTCGACAACCGCAGCGAGACGGCGCACGCGGTCTTGCGGGAGGCCTGGACCGACCTGTCAGGGGTCCTCGACACGCTGGTGCCGCGGTCCGAGGTCTTCTCGCGGGCGAGCCTCGAGGGCGTGCCCGCGAGCTTCCTCGGCGGCAAGGTCACCCCGGAGATCCGCAGGTTCGAGATGCTGGCGAACGAGATCGAGTCTCTCGTGTGGGGAGGAGGTGCAGGCGATGAGGAGCGACAGGCGCGACAGCTCCTTTGATCTCGGCCTCGCGCGGCAGCTCGCCGCCCGACTGGCCGTGGGTGCCGCCCCCGAGGCGTCACGCCCCGCGCAGGCGTACGTCCGGTTCCGGCCGGCCGGGGCCGCGTCCGCCGGTCCCCGAGGGCCCGACGACGAGGTGTTCGGGCCCGCGAGCTGGCACCGCCTCCTCGACCGCTGCATGGTGGCCGCCGCGGCGTCCGCGTCGTTCGCGATGGGCGCGAGCGGGCTGCTCGTCGCGACGCGCGGGCGCGTGCCGGGAGACATCGAGCACCTCGGCGCGCGGCTGATGGCGATCATGGACCAGTCGGTCCGCCTCGAGAGCCTCGAGCCGCCCTGCTGCCTCTCGGTGCAGCTCGGCAGGTCGTGGCTCACGGGGCTCCGCGTGGCCCTGCCGACCAGCGAGTCGATCACGCTCGGCCTGTTCGGCCCGCGCCCGCCCGACCGCGAGCGCACGCAGCAGATCGCGCAGATGCTGTCCGAGCGTGAGACGGGCTGAGCCCGGGATCAGGCCGCGAGGCTGCCGAAGACCTCCTCGGCGAAGCCGTCCACCCGGTTCCAGTCGGTGTACTCGTAGTCGCGCGAGGTGTCCGTGTCGCGCCCCTCCTGCTTGGAGATCATCTTCATCAGGGCGCGCTTCATCCAGTTGTACTTGGTGTAGAGCAGCGCGCCCCCGAAGTACTCGACCTTCGCGGGCTTCCACCCGGTCGCTCCGATGAAGTCGTCCACCGCCTCGCGCGCGTGTCGTTCGTGCTCCTCGTCGCGGATCGCGGACGCGAGCGACACCTGGAAGAACGTCGCGCGCTTCTTCTCGAGCAGGTCCCGGTGCTCCTTCACGAACCGCTGGATGTACCGCTGGTGCCGCCCCTCGTGCAGGGACGCGCCGACGAGGACGGTGTCGTAGCGGTCGAGGTCGAGGTCCTCCGGCAGCTCCGCGCCGTGGACGACGTCGACCTCGTGCCCTGCCTTGCGCCCCTGGTCCGCGATGTGGTTCGCGACCTTGGCCGTGTGCCCTTCGGTGGTGCCGTAGACGATCAGTGCCTTGCCCATGCGTGCCTCCGCCGAGGCAGATAGGCACCTCGCAGGCGCGCGAAAGGCCCGGCTAGGACATCCGCCCCCACGCGAGCAGGTGGCGGTCGGTCACCTGCTCCACGCGGACGCCCTCGATCCCCGCCTGCGCGAGCTGCGACCGGACCTCGTCCGGGCGGTACGCGGCGTGGAGCGAGGCGGTGAAGTCCCGCCGGAGCACGTCGGGCTCGGGGGCGCCGTGGAGGTCCACCAGCCGGCGGACCTCCGCCTCGTCCGCCGGCCGAGACAGGTCCATCACCTGCACGACGGCCCCGGGCCGGGCGGCGCGCCTCACCGCGCGCCAGAGGTGCATGGGGTCGCCCAGGTGGTGGAGCAGGCTGTTGCTCAGCACCACGTCGTAGCCGTCCGCCCCGAGGTCGAGCTCCTGGACGCGCCCGTGGACGAGCCGCACGCGGTCGTCGACCCCCGCGTCCCGGACGACCGTCTCGGCGTGCCGCAGCATCTCCCGCGCTCCGTCCACCGCGTCGAACCGCCACGCCGGGTGACGGCGCGCGAGGCGCGCGACGATGTCCGCCGGGCCGCAGCCGAGGTCGAGCGCGCGCGCCCGGTCGGGCAGATCGGCGAAGCGCGCGTGCAGCTCCTCGACGAACGTCGTGTTCGGCCCGTCGAAGTCGGCGCGTGCGTAGGCCAGCGCCTGGGCGGGCTCGTCCATCAGCTCGGGCTCGGGGATGCGCTCCATGGCCCCGCCGATCTGCCCCCGCCGGGCCGCGCCGTCAATCCTCGTCTTCGAGCGGCGTGATCGGCGCTACGGCCGGACGACCTCGGTCAGGCGCGCGCCGTCCCCGAGGCGTGTCCCCTCGATGCGGATCCGCTTCACCGAGAACAGCCCGAGGACCGCGTGCACGCGGCGGAGGACGCTCGGGGCGCCCGAGACGGTGCTCACCGCCCGGACCGTGCACTTCCCGTCCACCGTCCGCGCCTCCACGCGGACCGGGCGGTCGGGCAGGGCACGGAGCGTCAGCGCCACGTCGCCTCCGCGCTCGCCCCGCTCGACGACCTGCCGGCCGACTCCGTAGATCCGCTTCTCGCGCGGGAGGAGCGGCTCGGTCACGCCGGGCCCGCGCTCGAGCATGCGCCAGAACGCCCGCACCGGCCGCTCGCCCTCCGGCACGCATTGGTCATCGAGCCGGACCGCGTAGTGCACCTGGTTCCGGTTCTCGCTCTTCGAGACGACGAAGATCACCGGGTGGGCGTTCGCTCCGAGGGGGCCGCGGGCGCCGGCCGGCCGAGGCAGAGCGACACAGGCCGCGGCGACCGCGAGCACGGCGCACACCTTCCGAAGACGCATGGCCGGGTGCATAGCGCGCGCGCGCCGTCCGCGCGAGTCGCTGGTCGCCGTCAGTACTTCACCTGCAGGCGCAGCCAGCCCTCGTTCGCGGCGGCGTCGCCGAGGTGGACGTCGTAGGCGAGGACCACGCGGACCGCGTCCGCCGGGAGGGCCATGCCGGCGAGCGTGACCACGTTGCTCGCGTCGTCGTCCTCCACGCGGAGCTGGTCGAAGCGCGCGCCGAGCGCGAAGTACTGGCCGAGCTCCTGCACGACCGCGACGTACCAGGCCAGGGCGTTCACCCTGTCGTCCGCGTCCGTGGGGTACTGGCTCGCGCGCTTGCGCAGCAGGCTGCGGGCGTAGGAGACCTCGCCGTAGAGGTCGAGCTCGCCGAGCGACCCGAGCTCGCGCCGGTAGCGCAGCTCGGCGCCGGCTGCCCAGTGCGGGAAGTCGTAGGTGGCCGACTCGTCCACCGCGGGCGTCATCGGATCGTCGGGCACGATCCCGGTGCCCTCGCCGTAGAGCCCCGACACGCCGAGCGTGAGGTGGTCGATGAGGTTCACGGCCGCCCGGAGCGTGACGTCCTTCATGGCGTTGCCGTCGAGCCCCTCGTACGCGCCGAAGAACGCGTCGCCGACGGGGACGCCGTTCTGCAGCGCGAGCTGCACCTCGAGCAGCTCGTCGAAGAACGAGCCGTCGAGCCGAACGCCGAGGTCCCGCTCGCCCGGGAAGAAGCTCCGCACCATCTGCGAGCGCTCGGGGAACACGCGCCGGCTCGACGAGAGCTGCAGATCGTAGCCGAACGGGATCTTGAACAGGCCCGCCATGAGCGAGAGCTCGCTGCCCTCGGGCATGGGCAGCGCGAGCGCGCCGTAGGCGTCCTTCAGCTCCACGCCGTCCTGCGTTGCGTCGAGCTGCAGCACGAACGTGGCGGGTGAGAGGTCGTACGTGAGCTTCACGCGACCGCGGCGGACCTGGAAGTAGAAGAGGTCGTCCTCGTCCCCGTTCGCCTCGTAGCGCGCCTCGGCCTGGACGTACCCGCTGAGGTCCAGCCTCGACAGGTCGAGCAGGCTCTCCGGCAGCGGCTCCTCGGCCGGGCTCGCCTCGCCCGGGGCCTGCGCCGCCGCCCTGCCAGCGACCAACGACCACACAGCGACCGTGACCCATCCGTGTCTCATCGGCGTCTCCTCCGTGACTGGCGCGACGGATACCAGCCTTTTGTGACGCCCGCGTTACGGTGTGGTCACGCGATGGTCAACACGAAACCGCTCGGCGCTCTCAACGCCGGCCGCGGTGCCTGACGTCCTCGCCCCGGGCGAGGTAGACCACCATCTCGGCGATGTTCGTGGCGTGGTCGGCGATCCGCTCGAGGTACTTCGCGCAGGAGGCGACGGCCATGGCGGCGTGGATCCCCGAGCTGTTGTTCGTCATGAACGCGAGGCAGTCCCTCAGGATCCGCCCGTAGGCCGCGTCCACGTCGTCGTCCACGAGGAGCACCCTGCGCGCTCCCTCGGCGTCCTCCTCGAGGAACGCGTCGAGCGCGTCGTGCAGCATCGCCACGGCGAGCCGTGCCATCTCCGGTAGGAGCTCGACCTCCTCGGGCACCGCCGTGGCCTGCGCGAGGTCCTCCGCCCGCTCGGCCAGGTTCACGGCCTCGTCGCCGATGCGCTCGAGGTCCGTCACGACCTTGAGCGCCGTGAGCACGAACCGCAGGTCGCGCCCCATCGGCTGGCGGAGCGCCAGGACCCGCTCGGCCATGTCGTCCACCTCGAGCTCGGCCGAATTGATGAGGCGGTCGGTCGAGACGACCTCCTCCGCAAGCTCGACGCTCCGCTCCTCGATGGCGCGGACGGCCGTCCGGATGGAGCTCTCGCACCGCCCCCCCATGGCCAGCAGCGTGTCCTTGAGCTCCCGCAGCTCGGACTCGAATTGCTGACTCGTGTGCTCGTGCATCAACCGAACCTCCCGGTGATGTACTCCTCGGTCTTCGGCTCGCGCGGGCGAGTGAAGAGCCTCTCGGTCTCGCCGAATTCTACCAGCTCCCCCATGTAGAAGAAGGCCGTGTAGTCGCTCACGCGCGCGGCCTGCTGCATCGAGTGCGTCACGATGACGATCGCGTAGTCTTCCCGCAGGGTTCGGATCAGCTCCTCGATCTTGGCCGTGGCGATCGGGTCGAGGGCCGAGGCCGGCTCGTCCATGAGCAGCACCTCGGGCTCCACCGCGAGCGCCCGGGCGATGCACAGCCGCTGCTGCTGGCCGCCGCTGAGCCTCAGGGCCGACTCGTGCAAGCGGTCCTTCACCTCGTCCCACAGGGCGGCCCCCTCGAGCGACTGCTCGACGCGCCGGGCGATGCGCGCCTTGTCCTTCTCGCCGGCGATGCGCAGGCCGAAGGCCACGTTCTCGAAGATGGACTTGGGGAAGGGGTTCGACTTCTGGAACACCATCCCGACCCGGCGCCGCACCTCGACCGCGTCCACGTCCTTGCCGTAGACGTCGTGCCCGTCGAGCGTGATCCGCCCCGTCACGCGCGCGCCGTCGATGAGGTCGTTCATGCGGTTGAGCGCGCGGAGGAAGGTGCTCTTGCCGCAGCCGGAGGGGCCGATGAGCGCGGTGACCGACCGGTCGGCCACGTCGAGCGAGACCTTCTTGATCGCCTCGGTCTGGTCGTAGAACACGGAGACGTCCCGGGCGTCCATCTTCGCCGGCGGGGCGTGGTTCGGCGGCGTGTCGCTTCGGAGCATGAGTGGGTCCTACGCGTGCAGCGCGGCGCGGGTGCGGCTGCGGATGACGACGGCGATCAGGTTGAGGCTGAAGGTCAGGACGAGCAGGACGAGCACCGTCCCGAACAGCGTCGGCCGCGCGGCGTCCACGTTGGGCGACTGCGTCGCGAGCGCGAAGACGTGGTAGCCGAGGTGCATGAACATGTCGCGCAGATCGGACGGCAGGTAGGGCAGGAAGTTGGCCGCGCCCGTGAAGATGATGGGGGCGACCTCGCCCGCGCCGCGGCTGATCGCGAGGATGACGCCCGTCAGGATGCCGCTGCGCGCGTTCGGGAGCACGATCTGGTAGACGGTCTGGAAGCGCGTGGCGCCGAGGCCCATCGAGGCCTCGCGCAGCTCCCTCGGGACCGACCGGAGCGCCTCCTCGGTCGTGACGATCACGACGGGGAGCGTGAGGACGGCGAGCGTGAGCGAGGCCCAGAGGATCGAGGGCTTGCCCCAGATCGGCGTGCCCGGGCCGTAGACCGCGTCGTCCATGGTCCCGCCGACGAACAGGATGAAGAACCCGAGCCCGAACAGACCGAACACGATGGACGGCACGCCGGCCAGGTTGTTGACCGCCACGCGCACGAGAGCGGCGACCCTGGACCGCGGGCTCGCGTACTCGCTCAGCCAGACCGCCGTCGCGACGCCGACCGGCACGACCGCGACCGTCATGAGCAGGGTCATGAGCACGGTCCCGTAGATGGCCGGCCAGATCCCACCGCCGGTCATGTCGGCCGTGGGGCTCTCGGTCAGGAACTCGCCGCTGACCACCGGCCCGCCGTTCCAGGCGATCTGCCCGACGATGACCGCGAGGAGCGCCAGGATCACCAGCACCGCCGAGCCGCTGGCGATCGCGAGCACCCAGTCCTTGCCGGTCTTCTTCATGCGGCGGTGAGCTTCTTGTGCAGGCGCCTGACGGCGACGCTGCCCAGCAGGTTGAGGAGGAAGGTGACGGCGAAGAGCATCACGCCGAGCATGAACAGCACCCGCCAGTGCGGGTCGCCCACGGCGACCTCGCCGAGCTCGGCGGCGATGGTGGCGGTCACCGTCCGCACGCTCGTCGTCGGGTCGAACAGCTCCATCACCGCGGCGTTGCCCGACGCCATGAGCACGATCATGGTCTCGCCGATCGCCCGGCCGAACCCGAGGATGACGGCGGCGGCGATGCCGGGCAGGGCCGCGGGCAGGACGACCTTCAGGCTGACCTGGTACTTGCGCGCGCCGAGCGCGAGCGCGGCCTCCGACAGGTGCTTCGGGACCGCCTGCAGGGCGTCCTCGCTGATCGTGAAGATGATCGGGATGACGGCCAGGCTCAGGCCCATGGCGGCCACGACCGCGTTCAGCCGGAAGTGGAACCCGAACGAGTCCTGCGCCCAGCTCGCGAGCACCATCAGCGCGAAGAAGCCGAGGACCACGGACGGGATCCCGGCGAGCAGCTCGATCGCCGGCTTGACGACCTCGCGGAGGCGCCGCGGGGCGTACTGGGACATGAAGACCGCGGCGCCGATCCCGAACGGGATGCTG
>JBDIVX010000183.1:0-14929 GCA_039794305.1 Candidatus Neutrinellum sp.
CGCGCACCTCTTCTTCGAGATGCTGCAGGGGGACGTCACCGACGGATGGAAGAGCGAGGAGGTGAAGGAGGCCATCGGCCTGTGCCTCGCCTGCAAGGGCTGCGTGCACGACTGCCCGGTCCACGTGGACATCCCCACGCTGAAGGCCGAGTTCCTCTCCCACTACTACGAGGGTCGGCTCCGTCCGCGGCACGCGTACGCCTTCGGCCTGATCCACCGCTGGGCCCGCCTGGGCGCGCTCGTCCCCGAGCTCACCAACCTCGTCACGCAGACGCCGGGCCTCTGCGAGATCGTCAAGTGGGCGGCCGGCATGCACCCGGAGCGGCAGGTCCCGAGGTTCGCCCCGCGGACGTTTCGGAGCTGGTGGAAGGACAACGCCCCGGCGGACGTGGGCGGCCGGCGTGTAATGCTCTGGCCCGACACGTTCAACAACCACTTCTTCCCGGACACGCTGGCCGCCGCCGCCGACGTCCTCGTCCACGAGGGCTGCGAGGTCGTCATCCCGCACCGGGTCCTGTGCTGCGGCAGGCCGCTCTACGACTACGGCATGCTGCGCACCGCGAAGTCGCTCTGGGAGCGGATCCTGAGCGAGCTCGAGGCCGAGATCCGCGCGGGGACGCCACTCGTCGGGATCGAGCCGAGCTGCACCGCGGCGTTCCGTGACGAGCTGCGGAACCTCTACCCGGACGACGACCTCGCCCGGCGCCTGTCCGCGCAGACCTACACGCTGCCCGAGCTCCTGCGAAGCCACGTCCCGGGGTGGCGCCCACCCCGGCTCCCGGGCGAGAAGGCCATCGTCCATTTCCACTGCCATCACCAGTCCGTGATGGGCGAGGCCGACGACGCGTCGCTGCTCGAGTCGATGGGGATCGACTACGAGCAGCCCCAGAGCACCTGCTGCGGGATGGCGGGCTCCTTCGGCTTCGAGCGCGACCACTACGACCTCTCGCAGAGCGTCGGCGAGCTCGCCCTGCTCCCCGCCGTGCGGCGCGCGCCGCACGACACCATGATCCTCGCCGACGGGTTCAGTTGCCGTACTCAGGTCCTCGAGGCCACCGGGCGCAGGCCCTTGCACGTGGCCGAGGTGCTCCAGCTCGCGCGGCACACCGAGCACCGGCGGCTGCTCCCCGAGTACCGGCAGGCGGTGTTGCGCCCCGACGCGCTCGAGAGAGGGCACGTGTCGAGGGGCGCGAAGGTGCTCATCGGCGCGAGCCTCGTCGCCGTCGGCGGGCTCGTCGCCTACAGGCTGCTGCGCGACCGCGCGGGCCAAGCGGGCTAGCTGCTGTTCTCCGTGGAGCGGTGCGGGACGCGCCAGAAGGCGTTGCGGGCGCCGGGGCAGGAGAGGCGTTCCCAACCCGCCTCCTGTGCACGGGCGAGGTCGATTCCGCGCGGCATGCCCCAGTAGTGCGGCGGCTCCTCGCAGGGGCTCTGCACCTGGCCGCGCAGGACGGCGCCCGCGTGGTCGAGCATCGTGCGCCAGCGATCCCGATAGCGCGACCAGAGCATGCCCCGCGGCCAGCCCTCGGGCTCGTCGAGCGAGGGAGACAGCCAGGCGATCCAGCGCCGCGGGTCCTGCCGTCCGCGGTCGCAGGTGCGTGTCGAGTACGAGCAGACGGCCGCGATGTAGCTGAAGCCGATCACACGCGCGCGGTCCTCGAGGACCTGGTGGATCGCGGCACATTCGGGCGTCGCGTCCCACCCGGCTTCGCTGACGCACACACGCGCGAGCGCGAGCTGCTCTCGGCGCCCGTATCGATTCGCACTCGCGACCGGCGGTTGGATGATCTCTGCGCACACGGCGAGCACCAGCACGGAAACCAGAACTACTGGAGCCACGAGCAAGGTGCGGTCGAAGTGCCGAACGGACATGGGTCCCCCCCTCGGGTGCATCACCGCCCCTAGGCTCATGCCACGGGTCGGCAAGCCCCGTCGCGAACTGCCTCGCTCGCCCGTGGAAAATGACGCGGTCCTTCCGTCGAGACCGGAAGCGGCTGCGGCGCGGGCCGAACGGGTGTATGGGTACGGGCGGGCGGAAGAACCCGCCTGGCACGGCGTGCGGGAGCGATCGGGAGGCGAATCGAGGATGGCTGAGCGTTGTCTCGTGACGGGAGGGGCGGGGTTCGTGGGATCGCACCTGTGCGATCGGCTGCTCGCCGACGGTCACGAGGTCGTCGCGATCGACGACTTCTTCACGGGTGCCCGCGACAACGTCGCGCACCTCGAAGGCGATCGGCGCTTCCGGCTGGTCGAGCACGACGTGACCGTGCCGCTCCCGGAGCTCGGCGGACGCTTCGGCCGCATCTTCAACCTCGCCTGTCCCGCGAGCCCGCCGCAGTACCAGAAGGACCCCGTGTTCACGCTGCGCACGAGCTTCCTCGGCGCGATGCACGCGCTCGAGCGCGGGCAGAGTGACGGCGCGCGCGTGCTCCACGCCTCCACGAGCGAGGTCTACGGCGATCCGCAGGTGCACCCGCAGAACGAGGGCTACTGGGGCTACGTGAACCCGGTCGGGCCGAGGGCCTGCTACGACGAGGGCAAGCGCGCTGCGGAGGCGCTGTGTGTCTCGTACCGCGACTCGCGCGGAGTCGAGGTGCGCATCGCCCGGATCTTCAACACGTACGGGCCTCGGATGAACGAGGCCGACGGCCGGGTGGTCAGCAACTTCGTCGTGCAGGCGCTGCGCGGTGAGCCGATCACCATCTACGGCAACGGCGAGCAGACCCGCAGCTTCTGCTACGTCAGCGATCTGGTCGACGGCGTCGTGCGGCTGATGGACCACCCGGAGCCGCTCGGCCCCGTGAACCTCGGTAACCCCGGAGAATTCACGATCGAGGAGCTCGCGCGCGAGGTGCTGCGGCAGACGGGAAGCGCGAGCGACCTCGTACACCGGGAGCTCCCGCAGGACGACCCCCAGCGCCGTCGCCCGGACATCACGCTGGCGCACGAGAAGCTCGGCTACGAGCCTCGCGTCACGCTGTCGGAAGGGCTCGAGCCGACGATCGCGTGGTTCCGCGAGCGGCTCGAGCGCTGATCAGGCGGCCGCCTCGCGCATCAGCTCCTCGCTGCGCTCTTCGAGGCGCGCGCCCAGCTCGTCCAGCTCTTCGGAGCCGACCAGCTTCTCCATCAGGGGGAAGAGGTCCGTCTCCTCCTCTCCGACGTGGTGCAGCACGAGCTCCTTCAGGACCTTGGCCCGGCCGCCGAATTCGACGGAGCCGGGATCGGTCTCCATCAGGTCGGGCAGGACCATCTCCTCGACCGCGCGGTGCTCTTCGATGGCCTCGTAGTACTTCCTCTGCTGCTCCTTGCTCTTCGCGGCGTCCCGGAAGGCCGGGTAGAAGATCTCCTCCTCGATCGCGATGTGCACCTCGAGCTCGGTCGCGATCTCCTCGAGCAGCTGCTTGCGCGTCTTCTCCCCTTGCGTGCTGGTCAGCTCGTTCAGCAGCTTCTTCACCTTGTCGTGCTGCTTCGTCAGGAATTCGATCGCGTTCGACATGGTTCGGCCTCCGTTCCTCAGGGATGCAGCATCACCTTCAGCCATCCCTCCTCGCGCTCGTCGAAGTGCTCGTAGGCCTCGATGGCCTTCACGAGCGGCTGCTCCTGGCTCATGACCTTCGTCGGGTCGATCACCCCCGTCCGGACCAGCTCCACGAGCTTGGGGACGTACTTGCGGTGGTTGCAGTTGCCCATCCGCATCGTGAGGTTCTTCAGCATGGCCTGGCCGATCGGGAAGAACCGGTCCGTCTGCGGATAGACGCCGATGATCGACAGCGTGCCGGCCTTGGCGAGCGCGTCGACCGCCCACTCGAGGGCCTGCGACGGCGCGTCTCCGGGGCGGAAGTGCCCTCCGTCCCGCTTCGCAGCTCCCTGGGTGATCTCCTCCACCTCCTGGTCGTAGATCTTCGTCTTCTTGCCGTTGCCGGCCGCCGGTCCGCGGTGCGGCCGCTCCGCGTCGACCCCGACCGCGTCGATCGCGCGGTCCACGCCGATGTCGGAGGTGAGCCGCAGGATGGTCTCCACCGGGTTCTCTTCGTCGTAGTCGACCGTCTCCGCGCCCTGCGCCCTCGCCATGGAGAGCCGGGACGGGACGCGGTCGACGGCGAAGATGCGCCCGGCACCCATGAGCTTGAGGCTCGCGATGACGAACTGACCGACCGGCCCGCACCCGAACACCGCGACCGTGGAGCCCGGGTGCGCGTGCGCCAGCTCGGCGCCGAACCAGCCCGTGGGGAAGATGTCCGAGATCAGGATCGCCTGCTCGTCGGTCACCTCGTCGGGCAGCTTGACGAGCCCCACGTGCGCGAAGGGGATGCGCGCCTTCTCCGCCTGCAGCCCCGAGAAGGGCCCGGTGTCCTCGGGCCCACCGAAGAACGCGGTGCCCGCACGGTGTCCGTGCGGATTGGCGTTGTCACACTGGGCGTAGTAGCCCGCCCGACAGTAGCTGCACGTGCCGCAGGCGATCGTCGACGGGATGACCACCCGATCGCCGGGAGAGAGGTTTCGGACGTCGGCGCCGACCTCCTCGACGACGCCGACCCCCTCGTGTCCGAGGATGGTCCCCTCCCGCATCCCCGGCATCGTCCCGCGGATCATGTGCAGGTCGGTCCCGCAGATCGCGGTGGACGTGAGCCGGACGATCGCGTCGGTGGGCTCCTCGATCCGTGGCTCCGGGACATCCTCGAGGCGGATGTCACCCACTCCGTGATAGACGACTGCCTTCATTCGCCCCTCCCGGTCACATCGACGCCAGACGCTGCTCGATCCACTCGCGGTGCCGGCGTTCGTCGCCGAGGTTCCTGCGGAGGACCTCCTTGACGCTCGCCGGGGCGGCGTCGTTGTTCACCGCGCGCTCGTACGCGTGGTTCGTGTCGTCCTCGTTGGTCTTCATGGCCATGAGGACCGCCCGGTCACCGGCGAGCCCGGCGATCACCACCTTGCCCTTGGTGAGCAATCTCTTGATGTCGCCTTTGTGCGGCGGTTCGCGGCCGCTGTCGCGGAGGATCTTCCCGAGGTCCTCGGTGTGCCGGAGGTGGTCGGCGCGGAACTCACCGAGCTTCCGCCGGCTCTCTTCGTCATCCAGCCGCTCGATGGCGGCCTCGTACGCCTCGGCGGCGTCGAAGTCGAGCTCGATGAGCTTCTCGAGCAGCGTGTTGAGGTCGGTCTCGGTGCCGACGAGAGTTGCCATGTCTCTGCTCCTTTCCTCGTGCGGTGTAGGTCCCTCCTCCGTGCAACCCGCGAGCCCGCGGTTTTGTCCTGCGAATCCAGCGCGATCGGGCTCGCCCCGCGGCGCGGTGGCGCGTGGCGAAAGATCACAGGCGGAGCGGATCGCGTGCGCGCGCACCCCGTCCCACCTCGGGGCTTGCCAACGTCCGTGCAACCGGTCCCATACTGGCCCCCTTCTCACCCAACGGAGGGATCCATGCGAACGCTGTCTCGAGCACTGATCGCGATCGTCGTAGCCGTCGGGGGCGCGGCGGGCTGCGATTCCAACGAAGGCGAGCAGCAGGCCGAAGCGACGACGACCGCCACCGCACCGACGAACGCGGTGCGCTCGAGCGTGCTCGCGCGCTTCGGAGGCGTCCTCGTGAACGCACAACGGTTCTTCGTCGAAGTCTTCCCGCGCGCCGACGGCGAGGTCGAGGCCCACCTCTACGACGCCGAGGGCAACGAGGTGAACGGCCAGGCCGGCGCGACCCTGGTCGTGAAGGTGCAGGGCACCGATCAGCAGCCGCACGCCGTCCCCATGCAATGGGACGCCGACAAGGGCCGGTTCGTCGGGCGCGCGGGCGGCACGGCCGCCGTCGCGAGCGGCCCCGTCGAGGTCACCGTCGAGGCCGGCGGGGAGACCAGCAGCGGCCGCGTGGACGCCGTAGCCGTGGCGCCCGAGCCGCAGGGCGGCGGCACGATCGTGCTCGCCGGCGAGGTGTCCACCGAGGTGCGCGCGCAGGCGGACGGCAAGGTCGAGGCCGTCGTCCTCGACGCCTCGGGCGCGCCCGTGACCGGCGAGGCCGGGGTCGACATCACGGTCGAGGTGAAGGGAGCCGACGACCAGGTGCACCCGGTCGAGCTCGCCTGGGACGCCGAGGCGGGGTACTTCGTCGGCCAGGTGGGCGGCGAGATCACCGTCTCTCCGGGGCCGCTCCAGGTGGTCGTGCAGCGCGCCGGCCGATCCCACCGCGGGCGCGTGGAGGTGGTCGCCGTGGTGCCGCGGCCCGCGCTCGACGGGCGCATCGTCGTCGCGGGCGATCACGCCGTCGAGATCGCGCCGGCCGCGGACGGCAAGGTGGAGGCGGTCGTGGTGGACGCGCGCGGACAGCGCGTGACCGGTCAGGCCGGCATGAGCCTGACGGTGAACGTCGGCGTCGGCGCGGACATCCGCCCCGTCGTCTTCAACTGGGACGCCCAGCGCGACAAGTGGGTCGGGGAGGCCGAGGGCGAGGTGGAGGTGGCCGCGGCGCCCGTCGAGGTCGTCCTGGTCGCCAACGGCCGCCGCCGCCACGGCCGCTGGGGACGCGGGCTCGCGCTCGGCCACGCGCACGCCGCCGTGGGCGGTCGCGTGGACGTGGAGGCACCGGGCGCGAACGTCCAGGTCGGGGCACCGGGGGCCGGCATCCGCGTGCGCGGTCCCGGCGGGAACGTCGACGTCGGTGGCGCGGGCGGGATCCGCGTGCGCGGACCGGGTGGCGACGTCCGGGTGGGCGGCGGCGCCGTGCGCGTGCAGGGCCCCGCCGCCAACGTGCGCGTGGGCGGCGGCGTGAACGTCGACGTCCAGGGCGCCCACCAGGCCGCCGCCGAAGCGCGCGCCGAGGCTGCCGAGGCGCGGCGCCAGGCCGCCGAGGCGCGGCGCCAGGCCGAGGAGGCGCGCCGTCGCGCGGCCGGCGCCGCGAGCGGCGGCGTGTCCGTGATGGGCGGCGTCTCCATCATGGGCGGTGGAGGCGGCGCGATCCGGATCGGCCAGTAGCGCTCTGCGCGCGCCGAGCGCACCCGAGGGCCCGGCCGCCGCGCGCGCCGGGCCCTCTTCTTGTCGGTCCCGAACCGGGGTCTATGGGCCGAGCAGAACAGCCCGAAGGAGAGACCCATGCCGCGACAGGCCTGGAGCAAGAAGCGCGAGCGCCAGTACGAGCACATCGAGGAGAGCGCGCAGAAGCGGGGCAAGTCGAAGGGGCGCGCCAAGGAGATCGCCGCACGGACCGTCAACAAGCAGCGCCGTGAGTCGGGCGAGACGAAGAGCGGCCGCAAGACCACGTCGGGCACCGGCAACCCGAACCTCCCCCTCGAGGATCGCTCGAAGCAGGAGCTCTACAACGAGGCGAAGCAGATGAAGATCGAGGGCCGGAGCAAGATGAGCAAGTCCGACCTCGCGCGCGCCATCCGGAGGAAGCAGTAGCGGACGGGTCCGCGGACGTGCTCGCAGGGCCCTGAGCACGAGTTTCCCGCACTTCCCCAGAGATCGAGCTTGCCGTGAGCGGGCAGTTCCGGCAGGGTTGTCCCACTGCGGTGACAGTGGAGTCACGATCTGGGGAGGATGCGCGGTGGGAATCGTTGGTCGCCTGAACGGGCGCTCAGGACGGCGCGGTGGCCCGGCGGCCGGCGCGACTGGCCCGGGACGGCTCGGGTGGATGCTGCTCCCGTGGCTCGTCGGGGTCGTGTGGCTCTGTAGCGCATGTGGGGACCCCCCCCGCGAGAAGAAGCGCTCCGGTGACCCCGACGACGACGCGATCATGCTGTCCGACAACGTCCGGCTCGGCCGGGACGGCTCGGGCTGGAGCGCCGGTGCCGCCGGCGTCACCGCCAACGTGATCCAGGCGCACGACGACACCCTGGCACGCTTCGAGGTGGAAGCCGACGGCCTCGGGGTCTTCCAGGGGATGGAGGTCTGGCGGAGCAACGAGGGGCCCCCGTCGCTGACGCTCCGAAGCTCCCTCCAGAACGCGGTCGCCACCTTCGACGGCACGTCGTACGGGTTCACCGGCCTCGCTGCCGGTCCTGCCTTCGCGGAATCGGACACGCTGACGGTCGAGGACGGCGCGACCTCGATGACCGTCGAGGCCCCTCCTCCGCTCGCCGACCCCACCGCGCTGCTCGGGGACCCGGTCGGGCTCTCGACCCCGGCACGCATCCCGGACGGGACGTTCGACCTCTTCTACGTGTTCGTCCTGGGCGACGACGGCGCGCCCGGGCAGGACGGGCTCATGCGCAGCATCCCGGCCGACTCCATGCCCCTCGAAGGCGGCATGCGGGTCGCCCCCCTGCTCGACGACGCGGCCGTCACAGCGCTCGAGTCACGGGGGATCACCGTGACCGCCGTCTACGTCGCCTACTACAACGTCGAGGAGTCGACCGCTTTCTTCCCCGGCCGCGGCGTGCCGGTCCAGGCCGGACGGATGTTCCAGATCGACCCGTCCGATCTGGTGCCTTGACGGGGGAGCTCGATGGGAGGTGGCTCGATGAAGCAGAATTGGCTTCCGGTGGCGCTGGTGGTGGGCACGGTGCTGTGCGCCACCACGAGCTGCGGTGGGGATGATCCGGGCACGGGCTCTTCGGAGGCGGCGCGCGTCTGGGCTCCGGCCATCCTGGGCTTCGGCACCTTCTGGGAGCTCGAGGTCCAGCCGAACCTCACGATCCCCGCGCGCTTCGAGGAGCAGGACCTCGCCTTCGACGACATCGAGCCCCACCTGCGCGCCGAGATCGCCGCCGAGCGTTTCGACGCCGACCTGGTCCTCGTCCCCGAGGCGATGGGGCGGCGGCTGCTCGCCGACGGCGTGCTGGAGGATCCGCACGTGGTGATCTTCTCGGCGGACGATCCCGACGAGGCCGCGGAGATGTTCGGGCTGATCCTCGCGCCGCCCGCCGGCCGCGGGACGGGAACCGGCGGCCTGCGCGTCGCCGAGGTCGCGCGGTACGAGCACGGGTGCCTTGCGGCGGTGGAGCGCCTGCCCGCTCCGGTCGCCCCGCCCGCGCCCGTGGCCGGCAGCCGCCTGGCGCTCGACGTCGCGGAGGCCGAGCTCATCGAGGGCACCGTGCGCGAGGCGGCCGAGGGCGGCATCGAGGGGACGCTCATGTCGCTCGCCATCGACACCGTTTTCGAGGTGTTCAAGCAGCTTGCCATGGCGTTGGGCAAGGAAACCGCCGCACGCGTCATCGGCGCCGCGGGCCCGGCGACCAGCACCGCGCTCACCGCCAAGAGCATCCTCGAGCTCGGGGACGCCTCGGCCGACGTCACCGAGGCGCGATCCGACGCCGAGATCGCCGCGACCGAGACCTACTACGACGCGGTGCAGGCCATCAGCGGGGCGCGCACGGACCTGTACGAGATCCGCGCCGGGCTCCGTTCCTGCGAGCTCAGCGGTCCCGACGCCATCGAGCGGATCGACGGCCTCGGGACCTCGGTCACCACCTACGAGCGCGCCGCGCGCGACGCCATGGCCGACATCGTCCGCACGGGCGGCGAGGAGAGCGCGCTCCGGTCCGAAGCGCTCGACAACGGCCTGAGCCGCTTCCTCGAGCTATGGGCCGACATCCGCGCCGAGGCCGCGGCCAAGGACGCGAGCACCCTGCCCGAGGATCTCGTGAGCGTCGGCGAGACGCTCGAGGAGATCGTCGGGGAGAGCGACACGAACGACTGGGAGACGTTCGTCGAGCTGCTCACCGGCCTCGACCCGGACAACCCCTTCACCCACTCGAACGGCGCGCTCATGACCAACGCGGCCGGCACGACCGATCTCATCGCCGTGGGCTCGGCGCCCATCGAGGTCTCCGATCCCGCCCTGCGGCGCCTCCTCGATCGCTTCCCCTGCGGCACCGGCCCCGTGGGCTTCACGTTGTGCGGCACGGGGGATCTCACGACCGGGCTGGCGATCCTGACGGTCGCCGTCTTCGCCGCGACCCTGCCGATCATCGATGCCCTCGAGCACTTCCAGTACGGCTTCGTGTTCGACGCCGACGGCAACGCCTCGAACAACTACACGGCGCCCCCCGCATACCCGAAGGACCTGTTCGACGGCACCGACCGCTGGTTCGAGGTCCTGCACATGCCCACGAGCGCCTGGAGCCTGAAGGCGAGCCTGGCCCGGGACGGGAGCGTGGCCGCCGAGACCACGGCCGCACGCGCGATCCTCAACGGCAACAGTATCGCCATGCTGATCCCGGCGAGCGAGCTCGAGGCCGCGCTGCCCGAGTACCGCGTGACCGGGTTCCGCCACATGGGCGACTACGGGATCAATCCGCCGCACGTGTTCAACGGGGACGTGCATCCGGAGGTCGGCGCGCCGCTCGCGACGCCCGCCACCGAGACGTTCGTCGCGCGCGAGGACATGTGAGGCCACGGGGTTTGGTTCGGATCGGAGGGAGGCTCTCGTGATGCACAGGTTTGCTTGGATTCTCGTCCTGTCCTTGGCCGGCGCTTGCGGCGGCGACGACGACGGCGGCTCGGGCACCGACGCCGGCCGAACCGACGGAGGGGTCGGGTCGGACGGTGGCGACACGGATGGCGGTGGGAGCGACACGGACGGCGGCGGAGGCGACACCGACGGCGGCGCGGGCAGCCCGGTCGGTCTGGTCTTCTCGACCTCGGACGGCGTCGGCGTCGCGGCCCATGACGGCACCGACGTCCGGATGCTCGACGACCGCGGCGCCTCGAGCCACGTGGTCTCGCCCGACGGGACGCGCATCGCGTACCGTGGGGAGGGCGGCCTGCTCTACGTCGTCCCGGTCGCGGGCGGCACCCCGGAGGAGGTCTCGACCTCCATCGTCGCCCAGGGCCTGGGCTACCACGAACCGCTCTACTACGGCTGGTCCGCCGACGGCAGCAAGCTCTGGTACTTCGAGTCCGCGAGCCTCGGGTACGTGCTCTCGCCCGACGGGAGCGACGAGGTGGTCGTGCCCGGCTACTTCCGGGTCTCGCCCGACGGAAGCAAGGTGGCCTACCTGGCGGTGGACTCCGGCTCGGAGCGCGAGCTCTGGGTGATGCCGACCGACGGCTCGGCGAGCGCCGAGGTGATCTCGGGCGACGCGACCGGCGTCGAGCCCGAGGTGCACCGCTTCCGCTGGAGCCCCGACGGGACGCGCATCGCCTACACGCAGGATCGCGACGCCTCCGGGACGCACGTCTTCGTCGCGGACCCGGACGGCACGAACGAGACGCAGCTCACCACGACGGGCGGAAGCTATCCCAGCATCGCCTGGGCCCCGGACGGCTCGTTCCTCGTCTACATGGACGACGCGGAGCTCTGGCGTGCGGACGCGGACGGAACCGGCAAGGTCCGCCTCGCCACGCGCGGCTGGTCGCCGCAGGTCTCGCCCTCCGGGGACTGGGTCGCCTACCTGGAGGGCGACCTGGCCGTGGTCCCCGCCGACGGCTCGGCAGACGGGGTCGTCGTCGGTCCCGAGTTCGAGGACCCGAGCGTCCACGAGATGTGGGAACCGGGCTTCGCCTGGGCCCCGGACGAGTCGAGGCTCCTCTACCGCGCGAAGATCGGCATCACGTACAGCCTGCACAGCGTGCTCATCGACGGGACCGGTGACGTGGAGATCGCCGAGACCTCCCCGCCCACGAGGAGCTACGGCTTCGTCGACGCCGACACCGTCGCCTGGAGCTCGAGCCCCCCGTCGCCCGGCGCTTCGGGCTCCGAGCTCTTCATCGGCGCAGCCGACGGCAGTGGTGACCCGCTCCACAGCAGCTACGGCGGCGGCACCGTCCAGATCCGCGACATGACCGAGGACCGCCTGTGCGAGATGCAGGTCACGAGCGGCGGCCTCGGCAGCCCGAGCTACGTCACCATCCACCTCTGGCAGCGCGATGCCGGCACGTGGAACGGCACCGAGGTAGTGGCGAGCCACCAGGCGACGACGTTCATGGGCTGCACGCTCCTCGACTGAGAGGGGCTCGAGCTGCGTGGTCTAACCCGAAAGGGGCCGAGTCGGTGAGTTGGCGGGTGGCGTAACCGCAGGCATTGGAAGCTAGCCCAAGACCGCGATCGCCTCGATCTCGACCTTCGCCTCCTTCGGCAGCGCGGACACCTGCACGGTGGCGCGCGCCGGGGGGGCGCCGTCGAAGTACTCGCCGTACTCCTCGTTCACCGCGCCGAAGTCGGCGAGGTCGGTGACGTAGATGGTGCACTTGACCACGCGGTCGAGGTCGCTGCCGCCGGCGCGCAGCACCGCCGCGAGGTTGTCCATCACCCGGCGGGTCTGCGCGCGCACGTCGTCGGGGCTCACCAGCTCGCCCGTCCCGGGATCGAGCGCGATCTGGCCCGAGCAGAACAATAGCTCTCCGGCCCGGATGGCCTGGCTGTAGGGGCCGATGGCCGCGGGCGCCTGGTCGGTCGCAATTGCCTTTCGCTCCATGATCCGGATGGTACAACGCAGGCGGCATGAAGATCGCGGTCTGGAACGTGAATTCCATCCGCGCGCGGCGTGAGCGGGCGCTCCGGGTCGTCGAGCGGCACGCGCCCGACGTGCTCTGCCTGCAGGAGCTCAAGGTCGAGGACGACCAGTTCCCCCGCGAGGACTTCGAGGCCCTCGGCTACCACTGTTGCGTCTTCGGCCAGAGGACCTACAACGGAGTGGCCATCCTGAGCCGGACCGAGCCCGCCGATCCGAAGCGCGGGATCGACGACGGCGACCCGGACGACCAGGCCCGGCTGCTCGCCGCCACCGTCGGCGGCGTGCGCGTCCTTTGCGCCTACTTCCCGAACGGAGGCGAGCTCGGGAGCCCCAAGTGCGCGTACAAGCTGAAGTGGATGCGCCGCCTGCGCGCGTACCTCGACCGCCACCACACGCCGGCGGACCCCGTCATCTTGTGCGGCGACTTCAACGTCGCCGCGGACGAGGCCGACGTCGCCTTCCCCGACAAGTGGCGAGACAGCGTGCTCTTCCACGAGAGCATGCGCGAGGCGCTCGACGACGTGCGCGCCTTCGGGTTCGTCGACGTCTTCCGCAAGCACCACCCCGAGGGCGGCATCTACTCGTGGTGGGACTACCGGCAGCTCTCGTTCCCGAAGAACAACGGCCTTCGCCTCGATCACGTCTTCGCCACCGAGCCCGTCGCCGCCCGTTCGACCGGCGCCGAGGTCGACCGGGACGAACGCAAGGGCAAGAGCCCGTCCGATCACGCGCCGGTGATCGCGACCTTCGACCTCTGACGTGATGGAGGCGTGGCCGATCGAAGAGGCGCTCCTCCGGCCGGCCGCCGCGCTCGCCCTGTCGGCTCTGGTCCCCTTCGCCACCGCGGCCCTGCTGCGCTGGGTCTACCTCGGCGAGCTCCCGGCCTCGGGCGAGGAGCGCCGCCGCCGGCTCGTGCCCTTCCGGCGCGCCGCGTTCGTCGTGGGCCTCGGACAGCAACAGCTCGCCTGGATGCTCGGCGCGACGTCCCTCGGCCCCACGCTCGCCCCCGACCGCGGGTGGGCCTGTGCCGCCTTCGGCGGGCTCGCGGCGGTCGTCGCGTTCCTCTCGGGCGGGGTGGCGCGGCGCGTCGAGGAGCCGGCGGACGCGCGCTCGACCGTCCTCGGCACCCTCGCGCTCCGGCTCCGGCTCGTCCCGCTCGTCGCCGGTCCCGTGCTCGTCGCGCTCGCCGCCGCACGGCTCCCGGTGGTGGGCGAGGCGGGCGCGGTGCGGTGGGGCTGGGCGGCGGCCGCCCTCGCCCTCGTCCTCGCGGGCACGGCCTTCGGCGGCCTCCTCCTGTCGCTCGCCACCTTCGCCCTGCGGCCGGCGTCCCCCGAGGTCCGCGCGCTCGCGCGCGAGGTGGCGGCGCGCGAGGGGGCCTCGCTCCTGATGGTTCTCCGGCTGCCCACGCGCGGGGCGCGGTTCGCGAACGCCGCCGCCCTGCCCTGGGCCCGGACGTTGATCGTGGCCGATCGCACCGTCGCGCTCCTCGATCGAGACGAGCTCGGCGCGGTGCTCGCGCACGAGGCGGGCCACCTGACCGAGGGGCCGCGGGTCGCGCTCGCGCGCCTCGGCTCGGCGGCGATCCTCCTCTACACCGTCGCGGTCGGCCCGTCCCTCGCCTTCACCCTCCCCGAGGGAGCGGCGTACGGCGTGCTCGCCGCCGCCCTGTTCGCCGGGCTCCTGCTGGTGCTCTCGGTCCGCCGGCTCGCGCGACGCATGGAGGAGCGAGCGGACGCCAGGGCGGCCGAGACCGCCGGCCCCGCGCCGCTCGCCGCGGCGCTCCGCCGACTGCATGACAACGCCGAGGTGCCGATGGTGCTCGGGCGCGGGCGCATCCACCCGGACCTCCACGATCGGCTGGTGGCTCTCGGCGAGGAGCCGGGCCCGCGTCCCGCCCCGCCGCCGAAGGGCGGCGCGCTCCTCGGGGCCTCGGTGGCGGTCGGTCTGGTCGCCCTGCCGGTGGTGGTGCACGCCCTGACCGACGTGGAGCCCTCCGAGATCCGGGAGGTGAGCGAGCCCGCCGCCGCCTGGCGGCTGCGCATCGAGCCCTTCGACCGCGAGGCCGTGCTCGCCCTCGCCTGGCACGCCCGCCGCGCAGATCACCTCGGGCTCGCGGCCGCCCGCGCCGACCTCGCCGCCCGCATGGGACCGGACGACCAGAGCTACCTCCTGCTCCGGGCCGAGCTCCACGCGGCGCTCGGCGAGTGCGCCGAGGCCCGCGACGCCTTCGAGCGCAGCCTCGAAGCCCAGGCCGAGGAGCTCTTCGACCAGGGCGCGGCCGACGCCGAGATCGCGCTCGGAGACTACGGGCTGCCGCCGTCGCTCGTCCGCGGCTGCGACCTGACCGTGGGCGACGCCTTCGGCGAGCCGGGCGAGGGCGAGATGCGCTTCCGGGTCGAACCGCCGGACTGACCGAGCTTCGGGGGGGACTCCCCACCAGTTGGCAAGTGATTTCTTGCGATGCATGGCACGGTACCTGACACGCCGCGTGCATCACGCGGCGAGCCTCCGCGTCTCGTCGAAAAGGGTACGGTCCCGCAGCATCGCG
>JBDIVX010000184.1:0-14790 GCA_039794305.1 Candidatus Neutrinellum sp.
GCCCGGGCCTCCTCGAGGTGATGGAGGTGCTCGGCAGGGAGCGTACGCTCGAGCGGCTCGAGCGCGGCGCGCACATCGCCGAGGGCGGCTGACGCACGTGGCCAAGGCGAGACGAGCCACGAGGCGTCCCGCCCCGCGCGCCGACGCCGAGCCGCCGCCGCCCTTTCGGCCGGTGCACCTCGTGCTCGGGATCCTCGCGCTCGGCAGCGCGGTGCTCCTCTGGCTCATCGCCGAGCCCGCGCCCGGCGAGATCGCCCTCTGGTACGTCGCCGCGCTGGTCGGCGCGGGGCTCGGCCTCTCGGCGTACGGGCTCAAGCGCATGCGCGATCCCGCGCCGAAGCCCTCGCGCCTCGACCAGCTCCACCCGAAGCTCTTCTTCCTCGACACCTGGAAGCAGATGGACGAGGAGGCGCGCGCCGAGCGGCTCGCGCGCAAGAAGGAGGGCAAGGGGTACGACTGGCACCCGCTGGTCGTGCTGGCCGTCGGCGCGGTCTGCCTCACGCTCATGGAGTACTGGGGGGACGGTGACGCGCTCGCCGAGGTCCTGGCCTGGCTGCACGACACCCCCGTCGCCGCCGAGAAGGTCTGGCTCCGAGACGCACGGTTCGGTCCGCTGAGCAGGCTGACGTGGTGGGCGGCGTGGCGCGTGCTCGGGTACTTCCTCCTCCCCGCCGTCGCGGTGTGGGCCATGCGCGAGCGCATCCGCGACTACGGCCTCGCGACCACGGGCTTTCGCGAGCACGCCTGGGTCTACGGGTTCGCGTACTCGATCGTGCTCGTGTGCGTGGTGATCGTCAGCTACACGCACGAGTTCTCGAGCTACTACCCGTTCTACAAGCTCTCGAGCCGGAGCTGGGCCGAGCTCGTCGCCTGGGAGCTCCTCTACGCCGCGCAGTTCTTCTCGCTCGAGTTCTTCTTCCGCGGCTGGTGGCTCCAGGCCTGCAAGCGAACGATGGGGAGCCACGCCATCTTCGCGATGGTCGTCCCCTACTGCATGATCCACTTCGGCAAGCCCATGCCCGAGGCGATCGCCGCCATCGTCGCCGGCGTCGTCCTCGGTACGCTCGCCATGAAGACGCGCTCGATCTGGAGCGGCTTCCTGATCCACGTCTCGGTCGCCGTCTCCATGGACATCGCCGCGCTCCTGCAGACGACGGGCCTGCCCGACCGCTGGTGGCCGCTGCTCCCCTGAGCCGGCCTCGCGCGGCCCCCGGCGGCGCGTCGACGACGGTGGAAACGTCGGCCGATCACCTTCGCACGCAGATGGGCCGCTCGAGATCTCCGTCGGGCAGCCTGCAGGTCACCGAGTATTCGTTGCACTCCGGCGCGTGGCCTGCCGTCGGGCACTGGACCACGTAGTCGTCGCAGCGGACCGACCTCCGCCAGTCGAAGCAGACGGTCTCCCCCGACCACGAGCAGCCCGGCACACAGGTCGTATCGCCACGGCCCGGGGCCGTGTCGCGGACGCAGATCGCGTGCTCCGCCCCTCCGCCCGGAGCGGTGCTCATGCAATCGACCCCCCAGCCCGACGGAGTGCACATGGCGGGTCGGACGCCGGTGGGACAGTGCACCACGTAGTCGTCGCAACGCTCATCGGCTCGACCAGCGCACAGGCAGTCGAGGCGCCCGTCGAAACAGGTTGGCTGGCAGGTCCTATCGCAGCGCGGCCCGTCCACAGAGGACGAATCAGTCGAGGCCTCGGCTTCATCGAGCTCATGCGCACTCGAGCATGACGCGGCGAGGAGCACGCCTAGCGACGCGACGATCGTGCAATGCCGTTTCCTCATGTGCGTTACCTCCGCTTGGTATCGACGGGGCCGGATCAGAAGCTCGGCGGATCACCACAGGGCTCGAGCGTCAGGGCATGACCCGAGCCGTCCAGATCCTGGTACTCGGCCGGGATGCAGGTCGTCATGTCCACGTTGCACTGGCGCAGAGCTCTACAGAAGCCGTGGTCCACCATGCTCGTCTCGTCGTAGTCCCGAAGCACGGCGGGGAAGACCCCGTCGGCGAACGGTACGAGGAACTCGCGGATCCGCCCAAACCAGCCGAGGCTGTCCTGGCAGAAGCTGCGGTTACCGGTGCCGCTGATGCTGGTGCACGCTCGAGCTCGACCTCGGCCAGCGCACGGTCGCCCGGTGCCATGCGCCGAAGCGCGCCGGTGACCCGGGCGTCAGCCGTGATCAAGGCGGCTACCGAGCGGGACGCGGCGGGCTCAGGCGGCGGTGAGTCGCATCCAGAGCAGAGCAGAGCAGAGCAGAGCAGAGCAGAGCAGAGCAGGAATGGTGCCGTCGACTGCCGCATGGTCCCTCCCTTGGAGCCGACCATGCTCGGCTCTGAGGCCGGCAGTCAATCCTCCCTCAGGGGGGACTGTTGGCGTCTGGCCGTCCGCCTAGAACTTGCCGATCGAGAGCCGGAACGGTCACGATATCACGCACTTGCAGGCCAACATCCGGAGACGATCTCCGACATTGAATTACATCCCGGTGACAATTGCCCCGTCCCCGGGTGGTTCCATCGGCGCTTGGCGTTGCGGGCAGGGGAGCGCCCGCCGTTCGCGAAAACCGGGAATCGCATGGAAGCACTGATCATCGCGCTCTATCTGGTCGTCCTCGGCATTCTTGCCGGATACGGATTTCATCGCGGGCACTTGCTCTATCTGTACTGGCGCCACCGGAGCCGCGCCCCGAAGCCCGCCGGCCGCTTCGAGGAGCTGCCCAATGTCACCGTGCAGCTCCCGATGTTCAACGAGATGTACGTCGCCGAGCGGCTGATCGAGAGCGTCGCGAAGATCGACTACCCGAAGGACAAGCTCGAGATCCAGGTCCTCGACGACTCGACCGACGAGACGCAGCAGATCGCGAAGGACAAGGTCGACGAGCTCGTCGCGCGCGGCTACGACGCGGTCTACATCCACCGCACCGACCGCACCGGCTACAAGGCCGGCGCGCTCGAGGCCGGGGTCAAGGTCGCCAAGGGCGACTACCTGATGGTGTTCGACGCGGACTTCGTGCCGACCCAGAGCATCCTCATGGACCTCGTCCACTTCTTCACGGACGACAAGGTCGGGATGGTCCAGGCGCGCTGGGGTCACCTCAACCGCGACTACTCCATGCTCACGCGCGTCCAGTCCATGATGCTCGACGGCCACTTCGTCATCGAGCACATCGCGCGCAACCGCTCGGGCCGGTTCTTCAACTTCAACGGCACCGCCGGCATCTGGCGCAAGAGCACCATCGTCGACGCCGGCGGCTGGCAGCACGACACGGTCACCGAGGACATGGACCTGTCCTTCCGGGCCCAGCTCCGCGGCTGGCGCTTCGTCTACGTCCCGACCGCCCTCGCGCCGGCCGAGATCCCGTGCGAGATGAACAGCTTCAAGACCCAGCAGTTCCGGTGGGCGAAGGGCTCGGCGCAGACCGCGAAGAAGCTCCTGCCCATCGTCTTGCGGGCCAAGATCCCGTTCAAGGTGAAGCTGGAGTGCATCTTCCACCTCACGAACAACTTCGCCTACCTGTTCCTCGTCCTGCTCGCGTGCCTGCAGCTCCCGAACATGCTGCTCCGCCGCGAGATCGACGATCCGTGGCTCCTCCTCCTCGACGTCCCCCTGTTCGCCGCGACGAGCGGGTCGATCGTCCTCTTCTACCTGACCACCCACCACGCGCTCTACGACAGCGTCTGGGAGGCCGTGAAGCGCCTACCCATGATGATGGCGCTCGGCATCGGGCTGTCGATCAACAACACGCGCGCGGTGGTCGAGGGCCTCTTCGGGAACGACCTCACGTTCGTGCGCACGCCGAAGCACGGGGTCACGAGCAACCAGCAGGGCTGGAGGAAGAAGAAGTACAAGGCGGGCCCGATGTTCCACAGCCTCGTGGAGTTCGGCTTCGGCCTCTACTTCGTCTTCACGATCGTCCTGGCGGTCCTGACGGGAAGCTGGATGAGCATCCCCTTCCTGCTCCTCTTCATGGTCGGCTTCCTGTACGTCGGCTCGCTGAGCCTCTACCAGCTCCGCTGAGCTCGCCTCGCGGCATGCGGCTCGCGGTGGCCACCCTCGCCTCCGCGCTCCTCGCGCTCGCGGCGTGCTCCGAAAGCCACACGCCAGGGACGGGCGAATGCCTTGCCCTCAGCCCCGGCGAGCACGGCTTCTACGACCTGCTGGAGCTGGCGGCGACCCCGGGCGAGGTCGTCGCCCTGGAGCGTGGTCACGGCGACCGGCGAGACGATCGCGTTCGCCTGGTGGGGGGCGCCGCTGCGCTCCGTGTTCACCGAGGGCGCTCGGGTCACGGTCGAGCGAAGGGAGACGAGCACCTGGGCGGACGCTCCCACGCGCGCCTCGACATCCTGTCGGACGGCGTTCATTCCGGAGCGCGACTGGCGAACACGCCCCCGGACGAACCACGCGCCTGCTGAACCTTGGACGAATTTACCATTGAACCGCTCCCGCGGGTATCGGCACCTTCGTTCGAGCTCGCCATGCAGGTCCGGTCTGCGAACGCACGGGCTCGCGGGATCGGCCCGCGCGCATGGGGGCTGCACGTCGCCGGAGGCGGACGATGATGAGGTTCCTCGCGTGTCTTCTCCCCTGGGTCGTGGCGCTCTCTGCGGGCGTCGCGGCCGCACAGGACGGCCAGTGCCGGCCCCCTTGCCGCAGCGGTTACTTGTGCCATCAGGGCCAGTGCATCTCGGCCTGCAATCCGGCCTGTCCCGAGGGGCAGCAGTGCACCGAGGATGCCCGATGCGTTCCGCGTGAGGCATCCCGGACCGCACCGCCGCCGCCGGCGCAACAGCCGCCGCAGTCACAGCAGCCGCCGCCGGACGGGTGGTCGGGTCCACGGCAGCCGCCGCAGCAGGCGCCGCCGGGCGGATTCGGGCCGGGCCCACAGCAGCCACCGCAGCAGGCGCCGCCCGGAGGATGGGGGCCTGGGCCGCAGCAACAGCCGCCCGGCTGGGTCCCCGGTCCGCAGCAGCCTCCGCCGAATGCGGCGCCTCCACCGCAGGATGGGACACCCCCACGGCAGGGCTGGGTGGGACCGCAGGGATCGGAAACGGGCACGCAACCTCCCACGTTCGGTGCCGGGGTCACCCCCGAAGACCGTGAACGCGCCGAGTCGTCACGCAGCAAGCGCGTCGGGCGCGTCTTCCTCAGCACGTTCATGGGCTACCTCGGAGGTGCCGTGGGCGGTCTGCTGGTGATCGCCACGTTCAACGCCGCGTGCGGCAACGGATTCGGTCTCGACCTCGAGAACATCGACTTCGGGTGCGCGCTCGCGATGGGCCTCACGAACCTGGTCGCGACACCGCTCTTCGTAGGCGGCGGCACCGCCCTGTCGGCAAGCTGGCTCGACGGCCTCGGCAGCTACTGGAGCGCGGTCCTCGGCGCCGCGTCCGGTTTCGCCGCCGCCTTCGTGGGCACAACGGCGGGCCTGAGCTTCGGCGGCGCGGTGCTGATCGGCTCGATCCTGGCTCCGCCCATGGCGACGGTCTTCTACGAGATGTCGTCGGCCGCCGAGGAGCACAGGCTGAGCGGCGGTCTCACCGGCCGCGCGGTCCTCCTTCCGGTTGCGGATCGGCACCACGGAACGACCGGCGCGGCCCTCGGCTGGATCGCGGTGTTCTGAGAGCAGGAGAGACGAAGAGAGCGACTTGGATCATCGCCGTGCGGGCGGCGGCCTGAGCAACGACGAGCTGCGCCGGCCGGGTCGAGTCGCGCTCGAGAAGCACCTCGAGGACAACTGAGATACCGTGATGCTCACGCAAGTAAAATCGTCATGCGGTCTCTTCCGCGGGCAGCCGGCATGGAGGCCCTCGATCGCGCCATGCCCCCTCGCGGACGGGCAGGCGCCCCACGCCCCCCGGAGGGCTCCATCAACCCAGCGGCACCCGAGGCTCGCGGGTACCGGGTCAGTGCGGCCAGCGGTTGGCCACTCCTTGGCCACCCTCGACGACGAGCGCTGACGCACGCTGTCCCAGCCGGGCGATGGGCCTCGGCCAACGCCGTGTGGAGGGATCGTGTCTGCGCTGTCGCCGATGGCAGGAAGAGCAACGGCTCGATCAGGTCACTTCCTGTGGGTATCGATCGTCACATTGGTGCTTTTCGTCGCGGGTGGATGCAGCGGTCGCGACCGCGACGAGGTGACGTCGGGTGGTGACGGGTCGGTCCCGACCGGGCCCGCGCCCACGGGACCCACCGTGATGTGTCCATATCCGGAGGATGCAGCGGACGCGATACTCGAGGAGGGCCTCGGCGACTCCACCGTCCGGATGTACTTCTATGCGGGCGGCGCGGTCCGCACCATCAACGGGACGACCTGCGCGCCCACGACGAATGGCGATCCGCCTCCCGCTTGGATCGAGTGTTTCGATACATACGACTGCGGCGGATGCAGACTGGTGCTTGGCAATGGCCAGGTCGATGGCGTGCGCACCTGGTATCTCTTGCCAGAGACGCCCCGCAGTGGAACCTGCCCAGGGCTGGACGGTTTCTACCGATTGACGGACGCCTGCGATCCGAGCTGCGCCGGCCGGGTTTGTGGTGACGACGGGTGCGGAGGGACCTGCGGAAGTTGTGGATCGGGCCAGGTCTGCAGCTCCGACGGTGCGCGCTGCGAGGATTACTGCCCCGCTGGGTGCATGCAGGGCTCCGTCTGCTGCGGCGACCCCTTCTGCGCGGGGGACTGCGTGGGGACGCCGTGTTGTTGAGCCGTGCGGGCGCCTCGGGTGCCCTGACGCGACGAGTCGAAGAGCTCTGGCATGGCCTGATCGAAGGTAGGTACACCGTCATCGATCACTTCGAGCGGGACGGCCGTCTTCACGTCATCGGTTGCGAGACGGCACCGGGCGCGACACCGACGACTCGTCTCACGGCTCGCGAGCGCGAAGTGGCGACTCACCTCGCCCTGGGACTGTCGATGAAGGAAGCGGCCTACGAGATGGGCATCGCCGAGAGCACCGCGCGCTCTCACACCGCGAACGCGGCGCGGAAGCTCGCCGTTCCCTCGCGACTGATCCTCGCGCGACTAGCACAGATGATGTTACGAGCGTCCGATGACGAGGAACGAGAAGAAACCGAGATCTCTGTCACCGAGCTGACTCTGGAGGGCCGACACTGCTGGTGCATCGCCGCCGCCGTGCTCCCTCACAGCCTCCCTCCGCAGCTATCGAACGCGGAGCAGGATGTGTGCCGGATGTTGCTGTCGGGGCTGGCGAACGCCGACGTCGCCCGGCGCAGAGGGACCTCCGTACGGACGGTGGCGAACCAGTGCGCGTCGATCTACGGCAAGCTCGCGGTGTGCTCGCGGGGCGAGCTGCGCGCCAAGCTGGCTCGCCCGGGCGGCCGTGGCGAGAGCAGCTCCTCGTCGGATCAGCTCGTCGCGTCCAACTGATCGGCCAGGCGCGACGACAGCGACTCCGAGACCACGTCGATCGCCTCCTCGAGCTTCCGACGGAAGGTTCGGTAGCTCATCCGCAGCTCCATGGCGGCAGCCTCGTGCTTGGAGGCTGGGTCGACGTAAGCCTTCGTCAGGACCTGGAGCAGCACGGGATCGCAGCTTCCCCCGAGCGACCTCTCGGCGGTGGCCAGGAGCAACGCCGCCACGGCCTCGCCCACGGACAGGTTGGGGCTCGTCGACCGGATCGCCTGCACCGCTGGCAGGGCGGCGAGGGGGCTCTCCGCGAGCTTCCATGGCCTCCGCAGCATCTTGAAAGCCACCTTCACGTCCTGGCGGTCGATGGTCGCGCTCCCGGCCGCGACCGCGCGGCTCTCGCGCTCGGAGCTCAGCACATCGAGAAGACCGCGCAGGTGCTGCTTCATGAAGTCTCCGGGTGAATCCTGCTCCAAATCCTTCCACACCCACCCGTAGTCCACGCCGCCCGATTCGAATTCAGCGCCGTCGAGGAGAGAGGGGGCACCGGGACCTCTGCCGACGATGCGCTCCCAATCACGCTGGCCACGCGCGACGCACTGAGTCATCAACGCGGGCCAGGTGTTGGCGAGGAGGATCGTCACGTACTCGAGAAGCTGCCACACGTGCGCGCTCTTCGGCGACTGGTAGCCGTCGCGCGCCATCCAGAACCGAACGCACCAACACGGTCGCAATCCGTCGAGCGCAGGGTGCCATCGGAGCGCGCGCAAGAGCGCCCGGACTCCCGGCTCGCGCCGAATCGGGTCGGCAGGTCCGCCTCGAAGATCGAGCAGGTGCAGAAACCCATCCAACCGTTCGTCTCCGAGCACCAGCCATTCACCGAGCCCCTGCCAGGAGTGCAACCACTCCACGGTCGAGTCCGGCTCGTGGAGCCGTGCGATGGCTACGATCTCGTCCCAGTCGGAGGGCGAAGCTGCTCGAATGGTCGGACGGCGCTCGAGGCCGCGGCTCGCTCCCATCCCCACCGACCATACGTGCATGGACTCGGAAACCCAGAGGTCGTCCATTGAAGCGGCTTCGTAGAACCTCAGTAGCTCGATGAGCAGTGGGTGGAACCTCTCGGTATGAGCGCGAAGGTAGTCGAGCAAGATGGCGCGGACGGCTGCATGGACGGTGAGCCGCGACCCTACGCGCTCCACGAACGAGCACGACGCCAGCCATCCATGGAGCTCGTACGCGTTGGGATGACGAACGACGGCACGGAGGAGCTCGGGTGTCACGTGCAGCGCGATGGCACTCACCTGAAGCGCCTCTGCGTGAGCGTCGCTGGGGACGCCCTCGAGGAACCTCGACACGAGGCGTTCCAACGTATCGGTGGAGCTCTCGAGGCGCACGACCTGCCCCGTCGTCTGCTGAGCGTCAGCCATGAGCGTCAGGGTGAGCGGATGGCCGCCTGAGTCGCGGATGATGCTGTCCCGGTCGGGCCCGACGATCCCTCGTCGCTGAAGGTAGGCGGCGCACTCGTCGTGCGACAGCGCGTCCAGCCCCAAGCATACCAGCGCGCCTCTCCAACCAGGGTCGGTCGTCCAGGACTCGGAAAGTCGCTGGCGACCAGCGAGCACGATTCGCATCGTCTGCGGCAGCCGAGGCATCACCACGTCCCGCAGCCATTGCTCTGCGTGTCCGAGTCGCTCGAAGTTGTCCACGACCAGCGCGCTGCTCGTGCAGGCGGTCTCTACGAGTCGATCGAGCGTGGCAGGCAGGCTCGCGATCTGCGCGACGGCGTTGCCATCCAGCCAGTGGACGTACCCGCCCCGCCGTCGCGCCGCCCGGTCGAATGCGTGCAGGAGCTGCGTCTTGCCGATGCCCGCGGGTCCTTCGACGAAGGCGACACGCGGGCCGGCAGGCTCGAACAACGCGACGAGCTTCGCGAGCGACTCCTCTCTCCCCACGAACAGCCGCTCCCGCTCGGCGTCGAGCCATTCCGCCAGGGGAGCGCTCCGTTCCGTGCTCATCTCCCGCGAGTATACTCTTCGCAGCGCGCCCATGCGGGGTGCGAGCGCGCGGTCGGGCGCCCCGCAGGTCAGCGCTCTAGGTCGCGGTCATCGGCTGGCGGCGATGATGGACCAGCAGGCGTCCGGGACGACGTACTTCGTGTCGAGGCTCGTGGGCTCGGTGCCGTCGAGGAGGGGGCGGCAGGCGAGCAGGTCGTCGGGGGCGGCGGTGCGGTCGGAGCACAGACCGTCGAGCATGCGCTCGACGCACAGCGCGTGCTTCGTGTCCCCCGGGCCGAAGGTGCAGCCGCCCGAGTCGGCGCTGGAGTCGCCGTAGCAGCAGTCTGGCGCCGCCGCAGTCGCAGGCGCGATCGCAGATCAGATCCGCGGCCGAGTTGCACGCCTCGATGTACTCGTAGAGGAGGTGGGGCTGGTCATCCTCGTCCATCGCCATGCGCACCCAGCCGTCCTCGCAGAAGGGCGGCGTTGGCGTAGTAGGCCAGGTGCGGACTGCCGGTCGGGCTCCACGGCCAACGACAGCTCGGCGGGCTGGTCGTCGAGTGCGGAGATCTCCGAATCGCGAACGGAGCTCCGATCGTCTCTCGCTCGAGCCCCGCCTCGCCCACGCGCGCGTACACGAGCCCCGCGTCACCGAAGAACGCCAGGTGGATGCTCCCGTCCGGCGCCGCGACGATGTCCCCGAGGCCCACGTCCTCCGACCGGAAGCGGCAGGGACCGCAGGTCCACCTCGCCGCCCGCCGATCGTCGTCGCCGCCGCATCCGCTCCCCAGCAGAGTGATCGCGAGGAGCAGACGTAGCGGTGAGGCCATCCCGCACAGCCAAGAGCGCGCCGCCCGGCGGAACGTGCGTCCCGGCGCGGCGCGCTCTGGTCCTCGCTCCGCCTACAGCTCGCCGGTGACCCCGAAGAACCCGGCGACGGAGCCGCCGCCGTCGGGGGTCAGGGCCATGGTCGGGCGGAGGCGCAATCCGGAGCCGCTTCCCACCGACTCGGCCTCACCGGCGGCGACGAGGGCGTCCACGCTGAAGCCGATCAGGGTCAGCACCCCGAGCGCTCCGACCGACGCGATGTGAGCGGTCGACACCTCTTGCTCGAAGGAGATCCCCAGGAGGAACGCGGCGTCGACGAGGGTGAGCCCGTAGCCGATCCAGCTCACGACACGGAGCGCCGGCGAGCCGCTCACCGAGGGGTGGTTGCGCGCCGAGGCCCCACCGAGCGCGGTCACGATGCCGGCCACGCCGAACCCGAGCGTCGTGATGCCTCCCAGGGCGCGGCTGCTCTCGTCACCGTCCTCCACGAGGGCGACCGTCGCGCCGGTCAGGATCCCCACGAGCGCCGCCGAGACGAGCCCGGTGATCCCCGCGCCCCGCGCCCAGCCGGGGTCCGCGCTTCCGGGGGGCGAGAGCTGCGCCGAGTCGAAGCCCGGCTGCGTGCCGGCGGTCTGCGGGCCGACCTGGCTCCCGCCCAACCATCCCTGCTGCGCGGGCGCCGCCTGCGGAGGCAGCCCGGCCTGCGCAGGCGGTGCCTCCTGCGGAGGCGGCGACGACCAGGCTTGCGCCTGCTGCGGGGCAGCCACGCATGCTCCTTCGGGCGTGCACCGCTCGCCGGCGCCACAGATCGGGTTGCACCGCGACACGCACTCTCCGGCGGGCGAGCACATCTCGTCATCGGCGCAGCCGGGGTTGCACGCGGAGACGCATCGCCCGGCCTGGCAGACGAAGCCGGTACGGCAGGACGGATAGCACCCGCTCCCATCCTGCGCGGACGCACCGGCGACGAGGACGAACGCGCAAGCGATGGACGCGGCGAGCGCCATCGCGGATCGCAGCACGGCGGATCGAAGAGAACGGGTCGAGTCGGTCATTCGCAGCTCCTCCTGCCGGGGCGCAGTGCAACGGCGATGCCGCGGCTGTCCCTCCACGGCCTTTCGACCCTGTCCCGCGCCGACAGCCGGGTGTCCCGCTGAAGCGGGGCGCGTGTCTCACCGCGGCGGCGCCACCTTCCAGCGATGGCGGCTGCGTTCGGCGCTCTGGCGCGTATGATACGCGGCATGTCTACCGAGATGGACGACATCCGCGACGCGATCGTCAGTGGTCAGGGCGCTCGCGAGGACTTCGAGGGCCTGAGGCTCCCCGAGCACATGCGGGCGATCACGACGCACAAGGACGAGATCGGCATGTTCGAGGGCGTGGCGTCGAAGGACAAGGACCCGCGCAAGAGCCTTCACCTCGACGAGGTGCCGCTCCCCGAGGTGGGAGCGAACGAGGCGCTCATCGCGGTGATGGCCAGCAGCATCAACTTCAACTCGGTCTGGACGTCGATCTTCGAGCCGATCCCGACGTTCAAGTTCCTCGAGCGCGCCGCCAAGAAGAACCCGGCCACCGACGCCAAGCACGACCTGCCGTATCACGTCATCGGCAGCGACGCGTCCGGGGTCGTCCTGCGAGTCGGTCCGGGAGTCACCAAGTGGAAGCCCGGCGACCGCGTCACCGTGCACTGCAACTACGTCGACATGCAGTCGCCCGAGGGGCACAACGACTCGATGCTCGACCCCGACCAGCGGATCTGGGGGTTCGAGACGAACTTCGGCGGGCTCGCGGAGATCGCGCTCGTGCGTGCGAACCAGCTCATGCCCAAGGCGGAGCACCTGACCTGGGAGGAGGCGGCGAGCATGCCGCTGGTCAACTCCACCGCCTACCGCATGCTGTGCAGCCCGAGCGGCTGGCAGATCAAGCAGGGCGACATCGTGCTCGTGTGGGGCGCGGTCGGCGGGCTCGGCGGCTTCGCGCTCCAGTACTGCCTCAACGGAGGCGCCTTCCCCATCGCCGTCGTGTCCTCGGAGGACAAGGAGAAGCTGGCCCGGACGGTCGGCGCCCGGTGGGTGATCAACCGCAAGAAGGAGGTGTTCCGGTTCTTCGACGAGGACGGCACCCACAACATCGGCGAGCAGCGCCGCTTCGGCAAGCTCATCCGCGAGATGACCGGCGGCGAGGATCCGGACGTGGTCTTCGAGCACCCCGGTAGGACGACCTTCGGCGCGAGCGTGTTCGTCACGAAGCCGGGCGGCACCGTCGTGACCTGCGCGTCCACCACCGGCTACATGCACGAGTACGACAACCGCTATCTGTGGATGAACAAGAAGCGGATCATCGGCTCGCACTTCGCCAACTACAAGGAGGCGTGGGAGGCGAACCGGCTCGTGTGCAAGCGCGCCATCCATCCGCTCCTGTCGGGCACGTACGATCTCGAGGACACCGGCGAGGCGACCCTGCAGGTCCACCAGAACCGCGCGCTCGGGAAGATCGGCGTCCTGTGCCTGGCGCCCGAGGAGGGGCTCGGCGTGACCGACGAAGAGGGCCGGAGCCGCCACATCGGCCAGATCAACCTCTACCGCAACGCGGCCCAGGGCGAGTTCCGGCTCGTGAAGGACGAGCCCTGACGGAGGGCGCGGGGCGGCGGCTGCGAACCGCCGCGCCGTGCTCGAGGAACCAGTTGGCCTTGCCGCAAGACTACTTCTCGAAGCCCTGGGTCCTTCTGCTGCTCCTGGTCGCGGCGCTGGCGTTCCTCGGCTACCGGCTCTACCGCCAGCGCGCCGACCGAGGCGGGCGGGCGGAGCGACCAGAAGACGTGCGGCTGGAGACATCCGGGGACTCCGAGTCGCTCGAGGCAGTGTTCGGACCACGCCCCCCGTCAGAGCTCGTCGAGCGATGGCAGCGGCGGTTCGACCCCGTGCGGACGACCGAGCGTGGCCGACGCGCTCGCGAGGAGATGCGTCGACTGTTGTCGGAGGCGGGACTGCGGCGACAGACCGATACGCTCATCATGGGTGCTCGCGATTCGATCCGCATCAGGACCCGTTCGGTGGAGGACGGAGCCCTCCCGGTAGGCTCCTCCAAGCTCGGCGGGATCCCCGACCTCCCCGAGACGGTTGCCTGGCCGGAGCACGGAGGCCGGCCGATGCTGTTCCTCGGCCAGATACGGCTCTCGGATCTGTCCGACGTGGACGAGACCGATGCGCTGCCGGACTCCGGCGTGCTCGCCTTCTTCTACGACGCCGAGGAGCAGCCATGGGGATTCGACCCTGAGGACCGCGGCGCCTGGAGGGTGATCCACTCCGACGACGAGCTGCTCGCCCGCCGGGAGCCGCCGCTCGACACCGCGGTCGCCGGGCGCGCGGCAGCGCTGTCCTTCGAGTACGCTCTGACGCTGGAGCCGTTCCTCTCCTCGGAAGTCGGCCAAGACGAGCGCGAGAGGTATGGCGTGTTCTGGGACGCGCACGTGGCGACCAGCGAGGAGCCGAACCACCGGATGCTCGGGCTGCCTGCGCCCATCCAGGACCCCTACATGGGAGCCGCGGCACAGCTCGCCTCGAACGGCATCTACATGGGCGAGCGCGTCGACTACTCCGACCCGGCGATCCTCGAGTTGCTCGATGGGGCGGGCGCGTGGCGGATGCTCCTCCAGCTCGACTCGGATGACATCCCAGGCTTCATGTGGGGCGACGCAGGGCGGCTCTACTTCTGGATCAGGAACGACTCGCTCGAGCGCCACGACTTCGACGACGTGTGGGTGATCCTGCAATGCTACTAGGAGCGTGTGGGGGGCCGCGCACGACGAGCGTGCGCCGGCGCAGTCGCGCGCGTCGAGCCCGCGAGGGGAGGATCCGCGAACGGTGATTCGCACGATTGATCCGTCACGAGTTTGTCGTCTTTCTCTTGACTGACTTCCGGCCTGTGATAGACAGGTCTGTGATGTCGTCAGGGAGGGAGGCATCCGCGCGCATTCGCGCCGAGGACGAGCTGCTGTTCCAGCTCGCGCGCGGCCTGGGCCGGGCCCGGCTCGCCCTCGGCGAGGCCGCCGCCAAGTTCGCCGACCTCGACGGCCCCTCCGCCTTCGGCTTCTCCTCCCGCGACGGCCACGCGCGCGAGAACCTCTCCCGCAGCGGTCGATGGGTGGACGAGTCCGCGCGGCTCGCCCGACGGCTCGCCAAGCTCCCGCGCATCCGCGCCGCCCTTCGCGAGGGACGCATCGACTGGTCCATGGCCGAGCTCCTCGCGCGCACGGCCATGCCCGACACCGAGGCCGAGCTCCTCGCCCTCGCGCTCGCCCCCGGCGTGACCGTGCACGCCATGCGCGAGTACCTGCGGTGCGATGATGACGAAGACAAGGCGCAAAGCGACCCGACCCAGCGCCGCTGCACCCTCGAAGAGACCGCGCCGGCCGAGGCCGCCGTGCTCGTCGAGGCCACGCGCATGCTCGTCGAGCACCAGCTCGGCGGCCGCGACTACGACTGGTTCGAGTACCTCCTCGCCGAGGGCATGGCCACCGAGCCCGACCTCTTCGTCGTCGACGACCTCCGGCCCATCCAGCGCGAGCTCGAGCGCGCGCAGAAGCGCATCGCCGAGGGCCGTGC
>JBDIVX010000185.1:0-14782 GCA_039794305.1 Candidatus Neutrinellum sp.
TCGGTCAAGCTCCTCTTTGTTCGCCGCCTCACGTCAGTCCCTCGGGAGATGGAAGGCCGCGACGCCGAGGCTTCCGGTTGCGAAGTCGGTCCCCGCCCAGACGAACCAGGTCCCGTCGGGCGCGGGCGCGACCGAGGCGTGACCCTCGACGCCCATCGGGAGCCACGATTCGAGGATGGAGAGCTCGGGGACGAGACTGGCGCCAGGGCTCGCTCCGACCTCGACCACCGCGGGCGTGCCCGCCAGCCAGGACAGAATGTAGGCGCCGCCCGGAAGGGGAGCGATCGACGGAGCCGACTCCCAGGCGCCGGTTCCGGCGATGGTGCTCACCGCGCCCGGAGTCACCTCCGGGCTCGTGCTGTCGATGACGCGCGCGAGGATGTCGCCGCCGCTCTCCCAGGCCGCCGCCCAGTAGCCCATGCCGAGTGATGTGGCGGCAGGGCTACTCCCACCGTCTTCACCGCTCACCTCGAACTGCGCGGTGTCGAGCGCGGTGCCGCCGGACAGCCGGCGACCGAAGATGAGCGCGGGCTCGCCGGGTGAGAGGGACCGGTGCCGCCACACGACCAGCCACTCGTCACCATCGCTGGCGACAGACGGCTGGTCCTGGCGATCGGTACGCGTGGTCGCTACGAGGAGCTCGCCGGCGTCGAGGGCGGTCCCGTCCGCACGGAACCGCCGCGCGCGGATGCCTGCCATCGGGTCGTCCGTCCGCCCGGCGTGGTCGGTCCACACGATCACGAAGCCATCGCCGAGCGACGCGACCCGGGCCTCGTCCTGCGGTCCGGTTCGCTCGACGTTCGCAACGCGTTCGGGCCCGAGCGTCCCGTCGGCGGCCATCACGCGGTAGACGACGTCCTCGCTCGCCATCCGCTCGGCCGTCCACGTGATGACCCAGCCCCCGCCCGCGAGCCCCGCCACCGTCGGGTGCGCCGTGGGAGGGGCGCCGAGATCGAGGTCGATGGGGATGGGGTCCACCCCGGCGAGCGGCTCGGCCACGGCGTACCGGCTGTATCGACGGGCCCGGAGCCACCCCTCGCCGCCCCGGTCCTCGGACCACACGAACAGGAGCCGCCCCGCCCCGTCGACGCCGACGGCCGGACCCTGGCCGGTCGGGTACACAGACCAGAGGTCGGCGCCGTCGGCGTGGACCAGGAAGGGCGTCGGGACGCAGTCCGAGGAGCAGGCGTCACCAGTATCCGGATTGCCGTCGTCGCAGCCCTCGCGCATCGACGACGTACCGGGCTCACGATAGCCGTCGCCGCAGCCGCGCATCACGCACGCGCCCGCGACGCACACGTCGAGGCCCATCTCGCCGCAGGGCGTGCCGTCGGTGACGGGGTTCTCCACGCACACCCCCGCGACACACGCCGACGTCGCGCATTCGCCGCTCGCTTCACAGGCCGCGGGGCAGCCAGAATCTCCCGGTTCAGCATCCGCCGCTGCCGAGTCGACCCGGGCGGCGGCATCGCCGAGCTCAGCGTCGATTGGACCGGCATCCGAAACGCTCGCCTCGAGCCCGCCCCCGTCGCCGGGCACGGAAGCATCCAACGGCAGCTCCGCGTCCGGACCACCGTCGCCGGGCGCCACCGCTCCCTCGCAGCCGATCAGCGCGAGCAAGGCCATGCCCACAAGCCCACGCATGGCCCTACTCGAAGCGAGTCCAGTACTTGTAGTTGAGGATGACCTGGACGTCCTCGACACGACTGAAGTCGAACCCGGGTGCGTCGAAGATCCGGAGACGGTAGTGCCCCTCGATCGGCCGGCCTCGCAGCTCCCGCCGGAGGTAGTCCGTCAGCAAGGCGCGATCGGCGCTGGAGACGGGATTGGTGAGGTAGCGCTCGGCCACCAGCGCCTTCGCCTGCTCGACCTTGCCCACGTACAGGGGCGCCTCGTACACCTCTCCGACGTGGTTGCGGACCCGATAGGGGCCGTCGTGTCTCAGTGAGAAGGGAACGAAAGCGCTCGCGTAGCACGCCGATGGCACCTCTGCGAGCGAGCAATCCCGGACACCCACACCGACGAGGTTCAGCCCAAAGGTGTGGTGGCGGTAGTTGAAGTTGCCGAGGGCCAGCGAGCCGGTCGGGATCAGGTCACCGCGCTCGATGTCGTCGAGGGCGATGTTGAAGCTCGTTTCCCAGAAGCACCGCCGGATGGTCGAGTCGCCCGCGCTGCCCCCCGTACACCTCTCGCCGAAGCCGTCCGGGCACAACAGCTCGCAGCCACGGGTCCAGTAGCGCGTGGACCGGAACATGCTGCCGTCGGTGTCCTCGCACCAGCCGACCGGCCAGTAGCGCGTATCGCCCGTGGGGAAGAAGGCGCGTGGCGGGATCGACGCCGCCACCTCGTCGGGTGCGAGCTGCTCGAGCTGCGGGGCCGACCACACGACGGCGCCGTCACTGCCGGTGCCGTCGGTCGAGAGCTCGAACCGCACGACGACGTCCTGATCGACGCGGCTGTGCACGGAGAGGTACGCCCGCCGCCAGCCGCTCGCCATCCACCGGTCTGCGGTCGCGAGGAAGTCGGGCGACGAGACCGTGGGCGGTTCGATCGAGCCGTCGAGGAACGCGGCGATCTGCGGGCTCGTGACCGACGAGTCGGCCTTCTCGTACCAGGACAGGAGGAAGTCGCCCGCCGGCAGCGTGATCTCCTGATACCACCCGGGCTCGTGATCCGGGGCCGCAGGATCCGAGCCCTCCGTTCGTTCCATCCGGAAGGCCCGCGCACCGCCGAGCTGGCGGGAGAGGGAGCTGCCGAGCATGTCTTCCATGATCGGCTCGGTACGGAAGGGCGCGTCCGGCACCGTCATCGCTGCGAGACACGTCCCGCCCGCGACGCAGTCCAGCCGCCAACCCGGCAGGTCGTCGGTGCCAGGTCGGCTGAGATCGCTGCTCCACAGGAGCAGGTTGTGGCCCTCCACGTCGCACTCTCGCCGGACGGTGTGGATGTCGTCCCGAAGGGACAGCACCGCGACGTCCTGCGCGTCGGTGAACGGGAAGTCGAAGCGATAGGACTCGACGAAGTTCTCCAACAGGGTCACGTAATCACCGATGTACCCGTCCGAGAACGTCTCCATCTCGATGTCGACATCGCTGATCCGGTCGTAGTCGATGCCGTCCATCTCGCAGAGCGAGTCGGCCCAGGTAGCCGGCGGCGGCACGAGGGTCATATCGTCCGACATGCGACTCAGGTCGACCGCGAACCTCTGCTCGATCGCGCGACGCGCGATGTAGGAATACCGAATGGCGTTGCGCTTCGCCCGCTCGTACCGTTCCTTGAGCGTGTTCATGCGGAGACGCATCACCCGATTGACGTTGTACTCGCGACCGACATCGTCGCGGTCCAGGAACAGCACGCGAGCCGCGGCCCGCCGCGCGGCCGACCGTTGTTGGTCGAGCTGGGCGAGCAGCCGGTTCGCATTTGCGTAGTGTTCCGCAAGATTGCGGGTTGCCTCGTCCAGCATGTCCATCCGCGTCGAGAACATCATCGCGACATCGGTGAGCACCTGCGCCTGCTGTTCCGTCAGAATGTCACCCCGAAGCTCGCGTATCGTGACCGCAAGGGCAATCTGTACGCCGGCGTTTATGCAGACCGCGCTACTGCCCCAGCCAGTCAGATTCTCCAGTTTCATCGACTCCAGGCAAGCTGTCGCCTGGGCAGCCACATCACGGATGTGGCTCCACTCATCGATTTCATCTTCGAGGTCCAGAGTTCGCAGACGCGATTGAGCAAGCGAAAGCTCACCTCCGAAATCGCGGAGGTTCGTTGCCACCGAACGGGTTGACCGCACGATGCCCTCGAGCGCCGCTCGCAGTTCGGCCACGGTCTTTCCGTAATCGCCGCGGTACGAAGGAAACGTCGCAGAGATGGAGCCGGAGCGGAGGTCCTGAACGAGTTGCTCGGGCAAGTCGACGAGCACCAGTCGGTCCAAGCTCCCCTCGAAGCGCGACGCCGCGCACTGGAGCGAGCGCTTCAAGCGGGGGAAATCGTCTACGGAGCGGATCTCGGGAAGTTCGTCGAGCTGAGCGCCGCAGCCACCGCCGTCGTCGCTGGATCCAATGCAAGCCAACTCGAGCGCATCCCACACCTGTCCGTTCGTAATGCGGGCGGAGCTCGGGTATTCCCCGAGACGTGGCAAGTCTGCCTGCCAGGTCCAAAACGGGACGCCTGACGGAGTGTGGTTGTAGGTGTCGACAATCATCTGTCGTACGTTGCTTCCATCAGCCGTCCGACTCCAAACCACGGCAAGATCTCTCATGTCCGTTGGGCTTCGCCTCGAAGGAAGGGTTACCTGCTTCGTTCGATGCCCGATGGGGCAGAGGTTGTCTCCCGCGACAGCCGCGAAGTCCGGGACGAGCAGGAGCCCGTCTTGATCCGGGTCCAGCGCACCGACGCATTCCAGACCGGGGATGCTGGTGTGCGGAAAGACCTGCCCGGCACTTATCTCTGGATACGCGGTCAGGAACCACGCTGGGAGATTTCGCGCCGTCCCGACTAACAGCGGAACGGCGGCGCACGGCGCGCTCCGGGAGAGGTCACAAGACTCGCAGTCTACTCGAACCTCACGGTGTTCAGTGGTGCAACGAACCCACGTGTCCCCCTCGCAGCTCTGGCCGGGCGTCTCGCAGTAGCCACTCCCCCGCGGATACCACGGCGAGACAACGCCCAGCGACGCGTAGTCGCTGACCTCCAGGTCCTCGAGGCTGGCCCCGGTCAGCGCGTGCAGTGCATACGCGGCGTCGAAGAGCCGTGCATTACTTGTAATCCGCTGCTCTGCCGTTCCACATGCGCCTGCGCCGCAGAGCAAAGAGCGCCCTGCCGATGGGACACTGCCATCGCAAAGCTCAGCCACGACGTCTGCATCGAGCGAAGCAAGCTCCGAGCACGGCCAGGCTGCTGACGGACCGCCTGCTTCTGTGCCCGTAGCCACCCATTGTCTGCCCGCACGCCTCAGTTCGGCGAATCGAAAGAGCTCATCCTTGTAGCCGATCGCCTCAGCAATCGCTTTCACTGGTTCATGGTCGAGCCACTCCTGGGCCACCACGCGCTCGAGCACATCCGCGTCGTATACCGTGGTGGTTCCCTCGCGCACACGCGATCGCACGCGCGCGAGGTCCAAGCAGGCTGGAGGGTCGCTACCACTCCTTCCTACGGCGGTAAGCCCCATCGTGAGCGTGGGGGCCATTTCCATGTAACCGGCGGGAAGGTCCCCCCAGCGTCCCACACATCCAGTGTCCGACGAAGTTCCGGCTGGGACGAGCGCAGGACAAGGCTCAGGCGGGCAGTCTGTATCATCACACACGCAGGGCGGAGCAGGCGGGTCCACTCTCTGCCAACGGCACAGGGCCTGCTCGCCGAGCGCCGCATCCACGAGCTCGCCGGTGTCGCCAAGGCATCGCCGAATGCTGTCGAGGTCGGGTGAGTCGTCCAGGTAATCCGTCAGGCGCGCGCCGGCGCAGACGCCCGCTCTGCATTCGAGACCGTCGCAGACTCCGGGGTCAGGGCACGACGTGATCGGCGTCCCGTCCATGTCCAGGCCGCAGTCGCAGGAGTTGGCAGCCGTGACGGGAATCGCGTCCACGTTGACCACTCCGCCACACAGGGCCTCGAGCTCGTCCCGCGCAGCCTCCGCGCGAACATCCATCTGCAGTCCCTGCTCGATGAGCTGCTCGCCCAGCACGTCTGCCTCGTCCGCCGCCTGGCGCGCGAGCCTCAGGTAGTGCAGGAAGCTCGATTCGATCTCGTCACGACCCTCACCCGCCTCGGAGATCTCGTCTTCCAACGGGAGCCGCAAGTCCCGGGGCAAGCCGGCGCAGGTGTTGGCCGGCTCCCAGCATCCATCCGGCGACGGAGCGAGCGACTCCGCCACGGCCGCGCCCACCTCGTGTCCCGCCGGCATCTGCACGCAGCGTGACCACTCCGTCCCGGCGTGGGGGCCCGGCATGACAGCGAAGCCGGCGACCGCGAGCGTGCGACCGTCCCCGACCCGCTCGAGCACGTAGATGCGCGCCTCGGTCGGAATCGTATCCTCTACGCCGGGCACGTCGTCCGGCTCCACCAGCCACTCGACGAACCGTGGGCCCAACCCCGATTCGCCCCCGCCGGTCCGGACCGTCCCCGTCGCGTCGATCCGGTGCTCCTCCGGCTCGCAGGGCACGCCCTCGATGTTGCCGCGGGTCCCACACTGGAGCCCCGTCTCCTTCCACCAGAGCGAGTAACGCGAGCCGTTCTCGCCCACCCCGTGGAGCCGCACGCGGACCCTCGCCACGTCGGGGCTGGCCTGCCCGATGCAGGCTTCGAGGCGGAGAGGCACCTGCTCGCTCGCGAGTATGCGAGCCGCCAGTAGGAGGGCGCCCGGAGCCTGGATGGCCGGGCCGCTGCTGCTGCTCATGTCCGCTCGACCCGCGCCGAGCTCCAGCGCCGCCCCCACATAGTCGAACGTCGCCATCACGCTCCGTTGGCCGTACGCGCGTGGGGGCATGAGCACGGCGTCGCCTTCCACGTCGGCCATGGTGTGCCCCTCGTCGAGCCACTGACCGATCTCGTCGAACCGGCCGCTACCCGTGGTCGATGCGAGAAGGAATGCGGGTTCGACGGGCGACACGCTGGGCGCCGTGCCGGCGACGCGATCGACCGTCGAGGGATCTCCGTCGGAGATCGTGACGAGGGGACGACCGAGGGCAGCCGACTCCTTGACGAGCCTCGCGGCAGCCGTGCGGAGGCTGGGGGTGCTGACCCCGAGCGATTCCAAGACGCCAGGCGAGGCGGGATCCAGCCCACCGAGCGTCCCCGGGTAGTCCTCGGTCAGCGCCTCGGCCAGGCGGGCGGTGAGCTCGGCATCGGGGAGCCGCGGATCGATACGGGTGTCGCGGAGGAGCCTGTCGGCGAACTCTTCGCTCAAATCGAGGGGTTCCCGGTCGCAGACCGTGTACTCTCCAGCCGCTTCGGCCATCCCCATCGTGCCGCCGTCCATTCCCGCATCGGGAACCCCCGCGTCGGGCAGCATGATCGAGCCCGATAGGGGCTCGAACATCCGGGGTGGCACCCCCACGAGGAAGTTGGCGACCTCGAGGCGCGAGTCGATCTGGCCTCGCCACGACTGGACGCGGGCGCGCACCTCGTCCCGCTCGTGCGAGAGCCGTCCCTGCGCGGCGCCCTCGATGTTGGTCTTGGCCTTCTGCGAGGACTCGCCGAGCATGTTGAGCGCTTCGGCGGTGGCGCTCGCGACCACGAGCGCCAGCGGGGCCTCGTCGGGACCCGAGCCGACGGACTTGGCGAGGCTGCCGTCCTCGCAGGTGTTCGGGTTCACGAGGTCCGCGCCGTGGAGCGCCGCCCACTGGAACGACTGCACGGCCACGAGCGCGAGCGTGGCTGCGTCCGAGGTGCTGGGCGGCGGCAGGACGTATCTCGGCTCACGCGTCTCCCCGTCGTCGGGCGTGCGGACCACGAGCGAGCCGTCGGCCATGATCGCGATCTCGCTCACGGCCTCGGCCATGGTGAGGAAGCGGTGGCCCAGGCAGAGCCGAATCTGTTGTGCGAGGGCGCCAGATTCGCTGCACCACGGCCCGCCCATTTCGTAGGGCGAGGTGGAGAGCTCTGAGGTTGCGTTGAGGAAACGGGATTGCAGCTCCAGGCGGCAACCCGCAACCAGGTCGTCGAAGAGCTGCTGATACTTCGGATCGCCGGCGCCTACGAACACGCGCTCGAGCTGGAGCGGCTCGTTCGATGCAGGGTCGGTGAGCCGGATAGCGAAGCTCCGCGCGTTGAGCAGCGGTGCCGATGACTCGGCAGCGAGGTTTGTCGTCCCGTCCTGGCAGCCGACGAGGACGAGCAAGACTGCCACTCCCACCAAAGATCGCGTCATCGACGTGCCCCTTCTCAGTATCCGCACCTGAAACCGACCAGAGTTCCGCCGCCGATCTGCCTTGCCGATGCAGAGGCGGTGGTGAAGTAGCTGTAGTCCAAGTACCAAGGGAAGCCGCGCCGGGTGCGATACATGCCCGTCGAGGGTCCTGTCGGATCCGTCGCGCCGTCAGCAATCGCGTCGTAGCCCGCGGCGTACCAGGTACTGGTTCCTTCCCAGAGCGACCCCATGAGGCGCACGCCGTACGGTGAGACCGCGCCCGGGAAGGCCCCGGCAACCGCGACGGGCCAGTCCCGACAGCCCATCCAGGGATGCTCGTTGCAGCCGCCAGGATCGTCGCCCCACGAGTTGAGCCGCGCATCCGGGGCGGGACCTCGGGCGGCCTTCTCCCACTGGTACTCGCTGACGAGATACCCGCCGTCCCACTCGCAGAAGGCCATCATGTGGCTCTCGACGATGCCAATCACCCATTGGTCGTCCTCGAGTGGGTCGTAGAGCTCCGAGTCGGACGGGCTCGCACAAGATCCCGCGTCGATGCACATCTGGAAGCGCGCCTTGGTGACCGGAATGCGGTCGATGTAGAACTCGCTCAGGTTGATGGTTCGGATGGGAAGCCGATTGCTGTTCCCCTCCGCCCCCAACACGAACGGCCCCGCTGGAATGCACGCCGGATCCGCGCCCGTTCGACTGGTCATGGGCGCGCGACCGCAGTGCACCATGCAATCGCCCGTCACCTCCCAGGCGCACGAGTCACTGCATGTCTGCTCCCGCATCTCGCCGGATGCGCAGCCGTCGGCCGTCGTCCCGGTGTCGCCCGGCTCGCACTCGCCCGGCTCGACGACCGTCTCCCAGTCGCGCCAGTGACAGGTGTCGTCGCAGATCCGTGCGCGCTCTCCACACATGCTCGTGTCGCGCTCGATCGTTCCGGCGAAGCAGTCCTTCTCGTCGAAGCACGTGCTCGGCATCTCCCACATCCCGTCTTCGCCACAGCGCTGGGAGGCGATGCCGCAGCGGCCGCAGTCGACCGTCCGCATCATGCCCGGCGTGTCACACGCGCACTCCGAGGAGGCGTCGCAGGCAGACCACACGCCGTCCGTACAGGTCTGCGTTCCCACGTCGCACTCACTCGTGCAGCTCCGGACGGAATCGCGCCCGACGGTCTCATCGTCGTCGTCGCAGTCCACCGCCATCGGGACACCGTCACCGTCCACGTCGACGCCGCCCCCACCATCCGGCTCGGTGTCACCGTCCGGTGACACGGGTGCGTCGGCCGCCCCCGCGTCGGCGACCGAGCCGTCCGTCGTCCCTTCGCCGTCGCCTCCGCCGCATGCTCCGAGGAGCAGGCATGCGAGGATGCCGGCGGCACGGCCTGAGACGGCCGCGCCGATGCTTCGGCGCTGCGCGCAAGCGTTCGTCACGCGTTCTCCCCTCACCCGCGACGGAGCTGGATGCTCCGCCGCCGGCAGCGGTCTTTTGTACGAATCGCAAATCCCCCGTTCAAGGGGGGCTGGGGCACAATCCCCATTTTGGTGCACAGACGTGTGTCTGAGACGCACAATCACGCATCACCCCTGCGGGGTGACATCGAGCGCGTCAGGCGCTCGAGATGCTCGGGCGGCACGTGCCCGCCCCTCTACGTCAGCAGCGCGGAATCAGCCGTTCACGGCGCGAGCATCGGGGCGCGCACCATCACGCTCGCCTGGTCCTCGGTGAGCGACTCGCCGCGCGCCGCCCAGAACATCAGGTTGTCGGCGCCGAATCCCGCGCACTCCGCGGCGAGCACCCAGCCGTCGCCGTCCGCGTCGCGCGTGTGGCGGCACTCGGGCGTGTCGGGGAGCGGGTCGCGGATCGTCCCGTCGAATTCGCTCGTGTGAAAGAGGCCGAGGTAGTGGCCGATCTCGTGCGCGAGCGCGCGCCCGAGATCGACGTCCTCCGGCACCTCCGGGCTGGCGAGCAGGTCGACCGAGATGGCGAGGCCGGACGACTTCGTCCCGTGCACGCCCGGCGGCCCCGGCACGCCGCCCGCCATGCCGAGCCCGATCTCGATCGCCCGCACGAAGAACACGTTCAAAGTCGGGCGCCCCGCCCCCGCCGACAGCTCGAACAGCTCCTCGAGCTCGGGCAACCGGAGGTCCGGGTCTGCGTCGATGACCTGGAGCTCTGCGCGCAGCCCGCCGACGACCTCGTGCTGGCGAACGTCGCCGAGCCGGAGCCCCACGGCGCCGAGGATCGACGCGACGCGATCGAGCGCCGTCGCCACCTCGGGCGGCCCGCGCTCGCCCACCGGGGCCCAGCCCGACGGCCCCACGTAGTAGAGGTCCAGATCGAGCACTCGCCCGCCACCCCCCACGACGCGCGTGATCGCCACCTCGGTCGATCCCTCGCTGAACGCGCGCGCGACGTAGCCCCGCTCGGACAGCACCGACCGCGGCCCGTTCGGCAGCATGATCGTCACCGGGATCGAGTCCCCGTAGAACGGATTGCGCGGCGCCGGCGCCCCGAAGCCGAGCGCGTCCTCGTCGTAGAGGACGGTGGGCGAACCGTCGCTCGTCTCGAGCCGCGTGACCGTCATGCGCGCGGCGAGCGGCTCGAGCAAGAACACGGTCGTCGGCATCACCGCAGGCAGGAGCAGCTCGCCCGAGCCCGACACCCTCTCGCGGAGCGACGAATCGCCGGCCGCCCCCGGGGGCAGGTTCCACCGATCGACGCACGCGCGGAGCGGCTGGAGCGCGGCGGGGCCGGTGCGCGCGTAGACCCGGGCGCAGCGCTGGTCGACCCCGCAGTCGGCGTCGAGCGCGCACGGAGGCACGCACGTGCCGGCGACGACGCACAGCCCGCGCGCGCAGTCCTCGGCCCGATCGCACATCGCCCCGTCGCCTCCTCCCGCGCCGAGCACGTCGCAGGCGAGCGGCATCGGGGCGAGGTCCTCACCGGCGAGCGCGCGATCGCTCACGCACGAGCGCCCCTCCGCGCAGTCGAGGTCGCGGGCGCACTCGGGGACCCCGCCGTCACGCCTGCCCGCGTCCGGCGTCTCCGCGTCGGTCCGCCCGCCGTCCCCGGCGCCCCCGTCCTCCGCCTCGGGCGCCCCCGGCATCGTCCGCCCGCCGCACCCCGCGAAGAGGAGCGCGATTGATACCCACCACTGAACAAAGACCGGGCGCTTTCGCACGATACCCTGGGAAACTCGGGAAACGCCACGTCCAGGCGCCTGGACGTGGCACCCGCCGCCGCGCCAGGGCCCAGTCTAGCGCGCCGCGCCGCCCCGCGGAACCCGAGGGAAATCAATGCCGGTCGGTTGCGCTCTAGCCGTCGTCGTCCGACGGGGGCGGGCCGCAGAACCCGAGCGGCGTCCCGAGGACGAAGAGCCGGCAGCTCTCGCCGGCGACGGTGCACTCGTCGTCGCTCTCGCACAGGGGACGGCAGACGGAGGCCTCGTCGCAGAAGCCGCGGGCGAACCCGTCGACCACGTTGCAGACCTTCTGCAGGTAGCTCACGCCGCACTCCTCGCCCACGACGGCGGTGTCGATGCGCTCGGCGTCCGTGAAGCAGACGCTCTGCCCCTCGACGCCGAAGTCGAAGACGCACACGCCGGCGTCGCAGCCCACGCCGCCCGCCCAGTCGCACGCCTCGACGCAGGCCGTGGAGCCGGCGACGGGATCGAACCCGCAGATGTCACCGTCGCCGCAGTCGGCGACCGGGAGGTCCTCGCACTCCGGGTCGAAGTAAGGGTCGCAGGTCCCGCAGTCGAGGTCCCAGGCGCCGCACTCGCAGTGGCAGGCCGCGCCGTCGGCGTAGCTGTCCACGTCGCACGTCCAGCCCTCCGGCGCGAACTTCTGATCCACCTCGGCGTCCACGAGCTCGATGCACCGGCCGCCGTCGATCGGGGTGGACTCGCGGGTGAAGGGGTCGACGGTCACCTCGACGAGGCGCACGCCCTCGAGGCTCGCGGCGAGCCGCTTGGTGTAGGGGTCCACCGTCGTGGTCAGCGTCCCGCGGTCGGCGAAGAAGGCGCTCTCGGCGGTGAGGCCCGTGACGACGACGCATTGCTGGCAGGTACCGTAGTTGTCGTTGGGTTCCTCGCCGAGGTCGAACGTCCCGACCGGCGCTTCCTCCACGTAGCGCTCGAAGAGCACGAGCAGCTGACCGCTGGTGCCGTCGACGACGGGCGAGAGCTGACCCGCGAACCCGATGGACACGTCGAGGTCGCGCTCGATCGCCCAGGTGCCGTCGAGGCTCACGCGCGTGCAGCCGTCGCCCGCGTCGGTGGGGGTGTCTCCTGCGTCCGCCGCGCCGGCGTCGCCCGCGGTCGACGCGTCCGACCCGCCGGCGTCGGACGGGTCGCCGGCGTCGGTGCGCGCCGCGCCGTCGTCGCCACATCCGACGAGCGAGAGACACAGGACGAGGGCGGGGAGGTCGATGCGTGTGCTCATGATCACCAGGCTGCGATTCGTTGTTCGTCTCGGCCGTCGCCCGGGGCGACGAAGATCTGTCCGGCGGTCGAGCCCTCCATGCGTTCGAGGACGACCAGGAGGCGCGCGGTCTCGGCCGGCGCGAGCGACGACAGGTCGAGCGAGCCCTCGATCCGGGCGGCGGGTCGCGAGGCGGGCACCGTCACGTACGTGGTCCCCGGCCGCCACTCGAGCGTGCCGGCGAGGGACTCGCGAAGGAGCCCGTCGGTCGTGTCGGCGCGCAGCTCGACGGGCACCTCTCGCAGCTCCTCCTCGCACCCTTCGCCCCCGAGGCGGAAGGCCGTCCCCTCGGCGGGCGCGAAGGACACGGTGAGGTCGGAGCTCGAGCCGTCCTCGTCCCACGTGAGGGTCCCGGTCCACGGCGCGCCGAGCCGCTCGATCTCGACGCGCTCCGCCTCGGCGAGGGGCTCCTCCGTCCGCTCGGTGCAGCGGGTGGGCTCGGTGATCTCTCCCGTCTGCCCTCCCGCGCACCCCGCGCAGACGCACAGGCCGAGGAGAAGAACCCAGCGCATGGTCGACAACGTACCCGCCCCGAGCCGAGCGGCCAGCGGTTTCTATGACGGGCATGCCCTTTCCGTCGGTCGGATTGGGGCCCCGATGTGCATATCTGTCATAATACGGGCCCGTGGACACCCGCCTCCTCTCCCGGCAGCTCGTGCGGGCCCTGCGCGGCAGGAGGTCCCAGACCGCGCTGAGCCGCCGGCTCGGCTACCGGTCGAACGTCGTCTACATGTGGGAGAGCGGCCGCCGCGATCCGAGCGCCTCGGAGCTGTTCCGGCTCCTCGCGCGGACGGGCCGCGACCCGCGGACCGCCTGGCGGCGCTTCGCCGTTCGGCTCGCCGAGGTGGACCTGACGACGCCGGCCGGGATCGCGGCGCTGCTCGAGCAGCTCCGCGGGCAGGCGCGCATCGTGGACGTCGCGGACCGGGCGGGCGTGAGCCGCTACACGGTCTCGCGCTGGCTGCGCGGGCTCACCGAGCCGCGGCTCTCGGAGCTCTTGACGCTCGTCGACGTGCTCACGCTCCGCGTCGTCGATCTGGTGGCCGAGATGGTGCCCCCCGGGTCGGTGCCGGTCGTCGCCGCCGCCTGGCGCGAGCTCGAGACGCGGCGGGAGGTTGCCTTCGCGCACCCGTGGTCGCAGGCCATCCTGCGGCAGATCGAGACGGTCGCGTATCGAAGGCTGCGTCGTCACCGCGCGGGCTGGCTGGCCGAGCGTCTCGGGCTCACGCCGGCCGAAGAGGCGGCGTCGCTCGAGGCGCTGCTCGGGGCCGGCCTGGTGCGGTGGGACGGCGAGCGCTACGAGACCGCGCCGGTCGCCGTCGACACCTCGCTCGCGACCGAAGCGCAGCGACGCCAGCTCCGGCTGCACTGGGCCGACGTCGGCCGCGCTCACATCGCCGAGGGCGCCGACGGCCTCTACTCCTGGGCGGTCGTCGCCGTCTCGCGCGAGGACTACGAGGCGCTCCGCGCGCTCCACGTGCGCTACATGCAGTCGCTTCGGCAGCTCGTCGAGGCCTCCTCGCCGAGCGAGGTCGTCGCCGTGGCGAACGTGCAGCTCTTCTCCCTCGGCCCGCCGGCGGGCGGCTGAGAGCGGGCGATCGTCGCGAGGCGCAGCCTCCGGAGCCCTACCCCACCCGCTCCTCGATCCGCTCCCTGCGCGCGGCGAGCGCAGCGCGCGCGGGGCCCTCGCCGACCACCTCGAGCGCGATCGACACCGCCTCGTAGGCCTCGGGCCACGCCTCGGCGGCCTCGGCGAGGTCGATGGCCGCCCGCAGGGTGGCCGCGTCGCGCACGACCGCGCCGGCACGCGCGAGCGCGAGCGCCGCAGGGCCGGGGCGGTTCGCGTCGCGGAGCGCGCGCGCGGCGGCACGCGCGAGCGTCGCGCGCGTGGCCGGCTCGAGCACGTGCCGCTCGAGGGCGTCGAGCAGATCCGGATCGTCCGGCAGGCGGTCCTCTTCGACCAGCCTCTCGGCGAGCGCGCCGACCGCGTTCGGGTCGCCCGACCGCCGCGCCGACTCGATCGCCTCGCGCACCCCGCCGCCCGCGACGCCGCTCGACGCGGGCTCTTTCATCCGCTGCCGGAGCGGCTCGATCCGTGGGTCGCCGGGGCTCCGCCGCGCGAGCAGCTCGACGAACGGCCTCGCCGCCGCCGCGTCCTCGCGCTCGTCGAGATGGAAGCACGCCGCCTCGACGAGCGCGGGCGAGAGCGTCATGGGCGCGCGCGCGCCGAGGTCGAGCAGCGCCGCGTACGCCACGGCCGCCGCGTCCGCCGCCCCGAGCCGCACGCGCACGCGCGCGAGCGCGCACGAGAGCGCCGGATCCGAGTCGTCCACACCGGCCGCTTCCTCGAGCCGCTGCTCGGCGGCCGCGAGCCGGCCGGCACCGGCCAAGAGCTCCGCGGCGCGCAGCCACGCGCGGGCCGCCTGCGCCCGCTCGCCGCGCGACAGGA
>JBDIVX010000186.1:0-14775 GCA_039794305.1 Candidatus Neutrinellum sp.
GGTATCGAGGGGCCGCGCGGCGAGCGTGGACCGCGGGGTCCCACCGGCCCGGCGGGAGAGCGGGGGGAGCCGGGACGGGACGGCGCCGACGGAGAGGGGCTGCGCGACGACCTCGCGCACATCTGCCCCGTCTCCTGGGACCACGGTCAGCCGCTCACGGAAGCCCAGACGCGGCTCCGGCAGCTGATCGTCCTGTTCGACAAGGGAGTGCGGGCGGAGGATCTGAGCCACCGGACCGTCATCCTCGAGATGGAGAAAAGCCACACCGTCCGGGTGCCCGGCTTGGAGTACGCCGAGTACGAATGGCGTGAGGTGCGAGAGGCCATCGTGCCGTTCACCCTGCGAGGTGGGCCTCGCTGTCGGTTCCCGATCGACCCCGACGACATCATCCGCGTCGATCGCGGAGACCTCGCCCACGGCGTGGCGATTCGGCCGAAGCACTTCGAGGACATCTTCGCGCCGGGCCGTGCCTTCCGAGTGCGGCTGCTCGGTGACTTCATTCGCGACAACGAGGGGATCAGCGCCGACCTCGACAACGTCGCCGGACGGCATCCCATGGGAGACAGCCCATGGGTCGGTTTCAGCAATCGGTTCCCTCACAGGACCGGCGACGGCGTCCCCGGTGGCGAGTTCATCAGCTGGTTTTTCGTAGACGGGTAGAACGGAGAACGACATGGCCTTCGACGGCATCAAGAGCGAGAAGGGCGCCTGCTGCATCGCGTGTGGGCGTGAGAGCTGTTGCGACCTGGAGTGCCTCGAGCGGCCGCGGTTCTTCGCGGGCCAGCTCCTGACCGAGCACGAGCTCAATGCGCTGCAGGACTACGTGCGCGCCAAGGACCGGCTGCACAACCGTCTCCTGCACGGCTGGGGGACCGTGTGCGGCCTCGAAGTGGCGTGCCACGAGTGCGAGGGCTGGATCACCGTGCACCCCGGCTACGCGCTCGATCCCTGCGGCAACGACATCGTCGTGTGCGAGCCGGCGGAGTTCGATCTGCTCGGCGCGATCAAGGCGTGCCGCGAGCGTCGGCGGCGCCGCCAGCGGGATGACTGCCTCCCGATCGACCGGTACCGACGCAACCAGTCCTGCGCCGGCAAGGAGGAGCGCTGGTGCATCGCGATCTCCTATGAGGAGCGCGAGACGCGGATGAAGACGCCCCTGCGCCGCCCGCGCAAGAAGGCGAGGTGCTGCGACGTCTGCGGCACGACCAGCGGCTGTCGGTGCGCGACCGGCTCGGGGTGCAACTGCAAGTCCCCCGCCAAGTGTGCGTGCGCGGCGTCCCGGTCTCCCGGCGGTCGCATCGAGTGCGAACCGACCCGCATCCTCGAGACCTTCCGCATCGAGGTCTGCGAGCCGAGCGAGGACTGCACCGATCTGATGACGCTGCTCGAGGGGACGATGCCGAAGCGCATCTACGACTGCGTCATGCAGATCTTCGAGTTCCTCCTCGCGCTCGTCGACGAGAGTCACCGTGAATTCGGCGACATCGATACGCCGGAGGAGCTCCACGCGGCCTGCTGCGAGTGGCGCGAGGCCGTCACCCGGCTCTACCGCGAGAACCCTTTCAACGTCCGCTGCACGCTCTTTCACGACCTCGACCAGCTCTCCTGTCCGCGGCCGCTACCGAACGAGAGCTTCGACGAGTACTCCGAGCGCGTCGGCGACTCGATGCTGGTGATGCTCCGGCTGATCTTCCTCTACGTGTTCGACTGCGTCTGCCACGCCTTCCTGCCCCCCTGTCCGGAGGAGCCGTGCGACGAGCGCGTCACGCTCGCGTGCGTGACGCTACGCGACGACCGCATCGTCCACATCTGCAACCTGTCCTGCCGACGCTTCGCGGGGTCGTTCGCTTCCTGGCGTTACTGGCTTCCCATCGGCGCCCTCATCGCTCCCACGATCCAGGAATTCTGCTGCAGTGCGCTGCCGTTCTTCCGCACGAAGCGGGAGACGGTCGCGTCGCCACCCCCGCCGCCGCCGGGCGGCGGGAACGCTCAGCCGCCGTCTCGCGAGCCGGTGCCCGTGACCCCCATGACCGCTACGTCGAGGACGGCGATCGAGCAGCCGGAGATGATGATGATGCGGAGCTTCCTCCGTGCCGGGCTCGGCGGCGGGGACAACGGGCCGTCGGCGAAGGATCTCGACGGCGCCGCCCGCGACCTCTTCGCGCTCCCGGATCAGCTCCGCCGGTACGCGCAGCTCGGCGCGTCGCTTCCCGGAGGCGCCTTCCGGGATCTCGGCCGGTCGCTGTTCCCGTCCCTCACGGCCGTGGCGGACCCGCAGCTCGGCGACTCGGTGGCGCTCCACACGTACGCCCGCAAGTCCTCGACCGAAGCGGCGCGCGAGCTCGAGAGCCATGGCCTGGTCGTGGAGCGACGGCGCGCGGCGCGCGCCGACGTCGAGACGCGCCTGCGGGCCATGTCCTCCCCCGGACGCGTCCCGAAGTCCGCGAGGGTCATCCTCTATCACGACGATCGGGACCGCGTCGTCGGCTGGGACACGGTGGACCTGCGCGCGGACGTCGAACGAAGCCGCGAAGAGCTGGCGGCGGCGCGCGAGGAGCTCGGGTCGCTGCGCGACGAGGTGGCCTCCCTGCGCGAGGCGCTGGGCTCGAAGGGCACGACCAAGAAGCCGCGCAAGGGCCGGGGCCGACAATGAGCAAGCCGATCGAGCGCGTCCACTTCTACGCCCGCCAGCGACTCGGCGCGCAGGACTTCCTCGCCGAGCAGGCCTACCACCGCGACATGCGGCGGCGGCACCAGCTCGGCCCCCACACGTGGGGCATCGTGAGCGGGCTCGAGCTCGAGCTGCGCAAGCTCCCCGGCGGGGCGCCCGGAGAGGTGGAGGTCGTCCTCATGCCCGGCATGGCGGTGGACGGCTACGGGCGCCCGATCGTCGTGCTCGAGCCCGAGCGTCTCGGCGTCGACCTGATGGACGCCCTCGAGACGAAGACGTCCGAGGTGCAGCCGGTGTGGATCCGATGGTCCTCCGAGCCAGCGGGGCGCGACGCGGGCGATCCGTGCGACGACCGCGACACCCGGGGCCGCATCCGGGAGACCTGGAAGGTGCTGCTCGGTCCGCGGGAGCAGTGGGTCGACTTCACGCCGGACACGCCCGGCGAGGACTGGACGCCGCGCGACGCCATCCGCGTCGGGCGAGACCTCGCCGACCCGGGCGGCTTCCGCGTGGGCGTCGACACGCCCCTGCCCCTCGACGAGTCGGTGCCGCACCAGGGCTTCCCGGCGGACGGAGATCTCGACCTGTGGCTCGTCCGGCTGGGCTCGATCCACGCCGATGCGGTGAACGTCCGGTACCTGCAGACGGCGCCGGAGAAGAAGCGCGAGGGGCGGAGGTGGGCCGGGCTCGTGGGGGCGTCGATCCTGGTGCCCGGCGCCGAGCTCCTGGTACGCGATCGGCCCGTGAGGCCCCCGCGGGAGGACCCGACCGCGCCGCCCGCGACGCCCGCGGAGGACGAGGAGGAGCCCAACCCGGCGGTGCGCGTCGTCGTCGAGGGCGGCGCCCAGATCGGCACCGAGCGCGCCCGAGGGGACGTCGAGCTGCGGGAGGCCGCCCTCTTGCTGCGCGACCGGTCGGGGGAGGGCGCGAAGCTCGCGCTCCGCCGTCTCGTCACGGACGACGACCCGGTGGAGAAGCTGGACGTGGAGCTCGGGATCGCTCCGCCCGGCGACGCCCCGGCCAACGGCCACTGCTTCCGCGTCGGCCCGCTCGATCCGGACGACCCCGACGCGGACGGCAACCCGAAGCTCCGAGCGGTGCTCTCGGTCTGCGACGACGACAGTACGACCTTGAGGGGCCCACTGGAGGTCGGGGGCGATCTGACCGTGGGCGGCGATCTGACGGTGCGTGGGGAGACGACGCTCGAAGGGCCGCTCACGGTGGACGGCGACGTGAGCTTCGCGCGCAGCCTGGAGGTCGGGGGGCGGCTGACCGTCGCCGGGACCACGCATCTTCGCGCCGATGCGCAGCTCGACGGAGTGCTCGAGCTCAGCAGCGCGCCCGACGTGCCCATCCGCTTGTCGGGGGAAACCATCGCGATCGGCCGTGAGGACGGCGGCGTCCGTTCGGACGGCGCGCAGCACCGATTCTACGCCGGCGGGACGCACGTGGCCGAGATCGGCGCGGCCGGGCTGGACGCCAACCTCGCCCGCCTCGACCTGACTCTCGAGGAGGCCTTCTTCACCAGCGCCCGGACGTTCTCGACCGACGGCACCATCGCGCTGGTGTCCTCCGATTTCGGCGGGGTGCTGCGTGCCTCCGCGGACCGCGCCCTGCGAGGCTTTGCCCAGGCCGTCTACCTGCGCATCCACACGTGGATCACGGGGAGCGATGAGGAAGACACGATCTTCATCACGCTCCGGCGGACCGGAGCCCCGCCCGCCGCGCGAGAGATCTGGGTCGAGGCCGCGCGAAAGGGCTCGGAAGTCCGCAATGACCAAACACACTTCGTGTGGATGCCGTCTCCCAGCGGCGGCAACTACGAGCTCGCGGTCACCAACATCAACTACAACGGAACGGTGAAGGTGGACATCACGCTCCTCGGAGGACTCTAGTGGAGGCCGACCGCGCGCGGTCGCGCCTGGCCGAGCTCGAGCGCGAGCGGGAGCGTGGGCTCGAGGCGCTGCGGGGCCTCGACGCCCGCCGGCACGAGCTCCGAGAGACGCTGCTCCGGATCCAGGGAGCGATCCAGGTGCTCGAGGAGCTCGTCGCCCGAGAAGAAGCGGAGGCTGATTCCGACGCATGCCCTTCGACCTGAGCATCGACCGTCTCCACGCAGTGTGCCGCGTCCCGGCGGATCATCCCGATCCCGAGGCGGTCCGGTCACGTGTGGAGCGGATCGCGCGTTCCCGCCTGGGCCCGGCCCTGGAGCGCGCACTCGGCGAGGCTCGCGGCGGTGAGGACCCTCTCGTGTACGTCCGGCGCATCGCGCTCGACCTCGTCGCCGATGCCGGTGCGCTCGACGACGGCGCGCTCGCCGATGCCCTCGCACGTGAGATCCTGGCGGCGACCCGGCGAGCGTTGGCGGCGCCCTCGCCCGACGTGGTCTGGTTCGCCGGCGTCGCGGAGCTCCACGCCCGGTACGTCGTCGACGTCGTGGACGGGCACGCCGACGGCAGGTGGTACTACGAGGATCTCGACGGTCTCCAGCACCTGCCCACGGGGAGGCGCATCGCCGAGGCCGTCGTCCGGTCGGCCGAGCACGCGGTCGAGGTCGTCGAGCTGCTCGGGCGGTGGGGGACCATCGAGCGGATCGCCGCCGCCATGGATGTCGCGGGGGCGCGTCACGTGTGGCGCGCGCTCCGGACGGAGCTGCCGCCCGCGGACCCGCGGACGTCGCTCGCGCAGTGGCTCGACGCAGACCTCGTAGCGGCGTTCGTCGACTCGGTGGCGCAGGTGAGCTGGCCGGCCTCCGACCCGCGGAGGCACCTGTGCGTGTTCGCGCGGCTGGCTCGGAGCCGGGCGTCGCGCGCGGGGCTGCCCGAGGCGGTGGAGATCGTGGCCGCCCTGCTCGAGGCGGTCGAGGAAGACGCAGGCGCCGTGGTCGACGCCGTCCTCGGGGGCAGGCTCGGCGCGCTCGTGGCCCGTCTCCGGCGCGTGCCCGGCGGTGAAGCCCGGATCGCCGGGCTCCCCGCCATCGTCGCCGCGCTGAGGGCTCACCCGGAGTCGGTCGCCAGCCTCGCCGAGGTGGCGCGCGCCTCCCGTGGCCTGGGCTCGAGCACGCGTAGACGCCGCACCGATCACGGTGGCGCCTTCCTGCTCGTTCCGGGGCTGGTCGAGATGGCGCCGCTCGCCCCCGACCCCGGCGTCCGGCTCGAGCTGCTCGCCCGCGCCTTCGGGCCTGCCGCCCCCGCCGTGCGTTCGGACGACACCGCGCGGTGGCTCGCGGGATGCGAGGCGCGCACGGTGCAGCGATCGGGTGCCGCCTTTCGCGCGGCTCTCGAGGACACCCGCCGCGGGGTGCTGCGGAGCCTGTGCGAAGCGGGCCGGATCGGCGGGGACGCGCTCGTGGTCTCGCACGTCGAGACGGAGCAGCACGGGGGGCACCTCGTCGCGCGGGACGTGCTCGACGACGTGTGGCTCGACGTGGAGCCGTTCGACCCGGCGGACGAATGCCCCCGGGCGGCCGAGGAGCGCCTGCTCCAGCGTCTCCGGACCGAGCTGGGCCTCTCCCCCGCGCTCGTCGTCCGTGGCTCGACCGACGTGGGCTCGCTCGACGGTCTCACGGCCGAGCGGGTCCGCCGGCACCTCGCGAGCGCGCGCCCGGCGGCGCAGGACTTCGTCTGGCTCGGGCTGGGGGAGGGCGACCGGGGGGCGGTGTCGGCCGGGCTGCTCGCCCACGCCCTCGTGCGGGCGTTCACCCGGAGGCTGCTCGGCTTCGGTTGGAGCCAACTGTCGCACGTGTTTCCGAACCTGCTCGCGATGTCGGCCGGGGTCGTGGACGGCCCGGACGGGCTCGAGGTGACGCTCTCGCGGGTGCCCCTCTCGCTCCTCCTCGACACGGCGGGGTTCGATGGGCGCCGCGTGGAGGTTCCGTGGCTCGGGCGCCCCCTGCTCCTCTGGACCCGATGACGATCGACTCCGGCGAGGCCCTGTCGCACGGGGCGCTGACCATTCGCTCCTCGGCAGAGCACCTGCAGGCAGAGCTCGACCTCCTGCACTCCGTCCTCGCCGACCGCGTCGCGGCGCTCCGCGCGTCCGTCGCCGTGACCGAGGAGAGCTTTCTCGGCCTCTACATCCCCGACGACTTCGTCCACTCCATGCTGGCTGGCGCTTCCCGGGAGCGCACGCCTCCGCCTCCGCCCGCGTCCCTCGCCGCACGCCGGCGTGCCCGGCGCGACATCGACCAAGCCGTGGCCGCGGCGCAGGCCGGCGAGGTCGATCTCCCGCTCGCGCGCCTGTCTCGCGTCTTCGAGCTCGACCCACTCGAGCGATCGATCCTGGTCGTCGCGCTGGCGCCGGAGATCGACTCCCGGTACGACACGCTGTACGGCTACGTCCAGAACGACGCGACCCGTCGCCGCGCAACGGTCGACCTGGTCCTGGCGCTGGTGGCCGATGATGCGGCCACGCGCGCCGAGGCCCGTGCCCGACTCGGGAGCGGCGGGACCCTGGTGCGCGAGGGGCTCGTCACGTTGCGTTCGCCGGACGCGGACGGCAGCTCGCTGGCGCGCACCGTGCGCGTGACCCCACGCATCGTCGACTACCTGCTCGGCCACGGCGCATGCGATCCCGAGCTGCCCGCGATGGCCGAGGAGGCGGTCCCGATGGGATGGGTCGCCGATGCCCTCCCGGAGGAGATCGCAGCGGCCGCAACGCGGGTCGGGCTCGTGCCGGTCGAAGGGCCTCCGGACGCCGGCGGCCTCTCGCTCGTCCGCGAGGTCTACGCGAGGCTCGGCCGGCGGGTGCTCGCCGTGGACGTCGAGGCCGCCACGAGATCCCAGCCGGACCTGACGGTCTTGCTGGACCGCGTCGCGCGGGAAGCGAAGCTCACCGAGAGCGTGCCGTACCTCGGCCACGCGCGGACCTGCTTCGACGATCCGTCGCGCGCCGCCTCGATGCGCCGGGAGCTGCGGCGGCTCGCCGAGCGCCTTCGCGGCCCGGTCTTCGTCGAATGCGCGGAGGACGCCGGTCTCGCGGCGGACTCGGTCGCGCGTGTCCGGATCCCCGTGCCCGATCCTCCCGCGCGGGCGACGATCTGGACAGGCCCACTCTCGAAGGCAGGGCTCGCGGTCTCGAACGAAGCGGTGGCCGCGGTGGCAGGACGCTATGCCATGCCAGCCCGCAGCATCCACGCGGCAGCGACGCGCGCCGCCGAGCACATCGCGGCCCGGGAGGTGCCGGAGGACGAGGTGGCGCGGGTGCTCCTGCAGACGGCGAGCGACCACTGCCACCACGCCCTCGGGTCGCTCGCCCAGCGGGTGCCCGCCCGTCCACGCTGGGCCGACGTGGTGCTCGCGCCGCACGTGCGCGCGCGTCTGGACGAGGTGGTGTCGGCCATCCGCGGCCGGAGCCTGGTCTTCGAGGAGTGGGGGTTCGATCGGAACCGGCGGGCGGGCCTCGGGACCTACGCGCTGCTCGCAGGGCCGAGCGGCGTGGGCAAGACGCTGTCCGCCGCGGCGATCGCGACGGAGCTCGACCTGCCCCTGTACCGGATCAACCTCGCCAGCGTGGTCAGCAAGTACATCGGCGAGACGGAGAAGAACCTCGCGCGGATCTTCGACGAGGCGAGCCGGAGCCACGCGATGCTCTTCTTCGACGAGGCCGACGCCCTCTTCGGGAAGCGCTCCGAGGTGAAGGACGCGCACGACCGCTACGCCAACATCGAGGTGGCCTACCTGCTGCAGCGGATGGAGGCCTACGACGGCGCGGTGATCCTCGCCTCCAACCTGCGGAGCAACATGGACGATGCGTTCGTCCGTCGGATCCACCACGTCGTCGACTTTCCTTTTCCCGACGCCGCCCTGCGCAAGCGCATCTTCGAGGTGCACGTCCCCGAGGCCGCGCCCGTCGCGGCGGACCTGGACCTCGCCCTGCTGGCGCGCCGCCTGGAGATCACCGGCGGCAACATCCGGAACATCGTCTTCGCCGCGGCCACGTTGGCGGCGGACGAGGGCCGCCCCATCTCGATGGACCACATGACCCGCGGCGCCCTGCGCGAGCTCCAGAAGCTCGGCAAGCTCCCGGCCAAGGCCGACGCCCGCGCGGTCGCCCAGCTCCTACGTTCGGGGTGAGGACGTCTTGGCCATTCGAACGCACCGCGAGCCGACGCCGGAGCCGCAGCGGGATCCGCGCGGGCCGACATTCCACGGCCCTCCGGCACCCCAGGTCCAGCGGCGTTCGAGGACACTGGATCCACGGCCACTCGGCAATGCGAAAGCCCAGGCGATCCTCCGGGCCGGTCGCGCGGGCCCTCCCAACCGGGAGTCCCTCGAAGGCGAGGCCCGGCGTATCGGCTCCCGCGTCGAGGCTCGAACGGTGCGGACCGACGGCCCGGAACGATACGAAGCGCTCCTCGGTCACGACCTGTCGTCGGTCCGCGTGCACGAGGGGCCGGCGGCTCGCGCCTTCACGAAACGACGCGGCGCCCGGGCGGTCACCCACGGCAAGGACATCGTGCTCGGCTCGATGCGGAGCGAGGCCGAGCGCCGGCGGGTGCTCGCCCACGAGCTCGTTCACGTCGTCCAACAGCGGGCGGTGCCCAAAGCGGGCGTCGCCGAGCCCGGCTCGCGCGTCGTCCTGGGGACGTCGCCGGCCGTTCTGCACAACGACGAGGACGACATCGTCAGCGTGGAGGACTGGACTGACGTCAGCCTGGAGCCCGTCGGTGACGACATCGTCTGGTATTACGGAGACGGCGATCTCGTCGGGCTTCCGGCCACGGACGTCTACCGGATCACCACACCGCGGGACGACTGGCCCGTCAGGGTGCCGCGGCCACGGGAAGAGGCGACTCCGTCCGCACCCCCGTCGGCCATTCCGGGTGCCCACTGGGTTGGAGTCCCGACAGTCGCCAAGGAGGGCCTGCGCATCGTCCGGACGTCCAGCGGGCAGGGCATCCTTCTCGACGCGGGTGGCGTAGCCTATCTGTTCCCCTTGCAGCGGGTCGCCGAGCTCCGCACCACGATGGGGATCTCGCGTATCGAGTGGATCGCGCTCACCCACCCACATCTCGACCACGTTCGGAATCTGACCGCGTTCATCACTACGCACCGGATCCGCGCAGATCGACTGATCCTGTCGCGTGACTGGATCGAGGCCGATCGGGCGCACGAAGCACGCGGTCGGGATCCCGTCGGGAGGCTGGCTTGCATGATCCGGCAGCTGCGGACTACGACGGATCCGACCCTTCTGGCGCTCGGTTACGGCCCCTCCTGGAACCCCGGCATCCGGTTCGAAGGTGAGGGGGTTGCGCGACAGACGATCCAGATGGGGGCGGACACGGTCGAAATCGTGGCCAGTGTCCAGCGGCAGCGGGAGTACCAGAGGGCCCACCGGCGTGCCGGCGCAGGACGGCGGGTGCCCGGGGAAGTGGGTGACTCGGCCAGCTTCATCTACTTCCTGTCGCGCGGCGACTCGTCCGCACGAATCGCGAACATAGAGGACGTCCGGCTGCGTGATTTCGTCGAGATCGAGGGGCAAGTGGGCCGGGCGGAGCTTCATCGGATGTTTCGCGGCGTTCGGGTCCTGCTCGGTTTTCACCACCACCTGGGCGCCGTCGAATCCACGGACTTGGATGGGCTCCGGGTGCTGTTGGACGCGACCCTGCGTCAGAACGGTGAGCTCACGGTCGTCGTCCAGACTCGCGAGGGGTTCCGGCGGGACGCGCTCATAGACACGCTCGTGGAGCTCGGTGTCCGGGTCGTGAGCGCGATGGGCAGCCGGACGGATCGACCCGGACACGTCACGGTCAACTCGCGTCAGGAGGTGACTGCGCGTGGTGGCGCGGTCGAGACCCGAACAGGTCGTCGGGCGGCCGTGCGGGCCAACCGCACGCTCGGCGATCTCCGCGCCGTCCGGCAAACCGTGCTGACGGACGCCGAGGCGAGCATTCAGCTGATCAGCTTCCAGCCCGGCAATCATGCACGGTTCCTACGCGAGCTGGACCGACGCATCGAACGGCTCGAGTCCCTCTTGCGCGAGCTCGAGGCCGTGCGCACGACGCGCCTCGGCGCCGAGGCATCGCCGGGTGCACGCTCTACCGAAGTTATCATGGCGGAGATCTCCCGCATCGAGCCCGCCGAAACGATGATCGGAGAGGATTCGATGCGGGTCATCCGGAACGTGCGGCGCTACGGGGGCACGTTCCGGGCCGAGTGGGAGCACTACCAGCGGACGGGCAGGGCACGGCAGGCTCTCTTCGAAACGATGCCGTTCGTCCAACCGGCCCTGGCGCGGGTGCTGGAGATCGACGCGGGCGGACGTGAAGTCCGTCGGTACCAGACGGTGGAACCCCGTGCGACGGGCGGAGTCACCGCCGCTCCCGCGGGCCCCCGACTCGGCTTTCGATTGGTGGGTGGTCTCATGGCGGGCATCGAGCTCGCCAATGCAACCGCCCCCGCGTACGCGGCCTATCGACGGTCCCGGGTGCAAAGAGGGCTCGTCGAGAACCTGGACCGCATCCGATGGTGGCAGGAGCACCGTGTCCAGCCCGTGTTAGGTGCCGCGGTCGATCCACTCCTCGGAGAGGCGACCATCCTGACCGATCAGCAATCGATCCGAAGGCACCTCGACAAGACCGTTTGGGAGCACACTCCGTCAGACCAGCGCACGCCCGAGGCGTCTCTGGAAAAGGAGGTACGAGAGGCGGACGAGCTCGAGGCTGTCTGGGTTTCGGACATGCCCGACGAGCGGCTGGGTCTTTTCGACCTCTGGGCTCAACTCGAGATCCGAACCTACGACGACTACGCCGCCCACTTCGTCGACGTCGAGACACCCGCCATCCGACACGTGGGAGCCTCCTTCACCCGCGCCCATTGGGAGATTCACACTGGCCATTACGAGACATCCGGATGGAATACGTTCGAGGACCGCTGGGTGAGGCACGAGCGGCTCACGGCCATCATGCAGAGGGTGGCCCGGAACGTCGTATGCAACACGCGCGAGGCCCTGTCCGAGCACTGGACGCAACGAGAAGCGGAGGCCGGGGAGCCCGAACCACGGCCTGGGCGAGCCGAGCCGGAGCGACCTCAGGCGACATTGACCGCCGGATCTCCGAGCGACCGAGGCCCCGTGCGTGTCTCGTACTTCCTCGATGACGTGCTTCGCTACACCGACCTGCGGGCGCTCGAGTACTGGCACATGCTCCGGCCGGTCAGGCGTGTCCGCTTCGCCGAGGGCTCCGAGAGGCGCATGTACGCCGCGGAGGATTCGCGTCACCCGATCGTTCGGCCGAGCCAGTGGTGGAGTGAGAACCCGGAGTTCTTCCTGTATGACGTTCCCTGGGTCCCAGAGGGTTTCGTGCTGGCCAGCGGCGCCGACTACAACACCCACGGAACGATCCGGGCGGCCCAGACCCGCACATACGACCTCATGGAGGTGGTCCTGATTCCGAGGCCCGTCGCGCTGCTCTACGAAGCACTGCCGACGAGGCACATGAGCCCGATGCAGCAGCGCGCGTGGGAAGACGCCTCGAGCGGGCGCAACGGCGCAGAGCTGGTACGCTGCAGGGACAACCGAGACTGGGAATTCGCGGTGCGATACTGGCGGCGAGCACCGAACGAGTGGGGGCTCGGGCTCCTGGACGAGGACGACCTATGACGGCGGCCCTGGACGCGGCCCGACGGATCGGGGCACGGCTCGCGGCGATGCCACTCGACGAGATCGACGGGACCACCTTCGTCGATGCCAGCTGGATCCTCGCCCGGGATGGGAGCGAGCCGATCGAGGCCGTCGATCCGTGGTCATCGCTCGCCCGGACGGTCCATGCCCTGGCTGCGGGCGACGCGGAAGGGATCCGGGCCGAGCTAGTGCACGCGCGAGGCCTCGACGAGGTGCGTCGATCGTGGCTGTTCGCGCAGATGGAGCTGGTGTTGGGCCGGTCCCATCCCGTGGCCCTCGTCGAGGCGATGCCTCCGGAGGGATGGGGAGCCCTCGACGGATCGGTGCTGGCTGCCGGCATCGCGAGGCGCGACCACGCCACAGCAGCGGCCGTGCTCGAGCGCCTCGGCTTCCGGCCACCTGTCACCGATGCGCGCGCGCTCCTCGCGGCGGGCGAAGCGATGCTGGCCGCCCTCGATGCGGGCCGAAGATGGCTGCGGCTCGAGGAGGATTTCTTCGGAATGCCTCTCGAGGCCTACTCGCTTCGGGCGATACGCACCGAGCTCTCCTTGCGTCTGCGCAGCCGCATCGATCCTGCCGAGGCGGCGCTGGAGCTGGCCCATGCTCTCGGGCGTTTCACGCCGGAAAGGCTGTCCGAGGCGATCACCGCGATCGCCGGCCGGCTAACGGGCATCGACTCCGAGCTGGGGGTGCAGTTCGTTCTCGAGGTCGAAGATCCATTCGATCGCGTGCCCCGGCTCGAAGGCCTGCTGTGGCACGGCCGGGTTGCGACAGGTACGAGCGCCATCCTGGATGAGATGGCTGCGCAGGTCGCGAAGAGAATGGAAGCCGGCTCTCCCGAGGGCCCGAACCTCCTGCAGAAGCTCCTCTTCTTCGCCGCGCGGACGGGCGACGAGGCCCGCTTCGATGCCCTCTATCGTCGGTTCGGTGCGCCTGCCTGGGCGCTCTCGCGCAGCGCCGGGCCGGCCCTGTTCCGGCTCGGGCTCGATGCGGCCGCGCGAGCGTCGGAGTGGGCGTCGAGGTTGGTCGAGGTCGGCGCGTCGCCACCCCCGCTGCACCCGGGGTGGGAAGCCGCAGCCGTCCCCGGTGGCATCTACGGTGCAGGCGGGGCGGAGCGCGACCACTGGGACTTGTTGCTCATCCAGTCGCACCTCGACGCCTCGGCGCCGCACTGGTTCCCGTGGGGGCTCGGCCTTCCCTGACCCGCTGCCCGGCGATTTCTCGCCCCGCCGCGACGACCTAGCGCGTGTCGAACGGGGGCTCGCCCTCCCGCCACCGGCGCTCGATTTCGGCGGGCGTGAGCCCGGGGCCGACCACGACGCCGATCAGCCCGAGCCGTGACGCACGCGCCGTGCGGTCCAGCGCGAGCACCAGCAGGAGGAAGGCGTCGTCGCGCAGCCGATCCACGGGGACCTCCATGATCCCACGTTCCTCCTGCCATTCGACGCACGGCGCCACGGGCAGATCGATCAGGTCGGACCACGCGGCCATCGCCGCCTCCAGCGCGGCCCGCCGCGCCCGCGAGGGCGGTCGCCGCAGGACCAGCCCGAGCCGTGCGAGCTCCTGCATCGGCTCTCCGGAGTCCCACACCGCACATCCGAGGCGTCCTCCGCCGACGCGGAGGAAGTGACGGTCCCCGACCAGCCGCGGCACGTAGATCCACGGATCGGCGCCGAGGCGGCCCAGCTCGGGCAGGCGCGAGTAGAGCCGCTGCAGCCGTTCGGCGCGGTCGCTCGATCCAGCGAGCTCGCCTCGCGGCGCCGCAGCGACCTCGGGATCCACGAGGAGCGTTCCGTCGGCGAGGCGGCGCCAGCTCAGGTCGGTCAGCGCGTGCGGCTCTCCGGAGCGGTCGACGAACAGGAGCTGCGGCGAGGGGTCCACGGGCGGTTGCATCCGCACGGGTGCGAGCGCCGAGCGCACGGCCGACCGCTCGGCCGCGTCCTGCCCGACAGGTGCATCGCAGCATCGGATCTCCAGCTCTCTGGCGTCGCTCCGCAGGAGAGCGGCGCCCAGCCTCGCCGCGGCCGCCTCCTGCCCACCGAGCGCCTCCACGTGGCCGGCACCGGCCAGCATCCACCAGGCGAGCTCGGGCACCCGACGTCGCACCAGCGGCGCCGCCTCCCTCGTCCACCCCCGCTGGGCGGGGTGCCACGTGGTCGCGGGGTGGCTCGAGAGGCCGATCTGCGCCCAGACTCCGCCCGCGGCTCGGCTCAGCTCCGTCACCTGCAGGACGAGGTCGTCCATTCGCTCGGCATCGCCGGCGAGCGGCGCCGCGCGGACGGCGATGCTGAGGGGGCGGGGCTGCCGCTCGCTCACCAGGAGCGGCGGCAGCGACGAGAACAGCCGGGACGACAGCTCCGTCGGCTCGAATCGAGGATCGAAGACCGCGCGCACCGGTACGTCTGCGATCAGGTCGGGCGTCTTCCCGGTTTGCGTGCCGCGCAGCTCGAGCCACCACGTGGACGGTGCGAGCGCGAGCGCGC
>JBDIVX010000187.1:0-14339 GCA_039794305.1 Candidatus Neutrinellum sp.
CCGGCGTGCCACGCCCTGTTCCGGACGATGGACGAGGCCGCCGTTCCGATCTGCGCCGCCGTGCGCGGACGGGGCCTGGGCGGCGGGTTCGAGCTGGCCGTCGCGGCGCACCACCTGGTCGTCGCCGAGGACGCGAAGCTCGGCGTGCCGGAGGTGACGCTCGGCGTCTTCCCGCCGGTCGCCGCGGCCGTCCTGCCGCTCCGCACCCGCCAGCCCGTGGTCGACCGCCTGGTCGTCTCGGGCGAGATCGTGGACGGCCGGACGGCGGTCGAGCTCGGCGTCGCAGACGAAACCTGCGCCGCGGAGCTCGTGGACGAGCGCGCCACCGCGCACGCGAGCCGGTTCGTCGGCCTGTCGGGCGCGGCCGTCCGCTACGCGACACGCGCGGCCCGCGCCGCGTGGACCGAGGCGCTGGGCGAGCGGCTCGAGCGGCTCGAGCGGATGTACCTCGGCGAGCTCATGAAGACCGAGGACGCCCGCGAGGGCATCGCCGCCTTCCTGGCACGTCGCAAGCCCGAATGGAGGAACCGGTGAGGACCCCCGAGCAGATCGCGCAGGAGTGCGAAGACATCACCCTCGACACGCGCTTCGAGAAGGTGCGGGCGTGGCGCGAGCGGACGGGCGGCAAGGCCTGCGGGCACCTGCCCATCTACGTGCCGCGCGAGATCATCGAGGCGGCGGGCATGCTGCCGGTGGGAGTCGCCGGCGGCGGCGACCAGGTCGAGATCATCCGCGGCGACGCGTACTTCCAGAGCTACATCTGCCAGATCCCGCGCAGCGTGATCGAGATGGGGCTCAACGAGCGGCTCGACTGCCTCGACGGGATGATCTTCCCCGCCACGTGCGACGTCATCCGGAACCTCTCGGGCATGTGGAAGATCCTCTTCCCCGACCGGTACGTCGCCTACCTCGATCTCCCGCACAACCACGAGCCCGAGATCGGCGGGAAGTTCTACGCGCACGAGCTCCGGCGCATCGCGAAGGGGCTCGGTGAGCGCACCGGCGTCGAGCCGACCGACGAGCGGCTGCTCGAGGCCCTCGCGCGGCACGACGACAACCGAACGCTGGTCGAGGAGCTGTACGACCTGCGCGCCGAGCGGCCCCACGCCGTGCCGACGTCCGAGCTGTACGTGGTCCTGCGCGCGGGCTTCCAGCTTCCCGTGGAGGAGCACAACGCCGTCCTCGCCGAGTACATCGAGGCGGCCAAGCGGTCGGACCGGCAGCCGCTCGACCAGGCGAGGGTGGTCGTCGTGGGGACGTTCTGCGAGCAGCCGCCCCTCGGGCTGCTGAAGACGCTCGAGCGCGCAGGCTGCTACATCGTGGACGACGACCTCCTGGTCGCGGCGCGCTTCCTGCGAGGTCGGGTCCTCGAGGGACAGAACGGTGGGAGCCCGTGGGACCTCCTCGCCCGGGCCTGGTTCGACCGGGGGCTGAACGTGCCCTCGAGGTACGTGCCGGGCGAGAAGAAGGGCGAGTGGCTCGTCCGGATGTGCCGCGAGCGGCACGCCGAGGGCGTGATCTTCTGCGCGCCGAGCTTCTGCGATCCGGCGCTCCTCGAGCAACCCATGCTCCAGAACGCGCTCGACGCCGCCGGCATCGCGCACACCAACCTCAGGTACGCGGAGAACACGGCGCAGTTCGGCGCCATTCACGAGCAGTCGGGCACCTTCGCCGACTCGATCAAGCTGTGGAGCCAGACATGAGCGACGAGGCGCGAGACATCCCCAAAGAGCCGTCCATGCTGCGCCAGAAGGAGCTGGTCGGAGGCTACTTCGACCGGCTCTCCCGGGCACGCGAAGACGGCAAGAAGGTCGTCTACACGTTCGTCCCGGGGAACCTGACGGAGCTCTTGGCGGCGTTCGACGTGATCCCGGTGCTGCCGGAGATCAACGCGCTCCAGTCGGGCATCCGCAAGAAGTCCGGAGCCTACGTCCTCGAGGCCGAGAAGCTCGGACACTCCGAGGACGTGTGCACGTACGTGAAGTCGGACATCGGCATGCTGCGGACCGGCGTCGGGCCGACGGGCCAGCCGATCCCCGAGCCCGACCTCCTGCTGCTCAGCTACACGGGCTGCTACACCTTCATGAAGTGGTTCGAGCTGCTCAAGGAGCAGTTCCCGCGGGCCGAGATCGCCATGCTCCACATCCCCTACCAGGGCGACGGCGAGATCACCGAGGACATGAAGAAGTACGTCTCGGACCAGATGCGGAACGAGGTGATCCCGAAGCTCGAGAAGCTCACCGGGACGAAGTACGACGAGGACAAGCTCCGCTCGCACCTCGAGCTGTCGGCCAAGGCCGAGGACGACCTCGTCTGGGTGTGGGAGTCGGCGAAGAACCACCCGTCGCCCATCGACGGCTACTTCGGCGGCGTCTTCTACATCGGCCCCATCTTCACGGCCTTCCGCGGCACGCAGGCGGGCGTCGACTACTACCGGCTCCTGCGCGACGAGGTCGAGCAGCGCGTCGCCACGAAGGAGGGGCCCATCACGCCGGTCGGGCAGCTCAACGAGCAGCGCTACCGCATCGTGGTCGAGGGGCCGCCCAACTGGACGAGCTTCCGGGACTTCTGGAGCATGTTCGCCGCCGAGGGCGCGGTCTGCGTGGCGAGCACGTACACGCGGGTCGGCGGTCTGTACGACCAGGGCTTCCGGCACGACCCGACGCGCCCGCTCGAGACGCTCGGGGAGTACTGCATGGGGTGCTACACGAACCTCGAGCTGCCGCTCCGCTCGAAGCTGATCGCGAAGTACGTGAAGGAGTACGACGCCGACGGCTTCATCTGCCACTCGGTCAAGAGCTGCAACTCCTTCAGTGCCGGTCAGCTCCTCATCCTGCGTGACGTGGAGCGCCAGACCGGCGTACCCGGGGGCTTCGTCGAGAGCGACCTCGTCGACCCGCGGTACTTCTCGCCCGCCAACATCAAGAACCGGCTCGAGAGCTACTTCCAGATGCTCGAGCAGAAGCGCGCCGGGGGCGCCCGCGCGCGGGAGGCACGGCCGTGACGAACGCCTGCTACGTGGGGATCGACCTCGGCTCGACGACGACCAAGAGCGTCGTCCTGGACGACTGTGGCGCCATCCTCGGCCGCGGCATCACGAACAGCCGCAGCAACTACGACGTGGCCTGCGAGATCGCCCGGAACGAGGCCCTCATCGACGCCCAGATGAGCCGGCTCCGGAACGCCTTCGGCGGGCATCCGGTCCTCGGTGAGCACGCGAAGGTGCTCGGCCCGGCGCTCGAGCGGTCGTTCCGTTGGCGCCAGCACGTCCGGCAGCTCGAGTCGCTGTCGCGCTTCTGCTTCGAATTCGCGGGTGACAGCGACGACCTCCAGAACGTCCTCGTCGAGATCGTGGACGAGATGCGGAACGAGGCCGACAGCCTGTACTCCGGGCTCGCGGGTACGCACCGGCAGTCCGAGTTCTTCCGGGACATCGCCGGAGCGCAGTTCCAGCGGCTCGCCGAGCAGCGCGCGAGCGCGCGCACGCTGCCCTACGACACCATCGTCGGTGTGTTCGACCGCGCGATCATCAAGGTGGAGAACGAGGAGGACGACCTCACGTTCGAGGGCAACGCACAGGCCGCCCTCGCCCGCTCTCTCGCGCGCTATGCGAAGACCACTGAGGAGGTGCGCGACGCGGCGCAACAGGTCATGCAGGCGCTGCTCGACCAGCCGCCGGAGGTCCGGTGCAGCGTGGGGACCGGCTACGGCCGGGCGCGGCTCCCGTTCCCGAAGAGCCAGATCCGGTCCGAGATCCTGTGTCACGGGCTCGGGGCGCACGCGATGTTCCCGAACACGCGCACGGTGCTCGACATCGGCGGCCAGGACACCAAGGCGATCCAGGTCGACGGCGACGGGATCGTCACGAGCTTCCAGATGAACGACCGCTGCGCGGCCGGCTGCGGGCGCTACCTCGGGTACATCGCGGACGAGATGAACCTCGGTGTGCACGAGCTCGGGCCGCTCGCCCAGACGTCGAAGCGCCACGTGCGGATCTCGTCCACGTGTACGGTGTTCGCGGGCGCCGAGCTCCGGGAGCGCCTCTCGCTCGGCGAGAAGCGCGAGGACATCCTCGCCGGGCTGCACCGCGCGATCATCCTGCGCGCGATGAGCATCCTCGCCCGCTCGGGCGGAGTGGAGGAGGAGTTCACCTTCACCGGCGGGGTCGCCCACAACGAGGCGGCGGTCGCCTCGCTCCGCGACCTCATCCAGGAGAACTACGGCGAGCGCACGCTGAACATCTCGCCGGACTCGATCTACATGGGCGCGCTCGGCGCCGCCCTGTTTGCGAAGCGCGAGGCGGATCAGGTGCTCGCAGGTGACGAGACCGCCGCCCCCGAAGCGGAGGCAACGGCATGAGCAGCGAGCTTCTGACCGCCGGCGTGGACGTCGGCACGAGCGCCATCAAGGTCGTCCTGATGCGGGTCGGCGAGGAGGGCGAAGGCACGATCCTCGCGCAGGTCTCGGAGCGCATCCGCCGGCGCGACCCGCGCGCGGTGGTGCAGCACGTGTACGAGCTCGCCTGCGAGGACTCGGGCGTCCCCTCCTCCGAGGTCGACTACGTCGCCTCGACCGGCGAGGGCGACATGGTCGACTTCCGCAAGGGCCACTTCTACGGCATGACGACCCACGCCCGCGGCGCCGCGTTCCTGTCGCCGGGAGCGACCGGGGCCCTCGACATCGGCGCCCTGCACGCGCGCGCCATCAAGATGGACGAGCGCGCCAAGGTCCTCGGCTACCGCATGACGAGCCAGTGCGCGTCGGGCAGCGGCCAGTTCGTCGAGAACATCGCGCGCTACCTCGGCGTGACCATCGACGAGGTCGGCCCCATCTCGCTCGAGTCGAAGAGCCCGGAGAAGCCGAGCGGCATCTGCGCCGTCCTGGCCGAGACCGACGTCATCAACATGGTCAGCCGCGGCATCAGCCGGCCCGACATCCTGCGCGGCATCCACCTGTCGATGGCCGACCGCCTCGTGCGCCTCTTGCGCTCGGCGCAGATCAGCGGCCGGGTCGTCCTCACCGGCGGTCTCGCCCAGGACATCGGCCTGGTCGCCGCCCTGCGCGAGCTCACCGACGCCGACAAGCGCATCAAGGTGGAGCTCGAGCAGCACCCCGACGCCGTCTTCGCCGGCGCCATCGGCGGCGCCCTCTGGGCCGCGCACCGGCACCGCATGCTGGAGCGGCGGGGAGCGGCGTAGGGCTCGGAGATCGAGGGCCCGTCGGACCGGGGGCGAGGATGAGACCGTGCCCGTGCCGACGCGGCCGAAACGGCGTCGATCGTGGAGGAAGGCCGGCGTTTCGACCGCGAGGCGGCTGAAACGGCGTCGATCGTGCAAGAAGGCCGGCGTTTCGACCGCGAGGCGGCTGAAACGGCGTCGATCGTGCAAGAAGGCCGGCGTTTCGACCGCGAGGCGGTGAAACGAGTGAGGCTCTGGACAACACCTGTCCCCGATGCAAGTGGAACCTGCGGCGGCGGTGGGTGTCGGAGGGGCGTGGGGCGCGGAACGGTCGCGATGGTGCTGTGCGTGCTCTGTTGCGCGGGGGCGGCGGCGCAGGAGCGGGAGGTGTTCGACTTCGACGACGACGCGGTCGCCGGCGAGATCGTGCGACCCGAGGGGGAGCGGGTCGGGCCGGGACCGGGCCGGCCCGAGGTCCGCGACCTGGACGCGGAGATCGGGCGGCTGCGCGCGCGGCTCCGGCGTCGGCCGACCGGCCCGGCTCGGCTGGGCCTCGCGCGGCTCCTCGCGGAGCGGGCGGCGCGAGCGTGGGCTCGGGCGGACTCCGGAGAGGACGGACCGTCCGGCGAGGCGGACGCGCGCGCAGCCCTCTCGCAGCTCGCGCGGATCGGCGGGCGCGAGCCCCCGTCGCTTCGTTCCGAGGCGCTGGCGCTCGCGAGCTGGCTCCACGACGGGCTCGGCGACGCCGCCGCGGCGCTCGACGCGGCGCGCGGGGTGATCGCGGCGTGCCCCCGGTGCCGGGAAGCGGCCGACGCGCACGTCCGGATCGGCGACCACCTGTTCCTCGAGGCCCGCATGACCGACGCCATCGCGCACTACGCGCAGGCCGCCGGTGTGCCGGCCGCGCCGCCGGCCGTCCGCGCCTACGCGCACTACAAGACGGGCTGGGCCCGGTTCAACCTCTCCGACTTCGAGGCGGCCTTCCGATCGCTCGAAGCTGCGCGCCGCGAGGCCGACGCGGCCTCGGACGCGAGCGGCCGCCGCCTCGCCCGCGAGGCCCGGCGCGATCAGGTGCTCGTGCTCTCGGCCATGCGCGTGGCCGCCGCCGAGGCCTGCGCGCGCATCGCGAGCCTCGCCGCCGAGCCGACCGAGCGGGACGCGCTCGCCGATCGCTACCGCCGCATCCTCGCCGATCAGGGCCGGGGGTCCGACGCCCTCGCCTTCGCGCAGGCCTGTCAGTACCCGGGAGGCGGCGCGCCGTAGCCGGGAGGCGGCGCGGGCGGCGGTCCGGCCGGCGGTCCGGCCGGTGGAGGCTGTCCGCCGTAGGGCGGCTCGGGATCGGCCTTGCCGTAGTCGGGCATCCCACCGAACGAGAAGCCGACGCCGAAGCTGAGGTACTGCACGGCCTCGACGGCGTCACCGCCGGTGACGAAGACCGACCAGTCGACACCGGGGGTGATGGCGAAGCTGTCGCTCACGCGGATCTGGAGGTTCGCGCCCGTGCCCAGAAAGAAACCGTCCACGAGATCGACGTCGTCCTGCAGAGGGACGATGTAGCTCGCCTTCGGGGCCAGCGTGATGGTCGTCGTCGGACCGAGGTTGAGGCTCGCGAGGAGCGGAAGATTCAAGTACCCGATGAAGGGACCGAAGAACGAGTAGCCGGGATCGATGGCGAAGTCGAAGACCTCGCTCCGCACGAGCTGGAGCTTGAGGTCGAAGCCCATGCTGCCGGACATCGAGGCCTTGATGGCCATGTCGATGCGGTCCGACAGACCGAAGCGGATCGCGTAGGCCGGGAACGGGTAGAAGAAGAAGCCATCGAGGTACTCGGGGCAGGACTCGACGTCCGGATCGCAGTCCTGCTCGACGACCACCCCGAGCCACTCGAGACCCACGGTGTGCTGGGGCCGGCCCGGCTCGACCGCCCGCGCCGTGGTCCAGCTCTGGGACGCGGGACAGCCTCCGAGGACGATCGCGCCGAGCACGACCAGGCAAGCGAAGCGCCCCGAGCCGGGGCGGTGGTTGCATTGCATTCGAGCTCCCTCCCGCGACCATCGTACCGGAATGCGCGCGCCATTCGCACTCGCAGGTGGGGCATCTGGTCACCGCGGTTCGGTTCCTGCATCGTGGGGGTCGGCCCGGTCCCCCCGCCGGGCTCGGAGGAGCTTCTGATGGAATTGCAGCGAAGAACCGCCCGCCGGGCGGAGGCTCGAGTCCCCGCGCTGGGGTTGGCCGTCTCCGCACTCCTGTGCCTGTCCGCGTGCAGCCCCGGCTCCGAAGGGCCCGGCGGCGGAGCCGGCGCGCCCTGTGGGAGCAGCGGCGACTGCGCCGACGGGATGTTCTGCCTCGACGGGCGCTGCGCCGCGCGCGGCGACGGCGGCGCGGGATGGGACGGCGGGTCGCCCGGAGACGGCGGCGCCGGCTGCCCGGTCGAGGAGCGATGCGGCTCGGCGTGCTGCGCGGCGGGCGAGGAGTGCGTGGACGGCGCCTGCCTCCCGGCCTGCGAGTCCGGGATCCGGTGCGGCGAGGTCTCCGCGTGCTGCGCCGCCGGCGATCTCTGCATCTCGGGCGCCTGCGTGACGCCGGGCGAGCCCTGCTCCGAGGCGCTCGACTGCGAGGTGGACGCGTACTGCGATCCGGAGCTCGGCCGCTGCCTGCCGCGGGGCCCCGATCGCTGCGAGTACTTCCCGCCGCCCGGTGTCTTCGAGCCGGAGCCGCAGTGGGCGTGGACGGGCAGCGCGACGGCGCCCGCCAGCGTCCACGTGATGATGGCGCCGGTCGTCGGAGACATCACGGGGGACGGCGTCCCCGAGGTGGTCTTCGGCACGTACACGGCGGCCGGGAGCTACGGCGGGCCCGGCGTCCTCAGGGTCGTGCGCGGCGACACGGGCGAGGAGGTGTTCAGCGTGACCGACCCGGTCACGTGCCCCGAGGGCGGCATCGCGCTCGGCGACCTCGACGGCGACGGCGCGCCCGAGATCGTGACGAGCGGCCCGTGCACCGGTCCGATCCTGGCGTTCCACAACGACGGCGCGCTCTGGTGGTCCAGCCGGAACCCCGACGGGTCCGCCTTCGACGCGGGGATGACGTTCGGCGCTCCGTCCATCGCGGATCTCGACGGCGACGGCATGGCCGAGGTCGTCGTGGGTGGCACGGTGATCGCGCACGACGGCACCGTCCGGTGGTCGAACCGGCGCCTCGCCGCGTACAACTGCTGCGGCTCGACCCCGGTCGCGCCGGTCACGGCCGTCTACGACGTGGACGCCGACGGGGCGCTCGAGGTCGTGGGCGCCAACGTCGTCTGGGAGGCGGACGGGACGGTCCTCTGGGAGGACGCAACCGCGCCCGAGGGGTACGTGGCGGTCGCGGACTTCTTCGGCGACGACGTGCCGGACGTGGTGGTGGTGCACAACGGCAACCTGTCGATCCGGCGCGGCACCGACGGGGCGCTCCTGTGGGGTCCGGTGGCGCAGCCGGGCGGCGGCCGGGGCGGCCCGCCGACGGTGGCCGACTTCGACGGCGACGGCGAGCCGGAGATCGGCGTGGCAGGGGCCTCGGCCTACGCCGTCTACGATCCGGACGGCCCGTCGAATGTGCTGTGGTCGCAGCCGACGCAGGACGCGAGCAGCAACATCACCGGCTCGAGCGTCTTCGACTTCGACGGGGACGGCCGCGCCGAGGTCGTCTACAACGACGAGTGCTACATGCGGGTGTACGCCGGAACCGACGGCACGGTGGTCGCGGAGGTGCCGCAGAACTCGCACACGCTCATCGAGTACCCGCTCATCGTCGACGTCGACGCCGACGGCAACGCCGAGATCGTCTTTGCGGGCAACGCGGCCGTGAACCGTTGCGGGCACATCGCCGGCTACACGGGGCTCCAGGCCGGCATCCGCGTCTTCCGCGACGCGGCCGACAACTGGGTGGGGACCCGCCCGGTGTGGAACCAGCACACCTACCACATCACCAACGTGCGCGAGGACCTCGGGATCCCGCGCGCGGAGCAGCCGAACTGGCGGCGGTTCAACAGCTTCCGCAAGAACCCGCAGAGCTTCGACGCGCCGAACCTCGTCGCCGTGTCGGTCGAGGCGGACGCGAGCGCGTGCCCGCCGACCATGCGCCTCGACGCCACGATCGAGAACCGCGGCGCGGTCAGCGTCGGCGCGGGGCTCGCGGTGTCGTTCTACCTCGGGGCGCCCGAGGCGCCGGGTCGGCTGCTCGGCACCGTCCGGACGGCCGCCCCGCTCGTGCCGGGCGCCTCGACGACGGTCTCCCTGGACGTGACGACGGAGGACGCCGAGCGCGGGGTGGAGCTCGGCTACTTCGCCCGCGCCGACGACGTGGGCGACGGCACCGGCGAGCACAACGAGTGCATCGAGGACGACAACACGGCGGCCGGCACCTTCGAGTGCGGCGTCATCGACTGACGGCGGCCCGTAGCTGTCCTCGGGTGTTCCCAGCGGCCGCTGGACTTGCGATACTGATCGGCGATGGCGATCCGCGGGGCCGGGCGCGCGCAGCTCACCCTCCTGTTGCTCGCATGCGCGGCCTGCGCCGTGCCCGAGGCTCGGCAGGAGCGCGTGGCCGTGGACCGGTGGGACGACGGGACGACGGTCGCGGTCGATTCGAGCGGCGTTTCCTTCCTGCTGCGCGACGGCTCGCGGCTCGATCTCGGGCTCGTGCGCGCAGGCCGGGAGGGAGACCTGCGGGACGTCTCGCGCGGCGTCCTCGCGACCGGGAGCGGGCGCATCGAGCTCTCGCGCGGATCGATCACCGAGTGGTACCTGGCGACGCCGCACGGCACCGAGCAGGGATTCGACATCCACGCGCGTCCACCCGGCGTCGGCGACGTCGTCCTCGAGCTCGAAGCGCCGGGCGCCGGGCGCATCGAGCTGGGGCCCGACGGGCGAACGGTTCGCCTGCGCCCGCGGGGGAGCCGGCGGGTCGTGTCGTACTCGCACCTGCACGTCATGGACGCCGACCGGCGGCCGCTCGTCGCAGCGCTCGAGATCGACGGGCGGCGCATCCGGATCCGCTTGGACGACCGGGGCGCGCGCTATCCCATCGTGGTCGACCCGATCATGTCCACGCAGTCCGATCTCGAGCCCGCGGACCTCGCGGTGCAGGACCAGTACGGCTCCTCGGTGGCGATCTCGGGTGACACGGTGGTCGTCGGATCGCCCTGGGACGACGACACCGGAAGTGCCTCCGGGTCGGCCTACGTCTTCGTACGCAGCGGCACGAGCTGGTCGCAGCAGCAGAAGCTCACGGCGTCCGACGGTGCGAGCTACAGCTTCTTCGGTACGGCCGTCGCGATCGACGGCGACACGATCGTGATCGGCGCGCGCCAGGCCGACGCGCCCGAGACGGACTCGGGCGCCGCGTACGTGTTCGTGCGGTCCGGCACGACCTGGACCGAGCAGGCGAAGCTGACGGCGTCCGACGGCGCGGAGAACGAGTGGTACGGCGCGTCGGTCGCGATCTCCGGCGACACCATCCTGGTCGGATGCGGGAGCCACACGCACGGCGGCGTGTCGAGCGGCGCGGCATACGTCTACGTCCGCTCCGGGACGGCGTGGACGGAGCAGCAGGAGCTCCGGGCCGGAGGAGCTGGCAACCGCTTCGGGGCCGCGGTGGCGGTCGACGGCGACACGGCCGTCGTCGGTGCGGACGGCTACTCGTCGTCCGCCGGGATCGCCTACGTGTTCGTACGGAGCGGGACGACCTGGGCTCAACAGTCGACGTTGTCCGGCTCCGGCCTCACGCCCTCCGACTACTTCGGCCGGAGCGTCGCGGTCGAGGGGGACAACGCGCTCGTCGGCTCGGCCGAGTACAACCCGGGCGGCGTCACCGTGGCAGGCGCGGGGTTCGTCTTCGTGCGGAGCGGCACGACCTGGACGCAGCAGGCCCGCCTGCTCGCGACCGGGCCGGTGGCGTGGGACCGCGTCGGCTCGTCGGTCGCGCTCTCGGGGGACTTCGCGGTCCTCGGCGCGACCGGAAGGGACGGCGCCGCCGCCGAGTCGGGAGCAGCCCTGGTCTTTGTCCGCGCCGGGACCACCTGGACGCAGGAGGGGACGCTCACCGGCAGCGGCGGGCTCGGGAGCGATCTGTTCGGGACTTCCGTCGGGCTCGACGGCCGCACGGCGGTGGTCGGCGCGCCCGGAAACGACGAGGTCGCCGATCGGGCGGGTGCGGCGTACGTCTTCCACTTCACGTCGGAGGACGGCAGCTCGTGCACGGCGGACGCCGACTGCGCGAGCGGGTACTGCAGCGACAACGTCTGCTGCGACGGCGCGTGCGGTGGATCGGCGCCGGACTGCCAGGCCTGCAGCGTGGCCACGGGGGCCACCACCGACGGCGTGTGCGCGACGCTCCCGGCCGGCCACCTGTGCCGGCCGACCGCGGGCGACTGCGACGTCGCCGAGAGCTGCGACGGCACGTCCACGGCGTGCCCGTCCGACGTGTTCCTGCCTGCCGTCATCACGTGCCGCACGAGCGCCGACACCTGCGACGCGGCCGAGACGTGCACCGGATCGAGCGCGACCTGCCCGTCCGACGCGCCCGCGGCCGACGGCACCCCGTGCAGCGACGGCATGACCTGCAACGGTGACGACCAGTGCGTGGCCGGCACGTGCACGGCCGGCTCGGGCCTCGACTGCGACGACGACGACACCTGCACGGCCGACACGTGCAGCGAGCCCTCGGGCTGCATGCATGCGCCGATCGCGGGCTGCTGCAACAACGACGCCGACTGCGACGACGGCGACGTTTGCACCACGAACCGTTGCCCCACGCCCGGCGGCACGTGCGCCTTTGCCCCGATCACGGGATGCTGCGTCGCCGACGCGGAATGCGACGACACGAGCGACTGCACGACCGACGCGTGCAACACGGGCACGAACCGATGCGAGCACACGCCCGTCGCCGGCTGCTGCACGACCGCCGCCGACTGCGAAGACACGGACCCGTGCACCGCCGACGCGTGCGACACTTCCGACGGCACGTGCTCGCGGATCGCCATCGCCGAGTGCTGCTCGAGCGACGGCGACTGCGACGACGGCGACGTCTGCACCTCGGACGGCTGCCCGAGCGCGGGCGTGAGCTGCGAATACGAGCCCATCGCAGGCTGCTGCGAGGCCGACACCGACTGCGACGACGGCGACGCCTGCACCGTCGACGCGTGTGACACCCTCACCTTCCGGTGCGAGTCGGAGCCCGACCCCGCGTGCACGACGGACGCCGGGACGGACGCCGCGGTCGCGGACGCCGGCGCGCTTGACGCCGCCGCCACCGACGGCGCAGCAGCGGACGGCGGCGGCGGGCCGCGCTCGGACGGCGGTTGCGGCTGCCACGTCGCGAGCCCCCGACCGCCGGGCTGGCCCCTGGCCCTGGCCCTCGCCCTTTCGTCGCTCGCGTTCCGCCGCCGCCGCCCGCGGCGGAACCCCCGGGCGTGAGAGCTCGGTCCCGTGGGAGGGCCGCCCTCAGCGTCGCCCGACCACCTTCACGCTCGCGACCTTGCCCGCGAGCTCCGACCAGCCGCGCTTCAGCAGGTCGCCGTCGAGCCCGAAGCTCTCGAGGTCGTGCGCGATCATCGCCCGGAGCTGCGACTCGTCGTACACGAGCCGCTCGGTGACCTCGACGTCGGTCAACCCGGCGTCGCGCAGCCCGCCGACGTACGCGTCCTCGCGGATGGCACCGGCGACGCACGCCGCGTAGGCGGCCTCGTGCTCGCGCAGCCAGGCCGGCAGGTCCTCGACCACGATGTCGGTCACGCTGAACCGTCCGCCCGGCTTCAGCACCCGCGCGATCTCCCGGAACACCGCCGGCTTGTCGGGCGACAGGTTGATGACGCAGTTGCTGATCACCCAGTCGACGGAGCCGTCCTCGATCGGCAGCTCCTCGATGTGGCCCTTGCGGATCTCCACGCGCTCGGCGAGACCGGCCTTGGCGACGTTCGCGCGCGCCGCCTCGATCATCGCGTCGGTCATGTCGACGCCGATCACGCGCCCGGTCGGGCCCACCTTCTCGGCCGCGATCAACAGATCGAAGCCCGCGCCGGAGCCCAGGTCGAGCACCGTCTGCCCCGACTCGACGCCCGCGAAGGCGAGCGGGTTGCCGCACCCGAAGGAGCTCGCCGCCGCGTCGGCGAAGCGCTCCTTCTCGTCGGTGTACTTCGCGTTGTCGGCCGCGGCCGCGGGGGGCGCGCAGCACGCCGGCGCGCACGCGCTCTTCTGGGCCTTCTCGAGCGCCCGGGTGTAGGCCCGGGACACGTCCTCTCGTACGTCACGCTCCTGCATCGTCGGTCTCCTCTCGCGGGTCGACCCCGCAACATCCGTCCTGGTCGCAGCACGCCTCGATCGCGTTGGCGAGCCCGCGCAGGGCCGCCACCAGCGCGGTCGCGTTCAGCTCGTAGCGGACCTCTCGGCCTTGCCGCTGCGCGCGCGCCACTCCCGCCTGCTCGAGCATCTTCAGGTGGCGCGACGTACCCGACACGTGCACGCCGCAGCAGTCGCTCGCCTCGCTGACGCTCAGCGAGCCGCCGCACGTCGCCAGGCGCGACAGGAGCGCGAGCCGGCTCGGATCGCAGAGCGCCTTGAAGAGCGACGGCTGCAGGTGCCGCTCCAGGGCGGCCGCGCATTCCCTGAGCCTTCGAGTCGCCATGCGGGCAACTATTATATGCTTTGCGCAAACGTGCAAGCGTTAAGGATGCCGGCACCCAGGGCTCGGCGGTCGAAACGCCCGGCTTCCTCCACGATCGCCGCCGTATCGGCCGCCCCGCGGTCGAAACGCCCGGCTTCCACGACGATCGCCGCCGTATCGGCCGCCCCGCGGTCGAAACGCCCGGCTTCCACGACGATCGCCGCCGTATCGGCCGCCTCGCGGTCGAAACGCCCCCCTCCTCCACCTCCACGATCGCCGCCGTTTCGGCCGCCTCGCGGTCGAAACGCCCCCCTTCCTCCACCTCCACGATCGCCGCCGTATCAGCCGCCTCGCGGTCGAAACGCCCGGCTTCCGCGACGATCGCCGCCGTTTCAGCCGCCTCGCGGTCGAAACGCCCCCCTCCTCCACCTCCACGATCGCCGCCGTTTCGGCCGCCTCGCGGTCGAAACGCCCCCCTTCCTCCACCTCCACGATCGCCGCCGTATCAGCCGCCTCGCGGTC
>JBDIVX010000188.1:0-13968 GCA_039794305.1 Candidatus Neutrinellum sp.
GACGCGAGCCCTCCGATCACGCTCGACACGGGCTCGGCGACGGGCCATCATCCGACCCGGTCGCAACACCTTCCCCGGCCCCATGACCCTGAAAATCGGTCGGCCCCATGAGGGTGAACGGTGGCAGGCTGTCGGTCGTGTGGAGATCGATGCGTGGCCAGCCGTCGCCGGCTGGACGAATTGACTATGGATGTCGATGGGGGGGCGGGTGAGTCTCGAGGTGAGAAGGGGGGCGAGAGCTCCGGCGGCGATCTCGTCGCCGGGGCCCTCGTCTTTCGAGCGGGGGTGTGATGCGGGCGATGGGTTCCTGACGGTCCCCGGGGTCGTCCTCGCTCGGGAGTGCGCGCAGGCATCCCTCTCCGACGAGCGCCAACCCCATTGATAATGTCATCTTGACGTAACCGAATGTGGCCTTTAGGTTGCTTCTAGGTCACGCAATGCAACCAACCCGCTCACTTTCGGCCCTTCCGCTGCCCGTCCGCCGGGCGCTCCGGAAGCTGGGCGCGGACATCGCCGCCGCGCGCAAGCGCCGCCGCATCACGATGGCGACGATGGCCGAGCGCGCCCTGACCTCGCGCCAGACGATCGCTCGCGTGGAGAAGGGCGACGCGACGGTATCCATGGGCATCTACGCCACCGTCCTGTTCGTTCTCGACATGCACGGGCGGTTGGCCGACGTGGTGGATGCGAGCGCCGACCCCTTCGTGCTGGACCTGGACGAGGAGCGACTGCCGGAGCGGGTGCGTCGGCCGACGCGCCGCCGTGGGGGGAGGGACGAGACGTGAGCGAACGCGAAGTACTGGTCTTCGTCGATCTCGACGGTGAACCGGTGCGCGCGGGGACGCTGTTCATGCGGGTCCTTCGCGACCGCGAGACCGCCTCGTTCGTGTACGACGACGGGTGGCTCGCACATCCGAAGCGGTTCCCGCTGGACCCGGCCCAGCTCCCGCTCTCGCGAGCACCCTTCCACACGGCGGGCGGACGGAGGCTCTTCGGAGGTCTCGGCGATTCGGCACCCGATCGTTGGGGACGGAACCTGATCGCACGGCAGGCTCGGGCCGAGGGCGTGCGCCGGACGCTCTTCGAATCCGACTGCCTGCTTCGGGTTCACGATCGGGTCCGCGTGGGAGCGCTTCGCTTCAAGGAACACGAACACGGTCCCTTCCTCGCGAGCGATGACGAGCCCATTCCGCCGCTGGTGCGGCTCGGCGAGCTGAGGCCGTGACGCTCGAGCTCGCCGCATCGGCGGGGATTCTCGTTCCGCCGATGCGCCTGACGCACGTCGGCGGACGAGCCGTGCTGCTGCTGCGTCGATTCGACCGCCATGGTGAACGTCGCGTTCCGTTCCTCTCGGCCATGGCCATGATCGGGGCGGCGGACGGTGAGAGCGACCACAGCTACCTCGAGCTCGCCGATGCGATCCGCCGTCACGGCGTGCGGGTCGACGAGAACCTGCGGGAGCTCTGGCGGCGGATGGTGTTCAACGTCCTGGTGTCGAACACGGACGACCACCTGCGGAACCACGGCTTCTGCCGCGCCGGCGGAGGGTGGGTCCTGTCGCCCGCGTACGACCTGAACCCCGTACCCGTCGATGTGAAGCCGCGGGTGCACGCGCTGTCGCTGGACGATCTCTCCCCCGAGGCCTCACTGGAGCGCGTGATCGGCGTCGCATCCTACTTCGGCCTCGAGCCGACGGAGGTCCGGCGCATCGTGGCCGACGTCGCGAGCGCGGTCGGCGGGTGGCGCCGGGTGGCCGCGGCGCACGGGCTGCGCGACCCCGACATCGACCGCATGGCCTCCGCGTTCGAGCACGACGACCTGCGACGGGCGGTGCGGATGGGGGCATGATGGGGGGCATGATGAGAGCAGTCGTTGGTCTCGCGCTGGTCGTGTGCCTCTTGGGCTGCGGCGGCAGGGAAGGGGGCGCGCGTGACGGGGGAGGGGCCGCGAGCGATGGCGGGAGCACGACGTCGACGTGCGAGACGCTGGCCGACCCGTCGCTCTGCTGGGCGGTGGCGGTCGCCGACCTCTACGCGTGCGTTCCGGACGAGACGGGGGTGCTCAGCGCGGATCGGATGTCGTGCTCCTTCTCGGATGGCGTGGTCATCGACTTCGGTCCCCTCCCGCTGCCCACGAGCACGTCGACGTTTCTTCCGAACGTGACGGTGCGACGGGGCGACGGGAGCGAGTGCGGGATCTTCTACGAGCAGAGCAGCGTTCGGTTCGTGTCGGCGAACGGGCTGACCGCGACGTTCACGCAGGAGCCTGGGCCGATCTTGACGCTTCGGTGCGATGGTGAGGTGGTGGTCTCCGACAGCTTCTCGAACGTCGTGGACTGCGCGTTCGAGGGGGTCAGGCTGCCGGGCTGGAGCGCCGAGCTCGACGAGACCAGTGCGACGCTGAGCGTCTCCGCGACGGGGCAGAGCGGGCCGCTGTTTCGGTGCGTGACGGGCGGGTGAGCGGGTGGCAAGGGCCGAGCTTGAGTGCGAGACGACGCCAATGGTCCTTGCGCCGAGGCGGCCCGTGGCCAGGTGGGCCGCGCGGCCGATGGTGATGGGGGATCCGGGGTGGGTGTGGGATCGGCGGGCGGCGAGGCGAGCGGCGGTCTCGCCAGTCCAGATGTCCGCGCGGAATGATGGTGGTGCGGGCTATCGCTTTCGCGCGACCGCCACGAGCCGCGTGGCCTCGGGGCCGTAGGGGTCACCGCGCAGGTTTCCGTGGATGGCGACGTTCGCGAAGCCTGCGGCACGGAGCATGTCCCGGAGCTCGCGCCCGGAGTAGATGAAGTGACGCAGCGTCTGCGCGTACCGGACGGTCTCGCCCTCGAGGAAGAGCCAGTCCATCTCCATGCGGGTCCACGCGTCACGCACGCGACGCCGCTGGACGAAGATCCGGCCGTTGCCCAGATCGGTCGAGGCGGTTGGCTGGTAGATGCGCGCGAGGATCTCCTTGCCCATGACGTCGACCACGAACGTCCCGCCGGGCGCGAGGCTCCGGTGCACGTTCTCGAGCACCCGTCGGTTGTCCGCTTCGTCATCGAAGAGGCCGAAGGACGAGAACATGCAGAGGGCCAGATCGAAGTCGGAGGGCCGCGAGAGCTCGCGCATGTCGAGCTCGAGCAGCTCGAGCGCGACGCCCTCCGCCTCGCCGTAGGCGCGCGCCTTCTCGAGCAGGAACCGGCTCCGGTCGACACCCGTCACCTCGAAGCCCCGCAGTGCGAGGGGCACCGCGTGGCGTCCCGGCCCGCAGGCCAGATCGAGCAGCCGGCCGTGGCGGCAGCCCGCGAGCTCGAGGATCGAGTCGACCTCCCGGCGCGCCGTCTCGAACGAGGGCTCCGGGAACATGGTGGGATAGCTCTCGACCCAGAGCCGATCGTCCTCGAACCAGTCGGCGGCTGCGCTCATGGTGGCGTCGTCGCGTGCACGAAGAGGGTGGCCCTCAGTGTGGCGGTGGAGGGGGCGAGGGACAACGGGTGGGTCGCCAGTCCAGATGTCCGCGCGGGCGCAACCGGCGGGAGCCGGGGCCGATACCCGGCCATGCTCCATTTCCCCCGACTTGACGCCATGCTTGATGTCATTATGGTGTCGCTCATGACATCACCCGGCCGCATCACGCTCCGAGATGTCGAACCGGCGCTCCGCGCGGCGCTCGAGCGTGAGGCGCAGAGGCGGGGACTGAGCCTGAACAGGACGGCGTTGGCGCTCCTTCGAGAGGCGACGGGGCAGGTGGGCCCGACGCCCAGTCAAGACCTCCACGATCTGGACGATCTGGCGGGTACCTGGACCCGTGAGCAGGCGGACGAGATGGACGAGGCCATTCGCGAGCATCGTCGGATCGATCCCGAGCTCTGGCGATGAGCGCGGCGATGATGCTGGATACGTCGGCCTACTCGGCGTTCAAGCGAGGACACGCCGAAGTGATCGCCGCCCTTCGGCGTGCTCGGCCCGTCCTGGTCCCGGCGATCGTCGTGGGGGAGCTGCTCGCGGGGTTCGCGCGGAGCGCGCTCCGCGAGCGCAACGAGCGGGAGCTTGCCGCCTTCCTCGGGCGTGCTCGCATACGGGAGGTCCCGATCACGCACGACACGGCGGATCGGTACGCGACGATCCACGCAGCCCTACGCGCCGCGGGCACCCCGATCCCCACCAACGACATGTGGATCGCCGCGTCCGCCATGGAGCACGGCGCCGAGCTGATGACCCTCGACGGCGACTTCGCTTCGGTCCCGCAGATCCTGGTTCGGCAGTTCGAGCTCTCGCGGTGAGGTGAGGCGCGGTTCGCAGGGGGCTCACGCCGCGAGGCAGGGCGCGCGGAGGCCCGAGCGCAGGACCTGCTGACGGTGCTCTCGGCCCGGGGCCTCGAGGCATCGGACGAGGTGCGAGGTCGGATCCTCGGGTGTCGGGACGCCGATGATGAGGTGGTGGTCTAGGACAGCTTCTCGAACGTCGTGGACTGCGCGTTCGAGGGGGTCAGGCTGCCGGGCTGGCGCGCGCAGCTCGACGAGACCAGCGCGACGCTGAGCGTCTCCGCGACGGGGCAGAGCGGGCCGCTGTCTCGGTGCGTGACGGGCGGGTGAGCGGGTGGCAAGGGCCGAGCTTGAGTGCGAGACGACGCCAATGGTCCTTGCGCCGAGGCGGCCCGTGGCCAGGTGGGCCGCGCGGCCGATGGTGATGGGGGATCCGGGGTGGGTGGCCCGTAGTGATCCGGCCGGATGGTTCGAGAGTGCGCCGTGGTGCTTTCGCCGGTCGGGCGGACCGGGGTAGAGTCGGGGTCGGAAGTCAGGGAGCCGACGCCGCCATGTATAGGCGCCTGGACGTCGCGTTTACCGTGTTTCCCGGGCTCTCGTGCGAAGGTCCCCGGTCTTTGTTCAGTGGGTGGGTATCAAGGTTGATTTCGGGTGCGTGGGGGTGCTGGCGGAGCGGTTGGTCTTGGCGGGATCGGCGGGCGGCGAGGCGAGCGGCGGTCTCGCCAGTCCAGATGTCCGCGCGGAATGATGGTGGTGGGGGCGTCACCCGAGGAGGTCGTCCATGCGCGACGCGAGCTCCAGCAGCTCGGCCGCCCACCCGCTCGAGATGCTGACTTCCTGGAGCGGCCCGGTGGGTGCGAACACGACCCGCAGCTCAGCCCGCGGTACCTCTCCGGTTCGCACGCGATTCGTCAGCGTATCGATCTCCTCGAGCGCCTCTCTCGCGTTCCGCCAGGAGGACCAGCCGAAGTCGTTTTCCGGACGCGTGAGGAGGTCGCGTGCGTCTCGCAGGACCGCGAGGAGCTCGCCGTGGTCAGCCGCAGGCATCGCTCCGAATCCTAGCGCGGGCTATCCCTTTCGCGCGACCGCCACGAGCCGCGTGGCCTCGGGGCCGTAGGGGTCACCGCGCAGGTTTCCGTGGATGGCGACGTTCGTGAAGCCTGCGGTCCGGAGCATGTCCCGGAGCTCGCGCCGAGGGCTCCGGGAACATGGTGGGATAGCTCTCGACCCAGAGCCGATCGTCCTCGAACCAGTCGGCGGCTGCGCTCATGGTGGCGTCGTCGCGCCCAGTGTGGCGGTGGAGGGGGGACAAGGGGTGGGTCGCCAGTCCAGATGTCCGCGCGGGAGGGGTGCCTGACGCTCAGCCTCGTCCGAGGCCTTCGATGATGCGACGGATGGCCCAGTCGGGCAGTGGTGAGCAGCCGCGGACGTTCAGGAACCGGACGATCTCGCGCGCGAAGTAGGCCGGACGCTCCGAGTGGATCGAGTGGCCCGTGTCGAGGAGGAACAACGCCTCGCCGTTGGTGTGTCGCATGAAGCGAGCCATGTCGCGAGTGCGATCGTAGATGTGGGCGCCGGTGTGGTTGTCTTCGGCGCCGGCGGCGAGCAGGGTGCGCGCGTGGATGAGCTCGTAGCTGCGGTGGCCGCCGCGGGTGTACGGATCCCGGTGGCTGAAGGCGAGCTGCTCGTTCGCGATCCGCCAGTGCCAGCGGCGGAATGCCGCGCTGTAGATCTCCTGGCGATCGGCGCGGGCGCGCGCGATGTCGAGGTTCTTGCACGGCTGCCAGTCGTCTCGGTACCAGTACTCCGGCTGCGGGCGGAGCACGTTGACGAACAGGATGTCGGTCGTCTCGACGAACACGCGGCTGAAGTAGTCGCGGCGTGACCGGTCGGTCTCTTCCTCCTTGGCTCGGCCGAGCGTGACGTCGAACGACTCGCGTCGCAGGAGACCCCCGATGTCGTAGATCTCGTAGTCGAGGACGGAGGACCAGAGGCTGGCAGCCGACCACGCGCAGATGGTGCGCAGCCACTCCTCGGGGCGTCCGGCCCACCGGCCGAGCCGCAGGCAGAGGTTGCCGCCGAGGCTGCCGCCGATGACCGCCGCGACGCGATCGAGGACCCGCATGCGGCCGTCGAGCGTGCGGAGGAACGCGACGACGAAGTCCTCTAGGAAGCGGAGCGCGGGGTGGTTGTAGCGCGAGGCCATCACCGGGAGGATCTCCTGGTGGTCGGGGACCCGGGTGTAGCCCGCCCCGGGCAGATCCACCGCGAGGACCGTGTAGCGCTTGCCGCGCGCGAGTCCCTCGGAGTGCAGGTGGGGGACGAGGTCGAGCGCCTCCTCGAGCCGGGAGCTGTGGCCGTGCAGGAAGACGATGATCTCGTGGTCGTCGGGGATGTACGGATCGGGCTCGGGAGGAAGCCCGCGCTCGTCGACGTCCTCGGGCCAGTCCTCCTCGCCCGGCGACGCGAGCATGAAGCGCGCGCGGACGGGGTGTCCGTTGACGTCGACGTCGAGGTCGTACTGGGGAAACGGCGCGGAGGGGACGTTGACCGGGCGGTCGGGCGTGTCGTCCTCGCCCGACACGCCGATCCAGCGGAGATCTCGGCGCAGGGCCGCGCGCTGGCCGGGATTGCCCCGCAGGGCCCAGGCGACTCGGTACGCTCGATCGAGGACGGCGGCGACGCTCCGCTCGATGACCTCGTCGGTCGCCTCGCTCGGGTCGATGCCGAAGGACGCGCCGCGCGACGGGATGGCCGCCCGCACGCGCGCGACGAGGCCGGCATCCGTAGGCGGGCTCCGGCGGAAGCGCTCGTAGGCCGACCGACCGCTGACCGCGAAGTCGGCGGTGTAGAGCTCGGGTGGGGTGCTCGACGACGAGGAGACGATGCCTCGCTGCGCGACCAGTCGGAGGGCGGCCTCGACCAGGACCTCGACGTGACCGTCGTCGCCGCGCGCGACGTCCGCGAGCCTCCGGACCGCTCCCACGAGCCGCCCGTCGTCGATGTAGATCCCGACGCGGCCGTCGTAGCGATCGATGATGTTGCCGGGGGTGGAGTAGTACCCTCTGCCGGGGCCGCCGTCGTAGCTGGCGCGGCAGGGCTCGTCCGGGGTGGGCGTTCGGGGCTCGTGGATGATCATGCGGAGCGGGGGAGTAGCCGGCACGCGCGCGCGGTGGCAAGGCTGAACATCTGCCGGCGGTGCGCAGGGGGGGATCAGGGGCCGCCGCGGTCGAGGTCGGGGCACTCGACGACGCGGAAGGGGCCGGTGATCTCGGAGCCCGCGCCGGCGAGGTCGAGCTCGCCCGTGAGGACGACGCGGGAGTCGTCGAGGCGGTCCTCGGAGAGGACGGTGGCCGTGCCCGTGAGCTCGACGGGGCCGGCCTCGAGGGCGAGGTGCGCGGTGACGTCGTGGGCGCCCACGTAGGAGTCGAGATCGATGGGCGCGAGCGGGACGTGGAGGCGGGGCAGGCCGCAGGCGGTGACGTCGTCGCCCTCGAAGAAGATCAGGCCGGCGAAGACGGCGAACGCGTGGGAGAAGCTCGCGACGCCGGAGCCGAGGGTGAGGTCGCCCGACGGCGAGATGCCGGCCAGGTCGACCTCTCCGGTGTCGGCGCAGGCGGCGCCCTCGGGGCCGACCCACCGATCGGTCTCGTCGAAGACGAGGTGACCGTCCGGGCAGCTCGCGTGTCTTCGCGCGCAGAACAGATCGCCGATGGTGCAGGTGAGCCACTCGGGACAGGACGCGCCCGGGCTCGCGTCGAAGGCGTGGTCGCAGCTCGTGATGTCCGGGCCGGCGTCGAGGCCGGCGTCGGGAGCGCCCGCGTCCTCGAGCCGCCGCTCGTGGCCGCGGCCGCAGCCGATCGCCGCGGCCAGCGAGAGGCACACGAGGGCACGGGCGAGGGGCGGGGGCGGGGGAGGCATGCGACGACTCGATGGTGGCGGGGGCGCGCCATGGGGGCAAGGCCGTGCCCTTCCCCGGTTTACAGCGCGTCCCAGAACACCTCCTGCTCGATCCACACGCCGGCGCGGTCGATCTCGGCGAGGAGGTCGTGGCCGAGCGTGTCGTCGGGCTCGCTCGCGAGGAGGGCGCGCACGCGCGCGCGCTCGTCCTTCGTGAGGGGGATGCCGCGCGAGGCGAAGCGGCGGTGGAGCGAGGCGTCCATCCGCCACGGGACGATGTGCCGGCCGACGCGCCGTCGCAGGCTGCGCAGGATGAGGACGCCCGAGCGGTCGAGGTCACCGGCGTGGCGGGTCGCGAGCCGGAAGGGCGCGAGCAGGCGGAGCAGCGAGACGACGGCCCAGCTCGCCTGGCCGCCGGTCATGATGACGATCTCTTCGGGAGGGCCGGGCTTCGCCGCGAGGGACTCGACGTGGTCGAGGAAGGGGGTGAGGTTTTCGATGAGGGTGACCCGGAGGGCCGCGGGGCGCTCGAGCTCGGCGCCGCGGAGCTGGTGCTGGACGAGGCGGACGCACTCGCCGAGGCGCGCGTGGCGGGCGACGTGATCGAAGCGCTCGCCCTCTTTTCGGTAGACGAGGGGGCCGAAGCACAGGGCCGAGGCGGCGGCGACGTCGTAGTAGATCTGGTGCGCCTCGACGGCGAGGGACCAGGCGGCCGCGGCGCTCCGGGGATCGTCGAGCTCGAGGACTGCGCGGCGCGTCCAGGGGTCGTGCTCGAAGAGCGCGCGGCCGGTGCGGCGCAAGAGCTCGCCGTTCCACCGGAGCGCCTTGCTGCTCCCGAGGACGCGGGCCGAGAAGCTCTGGACTCGGACGGGCTCGTCGTTGGCGAGCGCTCCGTCGATGCAACGGAGGAGCCTGCGCACGCGATCGGTCGCGACGCCGAGGCCCTCGTCGCGCGCCGCGCAGAGGAGCTCGCTCTCGCCGCGCGCGAGCGCGTCGCGCTCCTCGCGGAGGACGGCCCGCGACGGCGCGGTCCGCGCCTCGGGCGCCATGTCGAGGAGGGCCCGGTCGAGCGCCGCCGCGCGCTCGCGCGCCTCGGCCGCGGGGTCCCTCGGCGCGCGGCCGAGCCAGGCGTAGAAGAGCTCCTCGAGGCGTCGCTCGCCCTCGGTGCCGAGGGCCTTGGCGGCGACCGACAGGCTCAGCCGGAGGCGGTCGCGGTCGCGGCGCACCGCCCGCGCCGAGAGCAGCGAGCGGAGCGCGTCGAGGAGCCCGGGCGCGTCGCGGACGGTGGCGCTCTTCGGCAGGCGCCCGTCCCGCTCGCGGCGGTCGAGCACCCGGCCGAGAGCCTCGGCGAGCTCCGGTCGGTCCCGGACGAGCGCGCGCGGATCCATGAGGCGGTCATCGTAGCAGCGCGCGGCGGTCCGGCGAGCCACGCAACTGGCGCCGGCTCGGGCCGATACCCGGGGCCTGCCATGCAGGCCCACGCACACGCCGCGATCTCGGTCCCCGAGGTCGATGCTAGCATCGCCGTCCCCATGCTGGACGAGGCGGACAGGGAGCGCGCGCGGGGGCTCCTGGGCGCCGAGGGCGAGCGCGCCTTCGACGACGGGGCGGCGCCGGTGCTCCTGCGCTCGTTCGAGGGCGCGGTGCCCTCGCCGCTGGTCGTCGAGCGGGCGCCCGTGTACGTGACGCTCTTGTACGGCCTGCTCCGCATGCGCCGCGCGCACGAGCTCGAGCCGCTGCACGAAGACCTGTACCACCGCGTGGCCGGCCCGGCGCGCGGGCTCGAGCCGGAGTGGGACGCCGACGCGTTCGCGCGCGACCTCGAGCAGCTCGAGGGGTGGGGCTGCGTCGAGCGCCGTGTCGAGGCGCTGCGCATCCGCGGCTACAAGGACAACCGCAGGCAGCGGTTCCGGTGGCGGCTCACCGAGGACGCGGTGGCGATGCTCGAGTGGCTCGAGGCGCGGCTCGCGGCGCGCATCGAGGGGCGCGTGCGCGACTCGCGGGACCTGTTGACCGACGTGGTGGGGCACCTGTCGGAGCTGCTCCGGCTGCTCGACCGGCTGCGCAAGGGCGAGCCCGACGCGGAGGGCGCGCGCCGCGCGGTCTACCTGCTCGACGCGGTGGACGACGCGGTCCACGCCATCACCGAGGAGCTGCTCGGGTTCCGCGCGGCGATGATCGCGTTCGCCTCGCGGCCGTACGACCTCGACACGCTGCGGGCGATCCTGGAGTGGCTCGAGCGGTACGTGCGGCTGTACCTGTCGCGGGTCGAGGAGCTGCGCGTGGAGATCGCGCGCAAGCTCGGGAGGCTCGCGAGCCCTCGCTTCCGCGCGGCGCTGTCCGAGTGCCGGGCGGCGCTCGAGCGGGAGCGGGCGAGGGCGCCGCGGGCGCTCGGCGGCGGCGCGCTCCGGGACACCGACGAGCTGATCGACACGCAGCGGCCGTTCTTCGCGGAGGGCGGGCGGCTCTCCGGGCTGTGCAGCCGCATCGACGACTCGGCGCGCGAGGTGCTCCGCAAGATGCACCGGCACCTGCGCGAGCTCGAGCGGCGGAGCGCGCGGCTCGAGGACCTGCGGGCGCGGATCGGTGAGCTCGCGGCCCTGCCCGAGGACACGGCGCCCGGGCCGCTCGACGCGTTCCTGCACCGCGTCCTCGCCTCGGCGCACGGGCGGTTCTGCGGCCGACGCCCCGTCCAGGCGGGCGCGCGGATCGCGCCGCCGCTCCCTCGCCGGCACTCGCGGCGCACCGACGGCTTCTCGACGAGCGCGCCGCCGCGGCCGAAGCGGGGCTCGCCCGAGGCGGCGCGCGCGCTCCTCCACCGCCGGCTCGCCGAGCTCGATCGGTGGCTCGGCGAGGAGGTCGCGCCCGGAGGGGGGCCGGTGCTCCTGTCGGAGGTCGCGCCCCTCGGCCCCGACGCGCCGCGCCGGTTCATGGAGGTCGCGCGGGCGCGGTGGCTCGCGGGCGGGCGGGACCTCCGGCGCATCGCGTGGAGCGTGGAGGAGCCGGGCGGGCCGCCGGTGCTCCTCGGCGACGCGGACGGCGAGGCGCTGCTCGCGCCCGAGGCGCGCATCCGGAGGGCGAAGCGGTGACCTGGTTCGACAAGCTCTCGCAGCCGAAGGTCCGGCGCGTGCTCAACGTGCTCGTCGAGGCGCCCTTCTTCTACCGCGAGGACGACGAGGACCTGTTCGCCTTCCTCCGCAAGAACCGCGCGGCGTTCCAGCGGTTCTACGACGAGATGTACGGCTGGCAGCTCGTGGTCGACGCGCGCTGCGCCCGCGTCTACAAGACGACGTGGCACAACCGGGCGCTCAAGCCGAGCCAGCACCACGTCTTCGACCCGACCCGGCGCGACGACTGCATCGCGTTCCTGATCGCGCTCGAGTTCTACGAGCACCTGCTCGGCGAGCGGAACGTGTCGGTCGACGACCCCGAGCCGCTGCGGTTCGAATTCGGCGAGCTGTTCGCGTTCGCGCGCGGTCGGCTCGGCGAGGAGCTCGGCGAGGCGGCGCCCGACGAGGAGGGCGTCAGGCGGCTGCTCCGCGGCCTGGTCCCGGTGCTGCTCGAGTACCGGTTCCTGCGCGAGCTCGTGCCGGACCGCGAGGAGCGCGACCGGGTCGAGGCCGACCAGATCATCTACGAGTGCCTGCCGGCCTTCTCGCACTACGACGTGCGGGCGCTCGGCGAGCACGTGCTCGGCGAGCTGCTCGGGTCGGCCGGAGACGACGCGCCGGAGGAGGTGGCGGAGTGAGCAGGAAGGGCCCCGGCAGGCCGCCGCGGCGGTACGCGATCCAGCGCGTCCGGCTCGTCAACTTCCACAACCTCGTGGACGAGACCGTCGAGATCCGCGACGGCGGGCACCTGTTCCTCCTGGGCGACAACGGCTCCGGCAAGACGACGCTGCTCGACGCGATCCACCTGGTGCTCTCGGGCGGCGAGTCGGTCGAGCTGAACGCGGCGGCGCGGGTGGGCGGGCGCGCGGGCGAGGGGCGCTCGCTCGCCGGCATCGTGCTCCGGCTCGATCCGGAGCGGGGCGTGATCAACGAGGGGGGCGCGATCACGTATGCGCTGTGCGAGCTGGTCGACGTCGAGGGCCACCGGGTCACGCTCGGGGTGGGGCTCGAGGCGACGACGCTCGAGGCGCGCGTGACGCGGTGGGGCATCCTGCACGCGGGGCCGCTCGAGGAGGTGCCGATCCTCTCGCCCGGAACCGACGGCGTGCTGCGCACGACGCCGCGGGACGTCCTCAGGGAGCGGCTCGCGAAGCACGAGACCTTCGGGCGCATGACCGACTACCGGCGCGCGATCGCCGAGCGGCTCTTCGGCGGCCCGTCGAGCTACGAGGACGTGTGCCGGTTCTGGTCGATGGCCAAGGCGTACCGGGAGATCGTGACGCAGGCGCGCGACTTCGACGCGCTCTTCGCCCGGCTGCTCCCGGCGCCCGACAGCGAGGTGTTCCAGGAGATCCTGCGGAGCCTTCGGGCGATCGACGACCTCGAGACGACGCTCGGCGAGATCGAGCAGCAGCGCGTCTACGTGGCGGGGCTCGACGGGCTGCGCGGGCACGTCGCGCGGCACCGGGAGGAGGTCGCGCGCTACCGGTGGCTCGCCGTGGCGTGGCGGCTCGAGACGGAGCGCGCGGCGGCGGCGGCGCTCGAGGCCGAGCTCGCCGAGACCGAGGCGCGCGCGCGGCGGGCGGCGGCGGAGGTCGAGGACGCCGAGGGGCGGCTCGCGGCGGTGGCGCGCCGGCTCCGCGAGGCGGAGAGCACCGAGGGCGCGGAGCTCGGCCGCGCGCTCGCAGGCGCGCGCGACGAGGTGGCGAGCCGCGGCGGTGAGCTGGCGCGTGAGCGGCACGGGCTCGACGAGCAGCGGCGCCGCACCGAGGGTGCCGAGCGCGAGGCGGCGGAGTCGGGGGCCCGGCTCGCCGCACACCTGGGCGCGGCGGTCGAGGCGCTCGAGGCGGCGCTCGGGCGGATCGCCGGCGAGCCAGGAGCGTTTCGCGCGTGCCGCCGGATCGCGCAGGTCGAGGCGGAGCGGGCGGCGCACATCGAGGCGGGCGGCGTGCCCGAGGAGCTGGCGCCCACCGATGCCGCGGCCGGGGAGGAGCTCGACGCGGCGCTCGCGCAGGCGACGCGCACCCACGGCGAGCACAACGACGGGCGGGTGCGTGCCGAGGCGGAGCTCGCGGCGCGGCGGGAGGCGCTCGGAGCGCTCGAGGCGGAGCCCGACCTCGGGCCGGACGTCGAGGGCTTCGAGGAGGGGCGCGTCGCGCTCGGGCGGGCCGGCATCGGGGCGAGGCCGGTCTACGAGCTGATCGAGCCGCGCGCCGGCGCCGCCGCGCACGAGCTCGCCGCGGTCGAGGCGATGGTGGGAGAGGAGACGCTCGCGACCTTCGTCGTCGCTCCCGCCGAGGCGGATCGCGCGAGGGCGGTGGTGGCGAGCGAGGCGCCGGGCGCGCGCGTCGTGGTGCGGGCGGCGGCGGACGCCGAGGTGCCGGCGTGGGTGGACGCGCTGCTCGCGCCGGCGTCGGGCGTCGCCGAGGCGCACGCGCGCGCGGCGCTCGCCGCCGCGCTGGCGCAGCCCCCGTCGCTCGGCGGGGTCCGGGCGCCGGACGGCGCGGGCGCGGTCGAGATCCGGGGAGCCGCGTTCCGCCCGGCGAGGGGCGGGCCACGCCTGCTCGGCGCCGAGGCGCGGCGGCGCGGGCGGGCGCGCCGGATCGAGGAGGCGCGGCGCGCGGTCGAGCGGGCGGAGGCGGAGGCGACCGAAGCGCGCAGGCGGACCGAGGCGGCGGCGCGGCACCTCGCCCGGTGCGGAGAGGCGGTCGCGGC
>JBDIVX010000189.1:0-13560 GCA_039794305.1 Candidatus Neutrinellum sp.
TGGTCCGGCGAGCAGTCAGCCCGCCCGGCGGCGAGGGGCTACCCCCTCGGCCGGAGCCTGTCCCCGATCACGCCCGAGATCGCCGAGGGCCTGCGGGAGATCGCCCGCTCGCACGCTCGCCGGGACGACGTCTTCGCGAAGGTGGGCGACTCGATGAGCCAGAGCCGCGCCTTTCTGACGTGCTTTGCGGGCGACGACGTCGATCTCGACGACTGGGAGCACCTGCGCGAGACCATCGAGGCCTTCCGGCGCGGAAACGCGGGTGGCGTCGACCCGTTCGGCCGCGACAGCGAGGCGACCGAGGTCGGCTGGCGCGCGATCAGCGTGCTTCGCGGCCCCCTGGACCGGGAGCTACGAGAGACGCGCCCGCGCTTCGCCCCCCTGATGTTCGGCACGAACGACATGCAGTCGGGGCGCCCGTGGATCTTCGCGCGCAGGATGTGGCGCATCGTCGACCGTCTCGTCGACAACGGCACCATCCCGGTCATGTCGTCGATCCTGCCGCGCGGCGACGACCCGCGGCGCGACCGGGACGTGCCGCTCTACTCGCTCGTGGCGCGCGCGCTCGCCGAGGGGCACGGCCTGCCGTTCCTCGACTACCACCGGGAGATGGAGCGGCTGCCGCGCCGCGGGCTCGCGGCCGACGGGCTCCACGCGAACGTGGAGGTGCGGGGAGGGCGGAGCTACCCGTGCGACTTCACCGCGCGCGGCCTCGAGCACGGCCACAACGTGCGGAACCTGCTCCACATCCGAATGCTCCACCGCCTGCGCCGCGTCGTCCTCGGGGGCGAGCCCGCGCCCGATCCGTCGTGGCCCGAGGAGCGCGGTCAGGGCACGGCGGCCGAGCCGTGGGTGATCGATCGGCTCCCCTACACGGCGCTCCGGCGTGCGGGCGAGGCGCCTCACGTCTACCGCCTCGTCCTCCGCGCCAAGTCGCAGGTGCACGTCCGCGCGTTCGTGCGCCGCGGCTCGCCCGCCGAGGTCCGGCTGCGCCCCGAGGAGGGAGACCCGCGCGCCGAGCCCGGCCGCGCCGGGCTGCACGCGCGCCTGCCCGCGGGTCGCCACCGTCTCGTCGTCGCGCCGCCGCCCACGTCGCCGAACGAGTACATGCTCATCGTCGACCGGGTCCCGCCACCGCCGCTCCGGCACAACCCCTTTCGAAGACCCGGGAACTTGACCCCCTCGGCGGGCCGGGCTACCCGAAGGGCTGCTACGGCAAGTCCGTTCAGGTGCGGGAGGCGGTTCGAACGATGGACGGCGAGAAGCCCAAGACGCCGAAATCGAAGAAGAAGCTGCTGTTCTTCGCGATCAAGCTGGCCTTCTCGGTGGCCATGCTCTGGCACGTGTTCGGCAAGGTCGCCGCGCGCGACGGGGCCGGCGAGCTGTGGGGGCGGCTCGGCGACCTGCACTGGGGCTGGTGGGCCGCCGCGGCGTCGATGCAGCTCGTCGCCATCGGCTTCGCCGTCGTCCGGTGGCGCCTTCTGCTCCGGGGCCAGGGCATCCACGCGCCGTGGCGATTCCTCGTCGGATCGTTCTTCATCGGGCGGTTCTGGGGGGCGTTCACGCCGGGCGGGCTCGGGCTCGACGGCTGGCGCCTCTACGATGTCGCCGCGCGCACGGGCAAGGTCGCCCGGGCCACCGCGGTCGCGGGCGTCGAGAAGATCCTCGGCCAGCTCGCCTTCGGGCTCGTCGTCCTCGGCGGGTCGATCTGGGGCCTGAGCTTCCTCGGCCTCGAGGGCGTCCTCCTCGTCAACGGGTTCTTCGCCGTGCTCGTGGCCGTCGGCATGACGCTCCTCGCCAGGCCGCAGCTCTTCCGCCTCGCGGCGGGCTTCCTGCCGGCCGGCGTGCGGGTTCGCGTGCAGACGCTCGTCGACGCGGTCTGCGCCTACCACGGCAAGGCGAGGATGCTCGCGACGGCCGTGCTCCTCGGCGTGGGCGTCCACGCCTTCAACAACCTGATCTACGTGTGCGCCGCGCGCGCCGTCGGGGTCGAGCTGAGCATCGGCGTCGTCTTCTTCGCGTCGTCGCTCCAGATCATGGCGACGCTCGTCCCGGCCTCGATCAACGGCGTCGGCCTGCGCGAGACCGCGGCGGTCGCGCTCTACACGTCGGCGGCCGTCGGCCTCTCCATGACCGAGGCGGTCCTGATCCCGGTCGTCGGCTTCGCCGCCGAGATGTTCGTCTCGGCCTGGGGCGGGCTGGTCTTCGTTCTGCGGCGGCACGGCACCACGGCGAGTATCGAGGTCGAGGACGCCGACCGCGAGAAGGTCGCGCACGAGGCGATCCCCGACGTTCCCGCCGAGCTCTGGCCGCGCCGTGTCCGCGGGCTCACGATCGGGCTCGGGGCGGGGCTCCTCGCGGGCGGCATCGTGGGGCTCGGCGAGGGCGCGGTGGTCGTCGCCTCGGCGCACGGCGGCGTGGGCCTCGGCGTGATGCCCTACGGCGCGGTGGCCTACGGGCTCCTGTGCGCCGCGCTCGGGGCCGGTCTCGGCCTCGCCATGGCCTGGACGGGCCGGCTCATGAAGCGCGAGGCCATGGCCGAGCCGCAGGCCTACGCGCGCACGACCGCGTTCCTCGTCGCGCTGATGGCCTTGGGCCTCGGCGCGTTCCGGATCCGGCGCGACGTCTTCGCCGAGCAGCTCGCGTGGAAGAGCGCCGGGGGGCTCGGCCTGGCCTTCGCGTGCTTCGTCGCGGCGGTCGTCGTGTACCTGATCCTGTCGGCCGCGCTCCGGTGGCTCGTCGCGCGGCGGCCGGGCAGCGTGATGCTGCGCGCGTGGGGCTCGCCGGCCGTGGTCGGAGGGCTCATCGCCGCCGTCGCCGCCGTGACCCTGCTCGTCGGCCAACCGGCCGAGGCGGCGCCCGGGCGGCCGCGCCCGGCGGCTCCGGAGGGAGCGGCCAACATCCTCTTCGTCGTCGTCGACACGCTCCGCGCCGATCACCTGCCCGCCTGGGGGTACGACGAGGGCTCGACGCCGCACCTCGACGCGTTCGCGCGGGACGCCATCCGCTTCGATCAGGCGTTCGCGAACGCGAGCTGGACGCGCCCGAGCTTCGCGTCGTTCCTGACCGGTCGCTCGCCGCGGAGCCACGGCGTGATGCACAAGCCGGATGCGCTCCCGGAGGGCCTGACGACGCTCCCCGAGGCGCTCCGCGAAGGTGGCTACTACTCGGCCGGCTTCGTCACGAACTTCAACGTCGCGCCCTACTTCAACTTCGACCAGGGCTTCGACGAGTACCGCTATCTCGAGCCCGAGTTCGTGCTCGGCGCCGACGACGCGGCGGCCAAGCTCCTCCTCGTCCAGTTCCTCCGACAGAGCATCGAGAAGCTCCGTGCGATCGGCGGGAGCGTCGAGCCCGGCACTCTGTACCGGGACGCCGAGACGGTGAACCGCGAGATCGGCGCCTTTCTCGATCAGGCGCCCGCCGGGCCGTGGTTCCTGTTCGCGGGCTACATGGACCCGCACGATCCGTACTTCGTGCACCCCTACGACGGCAATGGGTACGCGCGCGCCGCGCACCAGCACCCGGACGTCGACGAGGCGCCCGAGCTCCGCCGGCTCTACGACGGCGAGATCACCTACTGGGACGCGCAGCTCGGCCGCCTGATCGAGGACCTGAAGCGGCGCGGCGTCTACGACGACATGACGATCGTGATCACCTCCGATCACGGCGAGGAGTTCGGCGAGCACGGAGGCTTCTGGCACGGCACCACGCTCTACGACGAGCAGGTGCACGTGCCGATGTTCGTGAAGCTCCCCGAGAACCGGCGGGGCGGCACGGTCGTCCGCCACTGGGTGCAGAGCATCGACGTCATGCCCACGCTGCTCCGTGAGGCCGGCCTCGACGTCCCCGAGGGCGTGCAGGGCGGAGATCTCTTCGAGGGCACCGACGTCGTCTACGCCTGGGAGAGCCACGAGGGCAACGACCTCGAGTCGGTGCGCGAGCGCCGCGGGACCGACGAGATCAAGCTGATCACCGCGAACCCCGGCAACCCGCGCGGGCTGAGCCCGGTCGAGCTCTACCGCGTCGATCTCGACCCGGACGAGCAGCGCGACCTCGCGGAGGGCGAGCGCGAGCACGTAGAGAGCACGATGGAGACGCTCGTCGGAGCCGCGCGCCGGGCGCGCGAGGGCGCCGTCGAGTCGCAGCAGATCGGCGAGATGGACGACGAGGCCCGGCAGCGGCTCGAGAACCTGGGCTACGTGCAGTAGCGGTCGGCTGGTATCCTCGGGCGACGATGCGCTCTTTGCTGCTGCTCCTCGTCGCGCTCGTCGGCTGCTCCTCGGAGGTCGACTCGCCCGCCGGCTTCGACGCGGGGGGCGCGGGCGTCTGCGAGGCGCCCCGCGCGATGTGCGGCTCGCGGTGCGTGAACCTGGAGTCCGACCCGTACAACTGCGGTGCCTGCGGCGAGACTTGCGCCGCCGGCAGCTACTGCAGCGAGTCGGCGTGTGGCCGCACCTGCGCGTCGGGGCTCGTCGCGTGCGGCGGCGCGTGCGCGGACCCGTCCCGCGACCCCGACCACTGCGGCGGGTGCGACCAGGCGTGCGCGGCGGACGAGGTGTGCGAGGGCGGGGCCTGCCGCTGCGGGGGCGGCCGGACCGACTGCGGCGGGAGCTGCATCGACACGGACACCGACCGCGCCAACTGCGGCCTGTGCGGGCGCGCCTGCGGGGCGGGCGAGGACTGCATCGCCGGCTCGTGCCGAGTGCCGGCGGGCGACGCCGGCGCGGAGACCGACGCGGGATCGGCGGAGTGCCCGTCGGGGACGCACGCTTGCGGCGCCGAGTGCGTCGCGGACATGGCGAACGACCCCGACAACGGGTGCCGCACGGCCTGCGCGGCGACGCCCTGCCCCGTTCCGGACATGGCGACCGCGACCTGCACGAGCGAGGGCACCTGCGACTTCGAGTGCACGGGGCCCGCGACGCGCGTGGGTGACCACTGCGAGGCGGCGGGGTGTACGCCCGACGGCGCGGAGGACAACGACACGCAGGCCACGGCGTACGCGCTCGCGGGCTTCACCGACGCGCCCGACACCAGCATGACCTTCGCCTCGTTCGGCCTGCACTCCGACGCGGACGTCGACTGGTACCGGTTCGCGGTGACCGACGCGGGGTACGACGGCAACCCGATCGTCCGGGTGGTGCTCGACTCGATCCCTTCGGGGAGCGACTACGAGCTCGGCGCCTGGTACCGGTGCGACGCCGGGACCACCACCACCGTGACGTGCAACACCGGCACCGCGGGCAGCCTCGGGGCCTACGAGGGCTGCACCTCGACCCTCTCCGGCACCGCGGCCGAGACGGTGGAGCTCGACACCGACTGCTCCGGTACCGACGAGAGCGGCATCGTCCTCGTGCGCGTCGAGTCCTACGCCTGGTCCGGCGCCTGCGACGACTACCGCTTCACCGTCGAGGTCCGCTGACTCACGCCTGGGCGTATACTCGGCGCCGATGGGACACCGACTCGTGGGCGCCTTGCTCTTCCTCTTGGTCTGCTCGTCCGCCTGCTCCGACGACGGAGGCGGCGGGGGCCCGGCCGACGCGGGCGTGGATGCGGCGTCCGGGCTCGACCCGCTCCGCGCCGACTGCGAGCCGCTCGTCCCCTCCGTGTGCGGGATGCCGTTCCCGTCGAGCTGGTTCCTGACGGAGGACTCGGCGACCGAGACCGGGTACCACGTGACGCTCGGCGAGACGACCCTGCCGCAGACGCGCGGGGCGATGCGGCACTACGTCCAGGCGGACCTCTCGGACCGTGACGGCTTCAGCGTGAACGCCGCGCCGCTCGCCCATCTGCCGGGCGCCACGGCGACGGGCCTGCCCCGGGCCGACTCGATCGAGCGCTCCCTCGAGGCGGGCTCGCCGACGGTGCTCCTGAACGCCGACACGGGTGAGCGCGTGCCCCACTGGTCCGAGCTCGACATGTCGACGCGTAACCCCGAGAGCCGCGCCCTCATCGTGCGCCCCGTCGTGCCGCTCGCGCACGCCACGCGGTACATCGTCGCCGTCCGCCACGTCGTCGACGAGGCGGGGGCCGACCTCGAGCCGGCCGAGGTCTTCCGCGCGCTGCGCGACGGCGAGGACCACGAGCACCCCTACGTGGCCGCGCGCCGAGACGACTTCGAGGACATCTTCGCGAAGCTCGGCGAGGCCGGGGTGGCGCGCGACGATCTGCAGCTCGCCTGGGACTTCGTCACGGCGAGCGAGGCGAACGACACCGCGTGGATGCTCCACGTCCGCGACCAGGCGCTCGCCGTGGTGGGCGAGGACGGTCCGGACTTCGTCATCGACTCGGTCGAGGAGGCGCCCGACGAGCACACCTGGAAGCAGATCGAGGGGCGGATGACGGTGCCGCTCTACCTCACGAACGCCGAGCCCGGTGGCCGGCTGAACCTCGGCGCCGGCGGGATGCCGGTCCAGAACGGCACCATGGAGCTGCCCTTCCTCGTCATCATCCCGCTCAGCGCCACCGGCGCCGAGCCCGCGCCGCCGATCCAGTACGGGCACGGTCTGCTCGGCACGCGCTACCAGATGAGGGGCTTCCGCCGGTTCCTGAACGAGAAGCGCTACGTCGGGATCGCGGTCGACTGGATCGGGATGAGCGAGGTGGACGTGCCGGAGATCACGCTCGCGATCGCCACCGGCGAGCTCGACGACTTCCGCACCGTCCCCGACCGGCTGATCCAGGGCGTCGTCGGGGCGCTCCTGTCGATGCGCATGATGCGCGGCGGTTTCGCGGGGCACGAGGTGGCGCAGGACGGCACCGGATCGGTGGTCGACACGAGCGCCGGCTACTACTACGGCGCGAGCCAGGGTGGGATCTTCGGCGCGACCTACATGTCGCTCTCCACCGACGTCCAGCGAGGCATCCTCGCCGTCCCGGGCCAGCCCTACAACCTCCTCCTCAACCGGAGCGTCGACTTCGATCCGTACCTCACCATCATGCGGACGACCTTCTTCGACGGCGCCGACATCCAGCTCGGCCTCGCCCTCATCCAGCAGTTCTGGGACCGGGCCGAGCCAGGGAGCTTCTCGCGCCACGTCCGCACCGACACCTTCCCGGGCACCGAGCCCCACGACGTCATGCTCCTCGTCGCCCTCGGCGATCACCAGGTGACGCCGCTCGGCGCGCACGTCATGGCGCGGGCGATCACGGGCGTACCCAACATCACCCCCGCGAACCGCACCATCTGGGGAATCGACGACGCCCCCGCACCGCACACCGGCTCGGGGATGATCGAATTCGACTTCGGCCTGCCCCCCGAGACGCTCGAGAACGTGCCGATGCGCGAGGGCGAGGACCCGCACGGGAAGATCGACGACCAGACGATCTTCCCGGACCTCGTGGACCGGTTCCTGCGCGAGGGCGTCATCGATCCGGGCTGCGACGGCCCCTGCGACCCGGTGTGAGCCGGGCGCCGGCCCGCCGAGCCGGGCGCCGGCCCGCCGAGCCCGGCCGTTGCCGAACCGTGGTCGGCTATCTAGGATTCGGCGCCATGCACGGCGCCTTTCCCCGCACGCGGCTCCGCCGCAACCGCCGCGACGACTGGTCCCGGCGGCTCACGCGCGAGCACCGCCTGACGGCGGACGATCTGATCTGGCCCGTGTTCGTCCAGGAGGGCAGCGGTCGGGCCACGGACGTCGCCTCGATGCCCGGCGTGCAGCGCCTTTCGATCGACCTCCTCGTCGAGGCGGTCGGCGAGGCGGCCCGCCTCGGGATCCCGGCGGTCGCGCTCTTCCCGGTGATCGACCCCGCGAAGAAGACGGCGGACGGGGACGAGGCGACGAACCCCGAGAACCTGGTCTGCCGCGCCGTCGCGGCGGTCAAGACGGCCCACCCCTCGATCGGCGTCGTGTGCGACGTGGCGCTCGATCCCTTCACGACGCACGGGCAGGACGGCCTGGTCCGGGACGGCTACGTGGTGAACGACGAGACGGTGGACGTGCTGTGCCGTCAGGCCGTCGTCCAGGCGCGGGCCGGCTGCGACGTGATCGCCCCCTCGGACATGATGGACGGGCGCATCGGCCGGATCCGCGACACGCTCGACGAGGCCGGCCAGGAGCACGTGCGCATCCTGAGCTACGCCGCGAAGTATGCCTCGGCGTACTACGGCCCCTTCCGCGACGCGGTGGGCTCGGCGAAGAACCTCGGTGGAGGCGACAAGCGCACCTACCAGATGGACCCCGCGAACGGCGACGAGGCTCTGCGCGAGGTCGCGCTCGACCTCCAGGAGGGCGCCGACATGGTCATGGTCAAGCCGGGCATGCCCTACCTCGACGTCGTCCGCCGCGTGAAGGACGCCTTCGGCGTGCCGACGTACGCGTACCACGTGAGCGGGGAGTACGCGATGCTCAGGGGCGCCGCCGAGCGCGGCTGGCTCGACTGGGACCGCGTGCTCCTCGAGACGCTCACCTGCTTCAAGCGCGCCGGCGCCGACGGCGTGCTCACCTACGGGGCGGTCGACGCCGCCCGCCTGCTCGAGAAGGAGGACCCCTGATGGCACCGCCCCTGTCTCCGGACCTGCTGAAGATCCTCGCCGACCCGGAGACCCACGAGCCGGTCTCGCTCGCCACCGACGCGCAGCTCGAAGCGCTTCGCGAGCGCGTCGACGCCGGCCGCGCCCGCACCAAGTCCGGCGAGGCTCCGCCGAAGGACTTCGAGGCGGCGCTCCTCGCGCAGGGCGGCCGGGTCGCCTACCTCGTCCACGAGGGCGTCCCGAACTTCATCGTCGACGACCGCATCGAGCTCGACGAGCCGCTCTGAGCTCGGCCGAGCACTCTCGGACGGAGATGTCCGCGCGAGCCCGAAAGCGCTTGAGCCTGGGCTCTCATCCTGCGAGCTTCGCTCGATGGCACCGCCGACGCGCAACACGCTGCTCGCCCACCTGACCAAGATCGCGGGGACACCGCACGGACGCCGGACCTTCCTCCGGCGTGTCGGCACCGCAGGAGCGGCGACCGCCATGGCCCCGCTCCTCGGCTGCGGCGGAGACGACGACCCCGTCGACCGGGACGCGGGCACCGAGCCGCCGGGGGACGGGGGCACGGACGCCGGAGTGGAACCGGACGCGGGCACGACCGCCGATCCGACCCCGTTCGACGTCTACCGCGGGCTCCGCGACGCGCTCCGCGCGAGCCCCGATCACCTCCCCGCACGCGCCGCGCGGCTGGTGGAGGAGGGAGACCCGGAGCGCATCTTCGAGCTCGTGCGCGACGAGATCCTGGTCTACCCGACGCACTTCGTCCGGATGGGCGCCGACGAGGTCTTGCACGTACAGCTCTTCGGCCCGCGCGCGACGCTCCGCGGCGGGGCCGGCTCGCCGCGGGACAAGGTGGAGCTCTTGCGCGAGCTGTACGAGCGGGCGGGCTTCGAGGCCACCGTCGTCAAGGGGCGCGTCCTCGCCGAGCACGAGGACCTCAGGAGCTGGCTGCTGCGTCCCGTCGAGCGGCGGTTCGAGCCGGTCGTGGACGCCGACGAGGTCGCGCGGTGGCTCGACGTGCTCGGGATCGATCCCGGCGCCGCGTTGCCCGACCCCATCGACGACGGCCGCGCCGCGAGCGACGCCCTCGCGGCGGCGCTGTTCCCGCTGGCCGAGGGGGACCTCCTCGCCTGGGAGTTCGACTGGCGCTGGCGGTACGAGATCCCCCTCGTGGCCGTTACCGTCGGCGGTGAGGTGCGCCACGCCTGCCCCCTCATCCCCGGCGCGGCCTTCGGCGACAGCCGCACGACGACGGTCGTGCCCCTCGACGCCGCCTACGAGACGCCGACCGTCGCGGACGTGAGGGTGCGCCTCGAAGCGGCCACGAGCCGGGCTCCCTTCGAGCGCTTCCCGATCGTCGAGGGCCAGTGGCCGGTCTCGGAGCTCGCGGGCCGGCAGCTCCTCGTGAGCCTCGTGCCCGGGCTCGGCATGGCGGACCTCCTCCGGGCGGAGCTCCGGCAGGTGCCCTTCTTCGTCCCCACCCTGGCGGTGCAGGCGCTCGACTCGGAGGAGCCCCTGACCGACCTGGCCGTCGTCGGCGACGGCATCTCGCCTGCGGGCAACGTGATCGAGGCGGCCGAGGACGGCACGATCCGCGTGGACGGCTTCGTCGTGCACGATCCGTCCGCACCGTCCGCCTCGGCCGAGGACGTCGCCGAGATCACCGACCTGACGATCGACCCCGGCCGCTTCGAGACGGTCTCGCTGCGGTTCACGCCGCGGGACGGCGACGGCGCGCCCGTGGAGGGCCTGGTCGCCTCCGACTTCGAGGTGCGCGAAGACGGCGAGGCGCTGCCCTTCCTGCTCGCCGCGAACCGCGCGACCCCGCGGGTCTACGTGCTCATCGACCGCTCCGGCAGCATGCCGCCCGAGTGGCGGACGCCCGCGATGCAGGAGGCCTTCACCTCGGCGCTCGAGGCGGACGTGCGAGCCGTCTACCCCGGCGCCATCGTCACGCTCGACCCGCGCGGGGATTCGCGGCTGTGGACCAACCTCGCCGACGCGGCCCAGCGCAACCCGACCACCATCGTCTACGTCACGGACGGGGACGTGGTGGACGCACGGACCCCCGAGATCGAAGCGGCGCTCGCCTCGGGCCCGCCCGCGGTGCTGGCGTACGTCGGCGCGGGAGGCGGCAATCGCGCGGCGCTCGAGGAGATGGCGGCGCTCACCGGCGGGGTGGTCGTCGACGCCGCGACCCACTCCGCCGCGTCGGCGGCGGTCCTCGGTTTCCTCGGCGAGCAGGTGATCCCCACCTACACGCTCAGCTACCGCGCGCCCCTCGCGGGCCCCTCCACGCGCGCGGTCCACGTGCGCGTCGTCGGGCCCGACGTCGAGACCTCCGGGACCTACGACGTGCCGGCCGCGACCCTGCAGCGACGGCTGGTCGGCCTGTACCTCACGGTGGAGGCCGGCGGCTCTTCGGTGACCCGCACCCTCGCCGGCATCCATCACCTCGCCTACGGCCACGAGCCCATCCCGGAGGACGTGGCCGACCGCACGACGAGCTTGCTCTGGAGCGACGTGGCGATCGCCTTCGAGGGCGCCAGGCCACCCCTCTCGGTGTGGCTCGACGACGTCGTGACGGCCCGGCTCGGGCTCGAGCCGCTCTTCACCGCCCTCCGGACCGGCGACGACGAGGCGATCGTGCAGGCGCTGGCGGACGGGCTCCCCCGGTTCGAGGCCGACGTGGCCATGCTGCAGCCCCCGCTCTGGGACGCGGCCAGCGCCAGCCGCCTCCCCTTCGAGACCGGGCTTCGCGCGACGCTCGTGGTCGAGGGCCCGAGACTCGGCGCGCGGCGCCACGGGCGCCGCCTCGACGTGCTGCCGCTCGGACATCCATCGACCGCCATCGAGGGCGCGCCGGGGGTGCGGCACGAAGCGACCCTCCGCGAGACCGCGCGCCTCGCCGTCGCCGAGGCGGCGGTCCACCGACGGAGCACCCTGTCGCTCCTCGACGGTCAGCCCCTCACCTACGTCGGCCGGGGCGGCTCCACCCACTTCGCGAGCCGCACCGAGCTGTCCGACGACGTGCGCGCCCGCTGGCGGCAGGTGCTCCGCGAGTACGACCCCTACGTGAAGATCGTGCCCGAGTCGGGCGATCCCATCGCGTTCTGGGCCATCCACCGCGAGACCGGGGCGCTCCTCGGCGTGCTCGACGACGGCAGTGGCGGCGCCGAGACGTACTTCGCGGTCGTCGAGCTCCTCGAGGAGACGATCGCGGTGGCCGAGTACCTCAACCGATTGGCATCCGGGATCGATGCCGCCGAGGGCCTGGGTGTGCCCGGGCTCGGTGGCATCACCAACGGCATCTCGGTCGCGACGGCGGTGGGCCAGATCCTCGCCAGGCTCTTCGGGGTGGCGACCCTGATCGTGGCGAGCCTCGACGCCTACGAGGTGCCCGAGATCATGAGGCGCGATCTCTTCGCCACCGCCTGCTTCGCGCTCCAGAGGCTCCTTCCGTCCGGCGTCTACCACGGCATCGACAACGTGCTCGCCACCCTCATCCTCGGGGAGGGCGACACGGACTGCATCGGCGCCGGTGGCGGAGGCTGAGGCGGCCGACTCTGATCAGCTTCTGGTCAGCGGGGTGACAACGAGGCGCGCGCACCGGGCCGATGCTGGTGCCTCCCGTCCGCAAACGGCCCCGATCTCGCTGGTCCGGCGTTTGCCTCGGGCGGGCGCATGCAACGGAGGTGGATCGGGCTCGCGGCCCTCTTCTTCATGGCCTGCCAGCCACGGGCCGACGAGGCACCGGAGGCCGCCCGAGCCGAGCTGACCGACGGCGAGGAGCCGGCGACCGATCCGCTCGCCGGGCTCGACGCGCGCTCGCGACGGGCCCTGGCCAACGCCCCGGTGGCTGCCCTCCTCTTGCCCGAGGGCTGGAACGAGCGATCGACGGTGACGTCGGGCCGCGGCTTCTACGCCGTGAGCGCCCGGGACGGCGAGATCTCCGTCTACCTGCACGCCACCGACGTCGTGCACCACGGCGGCGACGGCCGCGAGGCGCCCGCCCCCGAGCACGAGGTCCGCGGCGTGCCCGCCCGGATCCTGGTGAACGAGGGCATCCGGAGCGTCACCTGGGAGCGCGGGGGCACGAGCTACGTGCTCGAGGTGGAGTGCTTCCGCCCCTTCGAGGACGAGCGGTGCACCGAGGACGCGTTCCTGTGCGATCTCGCCGAGCGGCTGGTGGAGGTGCCGCGGTGAGGCGCGCGCTCCCCTTGCTCGCCGCGCTCCTCGTCACGTCCGCCGCGCAGGCCCAGTTCACCTGGCGCCCGCCGGGCGAGCTCGAGGCCCCCGGAGGAACCTCCACCCGGCCCGGCGCCGGCCGCGTCGACGACCTCGTCTACGCCCCCGGCATGCGCTTCCCCATCGAGAGCGCGCCCGCCTACGCCAACTCGCAGATCTACGGGCACGGCGGCTACAGAGGCCCCGGCGGAGGTCAGTGCGACGCGGAGAACTTCGGCTACCCCTGGCACGACAACTACTGCGAGGAGCGGAGCTGGGAGATGCCCATGTGCCCGAGCGGCAACGGGCACCAGGGCCAGGACATCCGCGCCGCGAGCTGCCGCGACGACCACCACTGGGCGGTCTCCACGGTCGACGGCACCGTCACCCACATCGGCAGCTACTCGGTCTACGTCACGGCGGACGACGGCCGCCGCTACGACTTCCTCCACATGCGCTCGGTGCAGGTGAGGGTCGGCGACCGCGTCTCGCGGGGCCAGCGCGTGGGCAAGGTGAGCAACAACTTCGGCGGGACGCCCACCACCGTCCACCTGCACTTCAACATCCGCATGAACGTCTCGGGCTACGGCAACGTGTACGCCCCGACGTACATGTCGCTCGTGCGCTCCTACGAGGAGCTGGTCGGCCCCCCGCCGTTCAGCGCCGCGTACGAGGACCAGACCTTCCCGCTCGCGAGCCGCCCCTTCGAGCTGTACCCGCGCCAGGATGTGGACGGTTACATCGAGCTCCTCAACACGGGCGCCGAGACGTGGGAGCCGGGCGCGACCTTCCTCGGCACGACCGAGCCGCGCGACGGCCCGAGCCCGCTCGCCGCGGCGAGCTGGATCGCCGAC
>JBDIVX010000190.1:0-13344 GCA_039794305.1 Candidatus Neutrinellum sp.
TACGCTCCCGCAGGAACGCCCGCCCGAGAGCCACGGCCTGCCCGTGCAGGTCTCGCGTGAGGTCGATCGGCCGCCCGCCGACCGTCACCGTGGCGGGCTCGGGGCGCACCTGTCCCTCCGCGCCCGACACGCCGGCCGCCACCGCCGCCGCAAAGAGCGCGACGCCGATCGTGCTGACCCTCATCCCCCCGAGTTGCCCCCGGGGGGCACCCGGCGTCAAGAAACCGGCGAGACGCGGGTCACGGCACGGGTAGCCCCGGCGCCGGGAACTGGTCGCACATCTCCTTCACCTCGCCGGCGATGCGCGAGAGCAGCCCGTCGTCCTCGACGTTCTCGATGACGTCGGCGATGTAGTGGCCGATGCGCTTGCACTCGTCGGGCCCCATGCCGCGGCTCGTCACCGCGGGCGTTCCGATCCGCAGCCCGCTCGGATCGAACGGCTTGCGGGGGTCGAAGGGGACCGAGTTGTAGTTGGTCACGATGCCCGCTCGATCGAGGGCCTGCGCGGCCACCTTGCCCGGGACGTTCTTCGACGTGAGGTCGCACAGGATGAGGTGGTTGTCGGTACCGCCCGTCACGAGGTCGACGCCGCGCGCCTCGAGCACCTCGGCCATCGCGCGGCAGTTGTCGACGATCTGGTGCGCGTACTGCTTGAAGTCGTCGGTCGCGGCGAGCTTGGCCGCGACGGCGATGGCCGCCGTCGTCCCGTTGTGTGGGCCGCCCTGCAAGCCCGGGAACACGGCCTTGTCGATGGCCTTCCGGTGCTTCTCGTCGCAGAGGATCATGCCGCCGCGGGGACCGCGGAAGGTCTTGTGCGTGGTGCTCGTGGTCACCTCGGCCTTGCCGACGGGGGAAGGATGCGCCCCGCCCGCGATGAGGCCCGAGATGTGCGCGATGTCCGCGACGAGCACCGCACCCACGTCGCGGGCGATCTCCGCGAAGCGATCGTAGTCGATGACGCGCGGATACGCCGTCGCCCCGCACCACAGGAGCTTCGGCTTGTGCTCCCGCGCGAGCCGCGCCACCTCGTCGAAGTCGATGAGGTGATCGTCGCGTCGCACGCCGTACTGGACCGCGTGGTAGTACGCGCCCGTGATGGAGACCTTCCAGCCGTGCGTGAGGTGTCCGCCGCTCGGCAGCCCCATGCCCATGGTGGTCTCGCCCGGCTTCAGGAAGGCGAAGTACACCGCCAGGTTGGCCGGCGAGCCGGAGTAGGGCTGCACGTTCGCGTGGTCCACCCCGAAGAGCGACTTCAGCCGCTCGATGGCGAGGGTCTCGACCGCGTCGATGTTCTGCTGGCCCTCGTAGTAGCGCTTGCCCGCGTACCCTTCCGAGTACTTGTTGTTGAGCACGCTGCCGCACGCCTCCATGACGGCGCGCGTCGCGTAGTTCTCGCTCGGGATGAGCCGCACGTGGTCGTGCTGGCGCCGCTCCTCTTCGCGAATCAGGCGGGCGACTTCCGGGTCCGCATCACTCAGCCGGGCATCCATTCGGGGCCTCCTCGTCGTCCGGCAACGCCGCTCGGTCACGCCGTCCGCCGAGCGGTATCTATCACACTTCCGTTGTAGGCTCCCGCCGTGCCCTCGCTACGCCCCGACCTCGAAGAATTCCGGCGCCTCGCCGCGAACGCGACGGTCGTGCCGGTGACCCGCGAGGTGGTCGCCGACACCCTCACGCCGGTGGTGGCGCTCGGCGCGGTCGGACGGGAGCCCGGCAGCTTCCTGCTCGAGAGCGTCGTGGGCGGAGAGAAGTGGGGCAGGTTCAGCTTCGTCGGCTTCGAGCCCGCCTATCTGGTCCGCGGAGCGGGCGACCGGTTCGAGCGGGTGGCGCCGGATGGGACGGTCGAAGCGCGGGCGGGCGTCGACGCGTGGCAGGAGCTCCGGGTCGAGCTCGCCCGGTGGAGGCCGCCGGCGGTCGACTGGCTGCCACGGTTCTGGGGTGGGGCGGTCGGCTACGTCGCCTACGACGCCGTGCGCCGCTTCGAGCCGACCGTCGGTCCCGCGCTCGGCCCCGCGCAGGGAGGCTACGAGTGGTCCTTCGCGATCGGCGGCACGGTGCTCGTCTTCGACTCGCTCGCCCAGACCCTGCGGATCGTGGTCCCGGCGCGCATCGAGCCCGGCGCCGACCTCTCGGCCACCTACGAGGCCGCAGTGGCTCGGGTCGACCGAGCCGCCGAGCGGCTGCGGAACCCGGCGCCGGTGCCCCCTCTCGCCCCGCCCGACCGCGACCTCCCGGTCGAGCTGCCGCCCTCGTCCTTCGACGAGGCCGGCTTCCGCGCCGCCGTCGAGCGTGGCAAGGAGCACATCCGGGCAGGGGACGTCTTCCAGGTCGTCCTGTCGCAGCGGTTCCGCGTCCCGTTCGCGGGCGGTGATCCCTTCGATGTCTACCGCGCCATGCGGGTCGTGAACCCGTCGCCGTACATGTACTTCCTACGCTTCCCCGAGGTGGTCATCGCGGGCGCGAGCCCCGAGACGCTCGTGCGCGTGGAGGACGGCGTCGCGCAGGTGCGTCCCATCGCCGGCACGCGTCCGCGCGGGCGCACCGAGGAAGAGGACCAGGCGATCGAGCGCGAGCTCCTCGCCGATCCCAAGGAGCGTGCCGAGCACGTGATGCTCGTCGACCTCGGCCGCAACGACCTCGGGCGGATCAGCGTCCCCGGCACGGTCCGGATCACCGACCGCATGGTGGTCGAGCGCTACTCGCACGTCATGCACATCGTCTCGAACGTCGTCGGCGAGGTGGCGCCGGGACGAGACGCGCTCGATGTGCTCCGCGCGACGTTCCCCGCCGGCACCCTGACCGGCGCCCCGAAGGTGCGTGCCATGCAGATCATCGAGGAGCTCGAGCCCGAGCCCCGCGGCATCTACGGCGGCGCGGTCGGCTACATCGGGTTCGGCGGCAACATGGACGTCGCCATCGCCATCCGGACGGTGGTGGCCGAGGGCGACGAGCTCTTCCTGCAGGCGGGCGCGGGCATCGTGGAGGCCAGCGATCCCCAGGCCGAGTTCGACGAGACCGTGAACAAGGCCCGGGCCGCGCTGGTGGCCGTGGACGCGGCCCGGCGCTCGCGCCCGTGACCCCGCACAGGCCTGGCTCGGGGGCCGCCGGACGGCCCGTTTGAAAGCCTTTGACAGCTTCGCGGCGCTGGGCTAGATAGCCCATCCCGCAACTGGGGCGGTAGTTAAGTTGGTTATAACGCCGGCCTGTCACGCCGGAGGCCGCGGGTTCGAGTCCCGTCCGCCCCGCCATATGCCTGGGTGAAAGCCCAGGCATTTTTCTTTGCGGAGGGACTCGGCTCGGTCAGCAATCGTGCCGCTGCGCGGACTGACGTCCGCTCCGCTCGGCACGATTGCACGACCTCTCGGGGCGGTTCGGGGCGTGGCGGGCGGGCGCATCGGGCCGTCGCGTCGTCGGCGGGTGGGATGATCCGATCGGCCAAGCGCGCGGCACGACGTGACTAACGGCGATCGGCCGGCCCCTCGAAGCGACGGAACGTTCGGTGCGATGAGCACCTCCGGCACCCGGAGGTACCCATGCAGATCGATCTGCTCCCGCGCGCGACGCTGCGCGACGTGCTGCATCGCGCCGGCACCCTCGTGGGCTCACGCCTCGACCCAGATCGCCCCCGCGGAGTGGTCTCGCCGATCGAGGCACGGGTCGGCATGGGCATCCCCTATGGACGCCTCGACGAGGAAGAGCGCGCCTATCTCGACGATCCCGGACGAGGCGCCAAGAACGACGCCGCCGTGCTCGCACGCGCGCTGGTCGCCAGGCTCCTCGCGCCGTCGGGTGGCGCGCGACCGTTCGAGCGCCCGCACATCGTCTCCGCGCGCGTGGACAACCTCACGATCGAGCGCGCGGTGCGGGAGGTCTTCGCGGAGCCTCGTCCGGCGAGCGCCCGCATCGTCCACATCGTCCACCCGCACGCGCTGAACCTCGCCGCCTTCGATCGCGGCCTCGCCGCGCTCCTGGCCCACGCGGACCTCGTGCTCCCGGACGGCATCGGCGTGCGCATCGCCGCGCGCCTCCTCGGCGTCGCCATGCGGCACAACCTGAACGGGACGGACCTCTTGCCGCTCCTGTGTCGCGAGGCCGCTCTGCGGCGGACACCGATGATCCTCATCGGCGCGAGAGACGGCGTGGCGGAACGTTGCGCCGAGAACCTGTGCCGCACGCACGCGGGCCTGCGCATCCCGTTCGTGCACCAGGGCTACCTCGACGACTCGGAGTCCGCCCGCGTGTGCGAGCGCCTGCGCTCCCACGGCCCGAGCCTCGTCCTCGTGGGGATGGGGACACCCGTCCAGGAGCGGTGGGTCTGGCGCTGGCTCCGCGACCTCGAGGGAAGCCGCGTGCTGACGGTCGGCGGCCTGTTCGACTTCTTCGCGGGCAACGTGCCCCGCGCACCGGTGGCCTGGCGCGAGCTAGGCCTCGAGTGGCTCTGGCGCCTCCAGCAGGAGCCGCGGCGGCTCGCGCGACGGTACCTGATCGGCAACCCGCTCTTTCTCGCCCTCGCCCTCGCGCAGCGCATTTTTGGCATCCCGGCCGAGCTCGACTGAGAGCTCACCTGGACGCGAGCTCACCGTCGACCATCGTGCGTGCGGCGTTCATGTCGCTCACCCCGCCCGAGACGATGAACGCCATGAACTGTGCGCCGTCCGCGTCGATGGCCTGCACGCGGTCGCGGTGCACGACCAGCAGGTTGCCGGCGAAGTTGTACGACTGGGGAACGTACACGGCGACGTGGTGGTACAGCTTGGGATCGTCGAAGCGCGTGCAGGTCACGAACCCGAGCACCCGCATCCCGTCCCCGACGTCGACCATGACGGGCTTGTCGAAGCTCTTCTTGTCTCCGACGAAGGCCCCCATCAGATCCTTGATCGAGCCGTAGACGAGCTTCACGACGGGCATGTTCGAGAAGCCCTTCTCGACGAACTCGACGACCGTCCGGCCGATGACGTTCGAGGCGAACAGGCCGACCAGCGTGACGGCGACCACCACCACGAGGAGCCCGAACCCGGGGAACGGTCCCGCGAGCAGGCCGTCCAGGACCGTGACCGAGAAGTAGAGGACGTAGAACGTCACCGCCAGCGGCACGACGATGAGCAATCCCTTGAAGAAGCTCCGGACCAGGGTGCGCATGCCGTGTTACTAGCCCTCGGGCAGCCGTGAGGGAAGGGTGCTACCCTGATCGCCGGCCGATGAGGGGTGCGAGCGTGGCTGTGGTGGGCTCGATCGCGCTGCTGCTGGTGGCGCTGTCCGTGCCGGCGTGCAGCCGCACGGGGGTCGGCCTCTCGAGCCCCGACGCCGGGCCGGACGCCGGGTCCGTGCCGCGAGACGCGGGCGCGGACGCGGGCGTGGACTCCGCGGTGGTGCCGCGCGGCTGCGAGCCGGCCCCCGAGGAGTGCAACGGACGGGACGACGACTGCGACGGCATGGTCGACGAGGTGCCGCCCGTGCCGTGCGAGGGCGGCGGGACGCGCCTGTGTGTCGCCGGCCGGCTCAGCGAGTGCCCGCGCCGCTGCGAGCACTGCGTGCCGGGGAGCGAGCGGGTGTGCTTCCTCTCGTACTGCACGTACTGGGGCGTGCAGACCTGCGCGGCGGACGGGCGCGGCTTCGGCGAGTGCCGCGAGCAGCGGGCGCCCGACGCGTGCATCTCGATCGCGCTCGACCGGATGAGCTCGCCGGAGCTCGAGCAGTGCTGCATCGACGGCGGATGGTGCTGCCGGGACCGGCACGACCTCGACGCAGACGGCGACCGTGGCGAGTCCCTCGGCGCCTGCGAGGACGTGCTGTGCGAGCCGTGATGGTGCTCGTCGCGCTCGCCGCCGCGCCGTGCGCTGCCGAGGCGCAGTGCGCTCCGCCCGACCTCCTCGCGTCGCTGCCGGTGGACGGCGCCGCGGGCGTGCCCACGGACGCGAGCCTCCGCGCACGCTACGCGCCCACCGCCGGGTACCTCGACGAGGACGTGTTCCTCGGCGTCGAGGGCGGCGAGGAGCGGAGCCTCGAGGCCGTCTTCGACGAGGCCGAGGGCGCTCTGGTGGCCACGCCGGACGCGCCGCTCCTGCCCGGCACGAGCTACGTCGTGCGGTGGCCGGGGCTGCGCGACCGCGACGGAGACGTCCTGGGTCGGGGGGCGGTCGTCACCTTCGAGACGGGCTCGGGTCCCGATCGGGCGGCGCCCACCTTCGAGGGCGCGCGCCGCCTCGCCTGGGACCCGCGCAAGGAGCACGACGACTGCACCGACTCGGCGGAGGAGCGGTACCTCTTCGACCTCGAGGCCGGAGCGTCGGGCGACGACACGGGCCCGGGGACGCTCGAGGCGCTCGTGTTCCAGACCCGCGGACCGTCGATGGCCCCGGGGGATCCACCGCGCCTCGTGCTCGGAGCACCCCTGCCCGAGACGGGCGAGAACCTGCGCGTCCGCTTGCCGCGCAGCGAGTCGCTCGGCGAGGTGTGCTTCGCGCTCTTGGCGCGCGACCTGTCCGGCCGCGTGTCCGAGAGCACGCCCGAGAGCTGCGTCCGCACCGACCACCCGCCGTTCTGGCGGGGGTGCGCCGCGGCGCCGGGCAGCGCGGAGGGCGGCGCGTGGCTCCTCGCGCTCCTCGCGCTCGCGGCGCGGCGAAGGAGCCGCTGAACCGTCGCCGGCATCTCAGTCCTCGGTCGCGGGCGTGTCGACGGGGGAGTCCTTCGATCCCCACACGAAGTCGCGGCCGGCGCGCACCTGGCGCTTCACGTCCTCCACGATGGCGTAGCTCGCCGGGACGATCAGCAACGTGATGAGCGTCGCGAACAGGACGCCGAAGCCGAGGCTGATCGCCATCGGGATGAGAAACCGAGCCTGGACGCTGGTCTCGGCGATCATGGGCGCCAGACCGAGGAACGTCGTCAGCGACGTGAGCAGGATCGGGCGGAAGCGCCGGGTGCCGCCCGCCTCGAGGCCCTCGAGCATGGTCATCCCGTCCGCGCGGTACTCGTTGACCGCGACCACCAGGATGAGCGAGGAGTTGACCACCACGCCGCTGAGGGCGACCACGCCCATCATGGAGAGCAGGCTGAGGTCGTAGCCCATCATCACGTGCCCGATGAGCGCGCCGACGAAGCCGAACGGGATGGCCCCCATGACGATGAGAGGCTGAGCGTAGCTGCGGAAGGCCACCGCGAGGAGCGCCAGCATCGCGATCACCGCCATGCCGAAGTTCTTCAAGAGCGCGCCCATCGTCTCGGCCTGGGACTTCTGCTCGCCTCCCATCGCGTACCCGAGGCGGGGGTAGTCCGCCTGTAGGTCCGGGATGACGTCGCGGATTAAGTCCGCGACCACCTTGTTGGCGTTGGCCTCGCCGGGGACCACATCCGCCGTCACGTTGATCACGCGCCGGCCGTCCGTGCGCTTGATCTGGGTGTAGCTGTGGCCCCGCTCCACGACGGCCGCCTGGCCGAGCGGCACCTCGCCCCCCTGCGGCGTGAGGATGATCATCCGCTCGACGTCGTGCATCGACGTGCGCTCCGACAGGGGCCGGCGCACGTACGCGCGGATCTCGTCGCGCCCGCGCTGCTGCCGGACCGCCTCGGCGCCGAAGAACGCGGCGCGCACCTGCCGGGCCAGCTCCGACTCGGTCACGCCGAGGCTGCGCGCCTCCGGACGCAGCCGGAGGTCGAGCTGCTCCTTGCCCGGCGTGAAGCCGTCGTCCACGTCACGCACGCCGTGGTACTCGGCCATCGCCGCGGCGAGCCTCTCGGCGGCCCGCTCGAGCGTCTCCATGTCCGGATGGGTGAGCTCGATGTCGATGGGCTGTCCGCCGCCCGAGCCCGTGCTGTAGTCGTAGCGGAGCGACTCCGCCCCGGGGACGTCGCCGACCTTCTCGCGCCAGCGGCGCACGAGCTCGGCGGCGGTGAACTCGCGCTCGCCGGCGGGCACGAGCTGCACGGTCACCTGCGCGAGATGGCTCCCCGACGACGACCCCGAGCCCGCAGGCCCGCGAGAGCCGCCTCCCGCCGAGCCGATCTGGGAGAAGACGCCGCGCGCGTAGCGCTCCTCGCCGCCCAGCTCGGCCAGCGTCTCCCTGGCGGCGGCGAGCAGCCGCTCCTCGGCGTCCCGGGTGTCCTCCACCGCCGTCCCGAACGGCATCTCGAGGCTCGCGTTCACGATGTCGCTCTCGATCTTCGGCATGAACGTGAACTCGATGCGCCCGCCCACCCACAAGCCGAGCGTCCCGATGAGGATCATCAGCCCGGCCGCGACGGTCAGGTACCTCCACCGGATCGCCGCCAGCAGCACCGGACGATAGGTGCGGTCGATGAGCCACTCGAGCAGCCGGCTCACCTTCTGCTGCTGCCGGTGCAGCCACCCGCCGAGCCCGCGGTTGCCCGCCTCGCCCGTGTGCGCGAGGTGTGCGGGCAGGACGAAGAGCGATTCGGCGAGCGAGATCAGGAGGACGGTGATCACCACCGTCGGAATGGCCACGAAGAACTTGCCCCGCGTTCCCGGCACGAACACGAGCGGCATGAACGCGATGCAGGTGGTGAGGATCGAGAACACCACCGGCCCGGCCACCTCGCGGACGCCGCTGATCGCCGCCGCGAGCGGCTTCATGCCGTCCTGGCGGCGTTTGTAGACGGCCTCGCCCACGACGATCGCGTCGTCGACCACCATCCCGAGCGTCAGGATGAACGCGAACAGCGAGATCATGTTCACCGACACGTCCGTCGCTGGCAGGAACAGGAGCGAGCCGACGAACGAGACCGGGATCCCGAGCGTCACCCAGAACGCGAGGCGCACCTCCAGGAAGAGCCCGAGCGTGAGGAGCACGAGCACGAGGCCCGCCATCGCGTTGCGCATGAGCAGGTCCACGCGGTCGGCGTAGATCTCCGAGGCGTCGTTCCAGATCGCGAGCTCGACGCCCGAGGGGAACCGCTCTCGGTTCTGCTCCATGTACCGCTTGACCGCCTCGGCGCTCTCGATGGGCGTCTCGTCCCCCACCCGGAACACGTTGACCATCACCGCGCGCTTGCCGTTGAACAGCGCCTCCTGGTCCATCTCCCGGAACGCGTCCGTCACCCGGGCGATGTCCCGCACGCGGACCTGCGAGCCGTCCGGCCGGCTGAGGAGCACGATCTCCTCGAACTCCGAGCCCCGGTCGCGCCGCTCGGAGGTCCGTAGGAGCACCTCGCCGCTCCGGGTCTTCACGCCGCCGCCCGGGATCTCGACCGAGGAAGCGCGGATGGTGCGGGCCACCTGATCGATGGTCAGCCCGTAGCGGCGCAGGTTCTCCTGCGGGACTTCGACGCTGATCTCGAGCGGCCGGACGCCATCGAGCTCGACATAGGTGATCTCGGGTAGGTCGAGAAGCTCGTCGCGCGTCCGCTCGGCGAGCCGCCTGAGCTCCGCCTCGCTCTTGTCGCCGTAGATCACCAGCGAGACGACCTGTCGCCGCAACGTGGCGAGGCTCACGACGGGCCTCTCGATGTCTTCTGGGAACGATGTGATGCGATCGACGGCGCTCTTGATGTCGGCGAGCGCGCGGTCGGCGTTTGCGCCCAGCATGAGCTCGACGGCCACCACGCCCATCCCCTCGGTCGCCGTCGAGCGCACCTCCTTGACGTCATCGAGGCCGCGGACGGCCTCCTCGATGGCGAGCACGACCCCCTGCTCCACCTCGGCGGGGCTCGCGCCGGGGTAGGGGACCTGGATCATGACCAGGTCGAGGTCGAACTCGGGGAAGACTTCCTGCTTGACGCGCGACATCATGAGCGCGCCTCCGATCAGGAGCACGAGCATGATGAGGTTGGCCGCGACCGAGTTCTTCGCCATCCAGGCGAGCGGGCCGGTCTCCCTCTTCCGCTCGTCCTCCCGGGACTCGGCGCTCATCGCGGGTCGGCCTCCGCGCGCGCGGGACGGCCGGTGGGCTCCTCCTCCGTCCGGAGCTCCATCCCCTCGACCGGCGTGGGGACGCGGCTCGTGACGAAGCGCTCCCCGTCGTGCAGGCCCGAGCGGATCAGCACCGTGTCCTCGGTGCGCCAGGCGATCTCCACGTCTCGGATCTCGAGGCGGCTCTGCTCCGTCAGGACGTAGATCTGCCCGCCCTCGCGCAGCGCCGTGCGCGGCACCTCGATCACACCGTCGAGCCGTCCTCCTTCGATGGCGACGTTCACGTAGGCACCGAGCAGCAGCGGCAGGACCTCCCCGTCCGCCCCCTGCGCGTCGAGCGCCAAGGGATCGTCGATCGCGACCAGGATGCGCGCCATGCGGCCCACCGGGTCGAGGTCCCCGAGCAGGCGAACGATGTGCCCGACCCGCTCGATGCGCCGCTCGCCGACCTCCTGCACCACGCGGGCCTCCGAGCCATCCTGGCCGCCGAGCCCGGGGACGTCGATGTGCGGCAAGACGTCGAGCGGCACCGCGACCTGAACCCAGAACTGATCGGTGCCGACGAGGGTCGCCACCTGCGTCTGGGGACCGACGAGCTGCCCGGGGTCCACCGACTCGCTCTGGACCATCGCGTTGAAGGGGGCGCGGAGCGTGGTCTTGCGCAGGTCGAGGCGCGCGCGGTCGAGCGAGCTCTCGGCTGCTTTCACGGCGACGCGCGCCGTCCGGAGGTGCGGCTGGCGTAGCGCGAGCGCGCGGCCCTCTTCCGTCGCTTGCTCGCCTTCGCCGCCGCCGAACAGCTCCCACTCCCGCTCGGCGATCACCTGCCGGCCGCGCTCCATCTCGAGCTCCATCTGCGAGCGCTCGAGCTGGGCCTGCTGCTGCTCGATGCTGACGCGGTAGTTCCGCGGATCGATCCGCAGGATGGGCTCGCCCTCGCGGAACCGTCCGCCCGGCACGAGCTCGCCGCTCTGCCACTGCACGCGCCCGGTGAGCTCGGGCATCAGCACGACGCGGCGTGCCGGCACCACCTCGCCCTGCCCGGTCACCGTCAGCGTGTGGCTCGCGCTCACCGCGCGCTCTACCTCGACCAGCGGCGCCCGATCCTGCCGCTGGCCGCGCTGGACGGGCGGCTTCGTGCGCACCAGGCCCATGAAGACCGAGACGCCCACCGCGAGGGCGACGAGTGGGAGAACGATCTTCAGGAGGGTTCGGATCGCGTTCTTCACTGGGAGGCCTCCTCCGACTCGCGCGGTTCGAGACGCTCGGGCGGCGTGAGCCGCTCGGTCCAGGAGCCGCCGAGCGCCCGGACGAGCTGGATGCGGTGGGAGACGAGCTGACGGCGCGCGGTGAGCAGGTTGAGCTCGGTCGCGTGCAGCGACGCGAGCGCGGTCAGCACGTTCAGGAAGTCGGTGAGGCCCTCGCTGTAGCGGCTCCGGGCCTCTCGGAGCGTCGCCTCGGCGATCTCCATCTGCGCTTCGAGCTCCTCGATGTTCGCGCGCTGCTGCGCCTCGAGGACGAGCGCGTTGTCGACCTCGGCGATGGCCGTGACGAATGTCTGCCCATAGACGGCGAGGCGTTCGTACACCACGCCCTCGCGCCGCTCGATCTCGGCGGCGCGGCGGCCGCCGTCGAAGATCGTCTCGGTGATCGTGGCAGCGATGCTCCACAGGAGATTGTCGATGTCGAAGAGGCCCGAGAGCGCCGTCGCGGCGACCCCGACGCTCGCGCCGAGGTTGAGCCTGGGGAACCAGTCGGCGATGGCTGCCCCGACGCGGTAGTCCGCGGCCGACACGCGGAGCTGCGCCGAGCGCAGGTCCGGTCTGCGCTGCAGGAGCTCGATCGGGACGCCCACCGCAGGGAGCGGAGGCAGCTCGGGGAGCGCCTCCGGCGTCTGCGTCCGGAGCGTCTGGGGTGCCGCCCCGACCAGCAAGGCGAGCTGGTTCTTGAGCACCTGCTCCCGGGAGACGATCAGCGTGAGCTGCGCGCGCGTCGCCGTGACCTGCTGCTGCTGCTGGTAGACGTCGAGGGCCGAGGCGAGGCCGGTCCGGAAACGGAGCTGCACGAGCTCGAGGAAGGTCTCGTTGGTCTCGAGCTGCCGTTCGAGCAGCTCGCGGCGGAGGTGGAGGTCCGCGAGGTCGAACCAGGTCTCGGCGAGCTGGGCCGTGAGCGTCATGGCGGCGGCCTCGACGTCGTACCGCGTCGCCCGTGCGTCGAGGTCGGCGGCCGTGGCCTCGGCGCCGATGCGCGCGAAGAGATCGACCTCGTAGCTCATCGGCACCGACGCCGAGTAGGAGTTGCTCTCCTGCGGATCGAACGCGCCGAAGCGCTGGCGCTGCCTGCCCGCCGACACGCTCAGGCCCGCCTGCGGCCAGCGCGGGGCGCCCGCGAGCTCGGCGACGGCGCGCGCCTGCTCGAGGCGTGCCCACGCGGCGTGGAGCTGGAAGTTGCCGCTCAGCATGCGAGCGGTCAGCTCGGTGAGACGCGGATCGCCGAACGCGGTCCACCAGCCGCGAGCGAGCGCTTCCGGCTCGGCGCCGGCTTCGCCGCCCGCGGTGTAGCCCTGCGGGGTGTCCACGGGGGGAGCGGGCCGCTCGACCGGGTCGTACGGCAGGCACGCCGCCGAGGCGAGGAGCGGGAGCGCGAGCGCGAGCGCGGTCCTCATTCCGGAGCCTCCGACGCCTCGTACGCGGCGATCCCCCTGAGCATGGTGTCGATGAAACACGGGACGAGCCGATTCATGTCGACCGATGGGTGGACGCCCTTGAACCGGACGCGGTCCTGATTGAGCACGAGCATCCAGACTCCCAGGAACCCGCCCCACATCTGCGGCGCGAGCAGGTGCGGATCGACGTCGGCGCGGATCGATCGATCGCGCCGGCCCCGTTCGATCGTGGCGATCACCATCCCCACCAGCTCACGGACCGCCTCGCGATGCGCCTCGAAGCTCCCACAGGACTCGGCCGCCGCGCTCGGCGGGCTGCTGATCCAGCCGAGCGCCAGGCGGCCGTGGTCGGCGTGCGACGCGAAGTGCTCGTGGTAGCTCTCGAGCACGGCGCGGACGCCCTCGAGGCCGCTCGGCGCCTCGTCGAGCCGAGGTGACAGGCGCTCGACGAGGGTGCGCACCCAGCGTTCTCCGAGAGCGGCCCTGAGGGCGTCCTTGTTCTCGAAGTAAAGATAGAGCGTGCCCTTGCTGACCTCGGCCTCTGCCGCGACCTGCTCCATCGTGCTCGCCTCGAAGCCCTCGCGCCGAAAGACGTGCTCGGCGGCCTCCACGATGCTCTCCCGCCGCCGCTCCCTGTCGCGGCGCCGTCGCTCGCTGACACCCACGATGCCGCCCTCGTCCGGAAAAAAACGGCTCTCCTGACGTAGTCGTGGGTGAATTTGGCGGCTGAAGGGGCGCGCACCCCTCGTATCCTCGCTGGTTCGGGGTTGTCGAGACCTGGACCAAGAGGAACGAGGGATGCGCAACTGGAGAATGC